>CAIQDX010000018.1 GCA_903870685.1 uncultured Chitinophagaceae bacterium | reverse complement strand
ATTTACAAATTCGAGATCAATATTTTGAGGTGCATGGCGTGCATCGATCAACACAAAAACTTTTATTAAATTTTCTCGTTTGCGCAAATAACCATCTATCATTTGTTCCCAACGTCTTCTGTCGCTTTGCGAACGTTTGGCGTAACCATAACCAGGTAAATCAACCAAAAACCATTTTTCTTTTGGCATCTTTTCTTTAGCAGAACTTTCAATTTCGAAATGATTGAGTAATTGTGTTTTTCCGGGTGTGGATGAGGTTTTAGCCAGGTTCTTTTGTTTCACCAACATATTAATTAATGACGACTTGCCCACATTACTGCGGCCAATAAAAGCATATTCGGGCTTATCGGGCTTTGGACATTTATCGAATGTTGGCGATGAAATAATATACTTGGCTGATTTTATTTGCATGTTGCAAAGATAGCTTGGGTTAAGAGAAAAAAGAAGTCAACCTTTTTGAGGTTATTGACAATAAGAAACTTTAGAAAGAATTGCTATTTTGGTTTTTTATTTTATTGTAGATAAAAACATTCATGATCATAATTAAACCCATCAATAAACTTAGCAGATGCAGACTTATAAATTTAGTCTCGGTCATTTGATGAAATAAAAGTAATACAGCACCATAAAGTCCCAGACTTATATTAAGTACAGCAATAAAAATATAACTAGAGGAATTTGTTTTAAGTAGTTTTAGTAATTGCAAAATCAACATAATTATTCCAACTGCTAACGAAAAGAAAAGAGTAAAAATTAAAAATATCACAACCTTAAAAGTTTCGCCTAAACCATTATTATCAGGATATAAAAAAATAAAAAGCAAACCAACCCAAATGCTAATTAGCAAAAGTGAATAAACAACCTTTTTTAAAATAAAATTTTTCATTAAACTTCATGTTTCAAAAAAATAAAACACTTATGGTTTCTTCTTTGGCAACACTAAACTATCAGCAGGATATTTTGCTTTAATAGAATCTCTAACTGTATTGCACCAATTATATAAAGATTGTTTTTCTCCATCGGTTAAAATTGCATCCTTATGAATCCATGTGTAAGATTCTAAAGGCATCTCGCCTTCTTTAACTTGCTCAATACATTCATCTAATTTTTTGTATTGCCTTGCAATTCTTGATGATGTAAAGTCACTCAAATTAAAATGACGTTTACCATCTTTTACATGATTATTTAACCACCAAGCCACAGGTTGAATATTATTATACCATGGATATTTTGTGTTGTTGGTATGGCAATCATTACAAGCTTTTGCTAAAATAGTTTCTACATCTTTTGGAACTGCATAAGTTTTACTGATATCAGTTGCCAACAATTCAGTTGATTGATTTTTTTTTGGATGAATAAACTGAATAGCAATAAATACTAAGAAAAGCGCTAACAGAATTCTTTTGAAAATTTTCATATAAAAAATTTATGAGTGAACAATTATTTCAACACTTGATTGATGATGCTTAACATGATAAGCTGTAAAGTACAACATTTCACGAATCGTTAATTTACCTAATAATGGATGAGGTAAAATGTATTCGTCTAATTGCTTTTCATTAAATCTATTAACTAACCTACACAGGATAGTAATATCTTTTTGTAAGCGATGAGCCAAATTATTTTTTTGAGAAAATAAAATGTCAGCCGGAATATAAGCCTTGCCTGCTTTGTAGCCTGTGAGTAATTTTTGATGATATTTTTCTACCAATTCTTCATAAGATCTTGATGCACGATTTGCTTTTCCAAATAATAATTTTGGAATAAATAAAGGCAATCTAAAAGCTAATAATAAAGGATGAATTGATTTATGAATATGCTCTGCTTGTTGTGCAGGTGTCCATTTATCAGAAACCTTTTTACAAAAATCATTTTCATTCATTGAACTAATTAATTCAATAAAATCGGAATGATTTTTTTGTAACTGATCAACAATTGCAGATTTAGTCATAAAATCAATCTATTAAAATATTGCCTGTCATTTCTTTTGGAATAGGCAATCCCATCACATGCAAAATAGACGGAGCCAAATCGCCTAATTTACCCGGCTTCAGATTTCCATGCCATTCTTTATCGATCACAAAAAATGGAACAAGATTTAAAGAATGTTGCGTATTGGGTGTTCCATCTTCATTGATCATAAAATCTGCATTGCCATGATCTGCTGTTAAGAAGATGGTGTAATCGTGCTGTAATGCAGCAGTAACAACCCTTTCAACACATTTGTCAACTGTTTCAACTGCTTTTTCAACAGCAGTAAAAACACCGGTATGACCAACCATGTCTGCATTTGCAAAATTTAAACAAATAAAATCGGCAGATTCTTTTTCAATTTCGGGAACTAATTTATCAGCTAATTCATACGCACTCATTTCGGGTTGCAGATCGTATGTTGCAACTTTTGGAGATTGCGCCATGATCCTTGTTTCGCCATCAAAAACTTTTTCTCTTCCACCACTAAAAAAGAAAGTTACATGCGGATATTTTTCTGTTTCAGCAATTCGAATTTGTTTTTTTCCATTGGCTTCCAACACTTCGCCCAAAGTATTATTTAAATTATCTGTTTCAAAAATTACATGTACATTTTGAAAAGTGTGATCATACTCCGTCATGGTTGTATAATTCAAATTCAATTTGTGCATGTCTTGTTCGTGATGATCTTCCTGCGTTAAAACATTTGTTATTTCTCTGCAACGATCGGTGCGGAAATTAAAACAAATGGCAACATCGCCATCCTTAATTTTAGCAGCAGCACTTAACTTCGAATTAATTATCGGTTTAATAAATTCGTCAGTTACATTATTTGAATAAGATGTTTCTATCGATTTAATTATATCATCACTTTGTTCGCCAACACCATTCACCATTGCATCGTACGCCAGCTTAACTCTTTCCCAACGTTTATCTCGGTCCATTGCATAATATCTTCCGGTAATTGTTGCGATCTTACCAACACTATTATCCAAATGATTTTGTAATTCTTTAATAAAACCTAATCCGCTTTTTGGATCACAATCTCTGCCATCAGTAAATGCATGAACATATACTTCGGTCAATCCTTCTTTTTTACAAACATCAGCTATAGCTTTCACATGATTGATATGCGAATGCACGCCACCATCACTTACTAAACCTAATAAATGCAAAGGCTTATTATTTTGTTTTGCAAAACGAATAGATGCCAATAAATGTTCATTCGTTGCAAACTCACCGCTACGAATCGCAACATTAATTCGTTGCAATTCCTGATAAACTATTCGGCCTGCACCTAAATTTAAATGACCTACTTCGCTGTTGCCCATTTGCCCGTCGGGTAAACCAACAGCTTCGCCGCAGGTAACTAAAGCTGTGTTGGGATATTTTTTGTACAACGATGTTACAAAAGGAACGTTTGCATTTTGAATGGCATCGGCTGATTTTATTTTACCTAATCCCCAGCCATCCATAATGATTAAAATTACTTTTTTGTTCATGCCGCAAATCTACATCATTTGGTAATTCATCTTCAGTGATTAACTTTAACTTCATATCCAAAATCATTTGGCATGTTTTTAGCAATTGTATAGATGTTTAAAAGTTCAACATGAAAAAAATATTTTTATTAGCAGGATTGGGATGGTTGTTGATGTCGTTCACAATTCAAAACGATACAGAGGATATTATAAATTCGTTAAAAATCGGGAATGCAAAAGCTGTATCTGCATATTTTGATGGATATATCGATCTTACGCTTCCTGGAAAAGAAGATATAAAAAATATTGGTAAAAATCAGGCGGGCATTACATTAAAATCATTTTTTGATGAAACCGGAGTGAATGGTTTTGAACTGACTTCGCAACGCGAATCGGGCACTACCATGTACATTGCAGGCAAACTGCAAACAAAAAGCAAAGCTTATAATATCACCATCTTATTAAAAAACAGAGAAGGAAAACACCAGATCATTTCTGTTCGAATTAATTAATTTTTGAAAAATTATTATTAAAGATCCCCCAACAGG
Source organism: uncultured Chitinophagaceae bacterium (assembly GCA_903870685.1). GTDB lineage: Bacteria > Bacteroidota > Bacteroidia > Chitinophagales > Chitinophagaceae > CAIQDX01. Next base: position 52,052 of record CAIQDX010000018.1, on the reverse strand, counting down.
AATCTTTTTGTTTTTTATAAACTGATTATCTTTCCTGCATGAAATCGTTTGATGAACAATTGCAACATTTAGTTACAGAAGGCTTGCTTGAAGATGTTGGTAGCGGAGATCATTCAACTTTAAGTTGTATTCCATCAACACAAAAAGGAAATGCAGTTTTAAAAATAAAACAGGATGGTATTTTAGCCGGTGTTGCTGTTGCGGAAAAAATTTTTCATTTCGTTCAACCTTCAGCCATTTTTACGAAAATTAAAAATGATGGCGATACCATGTTTTTAGGAGAAAATGCTTTTGAGATTTCAGCAAGTATTCATACTATTTTAAAATGTGAAAGATTGGTATTGAATTGCATGCAGCGAATGAGTGGGATTGCAACATTAGCGCATCTGTTCACAAAAAAATTAGAAGGTTATCATACCAAATTATTAGACACTAGAAAAACAACTCCTAATTTTCGATTGTTAGAAAAAGAAGCCGTTAAAATTGGAGGTGGCATAAATCATCGTTTTGGTTTGTATGATATGATCATGCTGAAAGATAATCATATCGATTATGCAGGTGGGATCGAGAATGCAATTAATAATGCTTTTAATTATGTTCAAACCAATCAACTCAATTTAAAAATAGAAGTTGAAACAAGATCCATTGATGATGTAAAAAAAGTTTGTGCTGTTGGGAAAGGAAAAATTTTTAGAGTGATGCTGGATAATTTTTCGCCTGAAGAAATTACTGAAGCTTTAAAAATAATTGATAAAAATTTTGAAACAGAAGCCAGTGGCGGCATCAATCTAAATACTATTGAAAGCTTTGCTGCTACAGGCGTTGATTACATTAGTGTTGGCGGATTAATTCACCAAGCGCAAAGTGTTGATCTAAGTTTAAAGGCTGTAATTGTTTAAACTTCTTGAACCTCTTAAACTTTCTATATGTCAAAAAAAAATAAGCCCGATACTAAAGGATTTGTTTTCAGCACCGACCCAAATTTTCGATTTGAAAAAGAAGATAATTCTGTTCAGGAAACAATAGAACCCAAACAACAAAAATTAAGAATACGATTAGAAACAAAACATCGTGCAGGTAAAGCCGTTACTTTAATTACAGAATTCATTGGCATCGAAAATGACTTAATTGATCTTGGTAAAAAACTAAAAAATTATTGCGGTACCGGCGGAAGTGTAAAAGATGGAGAGATAATTATCCAGGGAGATCAACGCGACAAAGTTTTGCAGTGGTTATTAAAGAATGGTTTCATCAATTCCAAAAAAATGGGTTAGTAATCCAACTCCAATTTTAATTTATCTTTTAATTCTTTCACCATCGGATATTGTTCAACTATTCTTTCAAATTTTTGTTTGCTGTTCATCGTCATGTGTTGCGGAACTTCTTCTTTCTCACTCGCTTCAATTAATACCGAAAAAGTTATACTGCGATTATTGAATTGTTGATGAATATAATCGGTCAGCATCATTTTTTCCTGTTCAATGAAACGCTGTGCTGTCAAGGCTGAGACGGTTGCAGTAAATCTATCTTCACTAACAATCTCCAATTTCGCAATTTTAAAAGTTGCTGCTGAAGAATGTTTTTGTTGCTGTTCTAATTGCACAGCAAAAACATCCCAGCAATTTTGCAATTTTTCAATATTTAATTCTTCAGCATCTTTAACTTCTTCAATGCTGTATTGATTTCCATACTTTTCACGCAACGCATCTAATAAATTTTTCTTGGTACCTGATGAAGAGATGATAGTTGACGGTTGACTATTTTCAGCAACTTGCGATTCACGATTAACGACTAACGGCTTTGTAACAACTTCCGACTCAATAATCAACTTTGCTTCAGAAACCTCAGCAGCCTTCACTTGTATCTGCTCGATTGGTTTTATTTTAAATCCAATACCTGAATCAATTCGTTTTTTTTTAACAACAGCGCCATCATTTACAGAAAGATCAATTGCCTGTTGCAAAAAATTTAATTTTATTAATGTCAATTCAACATGCAATCTTTTATTGCGTGCCATTTTAAAATTAATTTCTGCATCATTCAAAATATTTAATGTACTAACTAAATAAGCAGTGTTTGCTTTTTTAGATGCAGCAACATATTTTTCCTGCATGCCTTCAACAACATCTAATAACGATGCAGCTTTTTCGTCTTTACAAACCAAAATATTTCTGATGAATTCTGCAAAACCATTCAATACCATATCACCTTCAAAACCCTTGCTGTTAATTTCATCATACAATAAAAGTGCAGCCGCCAAATCCTGCTGCAGCAAGCTTTCTATCAGTTTAAAATAATAATCTTCGTCAAGAATATTTAAGTTATCAATCGTGTTTTGATACGTTACTTCGCCATTGGTAAAACTTACAATCTTATCTAAAATACTCAGCGCATCACGCATGCAGCCTTCACTTTTTTGTGCGATCACCTGCAGCGATGCTTTATCAGCTTTAAGTTCTTCTTTATCAACTATTTCTTGCAAATGTTCAACAGTATCATTCGTTGTAATTCTTTTAAAATCAAAAATCTGACAACGCGATAAAATCGTTGGTAATATTTTATGTTTCTCGGTTGTTGCTAAAATAAAAATGGCATAACCCGGCGGTTCTTCCAATGTTTTTAAAAATGCATTGAACGCACTGGCACTTAACATGTGTACCTCATCAACAATATAAACTTTATATTTTCCAGCCTGCGGTGCAAAACGAACTTGCTCTACTAATGAACGAATATCATCCACCGAATTATTACTTGCTGCATCTAATTCATGAATATTTAATGATGTACCAGCATCGAATGAAACGCAACTGGGACAAATATTACAAGCTTCACCATCTGCAGTTTTATTGGTGCAATTAATTGTCTTTGCCAAAATTCTTGCACAGGTTGTTTTGCCCACGCCACGAGGACCGCAAAACAAAAATGCATGCGCCAATTGATTATTTTTTATCGCATTTTTTAATGTAGTTGTGATATGTGATTGCCCCACCACAGTATTAAAATTCTGCGGTCTGTATTTTCTTGCCGATACTATAAATTTATCCATAACTGTTTCGAAGAAATTCAAATGTAAGCAATACGAAAGTTTTGTAAACAGATAAGTTTAGCACTTTTTATTTTTTGTTACCAACAGTGGTATTTCATGGCATCTTAGTTGCGTCGCACTCTTGTACAGTTGGTATTTTTTTGATCAAAAAACAAAAAAGATTTGGAAACTTAACAGTGTTAATTATATTTGCATCGTAATTTAATAATCATGGGAATCGTAGAAAGAAAAGAAAAACAAAAGCAGGACATTAAAAAAATGATCCTCGACGCTTCCATGAAACTATTTGTGGAAGAGGGTTTCGACAATGTTACCATTCGTAAGATTGCCGACCTGATTGAATATAGTCCTACCACCGTTTACCTATATTTTAAAGATAAGGATGAGATTTTTTTTCAACTTAGTCAGGTTGGTTTCGAAAAAATGCTGGAGCTGAATCAAAACCTTACAACCATCGCCAATCCATTGATGCGTTTATATAAAATGGGTGAAAATTATATTCATTTCGGAATGACAAACCCCGAATATTATGATGTAATGTTTATTCAACGTGCACCGATGGATTGTATCAGCAAAATGGAGGAACTGGAATGGACAGCAGGCAGTATAGCAATTGAAAGTTTAAAAGGATTGCTGAAAGATTGTATGGATAAGGGTTTGATACAAAAAGCACCGGTTGAAATTGTGGCAATGGCGATATGGGGATTAGTGCATGGAATGGTTTCTTTAGCTATTCGCGACAGATTAGAATCTATCAGTAAGAAGTTAATAGAAAAAGATCAATTGATAAAGATGATGCATCAATCTATAAACTGGTTTTTAGGAACCATTGATACATCAGTAAAGAAAAAATAAAAAATTTTTAATCAAAACTTAACATCGTTAATATTATTGACATCAGTATTAATTTATTATTATGAAATTAAAATTCAAAAACATTCTCTTCTTAATTGTGGGAATAATTTTTTTCGGTCAATTAAAAAGTCAAAACGTTTTAGAGCAATATGTGAAACTGGGATTGGATAGCAATCTTGCCCTAAAACAAAAATATTTCGATCTTAAAAAAGCTAAACTCGATCTACAAAGAGCCGAAGCTTTGTTTTATCCGCAGGTAAATCTTGCTTCGCAATATACTGTTGCCAACGGTGGTCGCTCGATTGATTTACCGATCGGCGATTTATTAAACGGTGCTTATGCTACATTAAACAAGTTAACTGCAACAAATAGTTTTCCTCAGATAAGTAATCAATCGATCAGTTTTCTTCCCAACGATTTTCATGACACTAAAATGGAAGTTTTAATTCCGCTTGTAAATACAGATATCAAATACAACAAAGAAATAAAGTCGGAATTAATTAATACTCAACAACAGGATGTTTTATTGTACAAACGTGAATTGGTGAAGATGATAAAGCAAGCTTACTATCAATATTTGCAAGCAGATAAAGCTTTAAATATTTATCAAAACGCATTGAATAGTGTGAATGAAAATTTACGCGTGAATGAAAAGTTGGTGAAGAATAGTGTTGCAACGAAAGAAGTAATTGCAAGAGCAAAAACACAAGTTAGTCAGGTAGAAACTTCTATCATTGAAGCAACAAACAATAAAAAAAATGCGCAGGCGTATTTTAATTTTTTATTGAACCAATCTCTTGAAACACCCGTAAATATTGATTCTTCGCTATTACAAAAAATCCAAATGAAAATATCGCCGGTCTTAGATGTTCCGATGCAAAGAGAAGAATTAGCAAAACTGCAGAGTGTTAAGAAAGTTTATTCAACCAATCTGAAAATGACTGATGCAACTAAAATTCCAAAGTTGAATGCTGCATATAATATCGGTTTCCAGGGCAACGGTTTTAAGTTTGACGATAAACAATTCTATCAGTTAGCTGCTGTACAGTTGCAGTGGAATTTATTTAAAGGTTATGATAATCGGTATAAAATAAAACAGGCGCAAATAGATATTGATGCTGTGCAAAATCAATACAATGATGTTCAAAAACAAATGTTGCTCCAAGTTTCAACTGCCAATAACACTTATCAAAGTGCATGGGCTGCATTAAAAAGTACATCCGATGAAATGCAGAGCAGCAAAGAAGTGTACGAGTTTACCGAAAAAAGATACAAAGAAGGCGCTGCATTATTAATTGAATTAACTGATGCCAGAACTCAAATGACAAATGCCGCCATCAAATATTCTTTAGCGCAATTGGCTGTATTAAATAAAGAAGCAGAATTGGAAAGAGTAAAAGCTTCTTATCAACTCAATAAATAAAATCACAGAACAATTTTCAAAATATTTTTATGAGAATAAAAACAAAAATCAGTATCGCAATTATTTCATTATTGATGGCATGCAACAGCAAACCAAAAGAAATTATCAAACAAGAAGATGATGCCATACTTGTTAAAACTACCAAAGTAGAAACGGCAGATTATAAGCCCACACTGCAATACAGCGGTATGATGGCAAGCACTAACGAAGTAAAATTATCTTTTAAAATTGGCGGCATTGTTTCTAAAATTTATGTAAAAGAAGGAGATCATGTTAGCAAAGGTCAACTGCTGGCAACATTGAACTTAACAGAAATAAATGCACAGGTTGAACAATCAACACAAGCTGTTGAAAAAGCAAAACGTGATGCCAGCCGTGTAAAAAATTTATACAACGATACTGCTGCCACATTAGAACAATTTCAAAATGTACAAACACAATTAGATGTTGCAAAAGAAAATCAACGCATCGCAAAATTTAATTTAGAGTTTGCACAAATTCGTGCATTAGAAAATGGAACTGTAACTAAAAAAATATCAAACGAAGGCGAAGTAATTGCAGCAGGTTCTCCAGTGTTCATCATCAACAGCGCATCAAACAACGATTGGGTAATTCGTTTTGGTGTATCAGATAAAGATTGGAGTGTTCTAAAAAAAGATGATGCAGCTACAGTTTTAATCGATGCATATCCTAACAAACCATTTAAAGGACTTATTTCTAAAAAAGCAGAAAGTGCCGATCCATATAGCAACACTTATGAAATTGAAGTGAAGATCTTGCCAAACGGCGAGAAATTCGCATCAGGTTTATTTGCTACTGTTCAATTAAAAGCTAGTGCTGTAAAGGATTTGAAACTATTACCTATTGAAGCTTTGGCTGAAGCAGATGAGAAAAAAGGTTTTGTTTTTATTTTAAATGATGATAAGAAGTCAGTTAAAAAAATTCTTGTTACGATTGCATTTATAGATAAAGATAAAGTTGCTATCAGCAGCGGATTAGAAAATATAAACGAAGTGATATCTGATGGAATTAGTTATTTAACTGAAACATCCAAAGTAAAAATTGCTGAATAAAGTTTTGAACGTACAAGAGTGCGACGCAACTAGTGTTGAGTAAAGTGTTACAGCTTGTTCAATAAAAAATAAAATTATACAGATGAAAATAACTGACTTCTCGGTAAAAAATTATCAATTCACACTAATCATTTTTGTGATGCTAGTAGCATTGGGTGTGAATTCTTTGTTGCATATGCCACGCGGTGAGGATCCCGATTTTCAAGCACCAAGTTTTTTTGCTGTTGTGATTTATCCCGGAACTAGTCCGAAGGATATGGAGCAATTAGTTGTAAATCCGATCGAAAAAAAATTCAATGAGTTAGATGATGTTAAACGCATTGTTACAAAGATCGATGATGGATTGGCAACAGTGCGAGTTGAATTTAAATACAGTTCGGATCCTGATAAAAAATATCAGGATGTGATTCGTGAAATTGATGCATTAAAAACAAAATTGCCGCAGGATATTTTAAGTTTAACCATTACCAAATTTTCGCCAAGTGATGTAAACATTGCACAAGTTGCACTGATGAGCGAAACCTTGCCCTACAAGGATTTAGAATCATGGAGCAAAAAATTAAAAGAGCGTTTAGAAAAAATAAAAACATTAAAGAATGTAGATAATTGGGCGTTTCCCCAACAACAGGTTAGAGTGAGTTTGAATTTAGAAAAAATGGCACAATTTAAAATTGGATTGAACCGTGTGATTGGTGCATTGCAAAGTGAAAATGTGAATATTCCTGGCGGAAGTATCGACATGGGCACCAAACGTTTTAATGTAAAAACAAGCGGTGATTATAAAACTGTTGATCAAATAAATAATACAATTGTAAGCAGTGTTGGCGGAAAATTTTTATACGTAAAAGATATTGCCGATGTAAATTTTAATTACGAACAAGAAAATTATATCGCAAGATTAAATGGTAAGCGTGCTGTGTTTGTTACAGCAAGCCGAAAAATGGGAACAAATATTTTCGATGTTGAAAAAGAAATGCAACCGGTATTCGATGATTTTAAAAAAGAGTTACCAAAAAATATTGCGTTTGAACAAAGTTTTAATAACGCCGAGAGCGTTAGAAAACGTTTAACTTCTTTTGCCGGAGATTTTGGTATCGCTATTTTCTTAGTACTGTTAACCTTGCTGCCATTGGGTTTCAGAGCATCAATCGTTGTAATGATCTCTATTCCGTTATCATTAGCAATTGGTTTGTCGTTATTAAATTTATTTGGATTTACCATTAATCAATTAAGCATTGTTGGTTTTGTTGTTGCGTTAGGATTATTAGTTGATGACAGTATTGTTGTTGTAGAAAATATTGAACGTTATTTAAGAAATGGTTTTACAAAACGTGAAGCGGCAATGGCTGCAACCAAACAAATTGGGTTAGCAGTATTGGGTTGTACTGCTACTTTAATATTTGCATTTTTACCATTATTATTTTTACCCGAAGGTTCGGGTGATTTTATTAGAAGTTTACCCGCAGCAGTTGTTGCAACTGTATTGGCATCATTGCTTGTTTCATTAACAATCGTCCCTTTTTTATCGAGCAGGATATTAAGTAATCACGAAAGTCCGGATGGAAATTTTTTCTTACGTGGCCTGAAACGTATTATCAGCGGCAGTTACAGAAAATTATTATCAAGTGCCATTGCAAGACCATTCACTACTTTAATTATTGCATTGGGAATTTTTGCAGGCGCATTGGCATTAATTCCTGTTATTGGCTTTAGTTTATTTCCATCATCAGAGAAACCAATGTTTGTAATTAACATCGAAACTCCTTTGGGCAGCAGCTTCGCAACAACCGACAGTGTTTCGAAATATGTTGAGCAACAAGTAAAATTAATTCCTGATTTAAAAAATTACGCAACAAATGTTGGTCATGGCAATCCAAGAATTTATTACAATGTCATTCCTCAAAACACGCAAAGTAATTATGCGCAATTATTCATTCAATTAAAAAACACTGAGCCAAAAGATAAAAAGAAATTGATCGATGCATTGAGAGATAAATTTAAAACTTATCCCAATGCAAGAATTGAAGTAAAAGATTTCGAACAAGGCCCGCCTGTAGAAGCGCCAATTGCCATTCGTTTATTTAGTGAAGACTTAGATACATTAAGAGCATTATCGTTTCGTGTAGAAGATTTGTTGAAGAAAACAGAAGGAACAATGTATGTTACCAACGATCTTACTTCTTTGGAAACTGATGTAAAAATAAAAGTGAATAAAGAAAAAGCTGGATTGATCGGTGTGTCAATTGCAGATATAGATCGTACCGTAAGAATGGCTGTAACAGGCTTAAACATTGGCACTTTCAAGAAAGACAATGGTGACGAATTAAACTTGAATGTTACATTGCCAAGAGATAAATTTCAAACTATCGATGTATTCAACAAAGTTTATGTTACCTCTTACACAGGATCTTTAATTCCGTTAAAACAAATTGCTGATGTAGAATTTCAAACATCACCAACAACTATCAAACACTACGATAAAGATCGTTACACAACTGTAACTGCTTTTGTAAAAAGTGGTTACAACACAGCAAAACTTACTGATGGAATTTTAAAAGAAATTAATAAAATAAATTTCCCGAAAGGAACATCATACTATGCAGCGGGTGATTTGGAAGCAAGCAAAGAAAGTTTTGGAGGATTAGGAACTATCATTCTCATCACCATCTTCGGCATTATGGGAATTTTAATTTTAGAATTTAAAACTTTTAAAGGAACATTAATTGTATTAAGTGTTGTTCCACTTGGAATCATTGGTGCTGTTTTAATGTTATGGGCAACAGGAAATACTTTATCGTTTGTTGCAGTGGTTGGGATGATCGCATTGGTTGGTATCGAAGTAAAAAATTCAATTTTATTAGTTGATTATACTGATCAATTGCGCAGAGATGGAAAAAATTTAAACGATGCAATTCAAGAAGCCGGTGAAACGCGTTTCATTCCAATCATCTTAACTACCATGACTGCTATAGGTGGTTTAATACCGTTGGTTATGGAACGCAATCCGCTGTATAGCCCGCTGGCATTGGTTATTATAGGAGGGCTCATCAGTTCAACATTATTAACAAGAGTAGTAACACCGGTGTTGTATAAATTATTAGCACCTAGAGTTATTCATAAAGATTAAAATATTTTTCATGCAAAAAATAGCTCACCTACATAATTCTATTGTTAACCGCTATTGAATGGATAATAACCTATTTACACTTGTGAAAACAATTAGTGTAAAATAATTTTACATCATTAAAAAAATAAAAAATGAGTTTACACACAATACTTGGAGCCGGTGGTTCAGTAGGAAATGAATTAGTTCCTGTACTTCTTGCAAATAAAGAAATGATTCGTTTGGTTTCTCGTAAACCAATTGTATGCGAAGGAACAGAACATGTAAGTGCTGATCTCACCAATTTCGAGCAAACATTAAATGCCGTGAAAGGCTCGTCAGTCGTGTATTTGCTTGTTGGCTTACAATATGATAGTCGGGTTTGGGAAACAACATGGCCAACAATTATGACCAACACCATCAATGCTTGCAAACAAACAAATGCAAAATTAATTTTCATAGATAATGTTTATATGTACGGAAAAGTTGATGGCGCAATGACAGAAGAAACACCATTTAATCCTTGCAGTAAAAAAGGAAAAATTCGCGCTGCCATTGCAAAACAATTATTAAACGAGATGAATGCAGGAAATATAAAAGCATTGATTGCACGTGGTGCAGATTTTTATGGTCCTTGCGGAGAAAAATCAAGCATGCCCAATATTTTAGTCTTCACCAATTTGGCTAAAAAGAAAAAAGCGCAATGGCTTTCGAATACAAATCTTCCACACAGCTTTACTTTTATACCTGACATTGCAAAAGCATTGTATTTATTAGCGAATGATGAAACTGCATTCGGGCAAACATGGCATTTACCAACAAAGGCAAAAGCCTTGACAGGAAAGGAATTCATTGAAATATCAGCAAAAGCTTTTAACAGACCAAAAAGTGTTTTTGTATTTCCAAATTGGATGGTTGCAATGGTTGGATTATTTAACAGAGATATTTTTGAAATAAAAGAAATGCTCTATCAAAATGAATACAGTTACATTTTCGATTCATCAAAATTTGAAAATCATTTTCACTTTTCGCCAACATCTTATGAAGATGGTATTAAAGCAACAGCCGAATATTATTTGAACAAATAATTATCATTTAAGTATTTGCCCATTCTCTGTTTGAACTGATTACTGTTTTGGTTAAATTTATATGTTGCTTAAACTATTTGCAGTATAAACAATCATAACTCAAAATCAGTTCACATGAATTTTAAAAGAATGGGTAAATGCTTTTTTGTAAGTATTATTCTTTTTGCTTTGTCTGCATTTACTCAAAAAACTTTTGTTGAAAAATACAAACCCAAATTTCCGTATAAAAAAGCAGGCTTAACCAAACGTGAAGCTGCTGCTCATTTATTAAATCGTTTTACGTTTGGTCCAACACCCAATCAAATTGATGAAGTTTTAGAAATAGGTTTAGAAAAATGGTTTAATCAACAATTAACTGAAACCCTTGATGACAGTGATTTACAGAAGCGTCTAGTTAATTATGATGTTTTAAGCATGTCCACAGAGCAAATTGTAAATACGTTTCCAAATCAAGGTCAAATTATTGCATTAGCCAAGAGTAATAATATTATTTTAAAGAATACCGACACTACTGCAAAAGGCAAAGAAGAATATAAAGAACAATTGAAACAAATCATGCAGCAATATGGTTATAAACCTGTTGCTGAATTAGAACGTCAACTCATCAATCAAAAAATTCTCCGTGCAGCATACAGCAATAATCAATTGCAGGAAGTGATGACCGATTTTTGGTTTAATCATTTTAATGTTTCACTCACTAAGCCACAATGCTTACAATATACATTTACTTATGAACGTGATGCCATAAGACCGAACGCCTTAGGAAATTTTTCTAAAATATTATTGACCACTGCTAAGCATCCTGCTATGCTGGAATATTTAGACAACACTTTAAGTGTTAGTACAAATAATCCATTATCGCAAAAACAAAATAATAATCCTGCTGCCAAACTGTTACAACAAAAATTAACAGACATGGCGAATGATAGTTCTCAAAAAAATTCGGCTTTCTTAAAACAAATGCTGGATGCAAAAAAAACACAAGGATTAAATGAAAATTATGCTCGTGAAATCATGGAGCTGCATACATTAGGAGTTGATGGTGGCTATACTCAAAACGATGTAACTCAACTGGCACGGGCTTTAACAGGCTGGAGTGCTATGCCTTTACTAAGAGATGGTGCTGCAAAAAAATTAATTGATAAAGCCGGTGGTGTTGAAAAATTAAGAGAAAGAGGATTTATAGTTGATAGTATTTTTTTGTTCAGAGCTGATAAACATGATGAAGGAGAAAAAATAATTCTTACTCAAACATTACCTGCCAACGGTGGTTATGCCGAAGGAGAAAAGATGATTGAGTTTTTAGCTACTCATCCCTCCACAGCAAAATTTATTTCAAAAAAATTAGCAACTCGTTTTGTAAGCGATCATCCTTCCGATGATTTAATAAATAAAATGGCTGCTGCATTTTTGAAAACAAAAGGAAATATAAAATCTGTTTTAATTGTTATGGTTAACAGTGATGAATTTTGGAAAGCTGATGTGCTTCGCGAAAAAATTAAATCGCCATTTGAATTAGCCATCAGCTCTGTTCGTGCAACCAAAGCCGAAGTGCAGCAACCATTTCAACTGTTTTTATGGTGCACTAAAATGGGGCAAAAATTTTATTATTATCAAGCGCCAACCGGCTTTCCAGATAAAGCTTCGTATTGGATAAACAGCGGTTCTTTATTAAATAGAATGAATTTTGGATTAGCATTCGCCACAGAAAAAATACCCGGTATAAAATTAAATTTATCAGCATTAAATAATAATCAAGAACCCGAAAGTATTGAAGCTGCTTTAAATATTTACAGCAATACTTTATTGCCCGAAAGAGATAATTCGAAAAATATTCAAAGATTAATTCCATTAATTAATGATAATAATTTAGAAAAGAAAATAAATAATGTAACAGCAGTTAAAAATGATATGGTATTGAACGATAAAAAAAATAATAACATGATTGCGCAAGTTGTTGGTGTTATTATTGGTTCGCCGGAATTTCAAAGAAAATAATTTGAGTTGAATAAAGTATAAAGCGTACAAGTGTGCGACGCAACTATGATGAATGAAGTGATAGTGTTGGTAACAAAAAAATAATTGATTAAACTTATTTTATGGAAAGAAGAATTTTTATGCGTAACAGTGCAATGGCCTTATTTGCCGCGGGTTTCGGCGGTGTGCCGAATTTTATTGCACGTGCAGCAAGTAATAAAAAAATAATTGCACCGTATAAAAAAAATAAAGTGTTGGTATGTATTTTTCAACGAGGTGCAATGGATGGATTGATGGCTGTTAGTCCGTATGCAGATGCTTCGTTAAAAACATTGCGACCAACTTTATACATGAGTCCGGCAGAGACCGAAGGAAAGATGTTTGATCTGGATGGACATTTTGGATTGCATCCTTCATTAGCAGCATTTGCACCAATGTTTACTGAAAAAAGAATGGCAATTGTGCATGGAGTTGGAAGTCCGAACAACACACGCAGTCATTTTGATGCGCAGGATTATATGGAAAGTGGAACACCATTTAATAAAGGCACAGCAAGTGGTTGGTTGAACAGAGCTGTTGGATTAACAGGACATGAAGCAAGTCCGTTTCGTGCAGTTAGTTTAACGAGTGCAATGCCAAGAATTTTATATGGCGATAATGAAGCACTGGCAATAAATAATTTGCAGGACTTCGCCATTCAAAACAGAGCAAATGCAGGCACAGCAAACATTGCAGGCAAATCGTTCGAAGAATTATACGATGCCACTTCATCGGATATTTTAAACAAAACAGGTAAAGAAAGTTTTGAAGCAATGAAGATGTTGAATGTAAATAATTTAAAGAATTATAAACCTGCTGCTGATGTTGTTTATCCAAATTCGGCATTAGGAAATTCATTAAAACAAATTGCTGTTTTAATTAAAATGGATGTTGGTTTAGAAGTTGCATTTGCAGAAAGTGGTGGATGGGATACACATTTTAATCAGGGAACAACAAATGGTTTATTGGCGAATAATTTTAAAGATTTTTCGAACAGCATTACAGCATTTTGGAAAGACTTGAATAATTATCAGGATGATGTTACTGTAATGACGATGACTGAATTTGGAAGAACTGCATTTCAAAACGGAACCGGAGGCACGGATCATGGAAGAGCAAGTTGTTTATTTGTTTTAGGAAATGATGTGCAGGGTGGTAAAGTTTATCACAATATAAAAAGTTTGGCAAGAGAAGATCTGGAAGATAAAAGAGACTTGCCAGTTTCAACTGATTTCAGATCTGTGTTTAGTGCTGTTGCAAATAATCATTTAAACATTCACGATAATAAAAGTTTATTTCCTGAATGGGATGAAAATGTTTTGCAAATGATGAGAACTTAAAAAAATTATTTGTATTCCATTACAGGATGTCGTTCAAAAGGATTTTTATTTTCATCAAAGATGAAACGATAAGTTATCATGTGCCTGCTTTGCACACCGCCTAAACTTTTATAAATATTTATCATGATTGGATTCCAATCTCCAGCCCAACCCATTTCGTAAGTATAATACCAACCTTTATTTTTTACGAATGATGAAAGTTCGTGAATAATATAACTGTCAATTCCCAACGCCTGAAATTTTGGAACAACACCAAATGCCAAACCTGTTGCTTGTTTATTTTGTTGACGATACTTCATCCATAATAAATGTAATTTTTGAATCAACCCCATTTTACCATTAAAATATTTGAAGTATTGATTAACATCCGGAATATTTACAAACATGGCAATAGGCTCATCTCTGTAATAAGCAAACCAAATGATACGCTCGTCCATAACGGGTTTCATGGTGTTGAACATCTTTATCATTTGTTCCTTCGTTGTTTCTTTTGCTTCGCCATGTTGACCCCATGCTGCATTATAAACCGTTGCAAAATCGCCTGCATATTTTTCAATATTCTTTAACTCGATATGACGTGCCGAATAATCTTTTTTTGCAGCAAACCTTGCATGACGCTCGGCAATCTTTGGTTGAAACGGATCATCAATATTCATTGAATAATAATATTGATTGTAATAATTTTTGAATCCATAATTTTCAAACAGCGATTGATAATATGATGGATTAAATGCCATACCATACATCGGCTCTCTATTAAAACCTTCTACCAATAAACCCCAACCTTTATCGCGATCACCAAAATTTATAGGACCATCCATTGCATCCATTCCTTTTTCTATCAACCACTTTTTTGCAACATCAAATAAAATATTTGCAGCTTCCTGATCGTCGATGCAATCAAAAAAGCCAAAACCGCCAGTTAAGAATTCAGTGCCTTTATTAATATATTTTTCGTTGGTGAAAGCAGCAATGCGTCCAATTAATTCGCCTGCATCATTTTTTAATATCCAGCGAATTACTTCGCCATGCGCAAATAGTTTATTTTTTAGTGGATTGAAAACATCATTCACTTCATTATCCAATGGTCGAATATAAACCGTATTAGATTTATTCATCAACACATTCACTTTAATAAAATCCTTTGCTAAAGCGGCATTTGTAACTTCTGTCAATTGCATAAACACAATAATTTTTTAACTAAGCGAATGTAAGAATTATGAAGCAAGCTTTTGCACTAATGGCATCGCCTGTTGCGTCGCACACTTGTACGGTTGGAACGATAGTAACAACTATTTTTTAATAATTTTAAACTCAACTCTTCTATTCGTTTCTGCATCGGCTGCATTTATTTCATGTGATATCAATTTATGCGTCGCACCAAAACCCGTATAAGACATTCTTGTCGATTGTATACCACATAATATCAAATATTGGTAAACAGCTTTTGCTCTATTTATAGACAAAGCCTTCTCCTGTGTATCTATATCAACTCCATCTATTTCAGTAGAATCAAGGCAGCAAATATGCCCCTGTATTTCAATCTCTAAATTTGGATTGCTTTTCATTGCAACTAACACTTCATGTAAAACAGGAAAAGAACTATTAAGCAACACATGTCTTCCTTTTTCGAAATTTAAATTATTCAAGATAATGGTTGAAGCACCTGAATTCAATTGGCTTTGGAAATTTTTTGGAGTGCCTCCCTCTTTTATTTCTGTTTGTTCTTCAATTATAGTTTTACCTTTTATTGTATCCAAAATAAAATCATTTGAAGCATTTTTTATAGAACCAAAAATTGTAACTAGTCTGTTCAATTGATCAAATAAATAATTGCTTTTCGTATCTATTAATTTTCTTTTCCCATAGCCTTTTACTTCAGAAATTTCATTTGAGTCTATTCCATTATTTATTAAAAATTTTGAAACAGCATTCGCTCTTTGAAAAGAAAGTTTATCATTGTATGCATCAGAACCAAATTGATCTGTTCTGCCATAAATCTTAATTTTTTTTGAATTGGTCTTTATTATTTTAATTAAATTTTCTTTTGCAGTAACATTTAATTCATAGCTATCATAAGAGAAATAAATTTTTGCTAAACAAGAATCATTTTGTGAAAAAACGAAAGAACCAAGCAATAGAAAACTAAATAGAAGATAATATTTTATTCGTGACATAATTATGAAATTGTGATTAGTTAAGAACTAAAAGTACAAGTGTGCGACGCAACAGGCGATGCTATGAAAAGCAAAAGCCCGTCAACAAAAAAATTATTTATTTACAAATAATTTCTTACTCATTTTTTCGTCGTGGCCATAAATATCTTTTCTGAAATTGAGTGATCCGTTCTTATCAACCCATGCAGTAAAATAAACAATAAACACAGGAACAGATTTTTTTAAAGTAACCCAACGTTCTTTTTGCAAATGCATGGAACTGTCTATCACACTACTTTTCCACGTGGTGGCAGTATCGCTGCGTAATAAATATTGTGCAAATTTTTTGGGCTCACCAATTCTAATACAACCATGACTAAAACTGCGATTGGATACATTAAACAATTCGTGATTGGGTGTATCGTGAAAATAAATATCGTAGGTGTTTGGAAATAAAAATTTTACTAACCCTAAAGAGTTTTCGGGACCGGGTTTTTGCCGAACAATTGGTAAGCCCTTGCTTTTTCCTGTGCTCTCCATATTATTTTTTTGTAAATAATTTTTATTTTTTTTGATGCCCGGAAGAATTTCTTTTTCAACAATACTTGGCGGTACATTCCAGTACGGGCTAAATACAATATATTTTAAATTGCCCGTAAATATTACAGTGCTGTTAGTTGTTTTACCAACAATTACATTCATATCAAATACTAATTTACCGCTGTCGTAAACATGCATTTTATATTCGGGAATATTTACCAAAATATAATTGGTATCTTTTTCGGCGGGCATCCATCTTGCACGTTCCATGTTTACCAACAATTGTTTGATACGTTGTTTAACAGGAACATTTAATTCGAGAATCATTCTTGCGCCAATAACGCCGTCGATACTTAATCCCATGCGGCGTTGAAATTTTTTTACAGTAGAAAATAAAGTTGAATCAAATTTTTGTGAAGTATCAGTTGAGTTAAGATCTCCCAACAATTGAAATCGTTTTTTTATTTGTGATATGATGTGTGATGAATCACCTTTCTTTAATAATAATTTTGCGGGTGCAGGAATAGAATCCCAAACACCGGCTGTTTGCTTATCTAATTCAAAATATTTTACCAAATA
Source organism: uncultured Chitinophagaceae bacterium (assembly GCA_903870685.1). GTDB lineage: Bacteria > Bacteroidota > Bacteroidia > Chitinophagales > Chitinophagaceae > CAIQDX01. The sequence continues at coordinate 34,833 of CAIQDX010000018.1, read as the reverse complement.
ATTTTGCAATTGTTTGTATTGATCATTAAGCGGTGCATATTGATCGGTTTCGGTTGCTTTTGTTTTTAGAGATGAATCGAGCAATGCTGTGAGGTCAACTTTTTTACGCGGAATAAACCAACCTAATTCCGCAGCATCAATATCACTTCCTTTGTAAACCTTTGCTGCATATGCAAAAAACTGGCCTGTAAATAATAATTCGGTTTGCGCAATATTGGTTTGTTTTTGATGATGCAGAGAATCGTTTGATATATTTTCATATAACTGAAACAAAGGAGCGTTATACAAACTGCTATCTTCTAAATCATTAATTGTATTATTTAATAAGTTGATGAAATTATGCGATTGCTCGGCTAATCCGTTTGTATCAAACCACGCATATTCGAAATTGCGTTGTTTATAAAAATCGAAATACTGTAACTCGAATTTCTTAAATTCAGGATGAGTATTTAAAAAAATTTCAACCTGAACGCTGTCTAAAAATAAATTGTTGAAAGATGTTTTTTGATTGATGCTTGTATCTCTGTTAATTATTTTATTATGCTTGTTTTTACAGGCTATTACAACAATTATCAAAACAATAAAATAAAATAAACGCTTGCTTTTCATAAATAGGGTTCTTGAATAAAGATACTTTATAAATTCAGTAATAGCGCAGATGCAGTAACACCGGCAGTTTCGGCACGCAATCTTGTGTTACCCAAACTTACGGGCTGATAATTTTTTTGAATGGCTGATTGAATTTCATCATGAGTAAAATCACCTTCGGGACCAATTAATATTTGCACATCATTCATCAACTTCAAATTTTTTATTTCTGTTTTTTTATCTTCTTCGCAATGCGCAATTAGTTTTTGTGTGTGTTGCGATTGATCGATTACAACTTGAAATGCAGTTGGAACTTGTAACACCGGTAACCAGGTTTGCTGACTTTGTAACATGGCAGCAATTAAAATATTATTCATCCGGTCGAAACGAAAATGTTGTCGTTCGGTTCTGCTGCATAACAAAGGAATGATCTCTGCAACCCCCATCTCTGTTGCCTTTTCTAAAAACCATTCAAATCTGCTTGCATTTTTTACCAACGAAATTGCGATGGAAACGTTTCGTTGTTCCTGTTTTGAAAAAGTTGTTGAATTAATTTTTACAGCACAATATCTTTTATCAGTTGAAATAATTGAAGCAGAAAATAAGTTGCCTTTTCCATCGGTGATATTTAATTGCTCTCCGATTTTCATGCGTAAAACCTGAATGCAATGTTTACTGGTTTCTTCGCTTAAAATAAACTGTGAATTTGCAGATACAATATTTTGTTCGTAAAAAAACGGCACTGACATAAAACAAAAGTATTCTATTGAAACAATTATTACAACGAAATTTAAAGCATAAAAGCACACAGTTAACATTTTTTTACGCTTTAGTCAGCAGCTTTTAGTTTTACTTTGCGGTCAATTAAAAAAGTTTAGTTATGAGAAAAAGTTTGATAGTTATTCTATGTTTTATTTCGGTTGGTTCATTTGCTCAATTGCGTTTAGGTGTAAAAGGTGGTTTTGAAATGGCAAAATTTTTCGATAAAGGAAGCAATCAGCAATATTTCAATATATCAAATATTAATACTATTCAGGCAGGAATTATTGTAGAGAAAGATTTAAGCAATTATTTCTTTATTCAATCTGGTATTGGTTATATTCAAAAAGGCGGTTACAAACAATTTACCGGACAAGCAAATAGCGGTACTACTTCAACACTTAAAGTAAATTATATTCAGGTACCAATAAATATCGTTTACAAAGAAAAAATAAACAAACATATTAAAGGATTAGTATCAGCCGGATTCTATGGTGCTGCCGGAATTTCAGGAACTGAAAAAGGTTTCGATCAAACTCAGACAGGTACAACAAACATTGATTATAAAGTTCAGTTTTCTAATGCTGCAAATTATGTTAATGGTGCAAGTATAGTTAAGCCACTTGATTTTGGTTATGCTTTTTCTGCAGGTATCGAGTATCAAAAATTTCAGTTTACTGTAGATTTCAGCAGGGGCTTTAAAAGTATTTATCCTTTTGGTACAACTAATTTTGCAAATCAAACAATTGGATTATCGGTTGCTTATTTATTACCATGGAAATAAAATAATTTAATATCAGAAATAAAAATGGTTCACAAAAATTGTGAACCATTTTTATTGTATTGAATAATTTTTTCAATTAAAAAGGTGCATCTCCTTCTAAACCTTCATCAAAATCACCACCATTCATTTTACTTCCTTTTTGAATGAATAGTTTGCTTCCTTCGGTGTTTGGTGATGATGCTGAAGGGATTTGTTTCCATGAATTTCCAGGCAAGCCAACTTCATTCATCTCTTCGAATTTTTGTATATGCAGCAAGGCTTTCAGCTTAATATTATCCAACGCACCATTACGATGTTTTGCAATTTTAATATGCGTTTCGCCACGAGTATCTTCTCCCATTTCGTTAGTGAAATTTTCGTAGTACTCCGGACGATAAATGAACATAACCATATCAGCATCTTGCTCGATGGCACCCGATTCACGCAAATCACTTAATTGCGGCATCTTACTTTCTTTTCTTGTTTCAACTGCACGACTTAATTGTGATAACGCAATGATGGGAATATTTAATTCTTTCGCTAATGCTTTTAAGTTTCGGGAGATATTGCTGATCTCTTGTTCACGATTACTGCCTCTGTCACCTGTGCCGCTCATTAATTGCAAATAATCGATGATGATTAATTTTACATGATGTTTATTTACCATTCTTCTTGCCTTTGCACGAAACTCAAAAATGTTTAATGCTGCAGTATCATCAATAAATAAAGGAGCAGTTTCTAATCTTTTAATACCCTTGGTATGCAGTTGTTGATATTCGTGATCTTCTAATTTACCGCGCGAAATTTTTTCCATGTGAATTTCACTTTCGGCACTCAAAATACGTTGCACCAATTGCGATGCGCTCATTTCCAAACTAAAGAAACCAACTGCTGTTGGTTTAACAGGATGCAATGCAGCATTACGCGCCAAATTCAGTGCGAATGCGGTTTTACCAACTGATGGACGTGCAGCCAAAATAATTAAATCGGTTGGTTGCCATCCGTAAGTAATTCTGTCCAATGATGGAAAACCACTGGTAACACCTGATATATCATCTTCCTGAGTTCTTAATTGATCTATTCTGCTAATCGTTTTCGCCAACACATTTCCTATGTCTTCAAAGTTTTTCTTTAAATAATTATTGGTGATGTTGAACATTTTTGTTTCGCTGTCATCCAACAAATCAAAAACATCGGTGCTGTCTTCATAAGCATCGCCAATAATCTCTCCGCTTATTCTGATCAATTCTCTCTGAATAAATTTTTGTAAAATAATTCTTGCGTGTGCTTCAATGTTGGCGGTGCTTACAACTGCATTTGTAAGTTTGGTAACGTAATACGGACCACCAACAACATCTAATTGATCTTTGCGTTTTAATTCTTCAACAACGGTTAAAATATCAATGGGAATGCCGCGTTGCTGCATGTCCATCATCGCTTTAAAAATAGTTTGATGTGCTTCTACATAAAAACATTCGGGTTTTAAATTGGTATCAACCAAACTATCAAATGCACTCTTCTCGAGCATGATGGCACCCAACACGGCTTCTTCTAATTCTTTAGCCTGTGGCGGCACTTTGCCATAAACCATGGTACTTAAATCGATACTACTTTTTCTTCTTTTCTTGTCGCGGTTGGTGTTTATAATTTCCATGCAGTGTTAAGTGTTATAAGTTGGAACGATAATGAAACAGCCTCATTTTTCATTACTTTTTCAATGTTAAGAAATTGTTACCTGATAAATAAGGAGAACGAATATAGTCTCTGAATCATTCAAAAAAGCTGATTTGATTATTAAATTTTATTCTTTTCCAATGCACATGATGCTAACAAAAAAGCGCAGTTCTTAACATACAAACTATAGTTGTTCCTATTATTTTACTGTGTTCCCCACAATTTAGAAAAGTTTGCACATAAAAACTAACATTGTTTGTTAAGAAAAAAAATTGCAAAAAAATTTCTATTCTACAGTTTAATTGTGTAATTAAAAAAAGAATTTTTGGTTATTTTTTTATGTTACAAGCTGCAAAACAAAGCCCGGCAACGGTTGCGTCGCACTCTTGTACTTTTTGCAAATTATTGAGCGGAAAAAATATTAACCAAAGATTTTATTTCTTCGAATAATATTTACAAGCATCTTTAATTCCGCAAACATCGCATTTGGGTTTGCGTGCCACGCAAACATATCTGCCATGCAGTATCAACCAATGATGTGCTTTATGAATTAATTGCTGCGGAATATTTTTTATTAATTGTTTTTCAGTTGCTAATGGAGTTGTTGCATTTGTTGTTAAACCAATTCTTGCACTTACACGAAACACATGTGTATCAACAGCCATGTTGGGTTGTTGATCTATTACACTTGTAATTACGTTTGCAGTTTTTCGCCCAACACCGGGTAACTGAATTAATTCATCAACCGTCATGGGTACTTTGCCATCAAATTTTTCCAATAACATATTGGCCATGCCAATTAAATGTTTGGTTTTGTTATTGGGATAAGAAATACTTTTTATTAACGGAAACAGATCTTCAAATGCAGCGATAGCAAGCTTTTGCGGCGTTGCATATTTTTCAAAAATTTTTGGCGTAGTTAAGTTTACACGAACATCAGTGCATTGTGCCGATAGAATTACAGCCACCAATAATTGAAACGGATCATCATAAATTAATTCGGTTTCAGCATTGGGTGCGTGATGCTGAAAATAATTAATTATAAATTGGTAACGTTCTTTTTTTTTCATCTGATTGCAAATAAAATTATTGACTTAAATTAGGTTTATGAAAAAAATTTTACTCATTCTTTTATTTATATCAGTTCAAAAAATTTTTTGCCAAAAAAACAATGATACTATTTCTGGAGAAAAATTTATGAAGATATTAGTCAAGCAATTTACAATGAACAAACCTGATGAGTCTTTTTTCTTAATGCCTGAAGGCAGTGGTTATGAAAGTACCTTATTAGGCATTAAAGTCAAGTGGCTGACTATGCCTACCACATTAAATAAGATAAAAGCTAATTATAAAAATTCCGACTTTTCAGATTCAATTACTATTCGTAAAAATAAAATAGATGCATTCCTGACGTTCAAAGATGAAATATCACCTGATACTTCTAAATATGATAACTACAAAATAATAAATTCATTTATTCAAATAGATAGAGATTATATTATCAATATTACTGCAGCATTCCCCAAAAAGCAGGAATATTTTATAAAGCAAAAATTAATCGATTCATTCTTCACAATAAAAGAAATACCATAAATAATCGATAAATAAATATTCTTAAAATTGATGAAAACTATCGCCAATAAATTTTAAAGCATCGGTAATTCCGGTGCGCCAATAAGTCCAGCTATGCCCACCATCTCTTACCCGAAATTCATGTGGCACTCTTTTTTCGGTTAATGCAATATGCAGTAAACAATTTCCTTTGGTTAAAAAATCGTCATCGCCGCAATCAATCCAGTAACGAACTTTTCTTAATTCATCTGCAGATTTTGTTTCAACAATTTTTAACGGCGAATTTTTATACCAAGTTTCGGTTAATCTTTCTTTGCCTTTTAATTCTCTTCCAAATAAACCACCTAACACAACATTCCAATTCATGTCCGGCATTGATGTTAATGCATCATCATCCCAAACTGCAGCACTCATGGGTGCAGCAGCAGCAAACAGTTCAGGATATTTTAAAGCATAAATCAAAGTACCATAACCACCCATCGATAACCCTGCAATACCACGATATTTTTTTTCAGATTTAATACGATAAGTTTTTTCTACCGATGGCATGAATTCTTTAATAAAAAAGTCTTCATACTTTTCTTTTCCATCGTACGAATTAATATAAAAACTCGAATCACCATTTGGCATAATGATGATCATTGGCGGAATTGTACCATCAGCAATTGCTTTATCGGCATAACGATTTACTTCGCCAAATTGCAACCAACCGGTATTATCATCACTAAAGCCATGCAATAAATAAACAACGGGGTAAGTTCTTTCAGAAGTTTCATAATCTGCCGGCAAATAAACCGTGTATCGAACTTCTTTATTTAAAATTGTACTTTTTACTTTTCTTGTTTCAAGCACTTTTCCATTATGTTGTGCATTGACTAACAAAATAAAACTACAGGCAAGCAAGAAGGAAATGATCTTGCTGAAATATTTTTTCATGGCAATTAATTTATCCAATAAAATTAAATGTATTTGATGCAACGAGAGTGGAAAAACAAAATTTGTTATGATTTTTTCTTGGCCGCGTATTTTAGAATTGCATCTATGGATTTTTTGCTGGGAGAAACATCTTTATTCTTCAATTGATCCAATTGTTTTTTGGTACGCTTTAGCATATTAATTTCCTTTTGAAGTGCCGCGTCATCCTTCATTGCATTATCAATCGCCAGTTTTAAAATAGGTGATGCTTCGCCATACAGGTACAGCATCAATTGTTCCTGATTAAATTTCTCCATAAAATAATTGAACGTGCAATAGTAAATATACTGCTTTCGGAGGGTAAAAACGGAGGTCTATATTAAAACGGAGCGGCAGTAATTTTATTGTTGAGATTTATTTTTTTGTGCCGGCAACAGGTGATTCAACTATAAAAATGTCTTCGCCGTCTTTCTTCATCATATAATGTTCGCGGGCAAATTTCTCAAGCGCAGCGGGGTTATTCTGCAAATCGGTCAGGTCTTTTTTCGCTTTTTCGATCTCGTGTTGATAATAATGTTTTTTATTTTCTAATTCTTTTAATTTTTGTTTTTGTTCACGCACATAAAAAAGATCGCGTTGATCAAAGAACAACATCCACACTATAAAAAAACTGATAGCAATAAGATATTTATTGAATAATATGCTTGCGATTTTTTTCATGATGAAAAATAACATTAAAAAAAATGACAGTTGACGGAAATAAAATTAACCATCAACTGTCATCTAACATCAGTTTACTAATCCACAGATGTTTATTTCGTGAACTTTAATTTCTTACCAGGATAAATTGCAGTAGCTCCCAATTCTTCTTCAATACGAATTAACTGATTGTATTTTGCGATACGATCGGTACGTGAAGCAGAACCAGTTTTAATTTGTCCGCAATTCAATGCCACAGCTAGATCTGCAATAGTTACATCTTCTGTTTCGCCACTGCGATGACTCATGATAGTGTTGTAACCATTGTGCTGCGCCATTGTTACTGCATTGATTGTTTCGGTTACAGTTCCAATTTGATTTACTTTAACCAATAAAGCGTTTGCAATTTTTTTATCGATACCGGTTTGTAAACGATTAACGTTTGTAACAAACAAATCATCACCAACTAATTGAACTTTATCGCCAACAGCTTTTGTTAGAGCAGCCCAACCATTCCAATCATCTTCAGCCATACCATCTTCAATTGAAACGATAGGATATTGTTTAACCCAGCTTTCCCAGAATTTTACTAATTGATCGCTGCTTATTTCTTTACCGCTACTTTTTTTGAAAACATATTTTTTCTTTTTACCATCCCACAATTCGCTGTTTGCAGCATCCATTGCAATAGTTATTTGAGAACCTGTTTTAAATCCGGCAGCAGAAATTGCAGCTAATACAGTTTCAATGGCTTCTTCATTACTTTGAATGTTTGGAGCAAATCCACCTTCATCACCAACATTAGTGCTGAAACCTTTTTTCTTCAACACAGTTTTCAATGCATGAAATATTTCAACACCCCAACGTAAACCTTCACTAAAAGTTGTTGCGCCAACAGGTTGAATCATGAATTCCTGAAAATCTATTTTATTATCTGCGTGAGCACCACCATTTAAAATGTTCATCATCGGCACAGGTAATGTTTTTGCATTGGTACCACCAACATAACGATACAATGGTAAGCCAGCTTCTTCAGCTGCAGCTTTTGCAACAGCCATACTTACAGCCAAAATTGCGTTAGCACCTAATTTGCCTTTGTTTGCTGTTCCGTCTAAATCAATCATTGCCTGATCGATTGCAGCTTGTTGTGTAATATCATAACCAACAATTCCTTCAGCAATAATATCATTTACATTTTTTACTGCTTTCAAAACACCACGTCCTAAATATTTTTTCTTATCACCATCTCTTAATTCAACTGCTTCGTGAATACCAGTGCTTGCGCCACTTGGCACTGCAGCACGACCTATTGCTCCATCGTCTGTAACAACATCTACTTCAACGGTTGGATTACCACGGCTGTCTAAAATTTGTCTTGCATGTACTTCAATAATGTAACTCATGATTGATCATTTAAAGTTTAAGTGAGATTACTCTCATTATAAAATTCGGTTGCGGGTGCAAAAATAATATAACTATCACAGATATGAGAATGATAATTATCAATGTTTGATGGTGAGCGACCTAAACACGTCTTCTAGGCTCTGGGACTGCATTTGCAGCGAAACGATATTTAAATTCAGTTGTAATGATAACTCTAATAATTGTTTTCTCAACAGTTCCGGATTATTTGTTTGGATGGAAATTTTATTATTAACAAACGTTAGTATTTCTGCTGAAGAAATAGATTTCAACTGTTGTATTTGATCATCGTTGATAGTTTCAAACTCAACAGTTAGAATATTTTTTTCTTTTTTATATTGACTGATATTTGATAAAGAATCATCGGCAACAATTTTCCCTTTGTTGATGATGATCACTCTGTCGCAAACAGCTTCTACTTCCTGTAAAATATGCGATGAAAATAAAACGGTTTTATTTTGTCCTTGTTGTTTAATTACATTTCTAATCTCAATGATTTGATTGGGATCTAATCCGCTTGTGGGTTCATCAAAAATTAAAACTTCAGGATTGTGAATTAATGCTGCAGCCAAACCAACACGTTGTCTGTATCCTTTTGATAATTGAGATATTTTTTTCTTTTGTTCGACTTGCAATCCGGTTAATTCGATCACTCTTGCGATTGACGATTGACGATTGACGATTTTATGCACGCCACCAATAAATTGCAAATATTCTTTCACAAACATATCAACATACAAAGGATTCGATTCAGGCAAATAACCAATTCGCTTTTTTGTTTCAATAGAATTATTTTTTACATCAATGCCACAAACCTTTACTGTGCCTGTATCCTGCAACAAGTAGCCGGTAATGATTTTCATGGTGGTACTTTTCCCTGCACCATTTGGACCAAGAAATCCAACGATCTCTCCTTTGTTGATGGTGAAAGAAATATCGTCAACAGCTTTCTGTTCGCCGTACTGTTTTAATAATCCATGAACTTCGATCGACATTGCAATATTTATTTCTGCGAAAATACTATTAAAAACAAAGAAGGCTTTGTATCTGTTCATAAACAAAATACAAAACCTTCAATTTTAAATTCGTCAACGATTATTATTGTTTAAATGAAAAGTTGAATGAAATGATATTTGAATTCAAATCGGTTGTTTGAGAATAATGTCCATATCTGATTTCTAAAGAACTGATGGCAGATTTCCAAACACCATCAGGTGGCGCGGTGCGAATACCAATACCAAAATAATTACTGCTAAAAGCCGAATAAGAATAATTGCTGGTGTAATAAGAATCAGCAGCAGTATGCTTTTGATAAGGCGCAAAATAAGTGGATGCAGTTTGTTTATAATACCGAAAGAATGGCGATACCGAAAAGAACGGTGTTATTTTAATTGGTATTTCTAAGCTTGCTGTGTGTGCTGTTATTCCCCAATCATCAGTATAATATCTGTAAAAAGATCGCAGAATTATTTTATCGCTGATAAAATAATTTAATCTAAACCCAATGGGAAATTTAAATCGGCTACTTGGTAAATTTTCTATATGATCAGTTCCATCAGCAAAATAAACTCTGTGAAATGGTAATGATAATAAACCACTTTGAGAAACAACATCCATCATCAAACTTGCCTGTGCATTTTTATTGATGACTTGAGAATATCCTAACGAACCATCGAAAGTATAACGTGGTGATGATGGAATAGAATTTTTGCTACCACTTCCTGATGCTGATGAAACAACAATTGTTGGCGGACGTAATTCGGATGGATATATCAATTTCACTTTATCGAAATACGCAGTTATTTTAGTACTTACTTCCCCACCACTTCCAACTTTTTTTGAATAGTTTGCATCAATACCAAATGAATGATAATTAAACTCGGAAGAATAATAAAGACCAACACCTTTTACAGTTCCTTTTTTATCTTCTTCCTGATAATTGATAGATGGATAAACTCTGGTGCCACCTATTTTTGATGCACCGCTTTTGCTAACAAATGCAGCTGATGCCGCAGTATGATAATCAATTCCCAAACCTGCAGTGAGCGTGTATTTATAACCTTCTACATCGCTTGCTAAAAATTTTAAATCAATACCATTCGAAATGTCTGTAACAGCTTCTGTACCTATGCCACCTGTTACAGGCGAATGATTTCCGGTTTGATTATAATAACTCGAAACAAAATTTATTTCATCTAATTGAAGTGGTTTATCAATATAAATTTCTTGCGTTTTATTTACCGATTGTTTTGTTGAATCCTTTTTAATTGTTGTTTGAGAAAATGAATTAAGTAACAATAAATAAAGTCCAATAACAGTTAAACAAATTTTCTTCATGAATTTCTAAATAATTTTTATTTGAATTTGAATTCAAAAGAAATAACATCCGATACCAGATCCGTTGTTTGCGAATAATGTCCGTATCGCATTTCTAAAGAATTCAAACCTTGCCATCCGAATACACCATTTGGCGGAGCAACTCTTATTCCTGCACCAAAATAATTGCTTTGAAATGCAGATAAAGAATAATTGCTTGTATAATATTTTTCGTTTGCGGTATGCGCTTCATAGGGTGCAAAATAATTTGCTGCCGTTTGTTGATAATATCTATAAAATGGCGACACAGAAAAGAATGGTGTGATTTTTATAGCCACTTCCAAACTTACTGTATGCGAACTCAATCCCCAATCATCGGTATAAAAACGATAATAAGAACGCAGGATAATATTATCTCCCATAAAATAATTTGCTCTTATACCAATTGGTAGTTTAAAACGTGATGATGGAAGATTTTCAACTGTATCTTTTCCATTAGAAAAATATACACGATGAAAAGGCAATCCTAAGTAACCGCTTTGTGTAACCGCATCTAATAAAAATGCTAATTGCAATTTTGTGTTTATGATTTGAGAATAAGATAAAGATGCAGTAAAAGTATTTCGCGGACTGGTAGGAATATGTTTTCCTGCAGTTGTTGAAACTATTTGCCCGCCTGTACTCAGCACAGTTGTTCTTCCGCTGGCAGTTGTAATAGTTGTTGTTCCACTAGGTGCAACAATTGTTATTGGAGCAGGAATTAATTCGGAAGGAAGAATCATTGTTACTTTATCAAAATATGCTTGTCCTTTTGCACTGAACTCTCCGTTTTTATCATTTGTTTTTTGAGACAAATGAATATCAGCTCCAAATGATTTGTAATTATATTCGGTAGAATAATATGTACCTAAACCAAAACTGCTTCCTTTCTTTTCATTCTCAGTTGTCCAGTCAATTGATGGATAAATTCTTGTTCCGCCTGTTTTTGAAGCACCACTTTTATTTACATAAGCTGCAGATGCAGAAGTATGATGATCGAAACCAAAACCTGTTGTGAATGTATGTTTATGTTCGCCTTTATCAACAGAAACAAACTTTAAATCAATGCCGTTTGAAAGATCGGTTACTTGCTCTGTACCAATTCCACCGGTAACTGCAGAATGATTGCCGTTTTGTGTATAATAACTCGACACGATACTTATTTCATCCAAACGCAAATGTTTTACTTTATAAGAACCGGTAGTATCTTTTATTCTTTTTTGAGGATAAAAGTCAATTGTTGAATCGATAGTTATTGATTGCGAAAAAGCATGCAAGAACAATAAATAAAGTCCTATGACTGTTAAGCAGATTTTTTTCATGAATGATTAAATGAATGATTTGAAAATTAATTACAGCCACACCCACCACCGGTTTTGCCACCATTGGCGCCTGCTGCACCTTCGCGATAAGATTGAAAATTCAATTCGTTCTTTTCAACCTTTCGGTTAGATAATGCCATCTCCGAATCATTCAATTTATTTTTTTGATATTCTTTCACATGCACGCAAGAAGAAAGTAAAGCAATAAAAAATATTGCAGTAAACATTTTAAATAGCAGTTGTTTTTTCATGTAGGGTTTATTTATTTAGACGAATATTATTTGATGTAAAAATTTTATCGTTATCGTCAATAATTATTGCTTCAATATCTTTTATTTGATTGATCATATGTAATCCTGCCTTCACTCCCATAATTGTTACCGGTGTTGCCATTGCATCTGCTATCTCTGCATTTTTTGTGATGATGGTTACACTTTTTATTCCTGTTACAGGCAATCCTGTTCGTGGATTAATAGTGTGCGAATATTTTTTTCCATCGATCAAAATAAATTTTTCATAATTACCGGATGTTGCAACTGCCAATCCGGTAATTTTCATAAAAGAAAAAACCTGACCTGAATAATTTGGATTCGCAATTCCAATTGTCCACTCTTCGCCATTTGGCTGTAAGCCCCATGCAGTAAGGTCTCCCGACGCATTCACCACACCACTTTCAACACCCATTTGCTGCATTATTTTTTTTGCCATTTCTGCTGCATATCCTTTTCCAATTCCACCAAAACCAATGCGCATTCCTTTTTCTTTTAAAAAAATCGTTTTGTTTTTGTCATCCAAAATAATATTCCTGTAATCAATTAACCGCACCATTTGTTTTGCATTTTCTTCATCAGGCAAGGATTTCATGGTAGTATCAAAATTCCACAATGATTTATCTATCGATCCATAAGTAATATCAAAAGCACCTTGTGTGATATTGGAAATTCTGATTGAACGTTCAATCAAACTAAAAGTTTCTTCACTTACTTTAACCGCTTCAATTCCTGCATTCCTGTTAATTAAATTCGTTTCACTGCTATCGTCGAAAGTGGTTAATAATTTTTCTATTCTTTTAATTTCGTTGATACCTGCATTAATTCTTTCGCTAGCCCAATCTTCATTTTCTGACACTGCACTAATTTCAAATTGGTTGCCCATTAAATGGGCGCTAACTTTAAATACCTGCTTTTGCTTCATGCAAATTATTTATCGGTATCAATACTAAATTTTATATCCTCAATAAAATCATCAATGGTTGTTTTTGGAAAACCTTCCCATTCTTTTATAACTTTTCCATCTTCATTTAATAAAATTGTAAATGGAAAACTTCCTTTCGAATTATATTGGTCCGCAATTGCATCATTTATTTTTTGTTGAGCTGATGGCAACTGATTTTTTTTTGATCGAGGAAAATCTGCATTTACCAAAATAAGATTTGCATCTGCAAATTTTTGAAACTGTTCGCTACCAAACATTTCTTTATGCAATCTGATGCAAGGTCCACACCAATCAGAGCCTGAAAAATTTAATAAAATATGTTTATGTTCTTTTTTTGCAAGTTGTTTGGCGTCCTGCAAATTATGATGCCAGTTAATAAACGACATACAAACTACAGCTAAAGAAAGGATGAATAATCTTTTCATAAATAAAAAATGGTTCAAAAAAATTTAATGATGATAAACCCAATAATCATGCTAAAAAGAATCGATTGATTCATTTTAGAAAAAATTAAATGTTTAGACATTGATTTTAAAGTGAAATTAACTTTTCACCTGTTAACTCAAGGTTAAATAGCGCGATATTTCGAATGACAATTTATTGAAATGCGATGCCGACTTTCCTTTCAGAAAATCGATCTTTTATTTCATCTAAAATAACTGGATCGTCTATGGTTGATGGTACAGTAAACGGCACGCCATCAGCCATCATTCGCATTGTTTTTCTTAAAATTTTTCCGCTACGCGTTTTTGGCAAACGCTTCACGAGTAAAGCATTTCGAAAGAATGCAACAGCCCCAATTTGATCTCTTACCAATTGCACCAATTCATTTTCTAATTCTGCTTCTTCATTATGATGACTATCTTTCATCACTACCAATCCTATTGGTCTTTGTCCGCGTAATTCATCAGCAATACCAACAACAGCACATTCCGCAATGGCAGGATGACGAGCAATTATTTCCTCCATTTCTCCGGTACTTAATCTGTGACCGGCAACATTAATCACATCATCAATTCTTCCCATGATAAAGAAATAACCTTCTTTATCAAAATGACCGCCATCACCAGTTAAATAATAACCAGGGAAATGATATAAATAAGATTCTTTAAACCAATCATCATTTTTCCACAAAGTTGGTAAACATCCAGGAGGCAATGGCAATTTAACTGCGACAAAACCTTCTTCATTATCAATTTTAATTACAGTTCCATCATCTTCCAGAATCTGAACATCAAATCCGCAAATTGGTTTTCCTGCACTTCCGGCTTTAGCAGGTAATTGCTCAACGCCCATCATAATGCCAAGCATTGGCCAACCACTTTCAGTTTGCCACCAATGATCAATCACAGGAATTTTTAATAGATCATTCACCCAATGATATGTTGCGGGATCGCAACGTTCTCCTGCAAGAAATAATATTTTAAGATTTGATAGATCTTTATTTTTCATTAATAAACCTTCTGAATCTTCTTTTTTTATGGCACGAATCGCAGTTGGTGCGGTGAACATTGATTTCACTTTATGCTCTGCTGCCACTCGCCAAAACTCACCCGCATCAGGTGTTTTAATTGGTTTCCCTTCGAACAAGATTGTTGTACATCCATGAATCAAAGGTGCATAAACAATATAACTATGACCAACAACCCAACCCACATCGCTTGCTGCCCAGAACACATCACCGGGATCAACATTATAAATATTTTTCATGCTATATTTTAATGCAACAGCATAACCACCATTATCTCTAACAATTCCTTTTGGCTTACCTGTTGTTCCTGAAGTGTATAAAACATACAACGGATCTGTTGCCAATAATTCAACACAATTTGCAGGAGCAGATTTTTGCATGAGCTCTTGCATATCAATATCTCTTTCTTCATTCATCTCAGCAGATAAATTTTCTCTTTGATAAATTATTACATGTGATGGCTTATGAAAAGCTTCCATGATAGCATGATCAACTAAAGGTTTGTATGGAATTTTTTTATCGAACTCAATTCCATAAGATGCAGTGATGATTGCTTTTGGTTCAGCATCATCAATTCTTATTGATAATTCATGCGGAGCAAATCCACCAAACACAACAGAATGTATGGCACCAATTCTTGCACATGCTAACATAGAAGTTACCGCCTGCGGAATCATTGGCATATAAATAACAACAGTATCACCTTTACCAATTCCCAATGATTGCAAACCTCCTGCAAGTTTTGCAACTTCATCACGCAGTTCGATAAAATTATATTTACGAATTGTTTTTGTTACTGGCGAATCATAAATTAATGCAGTTTGTTCGCCTCTTCCTTGTTCAACATGATAATCCAAACACAAATACGAAGTGTTTAATTTTCCATCTTCGTACCAACGATATAAACCCTGATCATTCTTACTTAAAATAGTTTTAGGAAATTGGAACCATTTAATTTGTCGTGCCTGTTCTGTCCAAAATGCAACTGAATCATTTATGCTTTTGTTATATTCAGTTTCATAAGCAGGCTTTGTTTTTATTTCGGATTTATTTAATAAATCACTTACCTGCTGCATTAAATTTCTTGTGCTGAAAGGCTTGCTGATATAGAGTTCTGCGCCAAGGTCGTATCCCTTTTTAATATCAGCTTCTTTGGTCTTAGCTGACAAAAAAACTACTTTACAATGTTCTAAAACAGGAGTACGTTTTATGTATTCACAAATGGCATAACCATCTACATCGGGCATCATGATATCGAGTAAAATTAAATCAGGCACATATTGATTAACGGCACTCAATGCTTCAGATCCATTGCGTGCAATCATTACCTGATAATTACTTTTCTTCATTAAAAATTCTAACGACATTAAAATATACGGATCATCATCTACTACTAAAACTTTGTGTTTGGAGTTCATAGTTTTATGATTTAAGAGTTAGGATAAGTTGTTTGATGAGGAATTTCTACAATAAAATTTGCGCCTTTATTTTCTATACTTTCTACCCAAATTTTTCCCTGATGCATTTCAACAATTTTTTTACAAATTGCCAATCCAAGTCCACTGCCTTCGGGTTTTTTTAAAGTTTGGTTTTTTGCTTGAAAGAATTTATCGAAGATGAGTTCATGCAATTCAGCAGGAATTCCAAAGCCATCATCTTTTACAGATATTCTATAAATATTATTGTGATAAGAAGCTTCTAGTTCAATAATTTTTTTTGCATGTTTAATTGCGTTGGAAGTTAAATTGTAAAATACTTGAGTCAGTAAATCAATATCTCCTTCCATCAAAGGCATAAACGTTTGAATATTGAAATGAAGTTTTAATTTTTTTTCTTTTAATAATTGTTTCGCACTTTCTTCAATATCATACAATACCTCAGCAATATCAATTGCAGATAAATTAAGTTTGGTTCTGCCACTTTCGTAACGTTCTAAATTTAATACCTGTGTAATTAAATGACTTAATCTTTCTGTTTCTTTAATGATTGCTTCCAGATATTCATTTTTTTGATCATCAGGGATATCAGGATTATCATGAACAATTTCGCTAAGTGCCCGAATAGAAGTTAGTGGCGTTCGTAATTCATGTGTGACAGTGTATAAAAATTCATCTTTCATTTCATCAATTTGTTTTAATTGATGATTGGCGATACGCAATTCTTCTGTGGCTTTACTTAATTCAATTGATTTACGCCGCAGTTCTTTATTCGTTTCTTTCATGATCTGACTCTCACGTAAAATATTCAACACTTCATCGATACTTAATTCTTCTTCTTTTACAACACTCTTCACCATGATGCGTGCAGATGCAGAGCCAATGGCACCTGCTAGCATTCTTTCAGCAAAATTTACTAATGCCGGTTCGGCTTTACCCGACTCATTTAAATTAATATTATGCCTTCGTGCATAAGCTTGTAATAATTGATTTGTTCTTTCGGTTCCAATGAAATTATATAACAATGTTTTTAAATCAGGAATATATGCAGTTCCTTTCCAGATAGCAGAGCCTTCTGTTGATTGCGCTGAATGTTTATACACATCAACAAACATTTCGGCCTGAAAAATTTCCTGTGATTTTCTTTCGGTAAATAATGAAATAGCAAAATAAGAAAGTGTATTAAAAAATATGCTCCAAAAAAATCCATGAGTTATTGTATCAAAACCACTCATGCCAAAAAGTGCTAACGGTTTTAAAAATGAAAGATGAAATAAACCTTCGTTTAAAATTGTGTTATCAATAATACCAGCACCAACAATGTATGGTATAACCAAAGTATAAAACCAAATAACAAAGCCGATAATAATTCCGGTTAGCGCTGCATTTTTATTTCCGCGTTTCCAATAAATACCGCCAATAATAGCAGGAGCAAATTGTGCAACAGCAGTAAATGAAACTAAACCGATCGATACCAACGAATATTTTTCGGCAATGGTTCTGTCGTAAACATAAGCCAATAAAATAATTATATTAATACTTACTCTTCGACTTTTAATAATAAATCCGCGAATATTTTTATCTAAATTTTGTTTAAAAGATGGTGATAGTGATAATAATGTTGGCATTACAATATTATTACTGATCATGGTGCTTAATGCAATCGTTTCAACAATGATCATGCTGCTTGCGGCTGAAAATCCACCGATATAAACCATTACCGTTAACCATGTTTTATGCGCTTGCATGGGCAATGCCAAAACATAAGTATCAGCATTTACATGTTGTCCCTGAAAAATTATAGAGCCTCCAAATGCAATGGGAATTACAAAAATATTTATCACAAATAAATACAAAGGAAATAACCACATGGCCTTATTGAGATGTTGTTCCTGCACATTTTCTACAACAGAAATTTGAAACTGACGTGGAAGAAATAATACGGCCAGCATTGACAACAACATCATGGCAAACATTTGCACATACATATTGCTATCATGCACCATAAATAATTTTTGAAGAGATGGAATTTGTTCTGCCCTCTTCATCACATCACCAAAACCATTGAAAAGAAAATAGGTTACAAATAATCCGGCAACAATAAATGCAATTAATTTAATGATTGATTCAAATGCAACAGCAGCAACCATTCCCTCGTGTTTTTCGGTTGCATCTACACTTCTTGTTCCAAAGAAAATTACAAAAATGGAAAGGCCAATAGCAATATAAAGTGTATTGTCTTTAAAAATATTAATTCCACTTTCAAATGATCTTGGAGTGCCTGTTACAATTTCAATACTACTGCTAATTGCTTTTAATTGAATAGCGATATATGGAATGATACCGATAACACAAAGCAGTGTAACAATAATTCCAAGCGAAATATTTTTACCATAACGCGTAGAAATAAAATCGGCAATGCTTGTGATACGTTGTGTTTTTGAAATGCGAATAATTTTTCGAAGCAGTATCCAAAATAATGGAGCCATTATTGTTGGACCAAGATAAATGTATAAAAATTCTATGCCGGTTGATGTTGACCGACCAACACTTCCAAAGAAAGTCCATGCAGTACAATAAACAGCTAATGATAAAGCGTAGATGTATGGATTATTGATGATACTTTTTTTCTGTACTGATTTAAATTCAGCATAATATCCTACACCAAAAAGGAGTAGAAGATATAAAACAGAATATATGATCACCGAATAATTACTCATCTTTATTTTGTCGCGTTTTTTTTCTTTTTGTATCTGCAACTAACCATATAAGGGATATTGCAATAAACCAAACAATAAAAATGTACAAATAAAATTGAGGAATACCCGCAATTAATGAAGCGCTATTGATCATTTTCAAAAAAGGAAAACTAAACAACATGATAAAAAGCACGCTGATAAAAAGTAATTTTTGTTCTTTCAGTTTTTCTTTCATAGCTCAAAAAATATTGCTAATTACAAATAGCAATTGCAATAATTAAATATAGAGTATTCAAAAATCAATTCCTTTATAAAAGATAATACTGGTTAAGACAAACAATTAACGACAATTATCATTTTCGTTTGCTTAACCAGTATTAACAGTTGTTCTAAAGGTTATAGAGGTTTTGCATCATAATCATCAAGCTCAGAACTGTCTTGAGGAAGATGATCATAAATTCCCTCTAATGCATATAATCCAAACAAAATAAAACCAATTGCAATTGGATAGAAAACACCAATAAAAACACCCCATTGAATTTGTGTATCGGTGCCGGGTTTTTTTGCAATTTCACTACTTGCAGTTTGCAATAACCAGTGAATTGATAATGGACCTAAAATAACCCATATTAAACCTGCATATTTTTTTAAAGTATTCATATTTTAAATTTTAGTTGTAAATAAATATTTAGTTTAACGGTTTACTTCGGGATCAATTCTATTTTGAATATAAATTGCTCCTATCACCAAACATACAGATGCAATTGCAATCGGATACATTAAACCTACAACTTTGTTATCTACATAAATAGTAGTTAGCAATGTTGCAATGAAAGGAGTTAATCCACCAAATACACCATTACCAATATGATAAGGCAACGACATTGAAGTATAACGAATTTTAGTTGGGAACAATTCTACAAGGAATGCGGCAATTGGTCCGTAAGACATCGTTACATAAAGTATTAATAAAAATACAATGCCTACCATCTTCCAATAATCATTACTACTAATAGTTTTTGAAGTAGCTACTACTGGTTTTTTGGTTGTTTTACCTGGAGTTGAATATGCAGTATCTGTTTTTGTTACTGTCATTTTCATACTATCTGTGTAAACAGTTTTGGTAACAACTTTTCGAACTGAATCCGTAGTGTTTGGAATTGCAGTCATAGTAGTTTTTACATCTTTTCTTTCAACAATTTCTGTTTTAGCTTTTGCATCAACAGTTGTAAATAAATTATTGAATAGGTAATTATAAGTAAGTACTGCTAATAACATACCAGCAACCATTATCCATTTACGACCAATTTTATCGCTCAAAGATGCAAACACAACAAAGAATGGAGTTGCAAATAAAATTGCCCAAATAATGATTGTACGTGATTGATCGAATTCAACTTTACAAACATTTTCAATAAATGATTGAGCATAGAATTGACCAGTGTACCATACAACACCTTGTCCCATTGTTGCACCAAATAATGCCAATAAAACCATTTTCAAATTTGCTTTGTGACCAAAACTTTCTTTCAATGGATTGATTGAAGTTTTTCCTTCAGTTTTCAATTTTGCATACATCGGAGATTCTTTCATCTTCAATCTGATGTAAATAGAAATACCAACTAAAACAATTGAAATCCAGAAAGGAATTCTCCAGCCCCAATCATTAAACTTAGCAATTGATTTAGCAGGATCAACATCTAACATATGGCGAGTTAATAATATCACACCTAAAGAAATAAATAAACCTAAAGTTGCTGTTGTTTGAATCCATGAAGTAAAGAATCCTCTTCTGTGTGCTGGTGAATGTTCTGCCACATAAGTTGCAGCACCACCATATTCACCACCCAATGCTAACCCTTGTATTAAACGTAGAATTAATACAAGAATAGGTGCCATAAATCCTATGGTTTCATAATTCGGAATACATCCTATCGCGAAAGTTGATCCTCCCATTAAAACAAGTGTTAACAGGAAAGTATATTTACGACCAACTAGATCTCCTAATCTTCCAAACACCAAAGCACCAAATGGGCGAACGATAAAACCTGCAGCGAATGTTGCTAATGTTGAAAGCAAAGCCGCAGTGGGATTAGTTTTTGGGAAAAACTGATTTGCAATTACAACGGCAAGACTTCCGAAAATGTAGAAATCATACCATTCAATTAAGGTTCCTAACGATGATGCTCCGATCACCTTCCAGATACCTTTTGTTTCGTTGTTGTTATTCATGTGGCAAGTTTTGTTTTGATAAATCAAGATAATAATTTAGAATGAATATGAAGTAATAAATAATAATCTTGTATTACTTACATTGGTAATATTTCCGGCTACTTTTCCATCTGTACCCGCAGTACCATATCCGGCTGATGTTATTTCTATTTCAGTTCCGAATTTAAATTTACCTGAAACGAATTCCATTCTTGGAGCAACACGTAAAACGTTATCAATAGAAGCTCCACTTACAGCAACTGATCTGGCGTAAGCCAAAACAGCACCAGGATCTGAAGCACCATTATTCTTTGCATATCCAATAAATAATCCAGGAATTACATTCTTACCTGTTCCTGCAATATCAAACCAATAAGAAGTAACACCCATTGGTTTATAAGTAATATTTGGAGCAGTTCCATAAGCCAAATAACCTCCAAACATTAAATGATCATACATGTTTTGTCCTGCAACATATTCTGCTTTTACAACAACATCTTTTGTTGTCAACTTTGCATACAATTCAAATGTTGTACTATTTACTTTTTCATTTGTTGAAACATTTGTTGACGTTTTTAGAGCGGGTCGTAATGATTTATAATCAAATGCAGCACCGGCTAAAAATGTTTTGCTTTTATATTGCAATTGTGCATGGAGATTTGGGATTACTGCATCATTAATAAATGCCTGTGAAGCAGCTGATGTGCCTAAAGCAATACCAGTGCTTGAACCAGGACTAACAAAAGCTTCTGTTTGCGAAATTGCTGCTAATATTAAATTAACACCACCTCCTAATTTTTGTGTTAAACGAATTTGAGGGTTTCTTGCAAAAGGTTGAAATGGAATACCTGTGTTAAAACTAACAACACCAGGATAACAATCTGTAACAAATAATGGATGCCAATATTGGCCAAATGCTAGTTGTGTATTTTCCCAATCAAGTTTTGCATAAGCATGACGCAAACGCATTACGTTTTCATTACCGTTTGCATTTCCAAAAAATTCAGCTTCTAAGATTCCTGAAGTTTTTGCACCAAAGGCATCAGGACCAGTTACATTACCTGTTAATCGGGAAGTAATAGATAGCATTGAAAATGAAGGAGCGGCATTAACATCATTTCCATTAATATCATTAGATACATTGACAGGGTATAATAATAAATCACCCTGATTTGCAGGTCTTGCAGAAGTTACCTGACGAGAATCATAAAATACATCGTTTCTAATAAACCCTGAAAACTTAATACCAAAAACTGGTGCAGCTTCGGCCTTTTTTTCAGTAGGTTTTGTTGGTGTTGAAGTACTTTGAGCATTTACTAACACAACTGTTAGTAAAGCAAAAACAATAAATAAAAGAACGTTTTTTTTCATGGCAAGCGTTTTTTGTTTGTAATAAGGGATTTGAATCGTTTACCGAACCTAATTAGAAAGATGATAGAAATTGGCTTGCCTGGTATAGATACGGTAAGTGTATATTAAAATGATTTTAAAAAAAGAAAATAAATAGACATTAAATCAAACTGATTTTAAACGCTCCCATTTTATCATCATGTATTTATCACCAAGTTCAGTTATCATCATTCCTGAATTTTTTAAATTGAGTGGATTAGCCATAAACGCTGATAGTTCAGTCAATGTTAGAACTTTGTATGTTGGATGATAATCGTAATTTTCTGGTGCCTTTATTTTATACTTTTTTACCCAATTCATAACGCTCACATGACTAACCCCTAATATTCTTTCGATTTCTCGATAAGTAACACCTTCAATATGTAACTGTAGAGCTTTAATAACATAATACGGATCAATACTTTTACCTTCTTTTTCAACTGAAAAATGGTATTTACATTTTTTGCAATGATAGCGCTGTCTCTCTTTAACAATACCACTTTTCGTAATTTCATCGCTTTTACATTTCGGGCAAAATCGTATTTTCATAATGGAAGCTTTTTACAGTTAGTATACCAAGTTAGCAAGAATATATCAATTTAGCAAAATATAGTTTTTAAAAAATTGCGATAATAGATTTTTCTGCTTTACTTAGAGTGTTCATAAAAACGATTCTTATGTCATACCCTTATCAAATTAAAAGCTTTGAACAATATCAAGCAGATTACAAACGAAGCATCGATGATCCAGCCGAATTTTGGTCAACTATTGCTGAACATTTTACTTGGAAAAAAAAGTGGCACACTACTCTTAATTGGAATTTTAAAGAACCTAAAATTGAATGGTTTAAAGGTGCTAAACTTAATATCACTGAAAATTGTTTAGATAGACATTTAGAAAAATATGGTGATACCCCGGCTTTAATTTGGGAGCCGAATGATCCCGAAGAACATCACAGAATTCTTACTTATAGAAAATTATATGAAAAGGTTTGTCAGTTCTCTCATGTTTTAAAAAACAATGGTGTAAAAAAAGGAGATCGTGTTTGTATTTATATGGGAATGATTCCCGAATTAGCAATCGCAGTTTTAGCTTGTGCAAGAGTTGGTGCCATTCATTCAGTGGTGTTTGGTGGATTTTCCGCACAAAGTATTGCCGATCGTTTATACGATGCTCAAGCAGAATACATTGTTACATGCGATGGTGCTTATCGCGGACAAAAAGATATTCCTTTAAAAAGTGTAATCGATGATGCTTTAATTGGAAACAGAATTGTAAAAAAAGTTATTGTAACTACAAGAACAAGAACTGCTGTTTCAATGATTAAAGGAAGAGATGTTTGGTGGGAAGATGAAATTAAAAAAGTAGAAACTTTAGGATTAACTGATTTTCCAGCAGAAGAAATGGATGCAGAAGATCCCTTATTTATTTTATACACCTCCGGTTCAACAGGTAAACCAAAGGGTGTTGTACATTCTTGTGCCGGTTATATGTTATTTACTAATTACACTTTTATAAACGTGTTTCAGTATCAACGAGGCGACATTCATTTTTGTACTGCTGATATTGGTTGGATAACTGGACATAGTTATATTTTATATGGTCCATTAAGTGCCGGTGCTACTACTTTAATGTTTGAAGGAATTCCAACATGGCCTGATGCAGGAAGATTCTGGAACATCATCGATAAATACAAAGTAAATATTTTATACACTGCACCTACTGCGATAAGAAGCTTGATGGGCTTTGGTTTGGGCCCGGTTCATGGACACGATCTTAGCAGTTTAAAAGTTTTAGGAACAGTTGGCGAACCTATTAATGAAGAAGCATGGCATTGGTATGATGATAATATCGGTAAAAACCGTTGTCCAATTGTTGACACTTGGTGGCAAACTGAAACAGGTGGAATTTTAATTTCCAACCTCGCAGGAATTACCCCAGCAAAAGCAAGCTGGGCAACACTTCCATTGCCTGGCGTAGAACCTATATTAGTGGATGATAAAGGCGCTGAAATCGCAGAAAAAGAAGATGGGGTTTATAAAGGAAACTTATGTATCAGAACTCCATGGCCTTCAACAATTCGTACAACTTATGGTGACCATGAAAGATGTCGTACAAATTATTTTGCAACATACGATAATTTATATTTTACCGGTGATGGCGCATTAAAAGATGAAGATGGTAATTTCAGAATTACTGGTCGTGTTGATGATGTATTAAATGTTAGTGGACATCGTATCGGTACTGCTGAAGTTGAAAACGCAATTAACATGCATGCTAATGTTGTGGAAAGTGCTGTAGTAGGTTATCCGCACGATATTAAAGGACAAGGCATTTATGCATTTGTTATCTATCAAGGTTCTCATGCACAAAATACACACGGCACTGCTGACTTGATTAGAAAAGATATTCATCAAACAGTTACCAGAATTATTGGTGCTATTGCAAAGCCTGATAAAATTCAATTCGTCAGCGGTTTGCCTAAAACAAGAAGCGGAAAAATCATGCGAAGAATTTTAAGAAAGATTGCCGAAGGCGAAACAGAAAATCTTGGAGATACAACCACCCTACTTGATCCGGGTGTTGTTGAAGAAATAAAAAATGGAAAACTATAAATTGAGAATCAAAGAAAGGGACAAATTAAAATTGTCCCTTTTTATTTTATATTATTACATAAATAATCCTTACACTTTAAAAAAACTTTTTTTAGTTTCTTTACAAGATGGTGATGAAAAAAAAGATATTAATTATTGCAAGTGAATTTCCGCCAGGGTCTGGTGGTATTGGCAATCATGCTTACCAACTTGCGTTACATTTTTATCAAGAACATTTTGATGTTAAAGTAGTGGCAGATGTGATTGATATTGATCGAAAAAAAATTACTGATTTTGCAAATACAATTCCATTCCAAGCAATTCTAATTAAAAGACAGAGAAATATTTTAAAAACATATTTCAAAAGAATTTTCTCATCACTTTCATCTGCAAAAGATTGTGACATTATTTTTTGCTCAGGAAAATTTTCAATATGGTTAATCCTTCTTCTTAAATTAAAATTTAATTCTAAAAAAATAATTTCAATCGTTCATGGAACAGAACTAGATTTAAAAAACAGCATCCTTAAAAAATTATTTTTTGCAGCTTTAAAAAAATCAGATTCTATAATTGCTGTTTCCAATTATACCAAAAGTTTTATCCCTCAAATTATTCTAAATAAAATTCCAAGTACAATCATTCCAAATGGAATTAATATTGATGAGTTTCATCTGCAACCCAACAAAATTGAATCATTCAATCCTCTTCAACTCATTACGATCGGAACTGTTAGTGAAAGAAAAGGACAAGAAAATTTAATTAATGCTTTACCGGATATTTTAAAAGTATATCCAAATACTTTTTATCACATTGTTGGAAAACCGTTAATGAAAGCAAGGTTATTAGAACTTGCGCAATCACTAAATATTTCAGATAAAATTATTTTTCATAGAATGATAGAAAGAAATGAATTAATAAAAATATTGGATCAATCAACCATCAAAATAATGTTGAGCAATCATACCAGCCAAGGTGATTTTGAAGGTTTTGGTATTGCAATTCTTGAAGCCAATGCAATGGGCAAACCCGCGATTGGCAGCAACTTCAGCGGAATCACTGATGCTATAAAAAATAATTTCAACGGCATTTTGGTTGACCCAAAAAACAGTCAATCAGTTGTTGAAGCCATCACTGAGATCTTAAATAATTATTCAACTTATTCAAATCAATCATTGCAATGGGCACAACAGCATGATTGGAAAATAATTATCAAAAAATATATTGAAGTACTAAATTCTGTACAATAGTTTATTCTTTTTTCAATGCAACGCGATACAATGTTGCTCCCATTAATGCAAAGAAAGCAACACCTAAAATAAAGAAACCGGTTTCGCCTAATGCTGCTTTCATTCCATGCTCAACGCTTAATTTTTCAATCACAGATCGAACACCATCAAATGCAAATAACATTGCAACAATTACGCCCCCAACTGCACCACCAGCAACTAAACCGGTTGCAAATAAATTTCCTTTACCAAGATCTTCTTCCTCTTCAACAATGCCTTTCTTTTTCTTTCTTGCTTCAGCAATTCCACGAATAGCTCCACCAATAAAAATGGGGAACGTTGTACTTAATGGTAAATAAATTCCAATAGCAAAACTTAATGCTTTAATACCGCATAGTTCCATCACAAATGCAATGGCCACTCCTACTAAAACAAATTGCCAATCCAGATTGAATGATAAAATTCCTTTTACCAAAGTTGCCATCAAAGTGCCTTGTGGCGCAGGATACAGGTCGGTACCGATTGCATGATGAATTCCTTGCGCAAGCATTTGCTGTGTTGGTGTATCTAAGATTTTTACAGTTCCCCCAATTGCAATGGAAGAAACGATCACACCAATAAATAATGCGATCTGTTGATATTTTGGGGTAGCACCAACAATGTATCCTGTTTTTAAATCTTGTGAAGTTGCGCCGGCATTTGCTGCAGCAATACAAATCATTCCGCCAACAACCAATGCCATTGGTTCATAAACTTTTCCTGTCCAACCTACTGCAATAAAAACTAAACATGTTCCCATTAAAGTGGCGATCGTCATACCGCTGATTGGATTATTTGAACTGCCAATCAATCCAACAATTCGAGAAGAAACGGTAACAAAAAAAGCACCGAATACAATTACTAAAACACCCAATAATAACTTACTTAAAATACTATCGCCAGGAACTTGTGGCAAAATCGTCATCAATAAAATCAATACAACACTTCCTATTCCAACAATTTTTATTGACAGATCTCTTTCAGTTCTTAAAACTGTTGTTCCGTTTTCACCTTCTTTTTTTAATGAACTGATACTTCCTTTGAAAGAAGAAATAATTGTTGGAATGGTTTTAAATAAAGTGATGAAACCTCCTGCTGCAACAGCTCCTGCACCGATCTGACGAATGTATGCACGATAGATGGCAACACTATAATCATTGAACGTATGTGTCAACGCATTCCATCCACCTGGACCGCCATCTTTATTTAATCCACTTAAATAACCCAGTTTAACTAATTGTAATGCGATTGTATCAGATGGAACTAATGTTGCTAATAAAGGTGTGAAAACAAACCAACTTAAAACACCTCCTGCAACCAATACACCCGAAATTTTTGGACCAATAATATAACCAACGCCCATATATTCCGGAGTGATCTCTCCACTGATTTTTGCTGAAGGATAAAAACGATTTACTTGCTTCGTCATGAACGATGGTGTTTCAGCAATTATATTAAATACCTTTTGAAGCAATGCATATACCAATGCAAAGCCAACACCGTATAATGCTGTCTGGGCAAGACTTCCACCCTTCTCTCCTGCTTTTAAAACAGATGCACAAGCAGTTCCTTCCGGATAAGGTAATGTATCATGTTCTTTTACGATTAATGCTTTTCGCAAAGGAATCATCATTAATGTTCCTAATATTCCGCCAAAGATTGCCAGCGTTAAAATGGTCCAGTAATTAAAAAAATTGGCACTGGCAGGTTCGGTTAAAAATAAAAATCCCGGCAACGTAAAAACGACACCTGCTGCGATACTTTCGCTCGCAGATCCTGTGGTTTGAATAATATTATTTTCGAGAATAGTTGTCCTTAAAAAAAGTTTGCCTAATAAAATCGACATTACTGCAATTGGAATTGATGCAGAAACTGTGAGTCCTGCTTTTAATGCTAAATAAACTGTAGCAGCGCCAAAAATTATTCCGAATACACATCCAACTAAAATAGCTTTAAGAGTAAACTCCTTCATGATTGATTCGGGAGCAACAAAAGGTTTAAATATTTTTTTTTCAGACATAGCAGCAAATTTTATACAAGATACTGAGTTGATCATAAGTTCAAAAATGTTTTTGAAAACTATTTTCCAATATCTTTAAAACTTAAAACACCGCTATATGAATGAAGTACAAGATGTAAATCAAAAACCAAAAATGCCAAAAGCAGTTCCATTTATTATTGGGAACGAAGCTGCAGAACGTTTTAGCTTTTATGGCATAAGATCAATCCTTGCAACATTTTTAGTTGCTCAATTTTTTAATCCAACACATAACCCGGCACTAACTGCATTTGCTGAAGCAAGAAGTAATGAACAAACACACATATTTGTTTCACTAGCTTATGTGATGCCTTTAGTTGGTGGAATATTAGCAGATTGGTTTTTGGGAAAATACATTGTTATATTTTATGTATCTATTTTATATTCTATCGGAAATTTAATTCTTGCTTTATCAACTCATGATTTAAATATGTTTACTGTTGGGTTGGTTGTTATTGCTGTTTCTGCTGGTGGAATTAAATCTTGCGTATCTGCCAACGTGGGTGATCAATTCGATAAAAGCAACCAAAGTTTGATGAGTAAAGTATATGGTTGGTTTTATTTCAGTATCAATGCCGGCTCTGTTTTTTCAACAATGATCATTCCTATTTTGTACAATAAATATGGCGCTCCCATTGCATTTGGCTTACCCGGTATTTTAATGTGTCTGGCAACAATTATATTTTGGTCGGGCAGAAAACGATATGTAAAAGTTCCTCCATCAGGCGTTAAAAAAGAGAATTTCTTTTTTATTACTATTAGTGTTTTTGCTGCATTATTGAGTAACAGAAATGGAAAAACAGTTTGGGAAGTAGTTGGAAAAAAATATTCGCCTGAATCCATTGATGGTGTGAGAGCAGTTTATAGAGTGTTGATGGTTTTTGCATTCATTCCAATTTTTTGGGCAATGTGGGATCAGAATCTTTCAGAGTGGGTATTGCAGGCAACTAAATTAGATCTTAATATTTTTGGTTATACTTTTTTACCTGAACAAATTCAAACTGTAAATCCATTATTTCTTTTAATGCTTATTCCTGTTTTTACTTATGGAGTATATCCTTTCTTTGAAAAACTGGGAATTAAATGTTCTCCACTAAGAAAAATTGGTGCAGGTTTATTTTTAACCGGCGTTTCTTTTACAATTATTGCTTTGCTTCAAACACAAGTGGACAAAGGCTTTCATCCATCAGTATGGTGGCAAATTTTAGCATACTCTATTTTATCTGCAGCTGAAGTTTTAGTTTCTATCACCGGATTGGAATATGCTTACACGCAATCTCCAAAGTCAATGAAAAGTACTATGAGTGCGATTTGGTTATTAACTGTTGCAGTTGGTAATTTATTTACAGCTTACGTAAATAACAGCATCGCAAGCAAGGGATTCTTCTCAAAGTTTATTGGTGCAGATTACTATTGGCTTTTCATCGGCATTTTGTGTGTGTTTCTTTTATTATACATTTTAATTTCAAAAAGTCTACCTGAAAAAAGTTATGTGCTTGGTGAAACTAAAAGCGAATAAAAAATAAAATATTTCATTTAAAAGAGCATTCGAAGATTGAATGCTCTTTTTTATTGGAAGTAAGTTTCTGAATTGTACTTTCGCAGCACTTTCAATTCTAATTTAAAAGTTCATGAATATTCTTTTATTGGGTTCCGGCGGTAGAGAGCATGCATTGTCTTGGAAAATGGCAAAGAGCCATCACTGCGATAAATTATTTATTGCTCCGGGAAATGCAGGCACAGCGCAGTTTGGAACAAATGTTTCTATTGGCATTAATGATTTCAATGCACAAAAAAAATTCTGTATTGATAATAAAATAAACATGTTGGTGGTGGGTCCTGAAGAGCCATTGGTAAATGGTGCGTTTGATTATTTTAAAAATGATGAAGCATTAAAAAATATTATTGTTGTTGGTCCTTCCAAAGAAGCGGCGCAATTAGAAGGAAGTAAATCTTTCTCTAAAAAATTTATGCAGCGACATAAAATTCCAACTGCAGGTTATACCGAATTCACCAAAGAAAATTTTGAAAACGGAAAAAAATATTTAGCACAACACAGTTTACCAATTGTTTTAAAAGCAGATGGATTAGCTGCAGGAAAAGGTGTTGTTATTTGTAATGATCATAATGAAGCATTACAAGTATTTGAAGAAATGATCATCAACAAACAATTTGGTGATGCAAGTACTAAAGTTGTTGTTGAAGAATTTTTAGATGGCATCGAAGTAAGTGTTTTTGTTTTAACGGATGGAAAAGATTATCAAATCATTGGTCATGCGAAAGATTATAAAAGAATCGGCGAAGGCGATATCGGCCCAAACACAGGCGGGATGGGCTGTGTAAGCCCTGTTCCATTTGTAGATGATGTGTTTATGCAAAAAGTTGAAGAACGAATTATTAAGCCAACTGTTGCTGGATTACAAAAAGAAAATTTAGTTTATAATGGTTTTATTTTTTTTGGTTTGATAAAAGTGAATGATGAACCATTGGTGATTGAATATAATTGCCGCATGGGTGATCCTGAAACTGAAGTGGTGATACCAAGATTACAAACAGATCTTGTTTCTTTATTTGCAGCAATGGATAACGGAACATTGATCGATGCCAATATTTATTTTGATGAAAAAAAATATGCAACAGTTGTTGCGGTAAGTGGTGGTTATCCCAGTGATTATAAAAAGAATTTGAAAATTAGCGGATTTGAAAATTTGAAAATGAATAATGATTCTATTATTTTTCATGCGGGAACAAAACAAGTTGATGATGATATCGTAACCAATGGAGGAAGAGTTTTAGCAGTTACTTCTTTTGCTGAAACTATTGCTGATGCTGCAAATAAATCGAAAAAAATATTAGAACAAATACATTTTGATGGCATGTATTTTAGAAAAGATATTGGGTATGAATTTGAGTGAAAGAATACAGTTGAATAGCATTACCAAACGTTGAAGGGTGCGACGCAACACTTGTTGAATAAAGAAATATCTGCTTGTCACCAAATAAAATTCTTCTTATTATAACCATATTGTTTGTTAATATCAACTACAAACCCAGAAAAATCGGCATTTTAAGCCTTGTTAATTCCATTATTTTCTTTCACCTTTGCAACCATTAATTCACATACTCTGATTATTTAAAATATATGTCGCTTTTTAATTTTTTTACACAGGAGATTGCTATTGATTTGGGTACAGCCAACACCCTTATTATTCATAATGATGAAATTGTGGTAAACGAGCCAAGTATTATTGCATTAAATCGTAATAATCCTAAAGAAGTATTGGCCGTTGGTAAGAAGGCTTTGTTGATGCACGAAAAAACACACGAAAGTATCAGAACTGTTCGTCCGTTGAAGGATGGTGTAATTGCCGATTTTAATGCTGCAGAATTGATGATCCGTGAGTTGATAAAATTAGTTTATCCAAAAAAACCATTATTCCCGCCTAGTTGGAGAATGGTTATTTGTATTCCTTCATCTATTACCGAAGTTGAAAAACGTGCCGTTCGTGATAGCGCTGAACAAGCAGGTGCTAAAGAAGTTTATATGATTCATGAGCCAATGGCTGCTGCACTGGGTATTGGAATTGATGTGGAAGAACCTGTTGGAAATATGATCATCGATATTGGTGGTGGTACAACTGGTATTACTGTTATTGCATTGGCAGGAATTGTTTGCGATCAATCAATAAGAATTGCAGGTGATGAATTTACTGCAGATATTATGGAAGCACTACGTCGTTATCATAGTTTATTAATTGGTGAACGTACTGCCGAACAAATAAAAATTAATGTAGGTGCTGCAATGAAAGATTTGGATAATCCTCCTGATGATCTTCCTGTAAATGGTCGTGATTTGGTTACAGGTATTCCAAAACAAATCATGGTTAGCTATCAGGAAATTGCAGAAGCTTTAGATAAAAGTATTTTTAAAATTGAAGAAGCAATTTTAAAAGCATTGGAAACAACACCACCCGAATTAGCATCAGATATTTATAAAAGAGGTTTGTATTTAACTGGTGGTGGTGCTTTACTTCGTGGATTAGACAAGCGTTTAAGTGATAAAATTAAATTGCCTGTTCATGTTGCCGACGATCCATTGAAAAGCGTGGTAAGAGGAACAGGATTAGCTTTAAAAAATTATCAGAATTTTCCTTTCATTATGAGATAAAAAATAAAAAAACTAAAATCTAAAAACTAAAACAAGAAATTCTACGTTTAGTTTTTAGATTTTTTTATTTGTTTTAATTAAGAATATTTTTCTTTTCATACAAAATTATTTTACACTCCTTTGCTTCCTGGCATTGCAAATATTTTGTATTGTGATGCTGAGCCGAAACAGTTTAACACACGAAGCATTTTTTGCATCAGCTGCAAATGAAGTAACAGGAAAAATAAATAAGCAGTTCGATAATTTTTATTCTTACTTCCGATTAACAGAAATCAATCGTCAACTTACTGCTGAAAATGTAATGTTGCGAAATGAGTTACAATCAAATTTTATTGTTCCGGATAGCAGCAGAAAAACTGTAATAGATTCTTTAAGTAAAGATTCGTTGAATCGTTATCGCAAATTTCATTATTTACCTGCAAGAGTAGTGGGCAGTACAGTAACATTGCAAACAAATTATCTCACTTTAGAAAGAGGAAGCTTGCAAGGTGTAAAGAAGGGTATGAGCGTTGTTAGTCCGCAAGGTATTGTTGGTGTTGTTAATGAAGTAAGCGATAACTATTGCAGAGTAATGAGTTTATTGCATCGCAACAGTAAAGTAAGTGCGATGCTGAAAAAAGATTTTAATGCAGGAAGTATTGAATGGGATGGCGTTGATCCTTCTTATCTAACTTTAAAAAATATTTCAAAAGGCGCACAGGTTAAGAAAGGAGATTCAATTGTTACCAGTAATTATTCGGCTAATTATCCTGCAAAAATAATGATTGGAACTGTTGCCGATTTTACGATTGACCCAACCTCTAATTTTTATACATTAAAAGTAAAAACCGCAACTAATTTTTTCAATCTGCAGTATGTTTATATCATAGAGAATGTTCGTTATACCGAGCAAATTACTTTAGAAAATAAGAAGATAAAAGCAAATGAATAGCGTTGTAAAAAATATTGTCCGTTTCATTCTGTTCATTTCATTGCAAGTATTTGTGCTGAATAATATTCCACCTTTACATCAATTCATAATTCCTTATTTATACTTTTTATACATCCTTTGGTTACCATTTAATATCAACCGA
The DNA here is from genome assembly GCA_903870685.1 of uncultured Chitinophagaceae bacterium. GTDB lineage: Bacteria > Bacteroidota > Bacteroidia > Chitinophagales > Chitinophagaceae > CAIQDX01. The sequence continues at coordinate 1,205 of CAIQDX010000018.1, read as the reverse complement.
TTTTTATTATTGTTAGTTGGTTTTGCTTTAGGAATAACTTTAGATTATTTTTCTGGAACACCCGGATTACATGCCGCACCTTGTGTTTTAATTGCTTTCTTCCGACCGTTTTTATTGAACTTATTAATTCCACAAGAAACAACCGAACAGAGTTATATCGAACCTTCCATAAAAAGTATGGGATGGGCACCTTACAGTTTGTATGTTTTTTTGCTCACGTTTTGTCATCACTTTTATTTGGTTTTGATCGAATGGTTGCAGTTTGGAAACTTTTTATATTTTTTGGGGAAAGTTATAGCTACAACGGTTATCAGTCTATTACTCATTTTCGTTTCAGAAATGCTTTTCTTCCGCAAAGCAAGATTCAGAACTAATGCATAAACAAAAATTTATTTTCTGTAGCCAGCTGTAAAAATCTTATGGACAGCGGTCGCGTCGCACTCTTCTACAATTATTTTCATGGCAACACATTTCTATATTAACATTGCTGAATAAGTATTTTATCAAACAATATTGTATTATCGATTTGTAATCCCCAACTTTGTAATAGATCATCTCACTACATAATTTTCTTAAACCAATATGTCGGCATACAATCAAAGCAGAAGCAGAGTAATTCAAATTATTTTTGCGGCAGTATTTATTGTCATCGTTGCACAGTTAATCAACTTGCAAATTTTTTCTCCAAAATACAGAATGGCTGCAGAAAGTAATGCGATTTTTAGAAAAGTAATTTATCCTGACAGAGGTATCATCTTCGACAGAAAAAAAAGAAGCCTTTTAGAAAATACCATCATGTTCGATTTGGTGGTAACGCCATCCGAATCTAAAGGCACTGATACTTTAACGTTATGCACTCTCTTAAACATCGATACTTCAGAGTATAAAAAAAGAATGAGAGATATTATTTTCAAAAACACATCTGTTCGTTCAAGTGTTTTCGAACCATTGTTATCTCCCGAATTATATGCCAAGCTTAACGAGAACATGTATAAATTTCCTGGATTTATTTTAAGCGAACGTTCAGCAAGAATTTATCCTTACAGCACCGCAGCAAATGTGTTGGGTTATTTAAATGAAGTTGATACTGCATTTCTTCGCAGGCATAAAGATGAAGGTTATGAAATGGGAGATTATGCAGGTGTAACCGGATTAGAAAAAACCTATGAAAAAGAATTAATGGGTCAGCGCGGAATAAAACGTTT
>CAIQDX010000017.1 GCA_903870685.1 uncultured Chitinophagaceae bacterium | reverse complement strand
TAATTGATTCATTCAAAAAAATAATAAAAGAAGAAAAAATCGAGGATAAAGTTTTTTTACTTGGATTTAGAAATGATGTAAATAATGTACTTCACGGGTTAGACGTTTTTGTTCTTCCTTCAATTTTGCCTGATCCGCTTCCGACAGTTGTATTAGAAGCAATGGCCGTCGGAAAGGCTGTAGTTGCTACTTTTCAGGGAGGATCGATAGAAATGATAGAAGAAAGCAGAACAGGAATTTTTATTCCAATCAATGATTTGCAAAAAGCTGCTAACTTGATGGAAGAATTGATATTAAATTCTGCACAAAGAAAACAAATGGGAATTTTAGCTCGTAAAAGAGTTGAAGAAAATTTTTCGCAAAAAAAATTTAAAGAAGAACTGATAAAAATATTCGCATGAAGATTGCAATCATTGGGTCTAGAGGTTATCCTTATGTTTATAGCGGATATGAAACATTTGTAAAAGAATTATCAGAACGACTTGTACAAAAAAATATTCAGGTAAAAGTTTATTGTCATAAAAATCTATTTGATTCTCACCCAAAATACGTTAATGGAATTGAGTTGGTGTATATGCCAACGATCGAGACAAAAAGCTTGAGTCAATTGATCCATTCTTTATTCTCGATGATACATGCTTGTTGTACAAAAACGGATATCATATTAACAGTAAATGCTGCAAACGGACCATTTGGACTGATATCAAAACTTTTTCATAAACCAACCTTGATCAATGTTGATGGATTGGAATGGTTACGACCAAAGTGGAAAGGATTGGGTTCTAAATATTTTTATTTTTCTGCAAAACTTGCCACAAAATTGTATGATGCAATTATAACTGATGCAGAAGAAATGCGAAAAGTTTATTTACTTGAGTTTAATAAAGAGTCGACAGTTATTGCATATGGAGCAAATATCAGGTATTCCCAAAATGCTGCTTTAATTGATCAGTTTAATATTAAGGCCCAAGAGTATTATCTTATTGTAGGAAGATTAATTCCGGATAATAATGCCGATTTAATTGTTGATGGGTTCGTCAAATCAAGGTCATCAAAGAAACTTGTCATAGTTGGTGACGTGCCATATGCAGATAAATATGCCGATAACATAAAATCTAAAGCTAATTCAAGTATTATATTCTTGGGATATATAAAAAATAGTGAGATATTAGCAGAATTATATCATAACTGTTATACCTATATACATGGTCATGAATTTGGGGGGACAAATCCAACTATGTTGAAAGCGATGGCTTGCGGGTGTGCTGTTTTAGCATTAAATACCGCTTTCAATAATGAAATGCTTTCAAATGGAGAATATGGTTTCTTTTTTGAAAAGAATGTTGCATCCTTAGCTGATTCGATACAACATTTTGAACTAAATCATAATCTTGTTAATAGATTAAGGAATACTTCCCGAAATGGTTTAACAGAAAAATATAATTGGGATATTATAACAGATTCTTACATTTCAGTGATGAATAAGTTAGTAACAGAAAGTTGAATTCTTGAAAAATTTTATGGCGAAATCTTACAACCGATATACAACACTTCGTTATATAATTGATGCGCCAATAGTTGCCATTTCTTTTATTGCAGCATTAAGCCTGACGTCAGAAAAAAACATTTTTGTATCAACACCAACTCATTATTTATTTATTCCAATTGCATTAATTGCCTGGTATATTTCCACATCCTTTTCAAAATTATACGCTGACAGAAGATCCAATAAATATTCCGAAGAAATTATTTTCATCATTTATACAATTATACTTTTTACTATTTTAATAAGTTCGGCGTCCTTTTTTTTGAACAATTTTTTCCACTTTAGCGCTTATCTGTTTTTATGTTTCTTATGCATCCTTTTTTTATTAATGACCATCACAAAGTATGTTATCAGAAAATATCTCCATTCGGCAATTTATCAAGGTAAATTATTCGATAATATCATTATTGTTGGCTCAACAGCGTCAGCACTTGATCTGTACGAAACCATTAATAAATATTATTACTATGGTTATAAATGTATCGGCTTTTTAGACAATACTGTTTCCAAACTTAATGGTTGCTTGTATATGGGAAAAGTAGATGACCTAAGCAATGTATTAAAAGAACATGTTGTTGATGAAGTTGTAATTGCATTGCCCAATACTCAAAATAATCAGATTCAACAATGCATTCAAGTTTGCGATTTTTATTCTACAAAAGTGAGGTTAATACCTGACCTTGATCAATACGCATCTTCATCAATTCAGGTAAATAATATTGGCTTGGTGCCGGTGATAAATGTTCGATCACTTCCTTTGGATAAAAGCGAAAACAAATTTTTAAAACGCCTTTTTGATATATGTTTCTCTCTTGCCTTTTTTTTAATATTGGGATTCTGGCTTTTACCATTGATTGCATTTATTATTAAACTCACATCCAAAGGCCCCGCAATCTTTAAACAGGAAAGATGGGGATTGAATAATGAAAAAATAATTTGTTACAAATTTCGAACTATGGTTGCAAGCAGTTCGGATATTGATAAAAACGGATTCTATCATCAGGCTTCAAAAAATGATTCTCGTATCACAACTTTCGGATATTATTTAAGACGAACCAATATGGATGAATTACCCCAATTCTGGAATGTATTGTTAGGTAATATGTCGGTTGTTGGTCCGCGACCTCATCCTACGCCACTTAATATTCAATCGATGCATACTGTAGAAAATTACATGTTGCGTCACGTTGTAAAGCCTGGAATCTCAGGCTGGGCGCAGGTTAACGGATGTAGGGGTGAAACACGCGTTCATGGCAGCATGCAGAAAAGAGTTAATTTCGATTTGTATTATATTCATCGGTGGACTTTTTGGCTCGATAATCAAATCATACTTCAAACAATCATCAATATTATCAGAGGCGATCAAAATGCGTACTAAAAAGAGTGTACATATTATTAGACTGTTTTTTTTTATCACGCTGCTTTCTGTTTGTATCTCATCGAAAACAAATGGTCAAGTAGTTTGGGAAAATTATCGTAATGAAGTGTACGATTATTTGTCGCGTATGGCTCAAAAAGGTGTAATAAATTTCGATGATGTTATTAAACCTCTCACTCGAATTTATATTGCCAAAAGTTTACAGGAAGTTTCGCTTCATTCCAATGAACTTTCACAAACAGAAAAAAAAGAATTACGATTTTATTTGCAGGAATATGCAAATGATGCCGATACAACACAAAATTCTTCACCTGTGTCATTTTTAAAAAAAGATAATGTTGGAAGATGGCGTACATTTAATATTCAGAGTAAAGATTTTTCGTTGAATGCCGATCCGTATTTTCAAGGCTATGGCAATTATAATTCGCAAAAAAATTATATCCATCAAAGCATTGGAGCTAATTTATACGGACGAATTGGAAAACATATCGGTTTTCAGTTATCATCAAACGATATCAGCGAAAGCAGAGATGGAAGAGGTAAAGACAGTATCATATTTAAAGAGTCGCAGCCCGGTTATGTTTTATTGAGTGATACCGGTAGTCACCAACATTTAAATTATAATGACCTGAGAGCAAATATTGGTTATAGCTGGAAGAAGGGAACCATCAGCATCGGACAAGATTATTTATTGTGGGGTTATGGTGCGAACGGCAGAATGGTGTTATCTGATAAGTCTCCTGCTTATCCATACATACGGCTAGATTATCAACCTTTTTCCTGGTTGAAATTTCAATACATGCATGCATGGCTTAATTCGGATGTTGTTGATTCGCCACGAACTTATGGAATGGGTAATAATGTTTATTCCGGTCAAAGAATTATTTATGTTCCAAAATACATGGCAACCCATACTATTACTTTTAAGGCTAATAAAACAACAGATATAAGTATTGGTGAATCTATTATTTATTCTGATCAGATGAATATTGGGTATCTGATTCCGGTTATGTTTTTTAAAATTTATGATAACCTCACCAGCAGTAATAATATTTCAGCGGGAAGTAACGGACAGTTTTTCTTTCAGATCAGTTCCAGAAATTGGCTGAAGAATACACACTTATATTCAACATTATTTGTTGATGAAATTAGAGTCGCAAAAATTTTCAGCAAATCTGAAAATCGTAATCAGTTCGGATTTAATTTGGGTGCATCGGTAACAGATATTTTCATTCCTGATCTTACATTAAATGCAGAATACACAAGAGTAAACCCATTTGTTTACGCCAATATTAATCCGTCGCAAACTTATACAAATCATGGTTATTATTTAGGCGATTGGATGGGAAATAATTTTGATCGAATAATTTTCTCTGCAAAATATACTCCTGTTGCAAAATTGAAATGTTTCATAAGATATCAATACGTTCGCAAAGGTGGTCCGGGCACACTTGATCAACAATATAGTCAGGGATTGACTACTCCTTCTTACCTAACACCATTTTTATTCAATTATCAATATTCTCAACAAGAAATCTTTATCAATTTTTCCTATCAATGGATTCATAACCTTTATTTGAATGCTTATTTCCGATCAGCTAAAGAAAATAATAAAATAAGTCTCACAACAAATACAACAGTTGGTTCCGGAATCGGATTTAGTTACGGGCTGTGATTTTCGCTTAATAAGGTTATATTTACACACGTTTTATATATATAATTAAAACCTTACTAAAAATATTTTCGATATTTGTTTAATCATACGTTGGCAATGAAATTCCATTTATTTAAAAAGCATATACAACTTTTTGTTTGTACATTTTTTTTGTTGTTCTCTCAGTTTGCCATTGCACAACAAATAAATTCTTCCGGCTTTTCTTCCATGAAAGTGGATCAAATGTCCGATCAGCAAATCATGCAGATTTGGCAACAGTTTCAAACATCAGGTGTATCAGAAACTCAGGCCATGAATATGTTGGTACAAAAGGGTTTAAATCCAACTCAGGTAAATAGTTTTAAAAAGAGATTGATTCAATTACAAACCGGTTCGAAAAGTAAATTCACTACACAAAATTTAATTAAGGATACTGCAGGATTTTTAAGAGATAGCACTTGGGTGATCGAAGTTCCAAATTTAAAAAGACAAACAAACCAGTATGGTTTTGATTTTTTCAGCAATCCCGGAAATGAATTTGAACCAAATATTCGAATCGCTACTCCAAAGAATTATGTGTTAGGATCGGACGATGAAATAAGTATTTCTTTAACAGGATTGAATGAAACAACACTTTCAAC
>CAIQDX010000016.1 GCA_903870685.1 uncultured Chitinophagaceae bacterium | reverse complement strand
GATGGTGTGATTGTAAAGTTGGGTGATATGAAATCGCATGCAGCAATTCTTGTAATTGTTGGTTTGTTGATGAGTGCTGTATTATTATATAAAAAAATAAATGCTGCATTGTTAATAGGAATTTTAGTTGCAACCATTGTTGGTATTCCATTAGGATTGACTCATTTACCGGATGGTGGCAAATTAATGAGTTTGCCGCCATCAATCGCTCCGGTTTTTTTTAAGATGGAATTCTCTAAAATATTTTCATGGGATATGTTGATCATTTTATTCACTTTGTTAAGTGTGAATTTATTTGATACCGTAGGAACTTTAATTGGTTGTTGTTCAGCTGCCGGGTTATTGAAAGATGGAAAAATTCCTAACGTAAAAAAAGCATTATTATCGGATGCTGTAGCAACAACTTCGGCCGGAATATTAGGAACAAGTGTGATCAGTTGTTATATTGAAAGTGCCGCCGGTATTGCATCTGGCGGGAAAACAGGATTAACAACTTTCACTGTTGCCATCATGTTTTTATTGTCATTATTTTTTGCGCCTTTGTTTGCAATGATTCCTGCTGCAGCAACTTCATCGGCTTTAATTATTGTTGGATTATTGATGATGGCAGAAGTAAGGAATATTGATTTTTCTGACATTTCTAATTCATTACCGGCTTTTTTAGCAATTGTGATAATGCCTTTTACTTACAGCATTGCAGAAGGAATAAGTTTTGGGATGATCAGTTATGTTTTATTGAAAGTATTAAGTGGTCGTTATAAAGAAGTAAGTGTTGTAATGTACATTCTGGCTGCACTATTTATTATCGGAATACTCTTAAAATAAAGTTCAGTCCTTTTTGGGAAAAACTTTATCGAACCAGTGTAAAAAAACTTCTTCTAATTTTACAGATACTTTTTCTAAAGTATTTCCAACAGCCTCTTGCACTTTAGGAATAGAAAATATGGTTTGTGCCCAACTGTTATGAAATTCGGTTGTTGCTTTTTTAAAAATTGAATGGCGCAACATTGCAGGGAAATTAGTTTTTAAATGATCCCAATTTTCGTTGATATCATTTTCTATAACCTCTTTTCTTTGATGCAGAGAATTGATTTCACTCTCTAATTCATCCAAACTAGAAATATTATTTTTCTTCGTCTTCATTGGAATGTTGTTTTATTAAAACCCTGATGATGGGATTGATAAATAATTTTTTTCTGAAAACAGTTAACAGAATTGCTATCAAAACAATGATTGCCGTTGCTATTGCAAAACCCGCAGCATTACTATGTAATAATTCGCCAAACAAAAAACCAATGGTGATGCCAGCAAAAATAAAAATGAGAAATAGTAGAAAAATAGAAATGATAAGCCAGATAATCAATCCACTTATTTGCGAACTGGTTTTAATTAATTCTAATTTAAAAATGCTAAAGCGAACTTCTACATATTCTTGCAGTAGTTTTTTATTCAGAGTCAAGAATTCAAAAAGGTCTTGTTCCATCATTTTTCTTTTGTACTAAATTACGCAATTGTAATCTTTGCTTTGAGGATAATTTTAAATCGAACAAATTATCTAATAAATCGATTTTATATTTCCATCCGATTTTTTAATGAAATACAATCTTTTGTTTTCGAAATAATCAGTAACGAAAGTTGATCTATTTTTTACTGCACGAATATCAAGATCATTGAACACTTTATAATTTTTATCTGAAAGAAAATTGTTCAAACTATTGCCGTGTGCTACTAGCAATTTTGCAAAATGATACATCGATTCAAAACCTTTGAAAGCCATATCAGTTGGCCGCCCTGCATATTTTGTATTATAATTTGAAATGATGGCCAAAGAAAATTTATCTGTTCTTGAAAAATTATACGGAGTAGAATAAATAATATCAACGCCTTTACAATCGGGCTTATCCAAATCTTTTAAAACATCCCATGTTGGCATTCCAATAACTGTAGAACTATAGGCTGGTGATGCGCTTAATGTTCTTACTAATCGCAAACCAAAAGCTTCATCGATTGAGCCACAAATAACTACATTCTTTTTTGTGCTGTCCAACAAAAACAACAAACTTTTTGTGTTGAATGTATCACTCAGTTCAACTGTTTTTATTTTTAAAGGAACTGATGGAGTAGATCTTGCAGTTTGATTAAATATAGATTGAATAATATCTTCAACCACTCCTTTCTTTCTGACCATCACAATATTTCCTGTGGAATAATATTTCTGCATGAATTTGTATAATTCTTCGCAGTGTGTTTTTAAAGTTGAATTGATAATAACAAAATATGGATTGTTAGTTATGCCACCATCATTTGGGAAAGTGGAAGAAATTAATGGGATCTTTTTTTGCAAAGAAAAATCTGCTACTGTTTTTATTTCAGTACGATTTGTGAAAGATGCAATGATCAACGAAACATCATTCAATGTATTTTTTTGAATGATGGAATTAATAGTTTCATTTTTATTTTTTGAATCGAAAATAAAAACTTCGATTGGTGCTCCTTCGTGTTGTAAAGAATCAATTGCTAACATAACTCCATTGTAAAAATCTAATCCAGGTAAAACAGCTTTTGGAATATTATTGATGTTTGATTTATAATTATTTTCATCAAAAACAGAATCTAGATAAACAGGAGCGAACACAGCAATTTTAAAAACTTTCGGTTGTGCTTGTGCAAAAGAAAATAATGATGAACATACAAAACAAAAAAATAATAAAATGCGATAAATTAATTTCATAAGTGAAATTTTTTAAGCGTTACAACTCTTTGTTCAATTAGAACAGAACGTACAAGTGTGCGACGCAACTTAAGCTGCACAACGATTTGCAGCCGGTAACAAAAAACTATTCCCACTCAATCGTTGCAGGTGGTTTGCTGCTGATGTCGTACACCACACGATTAATGCCGCGAACATTATTTATTATTTCATTAGAAATATTTGCCAGAAATTCGTAAGGTAAATGTGCCCAATCGGCAGTCATTCCATCAACAGAAGTTACGGCACGCAATGCAACTGTAAACTCGTAAGTTCTTTCGTCGCCCATTACACCAACACTTTTAACGGGCAATAAAATGGTGCCTGCCTGCCAAACTTTTTTGTACAAACCTGCTTCTTTTAAACCATTGATATAAATCTGATCGGCAGCTTGTAAAAGTTTTACCTTTTCTTCATTGATATCTCCTAAAATTCTAATGGCCAAACCCGGACCAGGGAAAGGATGTCGATTGATCATCTCTGCAGGAATGCCTAATTCTAATCCAACTTTTCTTACTTCATCTTTAAACAAAAATCGCAAAGGTTCAACTAAACTTAAATGCATGCTTGCAGGTAAGCCACCAACATTATGATGCGATTTAATTGTTTGTGATGGACCATGCACACTAACACTTTCGATCACATCAGGATAAATAGTTCCTTGCCCTAAAAATTTTACACCCTCAACTTTTTTTGCTTCTTGTTGAAAAACATCAATAAATAATTTACCGATTATTTTTCTTTTTGTTTCAGGATCAGAATGTCCGGCAAGCTCTTTATAAAATAATTTTTTAGAATCAATTCCTGTAACATTCAAATCTAATTGTTTGTATGTTTCTAAAACTTGTTCAAATTCGTCCTTGCGTAACACACCATTATCAACAAAAATGCCATGTAGATTTTTACCAATCGCTTTGCTGATAAGGGTTGCAGCTACTGTGCTATCAACACCACCACTTAATGCCATGATAACTTGCGCATCGCCAATTTGTTTTTTTAATTGTTCAACAGTTTCATGAACAAAGGATGCCGGTGTCCAGTTTTGATGACAACCGCAAATGTTGACAAGAAAATTTTTAATTATTTTTTTTCCTTCAGTTGAATGATAAACTTCGGGATGAAATTGTAAACCATAAAGAGGAAAAGTATCAGTAGTTGTTTTTTTAAAAGCTGCAACAGGAATACTTTCGGTAGTTGCCAATATTTCAAAACCATTTGGTAATGTAACGATTGAATCGCTGTGGCTCATCCAAACTTGAGAATGATTAGTAACATCGTTTAATAAAATATCATCTTTTATTCTGTCCATTTTTGCACGACCATATTCGCGTTTATTACTTTTATCAACTCTACCACCAAATTCTTTTGCCGTCAATTGAGCACCGTAACAAACACCAAGAACAGGTAATTTTTGAATGAATGAAAGAATGTCGACTGTTGGCGCATTTTCTTCATTCACGCTAAATGGTGAGCCACTTAAAATAATTCCTTTCAGACTAGAATCAATCGAAAATTGTTTATGATATGGAATGATTTCGCAATACACATTTGCTTCTCTTACAGCACGAGCAATGAGTTGAGTGTATTGGCTGCCAAAGTCGAGGATGAGAATTTTTTCAGTCATGCGCAAAAGTAAAAGAATTATGCTGATTAGCGGCTAATGCAGCAAGATGAATGGTTATAATTTAAGGAATGTTTTTTCTACCTTTCCTTAATAATTACCTCGTATGAAAAAAATATTATTAGGATTGGTTATTGTTTCCGGCTTTTTATCAGGTTGCGATTTAATTGTTGGTAGAAGAATTGAAGGCAATGGGAATATAGTTACACAAGAAAGAAATATTCATTCAGCCAATAAAATAAAGCTGGCTGGAAGCTATGATGTTGAAATTTCTAAGGGCTCGTCTGCCATGGTTAAAGTAGAAGCAGATGACAATTTAATGTCGCACATAATTATCGAAAACGAAGGTGATTGGTTAATTATCAAATCAAGAGATCATGAAAATTTGGTTTCTTCTAAAACAATAAAAATTTATATCAATACCGATAAATTAGAAGCAGTACATCTTGCTGGTAGCGGTAATATTATTGGCAATGAAAAATTTACAGGTGCTGATAATATTGATTTAAGTATTGCAGGTAGTGGTGATATTAATCTGCAAATTAATACACCAAAAGTTAAAGCCAGTATTGCCGGTAGCGGGAATATTATTTTGTCGGGCGAAACAAAAAATGAAGAAATCCATATTGCCGGACATGGCGATTATAAAGCTGAAAACTTAAAGGCAGAAAACGCAGAGATTCATATTGCTGGTAGCGGAAACGTAAAAATATTTGCCGATAATAATCTCGAAATTAATATTGCCGGCAGTGGCGATGTTTTTTATAAAGGCAATCCTAAAATATCTCAGCACATTGCAGGCAGCGGCCAAATTAAGCAATTACAATAAGTAGCGCTTCGGAACGTTATTAAGAAGTTGATGCACACTAGCTTTTGAAAGTGTGGCTGTGATTTGTTTATTGAAACCGAACCAAGTGTTCTTAATTTTCTAAATTTTATATCATGGAAAAAGAATACAGAATATTATTAGCGGAAGATGAAGCCAAATTAAGTTTTGTTATCCAGGAAGAATTAAATAATCATGGATATAAGACTGATGTGGCATATGATGGTCAGGTTGCTGAAAAATTATTTAGTCAGCATCAGTATTCTTTGGTTTTATTGGATATAAATCTTCCTTATAAAAATGGATTGGCTCTTTGCAAAGAGTTTCGTGCAGCCAATAAAAATATTCCAATCATTATGCTGACAGCATTGGGCGAATTGCAGGATAAGATTGATGCATTTGGTTATGGAGCTGATGATTATATTGTAAAACCATTTCATTTTGATGAATTATTTGCACGTATTAAAGTTTCGTTGAAAAGGACTGATTCCGAAGAATCTAATATTAAATTCATTGATGTAGAAGACCTTCACATCGATTTTGTTACTAAAACCGTTACAAGAGGTGGTGGAGAAATTCCACTTACTGCAAAAGAGTTTTCGTTGCTAACCTTACTTGCAAGCAACAGAAACAAAGTAATATCAAAGCATGAAATTTTAGAAAAAGTGTGGGACTTGAATTTTGATACGGGTACCAATACAATTGAAGTGTATATCAGTTTTCTTCGAAACAAGATCGATAAAAAGTTTGAAACTAAATTGATTCATACCAAACCGGGATTCGGCTATTACATGATATAAAAGTTTTGCATGAATTTGAAATTTCGCTTTGCGGCCCTGTTTACTTTCTTTGTAGCACTTATTTTAATTATAAGTTCTGCATCTATCTACATACTTTATTATAATTATAGAGAAAGCGATTGTTACAAACGTTTACGATCTGATGGCAATCAATTGTATCAAGAATTTGTAAGTGCCAAATCAAACGATAAAAATACTTCATCACAAAAACTATCAGGTGTACATAACGATTTTTTTAGTGATGAAAAATTAGCGATGTTCGATTCTGCGTATAATATTATATACAAAGAACCTGATTCAGTATCTGTAAAATTAAATTCGTCTTTAGCGCAAAATATTCTAAACGCACCCACATATGAATTCAGATACAAAGTTGGAATAACAGAATGTACTGCATTGTATATGACTGACAATAAGATTTATGTTCTTGTTTCAGCCATTGATAGAAATGGATTAACTAAACTGAGAACATTAAAATTTATTTTAGGAGCAGTATTTGTTGCAGGATTGCTGATTACTTTATTATTTTCTTTTTTATTCGTTCGGCAAGTTTTCAAACCGTTAGCAAAGTTGAGTACTCAAATGCAGGAAACAACAGAGCTTAATCTTTTTGAAAGAATATATGTTGGTAAAGAAAATAATGAAATAAATCAAATTGCAAAAAATTTCAACGCAATGCTTGAAAGATTGAATCAGGCATTCGAATCGCAGAAAAGTTTTGTTCATCATGCCTCTCATGAATTAAGAACTCCATTGGCCACAATGCTTGCCCAGACTGAATCTGCTTTGCGGAAAGATCTTTCAAAAGATGATTATGTAAAACTATTAGAATCATTAAAAGAAGACCAGTCAGGCTTAATTGATCTTACAAACTCTTTATTATTGTTATCGCAATACGAGAAGATTCAGTCATCTGCCAAATGGCCTTTAATTCGAGTAGATGAAGTATTGTACGAGACAATCAGTAGTACTAAAAGAATGTTACATGGTCTCGATATTGATCTACAATTTACAAATATTCCTGACGATGAAAATGATTTGATGATTAAAGGAAATGAAGCACTTTTAAAAGTTGCATTCAGTAATTTAATTAAAAATGCATGGCAATATTCTATTGACAAAAAGGTTGTTGTAATTATAGATGCCACTGCCGAAACCATGGATGTTCATTTCGATAATCAGGGAAGTCCATTAACTGATTCTGAAATTGAAAAACTAAAAGTTCCTTTTTTTAGAGGTAGTAATTCAAAAGATGTGAAAGGTTTTGGACTAGGACTTTCTATTGTTGAAAGGATTATTATGTTGCATCATGGTAATTTTAAATACAGTCTTGCAGAAAAAAATACTAACAGATTTACTACAAGTTTTAAAGTAGGGGCATAAAAAAACAGTCAACCTAAGTCAACTGTTCTTTAATTTTTTTATAATTAATTAAGCTTTCGCAGCAGCTTTCTTCTTTGCTAATTTACTCTTTAAATTCGCAGCTTTATTTTTATGAATGATGCCGCGTTTAGCTAATTTATCGATCATAGAAATAACCTCTGGTAATTTCTCTTCGTAAACTTTCTTATCTTCTGAAGTTTTTAAAACACGAATAGCATTACGGGTAGTTTTACCATAATACTTATTACTGTCTCTGCGCTTTGACGCTTGTCTTGTATCTTTTTTAGTTGCTGAGTGATTTGCCATATCTCCTTTTTAAGGACGGCAAAGGTAAGGGCTAAGCTTTAAACCATGAAATTTTGCAGAAAAAAAATTTGAGTTCACTAAATTAAAGATATTTGAAGCGAAAGTAGCTTCCTAATTAGCTCATTTTGAAAGGATATTCGTTATAATCACCATTTGAATTTTTGCTAGTCAAAATAAAACTCAATGCGTTTTCAGTCATATTTCAATACATCAGTCAGTTTAATAAAAATGTTCGACGGTTCTGTGCCATTGGTACATTTCTTAAAGCAATATTTTTCTCAACATAAAAAGCATGGTTCCAAAGACAGAAAGTTTATTATTCAATTGTGTTATTGCTTTTACAGATTAGGTCATTCTTTGAAAGATTTGACAATTGAAGAAAGATTAAAAGCATCCATTTATTTAAGCAATAATGATGCTGAAGAGTGGAAAATTTTATTTGATGATACTTGGGATGAATGGGATATTGATTTGACGAAGCGAATTAATTTCATTCAAAAGAAATACCCATCATTTTCATTGCAAAATATTTTTCCATGGAATGAAGAACTCAGTGAAACGATTGATCTGAGATCATTTGCAGTTTCACATTTAATTCAGCCCGATTTGTTTTTGCGTATCCGACCAAATAAAGAAAAAGCTACTATTGAAAAATTACAATCAAATAAAGTCTCTTACAAACAATTATCATCAACTTGTTTGTCATTACTAAACTCAAGTAAAATAGATTTGATATTAAATATAGATGATGATGTGGTTGTACAAGACTATTCTTCTCAACGAGTTGCTTCTTTTCTTCAACTTATAACTTACAAGGTACAACCTACAACTCAGCTTTGGGATTGCTGCGCTGCCAGTGGCGGTAAATCAATTTTAGCGAAAGACGTTTTGGGTAATATTGAATTAACTGTAAGTGATATTCGTTCATCTGTCTTACAAAATCTGAAACATCGTTTTGAAAAATCAGGAATAAAAAAATACCAATCATTTGTTTCTGATCTTACCAAATCTGCATCTAACATTCAACATCCAACATTTAACATCATCCTCTGCGATGCACCTTGCAGCGGCAGCGGCACCTGGAGCAGAACACCCGAACAATTATTTTTCTTCAAAGAAGAAAAATTAAATGAATATGCAGCTTTACAGAAAAAAATTATAAGCAACACCATTTCGCATCTTGCAAAAGAGGGTTATTTTTTATACATCACTTGCTCTGTATTTAAAAAAGAAAATGAAGAGGCTGTTGATTTTATTCATCAACAATTCCCATCACTGCAATTAATTAAGAAAGAATTATTAAAAGGATATGAAATGAAAGCAGATACTATGTTTGCGGCTTTGTTTAAGAAAATTTAAGTTCACCTCTTTGAATAACTCCTCCGCCAATCACATCATCGCCTTCATAAAATACTGCACTTTGCCCGGGTGCAATAGATTTCACATTCTCGTAGAACTTAATGTTCACGCCATTTTCGGCCATATATAAATTACTTAAAGCACCTTTGTCTTTGTAACGAATTTTTGTAATGGCTTCCATGCCATCAGTAACAGACTCATACTTTCCCCAATTAATTTTTGTTACTTGCATTTCGTTTTGATCGAGATCATTTTCATCTCCCAACACAACTGTATTTGTTTCAGGATCAATTGCAGTAACATAAGTCGGTTTACCAAAAGCAATTTCCAAACCTTTACGCTGACCAATTGTATAAAACGGATATCCTTTATGTTGTCCTAATTTTTTTCCATCCTTATTAACAAACCAACCGCCTGCAACTTGTTCTTCCAATCCATCAACACGGCGTTTTAAAAAACCGCGATAATCATTATCGGGAACAAAACAAATCTCATAGCTCTCACTTTTTTTTGCGAGTTCAGGATAACCCAAATCAACAGCCATTTGTTTGATATCTTTTTTATGAAAGTTTCCTAAAGGCAAAACTGTTCTGCTTAACAGATCCTGATCCAATCCCCACAAAACATAACTCTGATCTTTGCTTTCATCTAAACCTTTGCTGATAACAAACCTTTCATTGGTATGCTGGCGGATATTTGCATAATGCCCTGTTGCAATAAATTCGCAATCCAATGCATTGGCACGTTTTAATAAAGCACGCCATTTAATATGTGTGTTGCACATCACACATGGATTAGGAGTGCGGCCTGCAATATATTCATCAACAAAATTTTCAATAACATAATCACCAAACTCTTCTCTGATATCTAAAATAAAATGCGGAAACCCATGCTGTACGGCAGCTTGACGGGCATCGTTAAAACTATCAATATTGCAACAACCGGTTTCTTTATTACTGCCGCCACTGCTTGCATAGTCCCATGTTTTCATGGTAATGCCAATCACTTCATAACCTTCGTTATGCAACATCAAAGCCGCAACGGTACTATCAATACCGCCACTCATTGCCACTAATATTTTCCCTTTACGACTCATGAAAATGTTTTTGAGAAAAACAAAGATAATTAGAAGCCAGTACACTACTATTTGTTAGTTTTTATTTGTTTTGCGAGTAAAGGAATTTTTGAAATGATTGATATTGTTTTAGTTTTATGTAAACAATAAACAGATGAAAAGAATATTCTTTGTTATTATACTTTTTTCTTTGACACATTTTGTAGCACATTCACAAAATACCAGTGCAAACCACAGATCCATTAAAGCCAATCAAAATTCTATTGTTAAGGATGCAAAAGGAAATATTTATGGTTATGATGTTTGGTCTTCTTTAATAAAATCAAGGGATTATATTCTATTACCAATAGATTCGACTGATATCGAGAAAGGTTTTTTATTGATAAGATTAAGTGAGCAAGAAAAACTAATAAGGGATATGAAATATCCTAAACCTATTCAAAGTAAATATTTTAAAGATGGAGAAAAAATAAGTTCATTTAAAACTACTGATATCAATGGCAATAAAGTTGTATTAAAAGATTTTCTTGGGAAGATTGTTGTGTTGAATTTTTGGTTTATCAATTGTCCGCCCTGCAGAGCAGAAATACCAATGCTAAATGGAATAAGAAATCAGTACAAAGACAATGATAATATAGTTTTTCTGGCTGTTTGTTTAGATGATAAATTTCGAATTAATGATTTTATGAAAAATCTACCTTTTGATTATACACAATTAGACAGTGGAGGATTTATTGCAAGTAAATATGGTATCCATCTTTTTCCAACACATGTAATTCTGGATAAAGACGGTAAAGTTCGCTTTCATACTTCCGGTGGTTCTATAGGTACTTCTATTTGGTTGAAACTTACTATCGATGAATTATTGAGTAAGAATTAATTACTACCCCGAAATTGCCATTTCTCAAAGACGTAAAATACGTTAATAAAAATGTGGTTCCCGCATGATGGCGGTCAATGTTTTTATGTAATTTTCCAAACTCATTTATTAAGAACTTTTATAAACTATTTGTTATGATCAAGCTTCAGGTTATTGGCAATCTTGGAAAAGATGCCATTGTAAACAATGTGAATGGAAAAAATGTGATCAACTTTACAGTAGCTCATACAGAGCGTTTTAAAGATGCACAAGGTGTACAAAAAGATAGAACAACATGGGTTGATTGTGCTTATTGGACCGACAGAACAGCGATTGCTCCTTATTTAAAAAAAGGTACACAGGTTTTTGTTGAAGGGCAGCCTGATGTAAGAACATATCAAACTCAGGATGGCAGACAAGGTGCATCATTAACATTACGAATTGCAAGTGTTCAATTATTAGGATCAAGAAATAATGAAGGCGGTGCTGCCCCTGCAAATACAAATTATCAATCGGCACCGGTGGCCGCACAAAGTTCACAAGCTGTTCCAACTGCCAATGAATTAACAGAACCATTGGATGATCTGCCGTTTTAATTTGTTTAGTAAATCTATTTTTCAAAGAGGATGAATAGTTTCATCCTCTTTGTTTATTTATACCTTAGTTATAATTATTTCGACTAAAATAATTTTGGGATGAAACATTTTATTTTACTTATAACTATTTCTCTCTCTTCTTTTTTTTGTGTTGCACAAATAAAAAATATACATACGCAAGTATTGGTAGTTGGTGGTTCAACAGGTGGAACTGCTGCCGGTATTCAATCTGCTCGAAGTGGTGTAGAAACAATTATTATTGAACAAACAAATATGTTAGGTGGCATGTTAACTGCTGCAGGCGTAAGTTGTACTGATGGGAATGCTGCAATGCAAAGTGGTATCTGGCATGAGTTTCGGGAAGCTTTGTATAACCATTATCACACAAAAAATTTACAAACAGGCTGGGTAAGCGAAACTTGTTTTGAACCTCATGTTGCTGATAGTATTTTTAAAACTTGGGCTGCTAATGAAAAAAAAATAAAAGTCTTCTATGGTTGGTTTTTTGATAAAGTGTTGAAGAATGATAATAAAATTATTGGAGCAGAATTTATTAATTCGAATCATGAAAAATTAATTATAACTGCAAATATTACCATCGATGCAACTGATCTGGGTGATGTATTTTCTGCTGCCGGTTGTACATATGATCTGGGAACTGAAGACAGTTCGCAAAGCAACGAAAACATTGCACCTGGTAAATCCAATATCATTCAAGACATCACATGGGCGGCTGTTTTAAAAGATTATGGGAGAGGTGCTGATAAAACAATTCAGCGACCTGTTGACTACGATTCTACAAAATATTTTTGCAGTACTAAAGATGCACCTTGTACTGTAACACCTTATTATCTCAACACAAAAAAAGTATTGGATTATGGAAGATTGCCAAATAATAAATTCATGCTTAACTGGCCTGCACATGGCAATGATTATTATTTGAATGTTGTTGAATTGAAACCATTAGAAAGAGAACATGAATTTGAGAAAGCAAAAGATCATACTCTCGGTTTCATTTATTTTTTACAAACACAATTGGGCATGAAACAATTTGGTTTGGCAGATGATGAATTGAATCATGGTATGGCATTCATTCCATATCATCGCGAAGGAAGAAGAGTGAATGGAATGGTTCGTTTGAATATTAACCATATCAAAGATCCATATCAATTTAATTTATATAAAACAGGAATTGCGGTTGGTGATTATCCTGTTGATCATCATCATGCACAATATCCCGGTAAAGTTCCACCCATTGCATTTCCAAAAATTTCGGCATATAATATTCCGCTGGGAAGCTTGATGCCAAAGGATATGGAAGGATTGATCGTTTGTGACAAAGGAATTTCGGTTAGTAATATTGCCAATGGAACAACAAGATTACAACCTGTTGTTTTATTAACCGGACAAGCTGCAGGAATTTTAGCAGCGCAATCTGTTCTTCAAAAAATATCTCCTAAAAAAATAAATATCAGAACCATTCAACAGAAATTATTAGACAATAAAAATTACCTGATGCCTTTTTATGATGTTAAACCAAATGATCTAGGTTGGGAAGCTATTCAGAAAATTTCTTTGACCGGAATTTTAAAAGGTATCGGTAAAAGTGAAGGTTGGGAAAATAAAATGTTTTTTTATCCTGATAGTTTGATTAAAGTGAATGATATCAAAAATAATATTTCAGAAAAGAATGACTTTATCAATCTTTCGAATATTGTTTCTGTAATTAATGAAATTAATTTTTCTATCAGCAAAAAAAATAAATCCATTTACAAAAAGATAAATCAAATATCTATTCATACTTATGATGAATTGGGTTTGGATAAATATGATTTAAATCGTTCGTTAACAAAAAGAGAACTTGCTATTTTATTAGATAATTATTGTCATTCATTGTTTCAATCACCAATTGATTGGCAAGGTGAATTACATTTGTAAATATTAAAATTTTGTATGACCACATTTTTATATGCTCATTTATATCAATTCACTTTTTCTGTTTTTAAAAGTATCGGTTGCAGTGAAGAACATGCAACCACTGCCACCAAAGCCTTGCTGAGTGCGGATATTAGAGGTATAGATAGTCATGGTGTAGCAAGATTAAGTGGTTACGTTCGTTTATGGGAAGCTAAACGAGTGAATGTAAATCCACAAATAAAAATCGTTCATGAAACACCTTCAACTGCTGTTGTTGATGGAGATGCGGGATTAGGTTTAGTAGTTGCGCCATTCGCCATGCAAGTAGCAATTGATAAAGCAAAAAATGTTGGAACAGGTTGGGTAAGTGTTTGTAATAGTAATCATTTTGGCATCGCAGGTTATCATGCTATGATGGCTTTACAACATGATATGATTGGTATGGCAATGACGAATGCAAGTGCATTGGTTGCTCCAACATTTTCGAAAGAAAGAATGTTGGGAACAAATCCCATTGCTGTTGCGATTCCTGCAAATGATCAACCTGCATTTGTTGCAGATATGGCAACCACAACTGCAGCGAATGGAAAATTAGAAATATTACAACGCAAGAATGAAGACATACCTCTTGGTTGGGCGCAAGATAAAGATGGAATTGTATCAACCGATGCAAACATTATAAAAAAGAAAGGTGCATTATTACCATTAGGAAGCGATAGAGAACATGGTTCGCATAAAGGTTATGCATTTGGAAGTATTGTTGATATTTTTTCAGGAGTGCTAAGTGGTGGAAGTTATGGCCCTTGGGTGCCGCCATTTCCCGCATATGTTCCTATGCCGGAATATCAGCCTGGTAAGGGTTTGGGGCATTTCTTCGGTGCAATGAGGATTGATGCCTTTCGTCCGGCTGATGATTTTAAACAGCATATGGATAACTGGATCGAACGTTTTAGAAAGGCAAAACCAATGGAAGGTCATGATAAAGTTTTAATTCCGGGAGACCCTGAAAGAGAAATGGAAATCATTAGAATGAAAGAAGGTATTCCGATTGTTGATTCTGTAGTAGATGATCTGAAAAAATTAGGAGAGAAGTTTTCAATTAATTTTTAAATGAGACTTTTAAGCAATAAAATAAAATGAGTCGATCCATCACCATATTTATTATTTCGTTTTTAATTAGCTGTGTAGATTCTTCTGCTCAAAATATTCCTTTGCAGAAAATAAATGAAGCAACAAATCTTACTAAATATTTAAATGAAAAAAAATGGAATAAACTATTTCCGAATCGGTTTAATATATCAACATATTCTGATTCATCAAGAATACACAAACAAAAAAAAGATTTTTATTCGTTCAGTGCATTTGTAAATGCTGCAAGAATGTTTCCGCAGTTTTTAGCCGATGCCGATGATACAACACAAAGAAGAGAACTCGCAGCTTTTCTCGCCAATATATCACACGAAACTAATGGTGGTTGGGATGATGCACCGGGTGGTTATTATACTTGGGGATTATATTATACTGACGAAAAGGGCTGTGAAAAAGGTTGTCCAAGTTATTCCGATACAACTAAGAAAAAATATTTGCCTGTTGAGGGAAAGTCTTATCACGGCCGAGGTCCGTTACAAATAAGCTGGAATTATAATTACGCACAATTCAGTGAAGCTTATTTTGGAGATAAAGAAATATTATTACAACATCCTGAAATGATCAACGAAGATCCTGTGCTTTGTTTTGCATCAGCTATTTGGTTTTGGATGACAACACAATATCCAAAACCTTCTTGTCACGAAGTTATCTGCAATAAATGGATACCCAGCGCAAAAGATTCAGCAAATGGAAGATTACCTGGCTTTGGTGCTGTTGTAAACGTAATCAACGGAGGCATTGAATGCGGTGAAAATCATTCAGACAATACCAAATACAGGTATGGGTTTTATTATTCCTTTTGTAATTATTTGAAAGTAACTATTGGTGATAACGCAGAATGCAGCACGCAAAAGCGTTTTGGGTTATAATGGTTATTACCAGTAAGTATCTTGTTTTTGCTCTGTTCCGTTCTTAGGGGCTTGGCGTACAACTTCAACTTTTATTTCTTCAGATGTTGTATCGCTGTTGAATTGCTCGATATTCAAAATTTCTGATTGCTCTTTACTCCTGATAAAGGTTTTCAATAGCTGCAATACTGCTTCTTTTTCTGATTCATTAAGTTTAATGAAACAATCCAACATTTCTTGTTCAGTAGTTGTGCTCATGGCAAGTCATTTATTCAAAATTAATATTTATTTCCTATATGAAACTATAACTATAAATGCAATTGAAAAATCTGCAACATTTTTGTTATAATTCTAAACTGATGTTGTTGCAATCTAAATATGGTCTATTTAAGAGCTCCTATCCGGCCTTTTGTAATCGTTCTATGTTTTCTCCACTATAAAAACGTTTAATTGAAAGACACCAGTTTGTTCGTATCAGCTTCGTCTCTGCTTCGGGACTTGTTCGTGTCAGCTTCGGTGGCTGCCGAAGCTGACCAAAAGCTGAGACGAAGCAGGTACGAAGCAGAGACGAAGCAGTCCTTTGGATGTATTATTATTAAAGCAATAAAATTAGAACTCGATTGTTTGCTGTTCTTCGTAATTAAAGGGTACTGTAATGAAAATGCCTGATTTGCCAACACGAGTTGAACCTTTTACAGAAATCAGCACTTCTTTGCTTAGAACAACTGTAAAAGCGTTTTTTATAATATCCTTCCAATCTACTTCCATTTTAGAAGGAATGGAGAACTCCGCCTTTTTAGGGATATGCATTAAAGTGTCTAATTGAAATCTCCCCAGATAATTCTTGTTTAAAGAAACATCACAATCAATCTTTTTAAGCGTGACCCCAAAATTGTTTGGATTGAAATAAACCATCTCGAGGGAGAGGGAAGATTTGCTAGAACCTAATTGCTCGATATTTAAGTTTCTTACTCCACGATAATCAAATCCTTTGGGCTTTTGGCAGGCCGTCAAAATGAGCAAAATAAGGGCAATTAAGCTTGTGTTTTTCACGATCAACTATTTAAGTGCAAAATAGGGGAGAAAGCCCAAATTTCAAGAATTAGTTATTTTAAATTGGGCTACATTTGTTACTAAATAGATTAGGAAATCGACCTATTTATCTATACAAAATGGTTAGTAATATTATTGGCATATTGTATATTTAGTTAAGCATTGATTGTCAGTATTTTACAATAATTGTATTCTTTTTAATAGTTTATATAATGCACCAACATCTTAAGTAATCTTAGAATTTTAGAGAAATGAATTTAGAAAAACAAAAATATAATATAATTATTGAAAATCAATATTTTGGGTGTGTTAACTACTATTTAAGTTTGTATAAATTTTCAAATATTTTAATTGAGCAATATGAAAGCTGGCAAAAAATGAGTTTTCGCAATCGTTGTGTTATTTTGGGAGCGAATGGATTGATAGATTTGACAGTTCCTTTAGAAAATGGACGTGAGCAAAAGAAAACAATAAAAGAGGTCAAAATTGACAATAGTGCTCTCTGGCAAAAACAGCATTGGCGATCCATTTCATCTTGCTATGGAAAAGCAGCTTTCTTCGAATTTTATAAAGACTGGTTAGAAACTTTCTACGAAAAGAAGTTCATTTACCTTTTTGATATGAATCTTGAAATATTGTTTTGGCTGAAAAGTTGTTTGAAGATTAAGGGCGAAATTCTGATGACTGACTGTTTTATAAAAAATTACCCTGTGGATATTGTTGATATCAGAAACAAATGGCTACCGAAAAATTTTCAGTCGGCAAAGGATTTTATATCCTATAATCAAGTTTTCGAAAACAAACTTGAATTTCAACCCAATCTCAGTATTTTGGATATTCTATTTTGCGAGGGGCCAAATGCAAAAAATATTTTAGCAAGCAACAAACCCCTTTTTTAAAGCCTCTTTTATAATATATTTGGACTTAAATTTTTTATTTTAAGCTTTACGCTTAATTTACAGTCTTGCATTGATATAGAACCCCCTGTTGGATGAGAAAACTAATTGTATTTTTATTTTGTTTGAACATTGTATCAAACATTGCTGCACAAGGCTTCTCCAATAAGGGCACAGACTTTTGGATCACCTACCCAGGTCATATTGATGGGAATACTTCTGAAATGGGTATTTATATTACCTCAAATACAAGTGCAATCGGAACAATTTATGTTGGAACTGGTGCTGGTGCACAAACAATTCCATTTACTGTTACAGCAAATTCGGTTACAAAGAAATTTATTGGTTTATTGGCTGGCTCAGATGCTTCTAATAATGGCGTATATTTAAATCAATCAGACGGAATAGTTACAGGAGCTGCAATTCACGTAGTATCCAATGATAATCCTGTTGTTGTTTATGCTCATATTATTAAAACTGCAAGGTCAGGTGCGACTCTCGTATTACCTTCTAATGTTTGGGGGAATTCGTACGTTGTACCCAGCTATAAAAGCGTTCTTAGTTCGACAGCTTCTA
Source organism: uncultured Chitinophagaceae bacterium (assembly GCA_903870685.1). GTDB lineage: Bacteria > Bacteroidota > Bacteroidia > Chitinophagales > Chitinophagaceae > CAIQDX01. The sequence continues at coordinate 57,379 of CAIQDX010000016.1, read as the reverse complement.
CCGGATCTGGTGTAGCTGGAGGAATTGGGTTAATTACAGTTGTGGCTGCTCAAGCAAATACTACTATACAAATTACTCCAGCTGCCACCAGTTTAAATGGATCTCATAAGGCTGGGCAAGCATATACTAAAGTTTTAGTTAATCCGGGTGATGTTTATCAGGTTCAATTTCAGAGTCTGGCAGATATCTCAGGAACATTAGTTCAATCAATTGCTAATAGCAGTGGGGCATGCCAAAAGATTGCAGTTTTTTCAAGTACCAGTTGGAGTGCATTTGGTTGCAATAGTGCCAGTAGTGGTGATAACTTGTATCAACAATTATTCCCGGTAAGTTCATGGGGCAAGACCTTTATTACTGCTCCGGCAAAAACAAGAACTTCTGATATAATTAGAGTTTACGTTGCTGATGCTGCAACAGTAATTCAAAAAACACAAAACGGGGTAACTGCTCCTTTAACAGGTATTGTAAATACAGGAGTTCCCAATAGCTATTATTATGAGTATTCTACAGGGATTGGTAATGTTAATTATCCAACATATCTGCAGTCAAACAACCCTATTTCGGTTGTACAATATTTTTCTACAATGGCTTGTCAAAATGGTGCTACGATTGGCGATCCTGAAATGATAGTTATTAACCCAATTGAACAAACGATCAATAATATCACTGTTTTCTCGGCTCATCAAAAACAAGTATTAGGGACAACAACTCAAAGTAATGTTACCAATTGCTATTTGAATATTATTATCAAATCCAATGCTACAGGAAGCTTTCAGATTAATGGTACATCACCTGCGGCTTATGGAAATTTTACTGCTATTCCAGGTACTGCTTATTCATACATGCAGGCAGATGTTTCTACAATCTCAGCCACTAATCCTATTCAGACTTTAACAGCAGATTCTAATTTTATAGCCATTGCTTATGGTTTTGGTAATGTAGAGAGTTATGGATATAATGCCGGAACCAACGTTAAAGATTTTACACAATTAGCTGCTTTCAGAAATCCTTATGCTGTAATAGATTCAGCGATTTCTTGTGTAAATACACCATTTCAATTTTCAATACCACTAAGTTTTCAACCAACATCTATTCAGTGGGATTTTTCTAAAGCACCAAATATTTCTCCTAATGCCGGAATAGTATCAAATACGCCATCTTCAAATTTAGATAGCACATCAATCCTTTCAGGTCTTTATTATTACAGTACAAAAAACACATATTCATTTGTTGCACCAAATACTTCTTCTTTACAAAGAGATACAATAAAAGTTTATACAACATCAGCAACTGCTGATGGTTGTGGAAGTACTTCGCAGAGCTATTCAATTCCGGTATCATCATATCCATTACCCAGTGCAAGCTTTACTTTTACATCAAGCGGTTGTGCAAGCGATTCTATTCATTTTTTTGACGCAACTAATACACATGGAACAAGTACAATAATAACAGGTCTTTGGAATTATGGAGATGGTACTAAGGATAGTATTTATAATCCGGTTAAATTATATGCTGCACCGGGAACAGATAGTGTAAGATATAGACCAATATCAACTTATGGCTGTTCGGGTGATACAACAATTATATTATCTATTTCTTCTCAGCCTATTGCAAAATTTGGGCTTAGCGATACAACTTGTGTAAATAAATCAATAACATTTACTGATTCATCAAGTATTGCTGTTGGTACTATTGCAAAATGGTATTGGGATTATGGTAATGGAAAAAAAGATACTTTGACTACTAATGTTTCTCGAACGCAAAGCTATGCCGCCGGTACTTATACTGTCTCCTTAATTGTTCAAAGCAGTACAGGTTGTATGGGCACAGCTTTTACTAAAAATATTACTGTTCATGTATTACCTGCACCAAATTTTAGTTTACCAATTGTTTGTATGCCGATAGGGGCTGCTCAGTTTTATGATTCTTCAACAATAACCGATGGCACACAAAATAATTTAAAATATAAATGGGAATTTGGTGATGGTGGAATTGACAGCGTAAAAAATCCTTTGCATTATTATGCATCTGTTTCGCCAGTTACAGTTAAACTTTCAGTGGCATCGCAATATGGTTGTGTAAAAGATTCGAGTAAAACATTATCAACTTTATACCTACAACCGAAAGCAAATTTTACAGTCAGTAATGAAGTTTGTTTAAGAGACACAACAGTATTTTCTGATGGCAGTGATGGAAAGGGAAGTAGTGTTGTAAAATGGAGATGGAATTATGGTGATGGTTCAACTGATACACTACAAAATACTAAACACCTTTATACTTCTGCAAAAACAGATACAGTAAGATTATTTGTTTATACTGATAAAGGTTGTATGAGTGATACAGCCATTAAAACAACTATTGTTGATACTTTACCGGTTGCAAAATTTAATTATGCTGCTGCATATTATTGTGAAACTAGACCTGTGACTTTTACTGATCAATCAATTGCAAATAATGCTGGGACAATTACAAATTGGTATTGGAATATGGGTAATGGAAATACGTATAATTTATCCAATAATGCAGCATTTAAAGAAGCGTATACGTTATGGGGGAATTATAATGTTCAATTAGCCATACAAAGCAGTAAAGGTTGTAAAAGTGATACCATTACAAAATCAATTACATTAAATCCTTTACCGCATGTTGGATTTATTTTACCTGAAGTTTGTTTAAGCGATGCATTAGCTAATTTTTCTGATACGAGTACAATTGCAGATGGTACAGCTTCATCGTTTAGTTATTTATGGAATTTCAATGCAGGTAGCCCTGCTATTGTTCCTGGTCCTGCACCAATTAATACAACAACAAAAACTACATCCACACATTATAATATTTATGGTCATTATACAGTGTCATTAAAAGTTACTTCTAATAATGGATGTGATTCAACATTAGCTCAAGCTTTTACAGTTAACGGTTCTACACCTGTTCCTAAATTTGTAATATTAGATTCTGCAAAATTGTGCAGCAACTTACCGGTAGTATTTAAAGATCTATCGACAGTTAATTTTGGTAATGTTACTTATGAAGATATTCATTGGGATATGATCCATCATCCTTTGTTGGATAGTATTGATCATACTGTTGATAGCACTCATCAAAAAACACATTCCTATTCATATCAGAATTTTCAGAACCCTTCAACTCAAAAATATCTGGTCAAATTAATAGCTCATTCCGGATTAACCAATGTTTGTGCAGATAGTATTACTCAAACAATTACAATCCATCAAAGTCCAAAAGTTCAGTTCAATACTTTACCGGGAATATGTAATGATACCACAGCACGACAAATAACACAAGCCAGCGAATCGAGTAATCCAACTGTGCCCGGAACTTTTGCATATTTTGGAACAGGTGTAAATAGTAGCGGCTTATATACACCAAAAAATGTAGCAGCCGGAACATATCCAATTAAATATGTTTATACAACTTCATTCTCATGCGCTGATTCTGTAACAAAAAATATAACTGTATGGCCTTCGCCGCAAGCTAAATGGGGAGTGAATCTTTTACCACTTTGCGAAAAGAATAATATTCTGTTTACAGATTCTTCTGTTGCTAATTATAGCAACATTGTACAACGTATCTGGGATTTTGGAGATGCAACAAATGCAGTTTATACAAATACAGTTTCATTCAAAAAACAATATGCAATTGGTAATACTTATACGGCAAGTTTAAGAGTGATAACTGATAGTGGCTGCAGAAGTGTTTTCAATATTCAGAACTTGAAAATTAATTATTTACCTGTTGTAAGTTTTACTTTGCCAAGTATTTGTTTACCTAATGGCAATGGAACATTTACAAGTGTATCAACCATAAAAGATGGCACTGATGCTTTATTCAGTTACTTGTGGAATTTCGGCGATCCTAATGACGCAACATCTGCAACTACTAAAATTGCAAAACATAAATATTCTACAGTTGGTCCGGTGAATGTTCAATTAAAAATTACAAGTATTAATGGTTGCATCGATTCTTTAACACAGCAACTCAATACAATTTATCCGCAACCGAAAGCTTCATTTATTGCAACGCCGAATCAAGTTTGTATCAACAGTTCTATTCAATTTACTGATAACAGTAATGGAATTACAAGTGCACCAGTAAGTTGGTTCTGGGATCTTGCAAATGGTAATACATCATCACAAGCCAATCCTGTCAAGCAGTTCAGCGATTCGGGTACTTTTAATATTTCACTCTATATTTATAATCAGCAAGGTTGTGTGAGTGATACTGCTATTCAACAAGTCATTGTAAACCCTTATCCCAAATTAAATATGGGTCCTGATTTAGTTGTATTACAAGGAGGCGTTATAGCAATTAAACCAAGTTATTATGGGAATAATTTGTCGTTCAAATGGACACCTGCAAGTTATTTAAGTAGTGATACTGCAGCTCATCCACTTGCTTCACCGCCAGATGATATCAGATATTATTTAGTGCTTACAGGTATTGGTGGTTGTTCAGTTAATGACAGTATTTTTATCACTGTATTAAAATCACCGATTATTCCAAATATATTTTCGCCAAATGGTGATGGTATCAACGATACATGGCAAATTAAATATCTGGATAGTTATCCGGGTGCAACTGTTGATGTATATAACAGATATGGTCAGCCGGTTTTTCATTCAAATGGGTATAGCATACCTTGGGATGGAACATACAATGGAGCAGCTTTGCCGGTAGGAACTTATTATTATGTGATCAATCCAAGAAATAACAAACCAATTTATAATGGTTCTATTAGCATCATTCGGTAACTTTGAAAAAAAACATTTCAATATCTTGTGTGAAAAATAATCTTATTAAATATTCTATTTTCTGTTTGAGTATTCTGATTAATTGTGTTGTTGCATCTGCACAACAACGTCCGTATTACACACAATACATCATGAATAACTATATCATCAATCCGGCTGTTGCTGGCATTGAAAATTATTGGGATGTAAAAGCGAGTCATCGTTTGCAATGGGTAGGATTACAAGATGCGCCTGTAACAACTTATTTAACTGTTCAAGGTCCATTACATCGTGGTGATTATGACCGTGAGACTGCAACTTCATTTCATGCAGAAGGAAGAAATCCAAGAGGTGAGGCATATTGGCGTAATTATACTTCGCCCGAACCTCATGCCGGTGTTGGTTTTACAGTGATCAATGATGCAACCGGTCCTTTAAATCGATTTGCTATTTATGGTACTTATGCATATCATTTAAGTTTAGATCCGCATACAAGTTTATCGGTTGGAATATCTGCAGGCGCAACACAATTAAGTTTAAATGTTGACAAACTAAACTTTGCAACTACTGTTGATCCTGCAGTTTCGGGTGCCGGTATTCTCAATAGATTAAAACCTGATGTTAGTGCGGGTGCTTGGTTATATTCGAAAGATTATTTTGTTGGATTAGCTTTTCAACAGATCATTCCCGAACAAGTTGCATTTTCAAGTAATACTGTTGCATTACAAAATGGAAAATTATTACCACATACTTTTTTATCGGCTGGAATCAGAACGATGATAAGCGATGATATTAGTTTTCTTCCATCGGTATTGATCAGATATATTAATCCATTGCCTATTGGTTTTGATTTAAATGCAAAATTTCAGTATCAAGATCTATTGTGGGCTGGTGCTTCTTACCGTTACCAGGATGGATTTGCAGCGATGGTGGGAGTTAACTTAAATAACAATATCAATATTGGTTATTCGTACGATATCACCACTTCGCAATTAAACACTGTAAGTAAAGGAACACACGAAATACTCATCGGATTTTTATTGGGAAATAAATATGGCGATTGGTGTCCGAGAAATTTATGGTAATAAATTTTTATTGATTGCTTTTATAATCGATAATAAACGCATCTAGTTTAGGAGCAAACTTTCTTTTTCTTTTTAATTCATAATCATAAATCAATTGTCCTAAGTTTTTCATAAAAGGATAACCAACAGTTTCATAATCGTATTTATCGTCATTAAAAATTCCATCACTATTGCAATAGATAGTTGCACAAAGCATAAACTCAATCTTTTTTTCTGTATCAATGATATAAGCAACATCAGTTAAAAATCCATACGCATCGCCAACTTTATTGAATATTCTGATATTGGAAGGGATTGCTACTTTTTCTGAACCAAACAATAAAAACTTGCAATAAGTATTCCAATAATTTACTGTATCATAATTAGGGATTTTGCTTTCTCCTGGATATGCACTCATCCAATGCAAAACAAATTCACGATCATCTTTACTCATATTAATTCTTTGTTTTGCATCAACGCTTTCAGGAAATAAAACACTTTTTTGAAGATTATGAAGGTCTTGTAAATACAAACGATTCTTTAATGTAAAATCAAAAGGCTCATTGATGAGTTGATTGTTTTTAAGATATCCTTTACCGGCAGTTCTTTTTGTTTCAGAAAAAATGGCTTTACTGTTTTGTTCACCTTGATGATAAATTAAATTACTTGCAGAATCATAAAACGAAATGGGATTGGTCAATTTATTTTGTTCATCAGTTAAACTTATTTGTAAACGATGGCGAATAATTGCATCAGCATATCCTTTCTCTTTTAATTTTTGTTGAATGGTTTGTTGACCAACGAATTCATATAATCTATTGAAAGCATCATTATCACTCACTAAAAAGATTTGTTTTACATAATCAGCAATAGAAGTCTTACTGGTATTGGCTTTCGGCTGTGAATAAACAACTGCTTCATTCAACGAATTACTTTCTGTGATCATTGTTGTGTTTCTATTCAATCCTGTTTTATTCAACTCATTTAATTTTTCTAAAGCTAAAAATGCTACGGGCATTTTAACGGTACTGGCAGGGTAGAAGTAATTGTTGTTATTAAGATTGAAAGTATATTCTGTGAAAGATGGTTTATTATTTTTATCGCGATCGATTTTTGTGTAAATGATCTTCACATTCAATGAATCTTTATTTGAAAGAATAGAAGAAAATTCCTCGGACTTTGATCTCATTAAGTTCTCTAAAAAAGTATCCTGTTGTTTTGATCTCTTTTGTGCATATATTGATTGCAAAGAAAAGAATAGAATGAAAAGACAAAATATTGTTCTCATGAATCAAACTTAAATAAAAATATTTTGTTTAAGAATCTGATATGTTAACAAACTTTTTGAGAATAATAATCATTCCATCTTTGTTTCATTATTTTTGAAAAATAACAATTCGCATGGCGCACGAATCGATCTCTGTTTTTGATATGTTTAAAATTGGCGTAGGTCCATCAAGTTCTCACACCTTGGGTCCTTGGCGTGCTGCAATGCGTTGCCTCGAAGCAATCAAAAACAAAACGAGTTTACATGAAGTATCATCGATTCAAGTTTTATTATATGGTTCATTAGCTAAAACAGGTAAAGGACATGGAACTGATGTTGCTGTGATATTAGGATTGTGTAATGAAGATCCGGTAACAATTGATGTTAGCAGCATTACTTCTAAAATCGATTCTATCAACAATTCAAAACAGCTGTATTTGGGAAATGAAGTAATGATAGATTTTGATCCAGCTACACAATTACAATTTTTATTTACTGAATCATTACCATTTCATCCAAACGGATTATCATTTTTAATTGAATTAAAAAACGGTAATTATTTCAGCGAAACATTTTATTCAATTGGTGGCGGATTTGTTGTGAAAGAGAATGAAGAAAATAATAAAATACAATCTGTAGAACTTCCATTTCCAATAAATACTGCCGATGAATTATTGCATTGGTGTATGAAAACAGGAATGAACATCAATGAAATTGTTTTTGAAAATGAACATGTGTGGCGCTCTGAAACTGAGACCCGACAAGGTGTTTGGAAGATATGGCAAGCGATGAAAGATTGTATTTATCGCGGTTGTCATACAGATGGAAAATTGCCCGGTGGCTTAAATGTACATCGCAGAGCATTTGATCTGAATAAAAAATTATTGCATAATAAATCATACAACAATTATGAAGGATGGCTTACTGCTATTCGCGAAGGTGGAAATAGTTTTGTTTTTATTTTAGACTGGGTAAGTTGTTTTGCATTAGCAGTGAATGAAGAGAATGCTAGTTTTGGAAGAGTAGTTACTGCACCAACCAATGGTGCTGCAGGAGTAATTCCCGCAGTGTTACAATACTTTATTATTTTCTGCAATGGTGATGATGAAGATAAGATCATTCGTTTTTTATTAACGGCATCTGAGATCGGCAGTATCTTTAAAAAAGGTGCAACTATTTCTGCAGCGATGGGTGGTTGTCAGGCAGAGATCGGTGTATCATCTGCAATGGCTGCTGCAGCTTTGACTGAAAGTTTGGGAGGCACACAACAACAAGTTTTAATGGCTGCCGAAATTGCAATGGAACATCATTTGGGATTAACATGCGATCCCATTGGAGGCTTAGTACAAGTGCCATGTATTGAACGCAATACTATGGGTGCCATAAAAGCTATCACTGCATCGCAACTTGCCTTACAAAGTACTCCGGGTTTTGCAAAAGTAAGTTTGGATAAGGTTATTAAAACCATGTGGGACACGGCTTTGGACATGAATAGTAAATACAAAGAAACTGCCGATGGCGGACTTGCCATCAATATTCCTCTTAGTTTACCTGAGTGTTAATCTTATTTTTGTTGACGAGCTTTAGAATAAGAATGAAGCAGCGGTTGCGTCGCACACTTCAGCTGAGTAACATATTGTAAACTTCTATATCGGTGATGTAATCCACCATGTATTTCCAAAAGGATCTTTTACACCGCCGCTCCGGCCATAAGCTTGATCGCTTATTGCTGTTACAATTTCTGCACCTTCATTTATTGCTTTTTTATAGGTTTCGTCAGCATCAGCAACATAAATAAATAATCCGGCTGTTCTTTCATTGTATTGTTCAGTAGCATCAGCAAACATAATGGTACTTCCGCTGATCATAATTTCTGCATGCATTATCACATTTTCATCTCTCATTATTTTGTATGTTTCCTTTGCGTCAAAAACCTTTTGTGAGAAGACAATAAATTTCCTGGCATCTTTTATAATCAAATAAGGCATTACCGTTTGGTAATTCTCTGGAATTATTAAATTCTTTTCCATAGTCCAGAATTTAAGTTTATTGGTTGTTGTAAAATACAAAAATTCTTATTCTAAAGAAATCTTTCGGACATTAAAAGTTCATCAATTCATAAAACGTACAAGTGAGTGATATAAAGATGTTGCTTTGAAATACAAAAGCAGGAAAACAAATTCAAAATGGGATATTCTGTTTGAAGAGATAAAATAATAATCTATTAGGTTAACAATCCGTTAACACACAACTTTCACCCAATCGTATCTTAATAATATAACGCGTTAATTTTTTCTTTTAAAACCGAAATATTAAAAATGTTCATTAAAAACTTTTGATCATGAAAAAGATTAAAATATCAGCATTAAGTGTTTCATTATATATGATGGCAGTTGTATTATTTGTTGCCTGTGTTAAAAGCACATCAACAGAAAATGTAACAGTTGGTACAGGAACACAAAATGTTTCTTTGTTCTTAACTGATGGTCCTGGTGCATATAATAATTTATTTCTCGACATCCGATCTGTTGAAGTATTGGTTGATACATCAAAAAATACAAGATTGCATGATAGCTGCGATTGGGAAAGAATAGGAACCAGAAATGCAGGGGGAGATTCAGCTTCATTAGTTTGGAATACTCTAAACATTAAAGCCGGATTATATGATATTGTTGCTTTAAAAAATGGTATCGACACATTATTATCTGCTACTAATGTATTTGCAGGTAATGTACGTTTGATAAGAATTGATTTGGGAACAAATAGCTCTATTGTAAAAGACAGTGTTTCTTATCCGTTATATTATCCAAACAATTTTTATATTCTTATAAAATTGAAAGGAGATGAGTGGGAACATTATACTACTAATTCCTATCGTTTATGGATTGACTTTGATGTAATGAGGTCTATCATTGAAAGTAATGGAAGATTTTATTTGATACCATTTTTAAGAACTTATGTTGTTTCGAAAACAGGAGCCATACATGGCCAGATAGCACCCAGCATTGCTTTTCCAGAGATTGTGAAAGTGTTTAGTTCAACCGATACGCTTTATGCACTTCCTGCTAAAAATGGTGAGTTTACTGTTCGTGGTTTAAAGGATGGAACTTATTCAGTGTACATTCATTCATTAGCGTATGATTCACTACGAACAACACCAACAAATAATATTTATCTAGACTCAACAATTAAGAATGTTGTTATAAAAAACGCCAACACAGTTAATTTGGGTACCATTAATTTGAGAAGAAAATAAAAATAAAATTACAGCTAAACTTAAATTAAAAACGTCCGAGGTTTTCAATCTCGGACGTTTTATATTAGATCAAAAAATTAATTTACTTCTACTTCTTCCAATTCAAAATTGCTGTAATCCTTAATTACATTGTACAAAGTATCGCGTTCAACCGGTTGCCTGTTTACCTGTTTAATTAATGCAACCAATTCATCTGTACTCATTGCAGGGTTTTGTTCTTCACTTCCTGCCATTGAATAGATTTTAGTAGTATCATCAATTGTTCCGTCCAAATCATCCACACCAAAATTTAAAGTTAATTGTGCATTCTTTCTGCCTAACATTGGCCAATATGCTTTGATGTGCGGAAAATTGTCCATGTACAATCTTGATACGGCATACATCTTCAGATCTTCAATAATTGAAACTTCTTTCACATTACTCATGTCGTTATCCTGATTGCGAAATTTCAATGGAATAAAAGTATTAAAACCACCGGTTTCATCTTGCAATTGACGCAAACGTTCCATATGATCGATGCGATGTTTGTAGGCTTCAACATGTCCGTATAAAATAGTTGCATTGCTGTGCATGCCTAATTTATGTGCAGCTTTATGAATAGACAACCAACCTTCGGCATTAACTTTATCGGCGCAAATTTTTTCTCTTATTTCGGGATGAAAGATTTCGGCACCACCACCCGGAAGTGAGTCGTGTCCTGCTTCGTGTAATATTTTTATTCCTTCTTCAATGCTAACATTCGCCTTTTTGAAAATGTAATCCAGTTCAACAGGAGTGAAGGCTTTGATATGCAAATCTGGGCGATGAGCTTTTATTGCTTTAAATAATTCTACAAAGAATTGCAAATTCATTTTTGGATGAACACCACCAACAATATGTACTTCGGTAACAGGCTGATCATCGTATTTCTTTACAATGTTCAGCATATCATCGATACTTAATTCCCAACCTTCTTCTTTGTGTGCGTATAATCTTGAATAAGAACAAAACTTGCAACTGAACACACAAACATTGGTTGGTTCGATATGAAAGTTGCGATTGAAATAAGTTTTATTGCCGTGCTTTTGTTCGCGTACCCAATTGGCTAAAGCACCAACATAACCTAATGATCCATGCTCGAATAAAAGAACACCATCATCGAAACTGATACGTTCTTTATTCAATATTTTTTGCACTATTTTTTTTAGATCTTGGTTTGTTGTTGATTCTACTAATTCGGAAACGTTGGTAATAACAGAATGCATGTTCACAAAATTTAATGGCGCAAAATTACGTTCAAGAATTTATAACAACTAACTAAGTTATAAGTTTTAGTATGATTTATATCATTGGTTAATGATGAATAGTCTCCAATGCTTTAGGATCATGTTTGTGCTTAAACATAATGGCAAATAAAACAGCAATGACCAAAGCGTAAGCTGAGAATGAAAGCCAGATAGAATGCCAATCTCTTGCACCGTCATGTGTAAAGAATTTGTCGATAACAATACCACTTACCAGTCCACCAAAGAAAGCTCCAAATCCATTAGTCATCATCATAAATAAACCTTGTGCACTTGAACGAATAGAAGCATCTGTTGTTGTTTCAACAAACAGAGAACCGGAAATATTGAAAAAGTCAAATGCCATTCCATAAACAATACAAGATAAAACGATCATCCATAATCCATCAGCAGGATTTCCATAAGCAAATAATCCGAAACGTAAAACCCATGCCAGCATTGAAATGAGCATTACATTTTTAATACCGAATCTTCTTAAGAAAAATGGAATAGCTAAGATGAAAAGAGTTTCACTTATTTGGGAGATTGACATCACAAGTGTTGAATATTTTATCATCAATGAATTTGTATAAAGCGAATTTTTAGCAAATTCAGAAAGAAAAACATCGCCGTACATATTGGTCAATTGTAATGCAGCTCCGAGAAACATTGAGAAGAGAAAGAACAATGCTACTTTATAAGTACCAAAGAGTTTGAAAGCCTTTAATCCAAACTTTTCAGCAAAACTTGCATTTTCTGCAATTAATTTTTGAGGCGGACACTTAGGAAGTGTGAATGAATAAATGCCCAGTATAATTGCTGAACAAGCAGCTATATAAAACATATTAGCTGATGCTTTATTACCCGAAAGATTGGTAGCCCACATAGCTACAATAAAACCAATTGTTCCCCAAACACGAATAGGTGGAAATACTTTTACTACATCGTAATTATTATTTTTTAAAATTGTATAGGCAACTGAGTTAGATAATGCAATGGTTGGCATGTAACAAAGCATCGCAGCAAAAATGATCCAGTAAAATGTAACAGAATCGTTTACCTGAGGAAGATAAAATAACGCTAGGCCTCCAAGAATATGTAATACACCGTACAATTTTTCTGCATTGATAAATTTATCGGCAATGATTCCTGTAATGGCCGGCATGATAATAGAAGAAATGCCAAGTGTTGAGAAGATCGCTCCAAATTCTGCACCGCTCCATTGTTTTGTACCAAACCAATAATTTCCAATGGTGATCAGCCATGCACCCCAAACAAAAAATTGCAGAAAACTCATGATAGTCAGGCGAAGCTTAATACTCATACAGTGTTTAATTTAGTGTGAAGTAATGAAGATAAAGAATTTTGATTCGCATTGCAGTTATTATCGTTTATTTTTATCAACCTTTGCAGCATTCAAAAAACAAAAAAATCAATTATGATAATTGACAATACAATTATCAAGAAAAAAAATACGAATAATCAATCTTTCACTTTTTCCATTCTTATTCCAACATGGAATAATTTGGATTATTTGAAGAATTGTATTAGTAGTATTCGAAAGAATTCTTCTTTTCAACATCAGATCATTGTGCATATTAATGAAGGAAAAGATGATACTTTAAATTGGGTGCAAACGCAAGCTGATATTGATTATGTTTTTAGTGAAACAAACATTGGTATTTGTTATGCATTGAATTTATGCAGAGAATTAGTTACAACTTCTTACATTGTTTTTTTGAATGATGATATGTATGTGTGTAAGGATTGGGATAAATATTTGATGGATGAAATTGTTGCTATCAATCATCCTTATTTCTTTTTGTCATCAACATTGATTGAACCGCTTGAAACAGGAAACCCATGTGTGATCGTGAAAGATTATGGTAGAGATATTGAATCGTTTGATGAAGAAAAATTATTAACAGAATCTGATCAATTATTTAAGAATGATTGGCAGGGTGCAACATGGCCCCCCAATATTGTTCATGTTTCAGTTTGGGATTTAGTTGGTGGTTATAGTGTTGAATTTACGCCTGGATTTTATTCAGATCCCGATTTTTCAATGAAGCTTTGGCAAGCCGGTATTCGTTTGTTTAAAGGTGTTGGAAAAAGTAAAGCCTATCATTTCGGATCGAGATCTACCAAGCGTTTTATAAAACCCAAAGGCTATTATACGTTTATTAATAAATGGGGGATGAGTTCAAGCACTTTCACAAAATATTATTTGCGAAGAGGAAATAAATTTACAGGATTAACTGCTGAAGTAAAATTATCAGCACTGCAAAAAATTAAAAATTTAATTAAGAGATTTTCTGCATTGATGAAATAAAAAATCCCGCTGGTTAGCGGGATTTAATTATTTTTTTTTAGATGAATTATAAATGTGATTGAATTTTTTTATCCAATACACTCTTAGGAACAGCGCCAATTTGTTTGTCAACAACTTTACCGCCTTTGATAAATAAAATGGCAGGAATAGAAGTGATTCCATAATTAACACTAACGGTTGGATTATGATCTACGTTTAATTTTCCTACATTAATTTTTCCAGCATACTCTTTTGATAATTCTTCAACAACAGGGCCGATAGCGCGGCAAGGTCCACACCATTCTGCCCAAAAGTCAACAACTGTAAGCTTATCGCTTTCCAACACATCTTTCTGAAAGTTGGCATCTGTAAATTCTAAAGCCATGATTTTTAATTTTAATTATTATGTTATTAATTTCTTTTTTCTAAGGATGTCAAATATAAATCCAAAGCATCGTTTCTGCTGATTTGACTTATCCACTCTTGTTATTAATGACGGAGGAGTGACTGAAACCTGACAGTGGGTCGGAAATTTTCAAGAAGATGACAAAAACAAAAAGCATCAAACCTGTTTTCATTAAACTTGCGCTTAACTAGTCAGATCCGATGCTCTTCGGTTAAGTTACCATCTCCCTTTCAGAATTTGGTAATTTAAGCATGCATCGTGCTTTTCTGTGAATTCCTTTCAGTTTTCACTTCTTACTAACCCGATGCGTTAATTGAAGGGTGGATTTTCTTTTCAGAATTTCCGCGAATCAATTCATCAAGTTGTTACTTTGACCGAGATCTCAGCATACAATACTTGATGTTGGCTTGAGAATGATTCCTTTTACAGAATTTTTTCTTTTTGCCTCTCTTCTGCCTTACTCGTCATGTCAGCGTTAACTTTCATAACTTTCGTTCAGACGAGTTCGGAACTAACTTGATTTCCTTTTACAGATATCTGTTCTGTTTCCTCATTCATTAAATTTCAATTCAACTTTCGTTTCATTTACTTTTTAATAAATGGCTTTTTACTTTGTCAGCCTCCTTTTTAAAGGGATTCTATCGTTTCAATTGCAGAATAAAATTACTTATTAAGTAAAGTGATTTCCAAATATTTTGACTGTTTGTTACGCACTTGTTTTGTACCATAAATGCAGGCTAATGCACAGTTTATTAATTAAAATCTGCAGGGTTATAAACAGTTTGAAGGAAGATTAATTATTCAACCCAACATTTACTTCCACATCAGGATTGTTCCATAAAAATTCGGCCATCTCTTCATTCATTAAAAATCCCTTTTCATAACTGTATAAACTTATTTTTAAGTTTTCTACAGGTTCGATAATATTAAATCGGAGAGAAGCCTTACCGGGATTGCGTTTTACATTCTTCTCAATAAAGCTTACAAATTCTTTTGTAAGAGAAACAGGATGAATATTCAGTTCTAAATTCTTAGTCATCGTTTGCTTAATAGTTTCCAGCAACATCATGTTGGTTACTTTAAACTCAAATACATTAGGTTGATTATAACGTTGACGGAAGAAACCATTGATCATAACATTCTGACCTTTTTCTAAATAGTGTTGATACTTTACATAATCTTCACTCCATAAAATAAAATCCGTTTTACCGCTAAAATCTTCAATAACAAATGAACCGAAATTTTTTCCTGTTTTTGTAACACGATGTTGTACATCTATCACTAAGCCTGCTATTTTGAAAGGCTTACCGGCATTGGATGCAGATAGTGTCACTGAATCTTTAAATTCATTAAAATCACTCAACTGCATGATACCGTAATACTTCAATTCAAATTTATAATGGTCTAAAGGATGACCACTCATAAACATGCCGGTTACATCTTTTTCATGTTCCAATAATTCAGTTAATGTCCATGGCTCACAATTAGAAATTTTTGGTGGCGGTACATCCATCACTTGTGGCAGATCACCAAATAAAGTATTTGTATTTCCTGTCGTTAGTGAATTATGTATTTGTCCGTAGCCAACAATTTTTTCTAAACCGGTTTGCCTTTCACCATCCGGAATATTAAAATATTGTGCCCGGTGAAATTGCGGAAAACAATCAAACGTACCGCTGTATGCTAAACTTTCTAGCGATTTCTTGTTGACTGATTTTTGATTTATTCTCTTAATGAAATCAAAAATATTTGTATACAATCCGTCTTTATTTCTTTCGGCAATAATATTTTCAATGGCATTATCGCCAACACCTTTTAATCCGCCCAAACCAAAACGTATCTCAGCTTTTTTATTTACTGCAAAGCCTTTCAGTGATTCATTAATATCAGGTCCCAAAACTTTTAATCCCATGCGTTTACACTCTTCCATGAAGAATGTTATTTTATCAATATCACCGGCGTGATTTAAAACAGCCGCCATGAATTCGCTTGGATAATGTGCTTTTAAATATCCTGTTTGATAAGCAACCAATGCATAACAGGTGCTGTGCGATTTATTAAAAGCATATTGTGCAAAAGCTTCCCAATCGGTCCATATTTTTTCTAATTTATCTGCCGGATGACCTTTGGCACTTGCACCATCAATAAATTTACCTTTCATTTTATCGAGTGTCTTGCGATCTTTTTTTCCCATCGCTTTTCGCAACACATCTGCATCACCTTTACTGAAGCCTGCAATACTCTGACTTAATTGCATCACCTGTTCCTGATAAACTGTAATGCCATAAGTATCTTTCAAATATTCTTCTAATTCAGGAATATCAAATTCAACTTTTTCTTTACCTAATTTTCGTGCAATGTAACTTGGTATGTAAGCAATAGGACCAGGGCGATATAATGCATTCATCGCAATCAGATCATTAAACTTATCGGGTTTTAATTCGCGTAAATATTTTTGCATGCCCACACTTTCAAACTGAAATGTTGCATTTGTTTCGCCGCGTTGATAGAGATAAAAAGTTTTTTCATCATCCAAAGGAATATTATCAATATCAATTTCAACACCATGATTTTGTTTAATAAGTTCTAATGCTGTTTTTAAAATAGATAAAGTTCTTAATCCTAAAAAGTCCATTTTAATTACACCGGCATCTTCAATAGTGTTGCCTTCAATTTGTGTCATCCACAATGTTGATTCTTTTGACGTAGCCACAGGAATCAACTCTGTCAAGTCTTTTGGCGCAATGATAATTCCTGCTGCATGAATACCGGTGTTGCGAACAGAGCCTTCTAAACGTTCGGCTTCTTTTAAAACCTGTGCACGAATATCAGTGCCATTATAAATTTCGCGAAGACGTTTTATGTTTTCAATATCATCCTGCTGATAACCTTCTTTTTCTTCTAAAGATTTTTCTCCTTCCTTAATTGTTAACGGCGCTTTTAAAACACGACGTAATTCTGTACCCGGTCTGTTAGGAACCATCTTCGCCAATGCATTTGCTTCGGGCAATGGCAGATCCATTACACGGGCAACATCTTTGATGCTGCTCTTCGCGGCCATCGTACCATAAGTAATAATTTGAGCAACCTGATTCTTGCCATATTTTTCTACAACATAATCAATTACTTTTTGTCGGCCTTCATCATCAAAATCTGTATCGATATCGGGCATTGATTTACGATCGGGATTTAAAAATCTTTCGAACAGTAAATTATATTTTATTGGATCGATATTAGTTATGCCGATACAAAATGCAACGACCGAACCCGCAGCAGAACCACGACCCGGACCAACAAACACATTCATTTCTCTTCCGGCTCTGATAAAGTCACTCACAATTAAAAAGTATCCGGCAAAGCCCATTGTTTTAATGGTGAATAGTTCAAATTCAAGCCTGTCCTGTATTTCAGGCGTTAGATCATTATATCTTTTTGTTGATCCTTCATGTGTAAGATGTTTTAAATATTCCCACTGATTCAAATTATCATCAGCATGAATTTTAAATTCTTTTGGTATAGGAAATGCGGGCAATAAAATATCTTTCTTAAGATTTAATATTTCAACCTTATCAACAATGGCATTCGTATTATCGATCGATTCAGGAATATCACTGAAAAGATTATTCATTTCTTCAGAACTCTTAAAATAAAATTGATCGTTAGGAAATTTAAATCTGCGATTCTTTACATGTAATTCATCATTAACAAAATCATCAAATCCGGGTGTTGCTTGTTTTTCACCTGTATTGATGCACAATAAAATATCGTGAGCATTAAAATCATCACGTTCGGTATAATGACTGTCGTTTGTTGCAATAACAGGAACATTAAATTTCTTTGCAAACTTTAAAAGTATAGGATTTATTTTTTCCTGCTCTTTAATATTATGCCGCTGAATTTCTATATAATAATCTTCGCCAAAAAGATCTAACCACCACTTAAATTCCTGTTCTGCTTTTTCTTCTGTTTCTTTTAAAATAGTTTGTGGCACATAAGCACCCAAACAACAGGTTGTAGCAATTAATCCTTCGTGATATTTTTCGATCAGCTCTTTATCAATTCGCGGATACTTGCTGTACATGCCTTCAATGTATCCAAGCGAAGTAAGCTTTATTAAATTCTGATAACCGATTTTATTTTTTGCTAATAACACCTGATGAAACCTTTCATCTTTTACATCTTTTGTAAAAACCTTGGCATGCCTGTCTTTTACCACATAAAATTCACAGCCAACAATTGGTTTGATAGTTGGTTCTACAATATCTTTTCCGTTTTCATCCTTGCCAACAACTTTTGTATTTTTCCATGCCTGTGCAACAAATTCAAAGGCACCAAACATATTGCCATGATCAGTTATTGCAATCGCAGGCATATTGCTTCTTGCAGCTTTTTTATATAAACTGTCAATTCCTGCAGCACCATCGAGCAGTGAATATTGTGTGTGAACATGTAAATGAGAAAACTGAGGCATAATTTTTCTATCAACTCCAAATATCCAAACAAGTTTGATTGGAAAGTAATTTCACTTATCCACAAAGCGACTTATTTATCTGTTTTGTGAAAAAATTGTAAAGAGATTTTGTAATAACGAATCATCACAATTACTTTGCAGCACTTATTATGAAGTTTAGATTGTTTCTTTTTGCAATTGTATTGCTTGTATTTATAACAAGCTGCCGTTCTGTGCAAAAGATTACAGCAAAAGATAATTCAACAACTCAATCAACAAAAAGATCACATCGTAAAGAAGTAAAATTTATTGATGCGATTGAAGTAACGCCGGGAAATACAGTTACATCAAAACATAAAACAGCAACATCTTCTCTCAAAAGAAATGATGATAAATCTTTTGCTGATGCGAACTTAAAAAGCAATATTGAAAAAGCTGATTGGCTGCAATTAAAATATGCAGTGATGTTGGATGCGACAGTTGAAAAAATTACCAATATAACTTTATTGCAAAAAATTGAAGATTGGTGGGGAACAAAATATTGCATGGGCGGCAATACTAAAAATTGTATTGATTGCTCTGCATTCACTGCAAATATTTTAGGCGAAGTATTTCATGTTAAATTGCCTAGAACTGCGCAGGAACAATTTAATATCAGCGAAAAGATTGCAACAGAAGATTTGAAAGAAGGTGATCTTGTTTTCTTTCATACCGGCGGCAGAAAAAGCAGAACTATTTCGCATGTAGGTGTTTACATCATCAATAATAAATTCGCGAATGCTTCAACAAGTGGTGGTGTTACCATCAGTGATTTAAATGATCCTTATTGGAAAAATAGATTTAAAGCTGCAGGCAGAGTTATTAAATAGTTGGGAGTCTTTAGTCGGGAGTTAATAGTCAAGAATATTTTTATTTTACTAAATATTTCTTTTTAAAATTATCATACAATTGATTGGCATCGGGTGTTAGCTGTAAATAAAAAATACCGATGATCAGGATTGATGAAAATAAAATGGCTCTTAAAATTATTCCAGTCCAACCACCAATTGAATTCAATAAAAAATAACAAATTAGATAAGCTGCGGTTGTTAATATAATCGAGAACAATGTTTTTTTATTGAATGGTTGCATATTGAATTTTCTTCTTAAGAATTCGAAACGAACAAAATTATAAACTGCATAAGCGGCTAACTCAGCAATTGCAGAACCAATGATACCATAGTTTTTAACGAGATACCATGTAAGTGGTAAACGAAATGCTAATAAAACAACACCGCTATAAAAATCAAAACGCCAAAATGTTGATGTACCAATTACTAAACCATTTACACCGGTTCCTGCATCAATAATTCTGGCAAAACCTAAGATCATTATTACATACAATCCATCTAAATATTCTTTTTGTAAATGCAACACTTCCATGCCTTGTTTTACATTTAGCCAAACATTTCCAAAAATAAATAATGACATCAATAACAAATTGATAGAAGACCGATGATAGATTCGGTTAATTTCTTTCATGTCTTTATCCTTCCATGCTTGCGATAATACGCCAATAGAAATAGATTGAATACTTCGTTGAGGAACCTGAATAATATTTGAAGCATATTTGGCAATGGTGAAAACACCAACTGCGCCAAGGCTCTGAAATCCTGCTATAACAATACTATCAATGGTTGCAGCCAAAGACTGAATTAATGTTCCACCAAAAAGCATACTCTGCATGGTGAATATTTTCTTCTTAAATTTTTTTGTTACACGACTAATTTTAAAAGTAAAATGCAGTTGCTTATTTCTTAGGAGATAAACCAATAAAAAAGCAAAAATGAAAAAATATAAAAGTGTAAATAAGTGAATGAAAGTATCAAAATTGATGAGCTTAAAATAAAATAAAAAGATAAAGATCGATGTAATGGAACGCATCACCGTTTCTTTCAAAAAATTTGAGATCACTGCTTTTTTTATCACCCAACTAAATGCTTCAATAACAGAAAATAACAACATCCCTAAAGCAAATGGAAATATTAAATAATAATAGTTAACCAACAATGGTGATCGGGCAGAGTACTTGCGAACAATTAACGGTTCTAGATACAATCCACCAACTACAACAATACAAAAACCAATTAATGAAGCTAATAATGCCCATGACAGCAAATCATTTTTTTTATCTTCTAGATTATCTTTATAGTAAGGATAAAATTTATAAATAACCGGTATCAAACCCAAGCTGGCAAACACATACATGTTCTGGCCAAGATCCAAAAATATTGTTGTTAATCCAACTTGCTCAGGGGTAAACGAACCATTTTTTGCATACATGTAAGTATTTAAAGCACCCACCAAAAAGCCAATATAAACTAAGAGGCTTGATATAATAGCTTGTTTGCGGATGCTGCCCATGTTGAAATATTAAAATGCCGATTATGGTTTTGTTGTTAGTTGTTTTGCTTTGATATAATACATGCGTTCAATGTTTTTGCTATTCCACCAATTGATTTCATCAGCATTTAATATTGTTGTTTGCCATTGTGTGGTTGCAAGTATTTTTTTTGATGAAGGAACAATAATAATTGGTAAATTAAAATCGTTGATGCAATTTGAATAACGATACGTGATGGATGTAGCAGCACTATCAGTATAAAATTCTAAAACAGGAATTGCAATATTTCTTAAATACTGATCAAATACTTTATTAAAATTAAATCCTGATTCTTTGCTTATGAATTCTTCTATCTGTTGTGTGGTAACGGTTTGATGATAAAATGTTTTGTTCAATCCGCGTAAAATTTGTCGGAATGTTTCATCATTATTTATTGAATGACGAATTGTATGCATCAGGTTTGCACCTTTTGGATACATGTCGCCGCTACCTTCTTTATTCACACCATAATAACCAATTACAGGAGATCTGTTGCCAATACTTCTGCGTTGACCATAATTATAATCATTGCCTGCTTCTTTTCCGTAATAATATTCTGTAAACAATGTTTCGCTGTAATCGGTAATGCCTTCATGAACCCACATATCGGCAAGATCTTTAGAAGTAATATTATTTGCAAACCATTCGTGACCACTTTCGTGTACGATGATATAATCCCATTTCAATCCCCAACCGGTACCACTTAGATCTCTTCCCAAATACCCATTGCCAAATTTATTTCCATAAGCTGTTGCACTTTGATGTTCCATTCCTAAATGTGGCGACTCAACTAATTTATAACTGTCTTCATAAAAAGGATAGGGACCAAACCAATATTCAAATGCACGCAACATTAATTTGGCTTGCTTAAATTGTTCTTTTGCTTTATCCAAATTATAATCCATCACCCAATAACTTAAATCTAATTTTCCTTTTTCACCCATCAATGTATCAGTGAAATTTACATATTTTCCGATCGAAGGAATGATGAGGTAATTGTTGATAGGATTTTTAATTTCCCAAGTAAAAGTAGCTAGCCCATTTTCTTTTTTTGTATTAATCAAACGGCCGTTTCCAACAGCTACTAAACTATCAGGAACAATAACAGTTAATGTAGCGCCATCATCAGGTTCATCACTTTGATGATCTTTACAAGGATACCAAACACTGGCTCCTAAGCCTTGACAGGCAACAGTCATCCATGGACGACCTTGTGCATCTTTCTTCCATATCCAGCCGCCATCCCAGGGTGGACGAATAGCTTCTTTTGGTTTTCCATGATAGTAAATGACGATAGAATCTTTAGTGCCTTCTTCTTTTAAACGATATTCCCATTCTAACTGAACTATTGCAACATTATCTGTTCTTTCAAATTTTAATTTCTTAGAAATAAATTTCTCATGAACATAAGTTTTTGTCTTTGCATTGAACTTTGTGATCTCAACATCTTTTTTAATACTGTCAATGATCATCGGCTGTTGCAGATCTATCTGCATTTTAAATAATTCTTCTGCTTTATCTTTTGGTAATGAAACAACATTATAAACAGTTTTAAACTCTATGATCGTTTTTCCTTCAATGGTTTTAGAATCATAATCGGGCTTAACCGTTAGATCGTATCTTAATACATCCCACCAGGTTCGGTTTGGATTTAAACTGCCACGCAATGTATCGGCGTGAGTAAATACTACTTTCTTTTCGCCTAATTGAGCAAAAGAAAGTTGACTGATGAGCAAACTTGCTGCTGCTAAAAACAAGATTTTCTTATTCATGTTTTAAAAGTAGCATATTCATTCTAATGACAATAAAAAGAAATGATAAAAGATGATAAATGGTACAGAGCACAAGAGTGCGACGCAACTGGGATGCCATAAAAAACAAAAGCTAGTAACAAAAAAAAAATGCTAATTACTAGTTTGTTTTTTTAATTTATTTTTAAATACATGTTCGAACTTTTCGAGTTTAGGGCGAATTACAAAACGGCAGTAACCCTGATTCTGATTATCGTTATAATAGTTTTGATGATAATTTTCGGCAGGATAAAAGTTCTTGAAAGCTTCGATTGCTGTCACTATCGGTTTATCCCACGCACCACTTTTTTCCAAATCCACTTTATATTTTTCTGCCTTTATTTTTTGTTCTTGATTGTGATAAAAAATTACACTGCGATATTGCGGACCCATATCATTACCCTGTTGATCCATGGTGGTCGGATCATGTGTTTTCCAGAAAACTTCTAATAATTCATCATAAGTAATTTTAGTTGGGTCGTAAACAATTTGTGCCAGTTCAGTATGACCTGTATTTTTATCGCAAACTTGTTCGTAAGTAGGATTCTCCACAAAGCCACCGCCATAGCCACTCTTGACCTGCAATACACCTTCTAATCTCTGAAAAAAAGATTCTGTGCACCAAAAGCAACCTTCGCCAAAAGTTGCAGTTTCTGTTTTTAAACCGGCGGGAATTATTGTATTACTCATATTCTTTGTTTTGATTTGAGGTTGAGCGCAGGAAACTAAATTTGAGATTACGATTAAACAAATGATGAAAATTCGTTGCATTTTTATTTAAGATTTAATTGAGGTTGTTAGTTTCTCAAATACATAACTGCATTCGAAAACTAAACAAATAATATTAATTATTGTTTATTTAATTTTTTAGACGCAGATTTTTTAAATACCTTACAAATTGATATATAATAAACCCTTGAAAATCGAATGCTGAAAAAAATATTTTTGCGAATAGAGAATTACTTGATTATTGCTACAGTAATAATTGGGTATTCGTTTGCAATTTTTTTTCCTGATAATTATTGCAATGTTCTTTTATTCGATAATCATTTTTTGATCTCACATTTAGAAGCAACGATTTGGTGGGCCATCGTTTTATTCATTCCATTTATCATGCATTATGCACTTCGAAAGAGAAAAAAAGGCGATGCTACTATTTTAGCTGCACATGTTATCGTTACATTGCTTATTATCTTTACATTCCCGTTTTTATATAACACTGCACCTTTAATCTTAGATCAATGGCATCATTTAACTGTTCCGCCACCTATGTTTGACCGGTGGGAAAATATTAACTATTATGCCACATTACTGATGCTGGGTTTCATCATTATTCAGTTTGCATTTTTTTTGTATGGATTTGTTGCTCTATTCGAAAAAGCAGATCCCGAATCTTCTTCCGAATCATTCTCTTAAATCAAACAACTGCTTATTACCTTTGTTTTAATTACATCAGCAGAAAAACAGTATGCGTTTATATCCCGAATCGGCAGCAGTTCAATTAGAATTTGATAAAGTAAAAACATTGTTGAAAGAACATTGTAAAACTGAATATGCTAAAGAAAAAGCTACTCAACTTCGCATTCATACCAAGAAAGAATATATTGAATTGGAATTGAATCAATCTCATGAATTTAAATTACTACTTCAGCAATCTCAATATTTTCCAAACGATTTTATTTTAAATATTTCGAAAGAAATAAAACTCATTGGAATCTCCGGAGCAACTTTATCAGGCGAACAATTTTTACAAATCAGAAAGCTGGCAGAAAATATTAACAATATTTTCAGGTGGTTCGATTATGAAAGACGAATGGCTTATCCTGCCCTAACAAAAGTGATAGAGAATGCTTATTACGAAAAAATAATTATTGAACTGATCGATGAAATATTAGACGAGCAGGGCGTTGTGAAAGATAATGCCAGCGAGGCTTTGCAACGAATCAGACAAAATTTGTACAAAAGAAGAAATGAGCTCCGTCGCATGTTTGATAAAGTTTTATCTCGTTTGGCAAAGGCCGGTTATTCAGCAGATATTGATGAAAGTTTTAGCAGCGGCAGGAGAGTTGTTGCCGTTTTTACAGAACATAAACGACAGGTTAAAGGAATATTGCATGGTGAAAGTGATACAAGAAAAACAGCATTCATTGAACCGGAAGAAACGATTGAATTAAACAACGATATTTTTTCTTTAGAGAATGATGAACGCAGAGAAGTACAAAGAATATTAAAAGAATTAACTTCTAAATTAAGCGTGTATGCTTCTTTACTGAAAACTTATTTGGAGATCGTTGGCGAATATGATTTTATTAATGGCAAAGCAAAATTAGCTGTTGATGTAAACGGACAATTGCCAAATCTTTCAGAAAAAGCACATATTCAATTGATCGATGCATATCATCCATTATTATTTCTTTATAATAAATCAAGCGGTAAAAAAACAATTCCTGTTACACTAACATTGGATGATAAGAATAGGATTTTAATTATCAGTGGACCGAATGCAGGTGGTAAAACAGTTACCATGAAAACAATTGGATTAATTCAAATCATGTTGCAAAGTGGTTTATTAGTTCCTGTACATCCTAATTCACAAATGGGAATTTTTAAACAATTATTTATTCATATCGGTGATACGCAAAGTATAGAATTTGAATTAAGTACTTATTCATCGCACTTGCTGCACATGAAATATTTTATTGAAACAGCAAACGGTAAAACATTATTTTTTATTGATGAATTGGGTAGTGGTAGTGATCCAAATTTAGGTGGTGCATTTGCCGAAGTTATTCTGGAAGAACTTTGTCGCCGTCATTCGGTAGGTATTGTTACAACGCATTATTTGAATTTAAAAGTGATGGCAAGTCATACACCGGGCATAGTTAACGGTGCGATGGCATTCGATGAAAAACATTTGCAACCCATGTATAAATTAATGGTTGGTAAGCCCGGAAGCTCTTATACCTTCTCGATTGCAGAGCGAATAGGATTACCGCAACCATTAATTAATCGTGCCCGAAAATTAGTGGATGAAGAACATTTTAAACTGGATAAACTTTTAAATAATACCGAACAAAATCTGCAACAGATCGAGAAAGAAAAAAAAGAATTGCAGCGATTGATGAAAGAGAATGAAAGATTAAAAAAAGAAATGGAAACAGTGATGGATAGGGAACGTCATCGACAACAAGTAGAAATTTTAAAGCAACAAAATCAAATATCTGAAGAACGTATTGCTTATTTGAAAGAGATGGAACGCAAATTAAAACAGGTTGTTTTAGATTGGCGAAAAAGCGATAATAAAACTGAAGTGATAAATCATTTACAAGACCTTTTGTTCAAAAAGAAAGAATCGATCATTGTAAATAAATTAGCCAAGAAAGTAAACAGTAAATACAAAGAATTAAATCAAACTATTGCGGTAGGAAGCTTGGTGAAACTTAAGAAAAATTATCAGGTAGGGGAGGTAAAAGAATTACGTGGTAAAAGAGCTATTGTTCAAATAGGACTTCTTCCAATGAATGTTGAAATAAGTGATTTGATCTCTGTAGAAAAAATACCCGAAGTGAATAAACAGAATTAATTTTTAATTTCATCGGCATTAAGCAATGAAAAATTTAATTTAAAGAACATCGTTGGGTTTTGTTGTTCTTCTTCATCATTTGCAGGAACCGGAATTAATTCTAATGGCGAATTGCAGGTATCAATTTTAATATTTAATGCATGTTTTTTGTAATTGTGTCCACCTTTGGATAAAGGAACATCGATATTCATTTCAAAAACCGATGCTTCAGTTCCATCGCTACTGCGCAAAATAAATTTTTGTGGAAACTTAGTATTCTTATACGGCTTAAAGTTTTCTATTACAATCACTTTACCTTCTGTTACTTTATAAAGAGGTACAGGTACACCAAACGCAGCTGAACAAGTAATAGTTGACATAAAATTTATTTTTAAGTGATCAAATAATAGTTTCTAAACGAAATACTGATCACTTTATTATGTGCGTATAAAAAATAAACAAACAGAGTTTTGAATCAAATTATTGGTCAAATAATTGAAAGCTGAAACAGCTTTATGACTTATTTTGCGCTACTCATTTAAAAATGGCTTCAAAAAACTAATTAAACAACGGTTGTATGAACTTTACAAAGGCACAAAGAATATTATTGTATGCTTCGGCTTTATGGTTTTTTGGAGAGGGTTTATTTGGACCTCTTTTCGCTGTTTTTGCTGAGAAAATTGGTGGAGATATTTTAGATATCACCTGGGCATGGTCATTATATTTAATTGCTTCTGGTTTGTTGTATATTTTATTTGGGAAAATATTAAATAAATCAAAGTATAAAACCGAAGCCATGATCTTCGGGTATTTTATAAATACAATATTTACTTTCTGCTATATTTTTGTTCATAACAGTACTCAATTATTTATTTTACAAATTGGGTTTGCATTGGCTGAATCAATCAGCACACCTATTTGGGATTCTATCTTTGCAAAAAATCTGGAAGACCCTGAAGATTCATTCTTTTGGGGAGTTGCCGGTGGACAATCTCATTTAGTTTCAGGTATTGCCATTGCAATTGGTGGATTGATCACTTATTATATTTCGTTTAATGCTTTATTTATCATCATGGGTGTGATACAGGCAGCAGCAACATTGATGCAAGCAAGACTTTTGTTTCTAAAAAAAATAAAATAGACATTTATTTTAAAGAGAATTGGATCATTTCAACTCTAATCACAATAAAAAATCCCTGCAAAGAACATTTGCAGGGATTTTTATATTAAGCGGAGAGATAGGGATTCGAACCCCAGGACCTGTTACAGTCAACGGTTTTCAAGACCGCCGCATTAGACCGCTCTGCCATCTCTCCGGCGCAAAAATACATCCTCAAGTATATCAACCCAAAAAATATAAAAAAAAGATTCAAAGAACAGGTCTTATTTTTACAATTATTATCGTAATTTTCTTATCAATTCTCGCTTATGAAAAAAGTATCTCAAATTCTTGCCCGTAAAGGAAGTACAGTTATTTCAGTTGATAATTCTGCTACCGTTTTTGATACCCTAAAATTAATGTCAGAAAAAAATATTGGATCGGTGGTAGTTACTCAAAATGGTAAGTATATCGGTTTACTCACCGAAAGAGACTATGCCCGCAAAGTAATTTTGTTGGGGAAATTATCTTCTGAGACCCATGTTTCCGAAATTATGAGCACCGACCTTCCTCATATTGCACCGGATATATCAATCGAAGTGTGTATGCATATTTTGAGTGAAAAAAATTTACGTTACTTACCTGTTTTTGAGAACAATGGTGATTTCTGCGGAATCATTTCTATCGGCGATGTTGTTAACGAAACGATCCACTCACAAAAAGAAGTGATCGAACAATTACAGCATTATATACATTCCTGATTTGATAAATAGATAAAGTTCTCAATCATTATCTTTGGCGCAATGCGTCATTTAAAATCAGTAAATAAATATTTCTGGAAATACAAAACCCGATTATTATTGGGGTTTGTATTTATTGTGCTATCCAACTATTTCCGAATTCTTACTCCACAGATTTCCGGTTATGTAGTTGATAAAGTTGAACATTCTATCAGTCAGCATACCGGTAATCAAAATATTCAGGAAAAAACAAGAACAGCAAAATACGATATGCTGGTTGTTCAATTGATCAACACCATTGAATCTGCAAATACAAGTTTTGGTCAGAATGTTATTTTATGCGGAATCACTTTACTGGTGTTGGCTATGTTGAGTGGTTTGTTTATGTTTTTAATGCGGCAAACGATCATTGTAATGAGCCGTCACATTGAGTTTGATCAGAAGAACGAAGTATTCAAACATTATCAGCAACTCGATACAAATTTTTATAAAACGCATAGCACCGGCGATCTGATGAACAGAATTACCGAAGATGTAAGCAGGGTTAGAATGTATACCGGACCTGCCATCATGTATCTTATTAATCTAGCAGCCACCATTAGTTTCAGTTTGTTTTTCATGTTTCATGAAAACTGGCGATTAACTGTTTATGTGCTGTCTCCGTTACCTATTCTTGCCATCACGATTTATTTGGTGAATACAATCATTCATAAAAAGAGTGAAAAGATCCAGGCTTTATTATCCGATCTAACAACAACAGCACAAGAATCTTATTCGGGTATTCGTGTCATAAAGTCTTTCGTTCAGGAAAAAGCAATGTTTGGATTTTTCAAAAAGAATAGTGAAGATTATAAACGAAACGCCATTGGATTAGCAAAAGTGGAAGCCATTTATTTTCCTGCCATGGCTTTATTAATTGGATTGAGTAATTTATTGACCATTGGAATCGGCGGTATGTATTTAATACATCATCAATACAACGTTACTGCCGGAACCATCATTGAATTTGTTATTTATATAAACATGCTTACGTTTCCGGTAAGTGCCATTGGTTGGACTGCCAGCATGATTCAGCGTGCATCGGCATCTCAAAAAAGATTGAATGAATTTTTACAAACAACACCAGAAATAAAAAATAGTAGTGTTGAACAATCATCAAGATTAAAAGGAGATATTGTTTTTGATAATATTACTTTCACATATCCGCATACAGGTATAACTGCGTTACAAAATTTTAATTTAACGATAAAAGAAGGAGAGAAGATTTTATTATTGGGAAGAACAGGAAGTGGTAAATCAACTATCGCACAATTATTATTACATTTTTATAATCCAACAAAAGGAAAAATAACTATTGGCGGAAACGATATTCAAACTATTGCTTTACAAGATTTGAGAGAACAGATCAGTTATGTTCCGCAAGATGTTTTTTTATTCAGCGATAGTGTAGAAAGCAATATCAGCTTTGGTTTGCAGGGATCAACAACACATGAAACGGTTGAACAAGCTGCTTCATTTGCGAGTGTTCACAAAGAAATTCTTCGTTTCGATAAACAATATGAAACATTGATTGGAGAACGTGGTGTTACTTTAAGCGGCGGACAAAAACAAAGAATTTCTATTGCCCGTGCACTGATAAAAGATCCTGAGATCGTTGTGTTCGATGATTGTTTAAGTGCTGTTGATGCCAAAACAGAAAATGAGATCGTTAATAATTTAGATAAATTCTTACACGATAAAACAGCCATCATCATTACACACCGAATATTTTCATCATTTCGATTTAATAAAATTGTTGTGCTCGAAGATGGGATGATCAGTGAAGAAGGAACGCATGAAAAATTATTAGAACTAAACGGATATTATGCTGAATTATATCGTTTGCAATTAACTGAATCTTCATCAGCTCCTGAAACAGAAAATCTTATTGATTAAAAATCAGCAAACTTCATCTGTAAAATTTTGGCAATTCCAAAACAATCCTATATTTGCTACACCTTTTAAAAACTAATAGTTCACTAAAATTAAATCAGCTGTGGCGTACGAGAACAACGACAAGAAATTAGAAAGTGTTTACAGTAAAAGAATCAGAGCCGGAAAAAGAAGGACTTACTTTTTTGATGTAAGAGCAACTCGTGGTAATGATTATTATTTAACCATTACAGAAAGCAGAAAACGTTTTGATGATAACGGTTACGACCGTCACAAGATCTTTTTATACAAAGAAGATTTCAATAAATTTATTAAAGCATTGACCGAAGCTGTTGATTATGTAAAAACTGATCTGATGCCTGATTTTGATTTCGATGCATTCAATCATGAATACAATGATGCTGAAGGAAGTGAAGCTCCGGTTGCAATACTTGCTGAAGCTGAACAAGAAGTTATAAAAGTTGTTGAAGAACCTGCTGCACCTGTTGTTGAACCAACACCACCTGCAGATAATGGTGCACATGAAGAAGTAGATAAATGGTAATATTTAATTCTAAATAATTAAGAAGCCGTTCTGTTAAGAGCGGCTTTTTTGTTTGCTTTGAAAAAATAAATTGCCTTTATGGCTGGTGACTACAACTAATAAAAAAATATAATGGGTAAATGCTTCGTACTTTTGATGAAGTGTTATCATAAAAAAATCAATAAAATCTCACCCGGAAATTAAATCTAAGGAGGCTCTCGATGTGTTTCTCAGCAGCTGCTAGTTTTGGTGCAAGTGTTTTACTTGCCGGAATTGGAACAGTATCAGTAAAAAAAGCAAAGACAATACCACAAAATGTTTTTGCAGTTATTCCATTTATTTTTTGTGTGCAACAATTTGCTGAAGGGTTTCTATGGCTCTCGTTAACAAATGAAAACTTCGCATTCATAAAAATACCAGCTACTTATTTCTTTTTAATTTTTGCATTAGTTGTATGGCCTGTTTGGATAACTCTTTCGATCACGCTTCTTGAAAATAAAACTATACGCAAGTGGATTTTACGATTTTTATTAGTTTCTGTTATTATACTTTCTCTTATCCTCTCTTTATTTCTTTTGGTTTATCCGGTAGAAGCAAAATCAATAGGGAACCATATTATGTATAGCATTGGTTCGCCGCAATTATTTAAAAGCCTTACTAATATCTTATATTTTTTTACAGCTGTATTTCCACCTTTCATTTCAAGTATAAAAAAATCATGGTGGATAGGAATAACATTAATTGTTTCTTATATCCTCACCAGAATATTTTATGCCGATTATATTATTTCGGTGTGGTGTTATTTTGCAACTATTATCAGTGTATTAGTTTTGATGATCATTTTGGAAAGTAATAAGGAATAATATTCTTTTTCTTTTCTCTTGAAAGAAAAGAAACAAAAGTTCAAGGCTACAGAAAAACAGTTAAAAATTGATTGCATTCGCTAAAATGAAAAATTCTAAAGCCAATCTTTTGCAAGATGAATTATCGAAGCTGTGTTAAATACAATTTATTATGACCAAGTATTTTTCATTTTTAACTGCCTAATGGCAGTGACTCATTCCATCAATTTTCTTAACGCTGTTTTTCTGAGGCCGGAGTAAGCAGGCAGCCAGAGTTTTTTGTAAGACATCTGTGATTCATAGCTGAAGTCACAGTAGTGCAAAAGCCAAATCAGGGAACCAGCCCGAAAATGCGGTGTTATCATTTTCGGGGGTCTTTTTTTCTTTCTTTTTTGGACAAGCAAAAAAGAAAATAAAAAACAATTTTCTAGAAAAAATAAGTTGCATACTTGCAACAGTTCGGATTTATATTTTCTTCTCCATCCAAATATCACAACCACAATGCCCACTATTGCCAAGCGATCCTTTTAAATATTCGAAACCAAATTTTTCGTACACTTTTACAGCTTTACTTAATTCAGGCATTGTTTCCAGATACACTTTTGTAAAGCCCATTTCATTTGCAGCTTCTAAACATCTAGAGATCATCATTCTTCCCAAACCCAATCCACGTGCATCTTTCGTCAAATACATCTTTACCAATTCGCAATAACCAACAGGTAAATTTGCTGTAGGAAAAATACCTGCACCACCAATGATCTTACCATTTAATTCTGCAACAAAATATTTACTGTTTGGTGTTGAAGAAAATAATTCATATAAATGATCGGTTGCTTTATCAAAATAAACAGTACCGTATTTGGCAGCATTAAATTCTTCCAAACTTTTTCGGATGATACTTGCTAATGAAGCATTATCGCTAGGTTCAATATTTCTTACAATAACATCTTGCATTAATCTTCTCTAAAATATTTATATGCATTAATTAATCCATTCGTTGAAGAATCATGCGCAACGATCTTATCATTATTTTCTAATTCAGGTAATATTTTATTCGCTAATTGTTTTCCTAATTCAACACCCCATTGATCGAAACTAAAAATATTCCATACAACACCCTGCACAAAAATCTTGTGTTCGTATAAAGCAATTAAACTTCCCAAAGTATATGGAGTGATCTTTTTTACAAGAATAGAATTAGTAGGTCTGTTGCCGGCAAACACTTTGAAAGGGGTGAGCTTTTTAATTTCATCTTCTGTTTTATTTGCTTTCATCAATTCTACTTTTACTTCATTCTCACTCTTCCCGTTCATCAATGCTTCTGTTTGTGCAAAGAAGTTTGAAAGCAGTTTCACATGATGATCGCCAATTGGGTTATGGCTTTTTGCAGGAGCAATAAAATCGCATGGAATCAATGGAGTACCCTGATGAATCAATTGATAAAATGCATGCTGTC
Source organism: uncultured Chitinophagaceae bacterium (assembly GCA_903870685.1). Classification (GTDB taxonomy): domain Bacteria; phylum Bacteroidota; class Bacteroidia; order Chitinophagales; family Chitinophagaceae; genus CAIQDX01. Next base: position 24,246 of record CAIQDX010000016.1, on the reverse strand, counting down.
CATTGGTACCCGGCTCCCCCCAGATAACCGGACCGGTTGCATAATTCACCAAATTACCATTGCGGTCAACAGTTTTACCATTACTTTCCATATTGCCTTGCTGAAAGTAAGCTGCAAAGCGATGCATGTATTGATCGTAAGGTAAAATTGCTTCACTTTGTGCACCAAAAAAATTGGTGTACCAGATGCCGATCAATGCCATCAATACCGGAATATTCTTATCGAATTTCTCTTGTTGAAAATGTTCATCAACTGCATAAGCACCACGCAATAATTTTTCAAAATTCTTGAATCCAATAGTTAATGCTATCGATAATCCTATTGCACTCCATAACGAATATCTTCCCCCAACCCAATCCCAGAATTCAAACATATTGGCCTTATCTATTCCAAATTTTACAACATCTTTTTCATTGGTACTTAAGGCAGCAAAATGTTTGGCAATATGTTTTTCATCTTTAGCTTGTTCTAAGAACCAAGACCTTGCGGTATGTGCATTGGTCATGGTTTCCTGTGTGGTGAAAGTCTTTGATGCTACTAAAAATAATGTTTCATCTGCTGTAACTTTTTTTAATGTTTCGGCAATATGAGTACCGTCAACATTACTAACAAAATAAGATTGAATACCATCAACCCAATAAGGTTTCAAAGCTTCTGTAACCATTACCGGACCAAGGTCGCTGCCACCAATACCAATGTTTACAATGTATTTAATTTTTTTACCGGTATAACCTTTCCATGAACCGTTATGGATCTCTTCGCAAAAAGATTTCATGTGGGTCAATACTTTTTTTATCAGGGGCATTATATCTTTTCCATCCACTAAAATAGCACTGTCCGAGAAATTTCTTAATGCTGTATGTAATACACTACGCTGTTCTGTTTCATTGATCTTTAAACCAACAAACATATCATGAATGGCATCTTTTAATTTGCATTCTTCTGCCAATAATAATAAGAGTTGTAATGTTTTTGGATTGATGATGTTTTTGGAATAATCAAAAACAATATCATCCAGTGTTATAGAGAATTTTTGAAAACGTTCTTTATCAGCTGCAAAAAGATCTTTGATCTGTTTACGACTCATCTCTTCCTCAAAATGCTTTTTTAGTAATATCCAAGCCTGTGTGTTGGACGGATTGATTTTTGCTAACATCTTTAAACTGGTTTTTATAGGGTTTGAATAAGTTGAATGGTCTTGCTAACCATTTCTTTTGTAATATCTAAATGAACTACGATCCTTACCTGCGTGGGTGAAATTGCAATGGTAAGAATATTATGTTTCTTTAATTGCTCTGATAATTGTTGTGCAGTAAATCTGCCTTTAACTTCAAAGATGACAATATTAGTTTCCACAGCTAACATGTCGCCAACAAAATCTTTTTCTTTAAGTGCTTCGGCAATTACTGTAGCATGTCGATGATCTTCAGCTAATCTTGCCACATTATTTTCCAAAGCATAAATACCCGCAGCTGCTAAAATACCTGCTTGTCGCATACCGCCACCAAACACTTTACGAATCCTTCTTGCTTTTTTTATAAAAGCTGTTGTGCCCAATAAAACACTTCCAACAGGTGTGCCTAAACCCTTGCTTAGACATACTGAAATTGAATCGAAAACTTCACCATATTGTTTAGCTGTTTCATCTTTTGCAACAATAGCATTAAAAATGCGGGCACCATCTAAATGCAGCTTCAGATTATTCTGCAGACAAACTTCTTTTATTTTTTCAATTTCACTAAAATCGTAACAACTGCCACCACCTCTGTTTGCTGTATTTTCTAAAGAAACCAAAGTAGAAACGGGTTTATGAATATCGTTTGGATTGATGGATTCTTTTACCTGATCAGCAGTGATCCTGCCTCTGTTCCCTTCAATTAATCTAACCGAACAACCACTATTAAAAGCAATGCCACCACCTTCGTATTGATAGATATGCGAAAGCTTATCACATATCACTTCATCGCCAGGTTGGGTATGCACTTTTATGGCAATTTGATTGGTCATGGTACCGCTGGGACAAAACAGACCCGCTTCATAACCAAACATAGCTGCAGTAAGGGTTTCCAATTTATTTACACTTGGGTCTTCACCAAAAACATCATCACCCAATGGGGCTTTCAGCATGGCGTCCAACATGCCGGCACTTGGCTTGGTAACCGTATCACTTCTGAAATCTATCATATCCTGCGAAGATAAAGCGGATTATTTATCCGTTAAAGGGAGTGGGGATAAAAGTGAAAATACATTTTATGAATTCAATTCAACATACCCGACGTAAAGTATAATAAGTACAATTCCTTTTGATAAGAAATAGCGTTCTTCAAAGGGTATTTGTTCCTACCACAGTATTATTTGCTTATTACCTTCTTGCTGATTTCTTCGAGTGTTGTTCGAAAGCTTCCGAACAAAACAGCAAGCATGTAATAAGAAGGTACGAAGGAATTACGAAGAAAGGGATAGGAAAGGGATAGTTGTCTTGTACCTGTATTGTCCTGATACCAATCAGTGTGTATACACAACAGGAAGTGCAGCACGCAATGCAGCAGCCGATAGTTTAACGGTAACAGCTTTCAGTGGTAAACAGGTACAAACTTATATTGGTTTTATTTCGGCCGATGGTTTAGAAATTGCCAATAGTATTTTTACCGGTGAGGTAACGGTTAGTTAGCAATTGCTGTAACTGTTTAAGTAAGACCTCGAATATGCAAATTGGAGAGGTCTTTTTTTGTGTCATCACGAATGCAGTGAGGAATCTGCCGGACAAGAGTGCTAAATTTGTCAGTTTCCTCCTTTGGACAGGGGGACTGTATGTTAATTCTTTCATGGAAATTTATATCATGCCAAGGCACTTGAGGCATGATAAACAGAATATATATTATTTGAATTGCCTTTTTAAGCATGTTGATGATATTGGGTTGCGAAATTTAATCAGAAAACATATATTCTTTTCCGCTCATCAAGAATATTGATGAAAAGGAGAAGTTGCTTTATCATTCAATCATAAAATTTACGACCTTCCATTCATGAAAAAACACCTACTGCTTATCCTCAGCTTATTCATGCTGTTTTTAAGTTATGCGCAAAATAAACCTGCATATATTTTGTATGATATAAAGGGCAAGAAAGTATCGTATAAAAAGATGATAAAAACATTGTTGAAAAATGATATTGTATTGATTGGCGAATCGCATAACAATCCTATCAGTCATTGGATGGAATTAGAGATCACCAAAGATTGCAAGCAGCAACGAAATCTGGTAATGGGTGCCGAAATGTTTGAACAGGATAATCAACCTGCACTTGATTTGTATTTACAGGGAAAATTATCAGCAAAAGGTCTCGACAGTTCGGCAAGACTCTGGAAAAACTATACTACCGATTATGCACCATTGGTAAATTTTGCCAAAGAAAATAATATAGTATTTGCTGCCAGTAATACACCACGCAGATTTGCTGCCATGGTTTCTAAAAGTGGTTTTCAAGTATTAGATACTCTTTCAGAAACAGAGAAAAAATGGATTGCACCTTTGCCCATTGCTTATGATGCAGATCTACCCGGCTATAAAAAAATGCTGACGATGATGGAAGGTCATGGTACTGCAAATATGCCAAAGGCGCAGGCACTGAAAGATGCAACAATGGCTTATTTTATTTTGAAATATTATGTACCCGGAAGTTTGTTCATTCACTACAATGGAAGTTTTCATTCACAAGATCATGATGGTATTGTATGGCATTTAAAACATAGTAAACCGGATTTAAAAATAGTTACCGTTACAACTGTTAGCCAGAAAGAGATGAAGAATTTATTGGATGAAAATAAAAATAAAGCCGATTATATTATTTGTGTAGATGAGGATATGACCAATACTTATTAGGAAGATGTTAAATGTTGAAGGTTAAATGTTAGATTAATAATTTCGTGCTATTCCAAAATAAAGAACAGCAAAATGCTGCATGATGGTAGCTGTGATGTCTAAATTGTCAATTAGTATAATATGAAATCTATATAAACAGTTATAGTTTTAGTTTTTTTGCCCATTTCATCAAGTTTTTCCACAAAAACTAGTATAATCGGCTGCCATGACTTAACTTTGCACGCCCTTGTAAAAAGGGGAATGGATTTTTGGCTTCAATTTAGATCGCAACACAACTTTTATCGAATCAAGACGTTTATAAACAGTAACAATACACTATGAGGCAGCTCAAAATAGCAACACAGATCACCAACAGAGATTCTCAGGCCGTTGAAAAATATCTACAAGAAATTTCTAAGATCCCGATGATTACTCCCGAAGAGGAAACTACTCTTGCTCAAAAGATCAAGATGGGTAATCAGCGAGCTTTGGATAAATTGGTTCAGGCTAATTTACGTTTCGTTGTATCGGTTGCTAAGCAATATCAACATCAGGGACTTTCATTGAGCGATTTGATCAATGAAGGAAATCTGGGTCTGATCAAAGCCGCACAACGTTTTGATGAAACTAAAGGTTTCAAGTTCATTTCTTACGCTGTTTGGTGGATCCGTCAATCGATCTTGCAAGCATTGGCCGAACAAGGCAGGTTGGTTCGTCTTCCTCAAAATAAAATCGGTACTTATAATAAAGCCAATAAAGCTTATATGGCTTTTGAACAAGAGCATGAACGTGAACCTTCAACTGAAGAATTGAGTGAGATATTAGAAATGAGTGAAACTGAGATCAACAATATATTTCAAAGTAATACCCGTCATACTTCCTTAGACGCACCTGTTCATGAAGCAGAAGATGTTGCCATGGGCGATTTATTAGAAGGCAGTGATGATACTGATGAAGATGTGATGAAAGATTCTTTACGCGAAGAGATTCGCCGGGTATTAAAATCATTAAGTCCGAGAGAAGCAGAAATAGTAAATGCTTATTTTGGATTGGATGGTGAAAATGGTGTTACCATTGAGCAAATTGGAATGAAATACGATCTTACCAAAGAACGTATTCGTCAAATAAAAGAAAGAGCCATTAAGCGTTTGCAAAAGGCAAGATACAGCAACGCTTTAAAAGCATATTTGGGATAGTAGGACATTGGTTAAAGTTGTAAAAGACCCTTCAATGAAAATTGAAGGGTTTTTGTTTTCCCCAAATAAATCTTGTTTGTGCAAAATCAAAATCTGTTTACAAGAAAGGAATAATAAATTTGTTCGTCATAAATAAAAACATATAAGATGAGTAAAGAAGTATCAGAAAAAGTTCATGTATTAATTATAGGTTCCGGTCCTGCAGGATATACAGCAGCCATTTATGCGGCCCGTGCAAATATGAAACCTGTGTTGTATCAGGGTATACAACCCGGCGGACAACTAACCATCACTACCGAAGTAGAAAATTATCCCGGTTATCCTGATGGTATTCAGGGACCTGAAATGATGGTTCATTTTGAAAAACAAGCTGCACGTATGGGAGCTGATATTAGATATGGGTTAGCAACAAAAGTTGATTTTTCTTCACAACCTTATAAGGTAGAAATTGATGAAGAAAAATGGATAGAAGCTGATGCAGTAATTATTTCAACAGGTGCTTCTGCAAAATGGTTGGGCATTGAGAGTGAACAAAGATTAAATGGTTTTGGAGTGAGTGCCTGTGCTGTATGTGATGGATTTTTCTTTCGTGGAAAAGAAGTTGCCATAGTTGGTGCAGGTGATACAGCTGCAGAAGAAGCAATGTATTTGGCAAAGCTTTGTACCAATGTTCACATGATCGTTCGCAGAGATCAAATGCGTGCCAGTAAAGTGATGCAGGAAAGAGTGATCAACACTCCAAACATAAAAATTTACTGGGACAGTGTTACCGAGGAAATTGTTGGTGAGAATAAAGTTGAATCAGTAAAAATAAAGAATACCAAAACAAACGAAATACAACAAGTACCTATCAGTGGCTTTTTCGTTGCTATTGGTCATCAACCCAACAGCGATATTTTTAAAGGATTTATTGATATGGATGAGACAGGATATATTAAAACTATTGCAGGTACTTCTAAAACAAATATTGAAGGGGTTTTTGCAGCTGGTGATGTACAGGATAAACATTATCGTCAGGCAGTTACTGCAGCCGGAAGCGGTTGTATGGCTGCATTAGATGCCGAAAGATATTTTAGCGCGAAGGGGCTTGTATAAAAACATTTAACTACCGTTTTTTCATCGTAAAAAAACGGGAAATTTCCCGTTGGACAGCAAATCGCAGCAGCTTATATTTATGGATCATTAAATCCATAAATATTATTCTATGCCACACAAAGTTTCCCGCTACGGTTGGCAACCCGATTTACCCGATCAAAGAGATCTGGTATATGCCGCACCACGTCCGGTTTTAAAAGTATTACCATCAAAGATTGATCTACGAAAACAATGCCCTGCTGTTTATGATCAGGGACAATTAGGAAGCTGCACTGCCAATGCCATTGGTGCTGCATTCCAATTTGAATTAATGAAACAGGATACAAAGAATTCTTTTATTCCTTCTCGCTTATTTATTTATTATAACGAAAGAGTAATCGAACATTCAGTTAATAGTGATAATGGTGCGCAAATTCGGGATGGAATAAAAACAGTTCATCATGAAGGTGTTTGTCCTGAAACAAATTGGCCTTATACTATAAATAAATTTTCTAAAAAGCCTGCTGCTAAATGTTATACATCAGCAAAGAAGCATATAGTATTATCTTATCACAGAGTTACCAGAAAACTAAATGAAATGAAAGCCTGTTTAGCCGATGGTTATCCTTTTGTTTTTGGATTTACTGTTTATGATTCTTTTGAAGGAACCGCAGTTGCTAAAACAGGTAAATTAAACATGCCTTCAAAGACTGAATCGGTTGTTGGAGGACATGCAGTAATGGCCGTTGGATATGATGATGCATCCAAGCGATTTATTATTCGCAACAGTTGGGGCGATGGCTGGGGATTGAAAGGTTATTTTACGATGCCTTATGATTATTTATTAGAAACAAATTTATCAGATGATTTTTGGACCATTAAATTAGTGGAAGATAATCCCGCAAATAAAAAATCCTAAATAAGTTATTCCGTTACACTTTGAAAATAAAGACTGTTGAACATTTCAACAGTCTTTTTTGTTAATATAAACAACAAAAAACCTTATCTCCGTATCTTAGCATTATGTTATCGATTCATCTTAATCATCTAAAGTTTCAGGCTCATCATGGTTTATATGCTGAAGAAAAAATTGTTGGAAATGAGTTTGAAATTAATGTTACAGTTAAATATCATCCACAGGAAATTCCTGTGATGGAGATCAAGAAAACAATTGACTATGCGTCCATTTATAATTTATTGAAAGAACGCATGCAACAACCTGTTCAATTATTAGAAACCTTTGCATCAGAAACGGCTTTGGAAATTTTACGCCAGTTTAAATTAGCCGAAGAAGTTTCCATATCAATCAAAAAATTTCATCCGCCTATTTTAAATTTTACAGGAACTGTTGCAGTAAGTTTTGATGTTACAAGAAGCGAATTAGTGAGTAAATAATTAATTTGAGAATTTTTATCATGAAAATAATATTCCTGTTTTTATTTTATTTTATTTCATTTTCTGTGTTAGCACAGGATGTAAATCTTTTATTAAAAGAGGCCGATAATTTCGAACGCCAGTTTAAAGAAGATGATGCATTAAATAAATACAAACAAATTTTATTGGTGGATGGAAATAATGTAAAATCATTAGTAAAAGCAACCGAATTAAGTTGTTCAGCAGGAGAGAGGTTGTTGAATAAAAATGATAAAAGAATTTATTTCGAATCAGCACTTGCATTTTCTGATAGAGCGATTGCTGCCGACAGTATTAATGCAGATGCTTTTTATGCAAAGTCATTAGCCTGCAATAAAATGATTGCAATAGAAACAGAAAATAAAAAAGTAAATACTTTTATCAGAGACTCGAAACTTAATGCCGATAAGGCTTTGAAGCTAAATTCCAATCATGCCAAAGCAAATTTTATGGAAGGTAAATGGCATTACGAAATGATCACACTTAATTGGGCAAAACGATTTGCAGTAAAAACATTTTACGGTGGATTGCCAGAAGCTGATTTGGATAAAGCAATAATTTATTTCGAAAAATGCAGAACAAATGATCCGTATTTTGTGTTAAATGGATTGATGTTGGCCAAAGCGTATAAATTAAATAATCGTCCGGCACAAACTATTGAAATATTAAAACGTGTAGTTAAAATGCCGGTACGAACTTTTGATGATAACGCATTAAAAGCCGAAGCACAAAAATTATTACAAGACTTAGAATAAAATTTTATGGAACTACAACAACTTTTCGAACAAGCTGCTATTAACAGCAAAACATTATCATCAAAACCCGATAATGAAACTTTATTACAATTGTATTCGTTGTACAAACAAGCTACCGAAGGGGATAACAATGGAGAAGCCCCATCAAACCCATTCGACTTTGTTGCAAAAGCAAAATATACTGCATGGGAAGAATTAAAAGGAACAGCGAAAGAAGCTGCTATGCAACAGTATGTTGATTTGGTAAATAAATTAAAAGGGTAATTTTTGTTAGGGCTTAAGTATTTCTACTTCTTATTCAGTAAAATACTAAAGCCAATGCCGATATTCCCTAAATTAATATTGTTGAGACTTGAACTAAAACCGAAACTGTTGTATTTATCGACTTGAGCAGAATTTGAATAAGTTCTTTTATTACTGGTAAATGAGGCAGATAAAATATTGCTGAGTGTAGCATTAACAAGCACACGTTTATTCAGCTTATAAGAAATACCCGGTGTTGCAGAAATACCGGCACTAATACCATCTATTTTTTCTGTTGATTGAATGCCACTTGATGTTGTATTATCAGATTCAAAATTATAATCACCGAAAATACTCCATGTTATAAATCCATATAAATTTTTAGCAAACGGTTTGTAATAAGTAGAAAAATAATTTAAACCAATCTGATTTAAACTGTTTTTATAGGTATTAGGAGGGGATTGTTGGTTTTGTGAGTTGTTACTATAATTAATTGCGAACCCAACCAAATGATTTGCCCTTACAAACTTTCCAATTGAAATACTTGATCCAAAATAAAAATTAGATTGTGCTTGATTATTTGCGGAAGTATAATTACTGTTTGAAAGAGAAATTCCTCCATTAATAACTCTTTGTCCAACTTCAAACTGTGCTTTTGATGCAAATGAGATAAACAAAGCAAGGCTGGCAAGTAAAATTGTTTTTTTCATATGTTTATCTTTTGAAAGAAGACTGCAATAACAAAACTATAGTTGCTCTATTTTTTTTGATTAACTAAATATTATGAAATATAGTAATTGTTTGTTAATTAAATTTTTCTTTTCTTCCATCGTCCACTTTTAATATACCAATAAGAGGGAAGGAAAGAGCATGTCCAGTAAACCCATTCGCTGCCCCATCCAATTGTTATAGGCCATTTCAATTTTTCTAACACCACATAAACATAAATGCAATAAATAATAATTGTAAAAGCTTCGATCATTAAATTAACTTTCGAGCTGCCTGTTCCTGTAACTGCATTTAACCAAATAACAGAAACAGACATTAATACCAATGCCACCGAAACTACACGCAGTACAGGTATTGCAGCAATTATAAAATCTTCTCCCTGACCATACATCGATAAAAAAACATGCGGAAAAGTATTTACAATAATGGCAACTGTTACTGAAAATATGAATGATAATTTTAAAATTTTATGTATTAATTCTATCACTCTGTCCTGCATTCCTTGTCCGATAATATTACTAACCATCGTACTTGTTGTTGCAGCAAATGCCCATGTAAAACATCCAAAGAATCCAAAAATATTTCGCATGGTGTTTGAAACGGCCAGATCTCTTTCGCCATGATGTTCTATCAAAATATAAAAAAACTCCCAGCTGATGATACTGATGGCATGTTGCGCAATCAATGGAGAGGATTGTTTTAATATTAATTTTGTATTCCCCGCATGATAATAAAAATTTTTAAACAAGTGTAATTGTTTACTGATGCCATTATAGTGGATGACTAAAAAAATAACAAATAATCCAATGAATTCGGCCATTACAGAAGCATATGCAGCTCCATTGAAACCCATTGCAGGTAAACCAAATTTCCCGTAGATCAGTGCATAATCTAAAATAATATTTGCAACCGATTCTGATGCTGTACCAATAATCAAATATTTACTTTGATTGGTTCCTACCAATAACGCATTGCGCATTTGATAGAGATATAAAAATAATAATCCAACTATTCTGATGTTTAGGAAATTGATCGCCATCCTCACATTTTTTTCATCATGTAACGACCATTTTAAAATTGCAGGAGCAATAAACCAGGTCAATAGCATTCCAACAATGGCTAAAACAATTGCAATTCGAACACCTTGAGAAAATAAATTACCAATTTCGTCAACGCGGTTTTCTCCGGCACGCCTTGCTATCAAGGCCTGCAATCCATTATTTAATCCAATGCCAACAACTGCAAATATCAAGTAATAAACGCCTGTAATGCCTGCTACAGCTAAGGATTGCTGTCCTAAGCCTCCCAAGAAAATATTATTGGTAATAAAATTAATTTGAGGAACAATGATGGCAGCCGAAATGGGTAAAGCAATCTTCAGTATTTGTTTATTACTGATGATAACGCGCAGATCGGGATGTTTCGATGGTTGGTTCATAAACAGATGCAAATCTACTTTTTTGTATTTGCAAAAACACTTTCGCAGCATAACAATAATTTTTTATCATTGCATCGTTATATTTGAGGAATGGTTCAAAAGCAAATCAGTATTTACGGAGAACTAGAAACACAATCGCCATTCAACAGCGATCAATTGGTGTTGGAATTAAGCAATACACATATTGCATTGATGGTAAAATTTTCAGGAAAGAAATATGTGGGTGCTTTTGAGTTATTTGAATTCGACAGTAATATAATGGGCTGGTATGAAATTTTTCATCAGATAAGAACTGTATCGATCATTCTGAACAGAAGTTATAACGACACAAGATTATTTTTTAATTTAAGTGAAGCTGTTGTTATGCCGTCTCAGGCTTTTAACACAAACGCTGCAGATGCTTATCTGACGGCTATTCATGGCGATAGTACCAATCACATTATTAAGTATGATAACATTGTGTCGGATGCAGTTTTGATAAATGTTTATCGTGTGAAAAAATCATTGAATGATATTGTGAACAGCAATTTAATGATGGTTACACCACGTCATACTTATTCCAAATTATTAGAAAATGTTTTGAATAATAATATTGTATTTCAAGGTGCATTCTTAAAATTGCAGTTTTATAATAATCTGATGAATGTTGTTTTGTTGAAAGAGGGAAGATTGCATTTAATTCAGTCTTTTAATTTTCAAACACCTGATGATGTGTTGTATTATTTATTAAACATCGCAGAGCAATTTCAAATTTCAACAACTGATACACCTGTTCAAATTTCTGGATTGATTGATCTAAAGTCACCATATTTCGATTACATAGAAAAAGTTTTCAAACAAATTTCTTTTGAGACATTAAAAGTGGATAATGTTTTTAGAAATTATTCGGGAGAATATCCCCCACATTATTTCACGCCATTTCTCAACCTCACTTTATGAGGATCATCTCCGGAAAATGGGGTGGCAGAAGAATAACACCACCCGCAAACATGCCCCACACAAGGCCTACGACCGATATTGCGAAAGAAGGCTTGTTCAATATTTTACAAAATAGAATTGATTTCACAGATATTAAAACATTGGATCTTTTTGGTGGTACCGGTTGCATCAGCTATGAACTTGCATCTCGTGGTGCAACTGATCTAACCATTATTGAAAAAGATCCCATCATGCAATCCTTCATCAAAAAAAATATTGAATTACTCGGGATGGAAAATTGTAAAGTGATAAAGATGGATGTGTTTAATTTTCTAAATACCTGTTCTGATACTTTCGATTTTATTTTTGCAGGACCACCTTATGCCTTAGGTTCGATTGATGAATTGCCAAAGATAATCGTTCAAAAGAAACTCATCAATCCCGATGGATATTTTGTTTTGGAACATACGCCACGCAATAAATATGAAAGCCTCGAAGGATTTAAATTTGTAAGAAATTACGGCACTACTTTATTTTCTTTTTTTACAAATGAATAAATATTCTTTCAAATTATAGAAGGTATGACAAAAAAAGAATTGCGAAATATTTATAAAGAAAAAAGAAAATCAATTTCTGAAAAAGAAAAATTGAAATGGGATGATCTGTTATTAATTCAATTCCAAAAAATTAATCTTGAAAATATCCGCACTGTATTTGCTTATTGGCCGATGGAAAATATGAACGAACCTGACACACATACTATTGTTCGATATTTGCAACACATGATTCCTGATCTGCAATTGGCCTATCCTGTTATTGATCATATTTCATCCGAAATGAAGTCTGTATTAATTAATGATGAAACAAATTTTAGTGAAAATATTTTTGGTATTATTGAACCTGAAAAGGGAATTGAAATAGATCCAACAGAAATTGATCTTGTTTTAGTACCTATGCTTATCTGTGATCGAGCAGGCAATAGAATTGGTTTTGGAAAAGGTTATTACGACAGGTTTTTAATTAAGTGCAGAAAGAATATCACTAAAATCTCCTTTTCTTATTTCGATCCGATTGATAAAATTGAAGACACAAATGCTTTTGACGTACCTTTAAATTTCTGCATTACCCCTCAATCCATTTATGAATTTGAATAATTTTTTTCTAAGATCATTTCGTATTTTATTATTGCCGTTTGCATTGTTGTATGGCATAATAATAAAGATCAGGAATTGGTTATTCGATAATAATTATTTTAAATCATACGAATTTAGTTTTCCAATTATTTGTGTTGGAAATATCGCTGTAGGCGGTACAGGTAAATCGCCGATGGTTGAATATTTAATTTCGTTATTGCATAAACAATTTACGATAGCAACATTAAGTCGAGGTTATAAAAGAAAAACGATCGGTTATGTTTTGGCAAATAAAAATACTACGGCGTTAGATATCGGTGATGAGCCGATGCAGTTTCATTTAAAATTTCCTGATGTGGCTGTTGCTGTTGGAGAAGAAAGAGTTTTGGCCATACCCGAATTATTACAAGATATTAAAGGATTGGAAGCAATTATTTTGGATGATGCATTTCAACACAGATCGGTAAAAGCTGGATTTAATATTGTACTGACTGAACATAGTAATTTATACAGCAGAGACTTTTTTCTGCCTACCGGCGATCTTAGAGATGAAGTTACTTCGGTAAAAAGAAGCGATATTATTATCATAACAAAATGTCCTCCTGATCTTTCCATTGATAAAAAGCAAAGATTGATTCGAAACATCAATCCATTACCATCGCAGCAAATATTTTTTACAGCAATTGAATATGGCATTCCATATCATATCATCTCAAACGAAGAAAAAAACATTACAACTGATGATGAGGTATTATTAGTTAGTGGAATCGCTAATCCAAAACCATTGAAAGAATATTTATTGCAACATGCGGCTACTTACTATCAAACCGATTTTGAAGATCATCATATTTTTTCGATCGATGATCTGAATGAAATAAAGGAAAAGTTTCAGGAAATTGATACAGAGAAAAAAATTATTCTTACTACAGAAAAAGATGCAGTGCGTCTAACAAAATTTAAAGAGGAATTAATAGACTTACCACTATTTGTAATTCCAATTACTCATCAATTTTTGTTTGAAGAAGGTGAACAATTTAACGATGCTGTTATTTCTTTTATTAAGAACTTTAAGTTTAATCGTGCAATATGAGCAAAAAGAAAAAAACTAAACAACAGACTCATAAATCTCCGCAAATTATTGCTGTTAAAGGCCAGTTGGAAGTTACACGAAGCGGAATGGGATTTGTTGTGATCGGCGATGGAACTGCAGATATATTAGTTCGTCCGGGTGATTTCAATACTGCTTTACATGGCGATACCGTTAGAGTAAAAGTGATAAAAGAAAATGCAAACACCAGAAAGAAAGAAGGAAGAATTACTGAAGTGATCTCGCGTAAACAAACTGAATTTACTGGTCATATTCAATTAGCAACCAACTTCGCTTTTTTTATTCCTGACACAGATAAACCCATGCCCGATTTATTTATTCCCTTGAATAAATTAAAAGGCGCAAAAAATAAAGAACGAGTTGTAGCAAGATTGGTACAATGGGAAAAAGGTGATAAAAAACCGGTTGGTGAAATTATCAGCATCATGAAACCCGAAGATGAAAATGATGCTGCGATGAAAGGTTTATTAGCCGAAGCAGGCTTTCCACTTTCGTTTGATGATTCCATATTGAAAGAGGCTTCATCACTTCCAACAATTTTGGATAAAGATGAAATTGCAAAAAGAAAAGATTGCAGAGATATATTAACTTTTACCATCGATCCGGTTGATGCAAAAGATTTTGATGATGCTATTTCTATCAGAAAAATAAAAAATGATTTTTATGAAATTGGTGTTCATATTGCCGATGTAAGCTATTATGTGCAGCCCGATTCTGTTTTAGATGAAGAAGGATATAAACGCGCTACATCAGTTTATTTGCCCGATAGAGTAAATCCAATGTTGCCTGAAAAAATATCGAATGAATTATGTTCGCTTCGTCCTAAAGAAGATAAGTTTACTTTCTCGGCTATTTTTCAAATGAATACCAAAGGAGAAATTAAACAACATTGGTTAGGAAAGACTGTTATTCATTCCGATCATCGTTTTAGTTATGAAGATGTTCAACAAATTATAGAAACGAAAGAAGGATTGCACAAAGAAGAAATTTTTTTATTGAATGATATTGCACAACGCTTACGTAAACAACGTTTCAGCAAAGGGGCAATTAATTTCTCTTCGCAAGAGGTAAGATTTAAATTAGACGAAAAAGGTTCGCCCATCGGTATTGTTGTAAAAGAAAGCAAAGAAGCACATCAATTGATTGAAGAGTTTATGTTGTTGGCAAATAAAACCGTGGCTGAACAAATCGGTAAAATAAAGATCAATCAAAAAGAAATTCCTTTTCCATATCGTGTGCATGATCAGCCGAATGAAGATAAATTAGCTCCTTTCATTATTTATGCAAGAAAATATGGACATAAATTTGACATTTCATCTCCCGAAAAAATAGCTTTTAGTTTTAATCAAATGTTGGCTGATGCAAAAGGAAAACCCGAACAACATGTGTTAGAACAATTAGGTATCAGAACAATGGCCAAAGCTATTTATACAACTGAAAACATTGGTCATTATGGTTTGGCATTCGAACATTATTGTCATTTCACTTCACCTATTCGTCGTTATCCCGATGTGTTGGTGCATCGTGTTTTAGAAAGTGTTTTGGAAGGCAAGCCGATCGTTGATAAAAAGATGGAAGAGAAGTGTAGGCATTGCAGCGAAAGAGAAAGAGCTGCTATGGAGTGTGAGCGTGCGGGTAATAAATACAAACAAGTAGAATTCCTGAAAGGCCATATTGGTGAAGTGTTTGAGGGTGTTGTTAGTGGTGTTGCTAATTTTGGTTTTTGGGTTGAAACTGTTGAACATAAATGTGAGGGATTGGTTACAGTTGTTGGTTTAAGTGACTATGATGATTTCAGATTAGTTGAAAGTGATTATTGTTTGGTGGGTAGAAGAAGTGGCCGACAATTTAAAATGGGAGATAAGGTTTGGATAAAAGTTGTTGCGGCTAATTTAGAAAAACGTCAGCTTGATTATGAATGGGTAATTAATGGCGGTGGTAATGAAATAGAAACAGAAGAGCAACAAAGTTTTAGAAAGAAAGACAAAAAGAAAAAGAAATAATTATTCTGAATAAGAATAACAATTTCTAACTTGATACCCTATTTATATAATTTTTCTAACGATTAAAATTTAATTGGAATGATTGCCACAAAATTATTTTTTACTGCAGGTTTATTATTAACCATTGCAGCATCTGCACAAAACGCAACTGCCGATTCTCCAGCTAAAACAGAAGTATGGTCTCCTGTACCAAAAGTAATTACGCCTTCGAACGGAACCAATGCACCATCGGATGCGATTGTTTTATTTGATGGAAAAAACTTAGATGAATGGGTTAGTACCAATAATATTAAAACGCCTGCCGCATGGAAAGTTGCTGATGGCATTTTAACTGTTGATAAAACAAAAGGAAATATTCAAACAAAAAAATCTTTTACGGATTATCAATTGCATATTGAATGGAAAGTTCCGGAAAATATTACAGGCACAGGACAAGCAAGAGGTAACAGTGGCTTATTTTTAGCATCAACCGGTGGTGGTGATGCAGGATACGAAATGCAGATATTAGATTCGTATCAAAACGAAACTTATGTTAACGGACAAGCAGGAAGTATTTACAAACAATTTGCACCTTTAGTAAACGCATCAAACAAACCAGGCGAATGGCAGGTGTATGATGTAATATGGACTGCGCCTCGCTTTAATGATGATGGAAGTTTAAAATCTGCTGCAAAAATTACTGCAATTCATAATGGAATATTGATTCAAAATAATGTTGAATTAAAAGGCGAAACTCGATATATCGGTGCACCGTATTATAAAAAACATGGTGCTTGTCCGATCAAATTACAAGCACATGGAGATAAAAGTGAACCATTAAGTTTTAGAAATATCTGGATAAGAGAATTGTAAATTATTATTATCATTTCATCTTTCTATCAACTTTTGTTACAAAATGTTTTTGTAATAAAAGTTGATTTTTATTTATAGCCAATAATAAAATCTAACTGAAATACGATTTTATTTCTAAAATAAAATTATCGATTGGTCTAAACCCACTTAAAAATTGACAGGTTACAATTAAAAAAATAACTCCATACACAGCACCCCAAAAGTGTGCGGAATGATTGATGTGACTTCCACCTTTTTTTGCAAAGTATGCAGACACAGCTAAATAAACGATACCAAAAATAAATGCGGGAAAATGAATAGGAATAAACATTAAACTAATCCCTTGTGTTGGTGCTAAAAAAATAAATGCAAACACAATTGCTGATACTGCACCGCTTGCGCCCAAGCTTCGGTAATTATAATTTTCTCTGTTTGCAAAATATGTAGGTAATAAACAAACGATCAAAGCAGAAATGTATAGAATGAGAAAAATAATTTTTCCTTTCTCTCCATAAATTTTGGAAAAGAATTGTTCGATGATCTCTCCAAACATATAAAAGCTATACATGTTAAATCCAAGATGTGCAATATCAGCATGAATTAAACCGCAAGTAATAAAGCGATACCATTGGTTATGATGAGTGATGGAAGGCGGATAAAAAATAAGATCATCCATTACTTTCTCATTCGAAAAAGCTGTGAATGAAATGATGCAGGTCAAAAGAATAATTGCAATGGTGATAGTTAACATAGCTGAAAGATAAAATAATTAACTGTGATGATATTTTTCGTTTCGCAAAATACTGCAGGCACGATAAATTTGTTCGGCTAAAATTAATCGAACCAACATGTGCGGGAAAACAAGCTTAGATAAACTCCAGATTAAATTAGCACGTTTGGCAATGCTTTCATCAACACCAAAAGCGCCACCGATTAAAAAAATTATTCGTTTATTACTTTCGTTGGCGAGTTGTTGAATGAATTGTGCTAATTCGGGTGAAGTGAATGATTTGCCTCTTTCGTCTAACAAAATCAAATAATCCTCTTTTTGTAATTGTGTTGTAATTAAAGTTGCTTCAGACTTTTTTAAATCCTTCTCGGAGAGGGAAGCTGCATTTTTTGGTGGTTGAATAATTGTCCAGTCAGCAGAAAAATATTTATTGATACGTTTTGTAAAATCATCGATACCATCTTTTACATAACCCTCATTCGATTTACCAACTGACCAGAGCTGAATTTTCATAATGCAATTTGCTGTTTTTGCTCGAATAAAAATAGTTGAATATTTTTCTAATTGTTAAATAACCGTTGCAATAATTGTTTTTTAAAATCGTTTTTCAAAACTGAACGAATCAACTATGAGTTTATCAAAAAGAATTTCGCTAACTATTTTTATTTCGATCCTGTTGTTTGTTTTGTGCATTTCATCAACAGGAGTGAAAGAACAACATATTTATGGATCAGATAAATTTGGCTGGCCTCAGGTTTTTTATTTGGTGAATTATAATGAAGGAAAAATAAAATCTCAGGATTTTGATCTTGGAACGATGCTCTATGATTATTCTATTTGGTTTGGATTGACAGCTGCTGTTATGATCATCATCAGATTAATGAAAGTAAATCGTAATAAGGTTTAAATAATCAATCTTAGAATCGGAATAAAAATCCGACAATCGGAATAATTAAATCTATCAGTTTTCCTAATTATTTGGTTTTCAGCAATTATTTATTCAAGCATACTGTTTGGTAAGTTCTATCAAACAAAAAAGCAATGATTTCAAGGGTATTATTGGTTGATGACGATCCGATATCATTATTGATGGCAAAGGAGATCATTCATAATGAGTGTTTCTCTGACGATGTAATCATTGCGATGAATGGAGTTCATGCGATGCAGGAGATAGAGTATTTATTAGAAGCTAAAAAAACGGATATAAACATAAAGCTTCCGCATTTGATTTTTTTGGATTTAGAAATGCCCATAATGTCCGGTTGGGATTTTTTAGAACTTTATACAAAACATTTACATGAAAGATTACCTGATACAAATATTGTAATTCTTTCATCAGCTATTTCGGATAGTCATTATGAAAAAATAAAAAAATATCCGGCTGTAACAAGATTGATTAAAAAACCGCTTCGATTAGAAGAAATCGAAAGTTTGAAAAGGACGCATAATTTAAAAAAATATTTTTCATAAAGCAGTTCAGCTAAGCTGAATCCCCCCAGAGAGATCACCTGCAATTAATTTTGCGGGTGCATCTTTCGAAATCATTTTCATTTTTCATAAAAAAAGTTTCAATAAAAAAGGGTTCCAAATTAATGAAACCCTTTTTGTTGTTGGTGACCCCGTCAGGATTCAAACCTGAAACCTTCTGATCCGTAGTCAGATACTCTATTCAGTTGAGCTACGGGGCCATTCCCTTATCAGGGCTGCAAATATAAAGGCTTAAACACAATCTTCAAAAGTGTTTTTAAATCTTTTAAAAGAAACTTATAATTCTTTAGGTGTGTACTAAAAAGAATTTAATCAACCAATAAGAAATAAAAGCAATAATTGGTGCAACAATTACATCAACAGTATAATGAACATGTTGTATTAAAACCATTATTGCAATTAAAAAGAATGCGACTAATGCAATGATTTTATCATTTCTTCTTTTAAAACATAAAAACATTAAAAATAGGGTTGCAGTATGGCCTGAGAACAAAAGATCTTTTGTAATAAATTTATTTCCATAAAACAAATGAATGATGGGATCCTTAATTTCGATTAAACCCATTGGCGCTTCTAAAGGAAACATGTATATTGAAATCATTCGAAATAAATTCATGATCAAATAACTCCACAAAAAAATAATGAACACAGATGGATCTTTATAACATCTATACAATGCAAAAATTGCAGTAGAATATAAAATCAAAAATATTGGAATTGATAAATCAATTGCAGGCAAAACATACAATAAGAAGTCGTTTAATTCTGTTCCTTTTCTTGCTTCAATACTATTAAAAAAGAAAGGAAGAATGATGCCAAGAGCAATCAGGCATATCAATCCAAAAATTGTTCTGGTTCTAAATGATCTGTATACCCATGCATCTTTCCATTTAACCATGTACTTGTCATAATCCTTCTCCATATTATAAAGATAAGAGCATTAATAATGCCATCTAACAAAAGCTTCCATGGCAGCATATTTTGTTAATCCTAATTGAGCGTAAAGCTTTGCTGTATTGGCATTGCGGTCTTCAGCACGTTGCCAGAATTCTCTGCTATCAGTTCCCTGAAATGGAACCATATCTTTTTGTGATTGATGAATAAAAATGCCAAATCTTTTTTTCATTACCTGATCGGGGCTCATTGGTATTGCCATTTCAATTTCAGCCAGGTCCCATTCCTGCCATGCACCTTTATATAACCAAACCCAACAATCTTTTATCCATGCATCGCCTCTTACTTTTAATCGGCGTAAGCTTTCAAAAACAATATCCAAACAAACTTTATGTGTGCCATGCGGATCGGCCAAATCTCCTGCACAATAAATTTGATGAGGTTTTAATTTTTCAAGTAATTCCATGGTGATCACAATATCAGTTTCACTCATTGGATTTTTTTCAACTTCACCTGTTTCATAAAATGGAAGATTTAAAAAATGAATGTTCTCATCTTTTAATCCAACATATCTGCAAGTTGCTTTTGCTTCACATCTTCTTATTAAACCTTTGATTGAACGAATCTCATTTGTATCAACTTGATTTTTCTTTTTGTTTGATAAAAAATTGGCAGCTTCAGTTAATACTTC
The DNA here is from genome assembly GCA_903870685.1 of uncultured Chitinophagaceae bacterium. Lineage (GTDB taxonomy): Bacteria > Bacteroidota > Bacteroidia > Chitinophagales > Chitinophagaceae > CAIQDX01. The sequence goes on along the minus strand of CAIQDX010000016.1, from coordinate 3,742 downwards.
TTTACTTTTTTGATTATCGATACCAAACTGTTCTTCAAAACCAACAGCAAAGTCTAAAAATCGAGTAACAAATTCATCGGTTACAGCAATGTTGCCGCTTGCCTGATAGCCCACATGCACATCATGTCCCTGATCGTGCAATCGCATGAAAGTGCCGCCCATACTGATTATATCATCATCGGGATGAGGAGAAAAAATCAAACAACGTTTTGGATGCGGTTCACTTCTTTCAGGATGTGCTGGAATAAATGCATTGGGTTTTCCACCGGGCCAACCTGTAATACTGTCTCGCAATAAATAATAAACCTGCAAATTAATTTCGTAGGCTTCACCTTTTTCAACCAACAAGTCGCCTAATCCATTTTCATTATAATCGTGTGTGGTTAAACTTAAAACAGGTTTGTTTGCTTTTAATGCCATTTGAATAACTGCACGTTTCATCATTGATGGTGTCCATTCGCATTCGCCGGTTAACCAAGGTGATTTAATACGTGTTAATTCTGTTGCTGCTGTTTCATCAATTACAAAAGTACAATCATTATGTTGTTGTAAAATACTTGCAGGAATTTGTTCAGTCAAATTTCCTTCCACACTTTTCGCAACAATAGGAGCTTTCATTCCCCAAGCCATCAACAATATTTTCTTTGCTTTCAAAATAGTGCTGATACCCATGGTGATGGCCATTCTTGGCACTTGCGAAATATTCTGAAACTCATATGCATTGGCTATACGAGTAATATTATCTAAAGAAACTAAACGTGTTTTTGAAAAAATACTTGAGCCTGGTTCATTAAAACCGATATGACCATTATTACCAATTCCTAAAATTTGCAGATCAATGCCACCAACAGCATCGATCAAACTTTCATATTTTAGACAATGTTTTTTTACATCTTCTTTTAATAATGCACCGTTGGGCATGTGAATATTTGACGGATCAATATCAATGTGATTAAACAAATGTCTGTGCATGAAGCTCCAATAACTTTGCAATGCTTCTCGTTCTAACGGATAATATTCATCGAGATTAAAAGTGATGACATTTTTAAAACTTAATCCTTCTTCTTTGTGTAATCGAACTAATTCAGCATATAAACTGATAGGAGTTGAGCCTGTTGCCATACCCAGTACACAATCTTCTCCTTTCTTTGTTTTTTCGTTGATGAGATTTGCTATTTCCTGTGCAACAAATGCAGAACCTGTTTTTGTATCTGTAAATATTTTAACCGGAATCTTTTCAAAACTATCCGTTAAATCGATATTGAATCGTTGATGAGACATATTTGCTTCTTTTTGCGGCATAAAGATAAATTTATTGCAGAATATTGCATGATTAAATATTAGTTATGTCTTCAGAAATTATTCAAAAGCTACTATTAACCTCTAAAAATTGGCAATATTGAAAATAAAAAAGATTCTTCAACACCGAAGAATCTTTTTCAAATTTTGTAGAAAAGAAATTATTCAACTTTCGTAATCTTTATCATGTTTGTTGGCAAATGCAAATGAATAGGAGTGCTGCAAGTATTAACAACAACATCGCCTTCTGCTAAATATCCTCTTTCTTTTAAAATATTTATCTGATCGAAAATAATATCATCCAAACTATTTTCTTCATCATAATAAAATGCACGAACACCCCAACTTAAACTTAATTGATTCACTAAAAACTTTTCTTTAGTAAAAATAAAGAGTGGAGATTTTGGTCGATAGCTACTTAATGTAAAAGCAGTATAACCGCTTTGAGTCATTCCAATTAAAGCATTAGCATCAACATCTTTCGCAATTTTACATGCATTGTAACAAGCAGCATCACTTAAAAAAGATGGAGAGTGTGGTTGAGGTCTTAAATCTTCTTCTCGATTATAACGATATTCAGTTGCTTCAACTTGACGAATAATTTTACACATTGTTTCTACAACTAATGCAGGATGCGCACCAGTTGCAGTCTCGCCGCTAAGCATTACTGCATCGGCACCTTCTAAAACAGCATTGGCAACATCTGTAATCTCACTACGATTTGGTTTAACACGATCGATCATGCTTTCCATCATTTGTGTTGCTACAATAACGGGCTTACCACGGTGGATACATTTTCTAATTAATTCTCTTTGAATCAAAGGAACTTGTTCGATTGGTAATTCAACACCAAGGTCACCACGTGCAATCATGATGGCATCGCTTTCAACAATAATATCACGAATATTAACTAATGCTTCTGGTTTTTCAATTTTAGCGATGATCTTAATCTTACTTTTTTTCTCATCCAATTTGCTGCGCAGAATAACAATATCTTTTACACTGCGAACAAAACTTAATGCAACCCAATCACATTTTTGTTCAATAATAAAATCAAGATCAATTAAATCTTTTTCTGTTAAAGCAGGTAAAGAAATTTTTGTATCAGGAAGATTAAGTCCTTTTTTAGATGATAAAATTCCACCTAATGTTACTTCAACTTTTACATCACCATCTTTAGTTATATCAACAACTTTAACTTCAATCTTTCCATCATCAATCATAATAATATTGCCAACTCTAACATCACCGGCAAGATTTGGATAACTCACATAAATTTTTTCTAAAGTACCAATACACTTTGTATTAGTTAGTGTAAGTATATCACCAGCTTTTACATCGAGTGCATTATTTTCAATTTCACCAACTCTTAATTTTGGACCTTGTAAATCTGCAAGAATCGAAACGCTATATGGTTCTTTTTCATTCATTTCACGAAGCATAGAAATAATCTTTGCTTTGTCTTCATGACTTCCATGAGAAAAATTTAAACGAAAAACATTCACACCGGCTTTTGCGAGGCCTACTAATTTTTCGTATGTATCGCAAGCCGGGCCAACTGTTGCAACAATCTTCGTACGATGAGAACTATGAATTAATCCTGCTTCTTTATCCATTTGTTTATTGAGATACTTTTCGAGACTTTTTGACATAGTTAAAAGTTAAGTTTTTTGCTGAGATTATCGATATACACTGTGATATAAATCATCATCATCCGAAATGAAAATTTATTTTATAAAATTAAGATGCTAATACTTTAACAATTTTCATCCACTCGTCGCTAATTTTTTGTTTGGCTTTTACAGCACTGTCAAGTGCAGTGTAATGCATTTTATTATTTACGATTCCAACCATTACATTATGAGTTCCATCCAACAAACATTCAATTGCGTGATAGCCCATTCGGCTTGCAATATATCTATCTAAACAAGTTGGGGAACCGCCACGTTGAATATGTCCTAATATACAAACTCTGATATCTGCATGAGGTAAATTTTCTTTAATGATCTTTGAAACACCATTAGCACCACCATATTCATCACCTTCGGTAACAACAATCAGGTTCACTAATTTTTTACGTTTTTCTTTTTCCAATAAACTTGATACTAATTGATCGAGAGTGGTTTTTCTTTCAGGGATCAAAATATTTTCAGCTCCGGTAGCAATACCACTATGCAAAGCAATATAACCTGCATCACGACCCATTACTTCAACAATAAACAAACGATCATGTGCATCCATGGTATCTCTAATTTTATCGATTGCCTGAACAGCAGTATTTACAGCTGTATCAAAACCAATTGTAAAATCTGTACCTGCTATATCTTTATCAATAGTTCCCGGAAGACCGATACATGGAATATCATATTCATTGCTGAATTTTTGTGCACCATTAAAACTACCATCTCCACCAATAACTACTAATCCGTTGATACCATTCTTC
>CAIQDX010000015.1 GCA_903870685.1 uncultured Chitinophagaceae bacterium | reverse complement strand
TGATGGCAACTTAAGAATGTTCGCCCTCGGCACTTGCCTTTTTAAATAATTCCATTCTTCTTTCTTCGGTTAATGGCGGAAGAAATAAACGAATTAAAACACCATCGATTTGTGGAGTAATCCCAATATTCGATAGTAGAATAGCTCTTTCGATTGGCTGCACCATATTTTTTTCCCATGGCTGAATGCTTATAGTTCTAGCATCTAGAATAGAAATATTTGCCACCTGATTGATAATAGTTGGTGCACCATAATAATCAACATGAATGCCATCCAGCATTGATGGGGTTGCTTTTCCTGCACGTATTTTAGTTAATTCGGCTTCTAAATGACCGATTGCTTTTTTCATGGAGCTTTCAACATCATCGAGTATCAATTCTAATTCTTCTGACATAATTAAATTCTTTTAAAGTGCTACAAAACTAATAAATGATTGTAAGATTTGTTCAAATACAAAAGCCCCGATTAAACGAGGCTTTAAAAATGCTATGTAATAATAATTAATTTTTTTCTTTTCTCTTTTCAGTTTCATCAGTGTAACTAAAAATATTTCTAACTTTTTTACTCAATTCGTTTTCATCCATATCCTGATTTTTTATCACCTTAAATGCATTTGCTTTAAACTTTACAGAAGTAAGAATATAGATGCCAATAAAGAACAAAGTAATTTGTGAAATGATCACCAAAGTTGTTCCAATTGGTAATAATAAATAAGTAAACAAAATAAATATTATAGAACTAATAGAAATTATAAATGTTACTGCCGAATGAGAAAATCCTTTACTTAGTAAAATATGATGAAGATGGTTCCTGTCGGGAGAAAAAGGAGAACGTCCATTCATCATTCTTCTACCAAACACCCTAAGTGTATCTAAAAGTGGTAACATTAAGATTCCAAAACCCATTGCCGGAGATCCTAAAACAGGAAAAGCGGTAGAAGTTTCAGAGGTTTCTATAAATCTTACAACAAGAATAGCATTAACCAATCCAATAAGCATAGAACCTGTATCACCCATAAAAATTCTTGCAGGAGTATAATTATAAATGAGAAATGCAAGTAAACTTGCTGCAAAAGTGAAACCCATTAATGCAAAAAACATATCGCCATTAATAAAAAAGAAAATGCTGAAAACAGATGATGTAATAACTCCCATAGAACCGGCAAGAGCATCTACTCCATCAATTAAGTTAAATGCGTTCATTATCACAACTATTGTAAGTCCGGTAAGAAAAAAGCTGAAAGTAGGATGAATAGCACCAACACCAAAAAATCCATGCATCGTTACAATTAATAAATTGGCTTTAAACATTAAAATCAGAGCAACAACAAGTTGTCCAACAAATTTTTTAATGGGTGAAATGATCATAATATCATCTTTCATACCAACAAAAAATATAAGTAAGAAACAGGCAATATAATATTGTAAACCCTGCGAAACAGGTGATATTTCAGTCATCAGCAAGAATGCAGTCATGAAGCCAACAAATATCCCTACTCCACCTAAAGATGGAATAGGATTTAGGTGAATTTTTCTATCATCTGGCTCATCAAATAACTTTTTATTTTTTGCCACCATGATAAGAATTGGAATGGCATAAAAAGTTAATATAAAAGCTAATATCCCACTAATAATTACACTTTCCATAAAGGATTTAGTTGTTTAAATAAAAGTTTTACTCGTTTGTAAATTTTCTTGGCGGGAGGTCAGGGATGGCTAAAGTACAGACTTTTTTCTAATTCAAACAAATTTTAATTTTCCCCGACAAAATCCAGCCTTGAAACAACAATCTTTTCGAGAGCCATTTCGCCTTAACTTCGCTGCCTCAAAACAAAATATATATGCCTGATACAGTTCAACTAAAACAAATTGCTTCTCAAATCAGACGAGATATTGTTAGAATGGTCCATGCAGTGCAAAGCGGTCATCCGGGCGGTTCTTTGGGTTGCACCGATTTCTTAACTGCTCTTTATTTTAAAATATTGCAACACAATTCATCTTTCAATATGGATGGAAATGGAGAAGATATTTTCTTTCTTTCCAATGGCCATATTTCTCCATTATTTTATTCAACATTGGCAAGATCAGGATATTTTGATGTGAAAGAATTAGCAACATTTCGCAAGCTAAATACAAGATTGCAAGGTCACCCTACAACACATGAACATCTTCCCGGTGTTAGAGTGGCAAGTGGTTCTTTGGGTCAGGGATTAAGTGTTGCCATTGGAGCAGCATTGAGTAAAAAATTAAATGGCGATAAGCATTTAGTATTTGTTTTGTGTGGTGATGGCGAATTAGATGAAGGTCAAAATTGGGAAGCTATTATGTTTGCGGCGCATCATAAAGTTGATAATTTAATTGCAACAGTTGATTTTAATGGTCAGCAAATTGATGGCAGCACAAATAATGTAATGAACTTAAATAGTTTGAAAGCAAAGTTCGAAGCATTTAACTGGATCGTAATTGAAATGGATGGTAACGATATGGATGATGTTGTTGCCGGTTTAGATAAAGCAAAATCATTAACCGGAAATGGAAAACCTATTTGCATTTTAATGAAAACAATTATGGGTAAAGGTGTTGATTTTATGGAAGGCAGTCACGAGTGGCACGGCATTGCACCCAACAACGATCAATTAGCAAAAGCATTGGCACAATTACCAGAAACTTTGGGTGATTATTAAACCGAACTGCGATTTAGTTAGATTTTTAGATACACTAAGATTGAAAAGAGAAGTTGTGTTATAACTTCTCTTTTTTTATGTTGCAAGCGACATTATTTCTATTGAGCTTTTGTTGCGTCGCACACTTGTACTTTTTGAGCTTCGAGCAAATGCTCATGGCTAATAGCTCATAGCTTTCCTCAGTTCTTATGATTTCAGCGAAAACTGCTGCAGGCTTGCTTTTCGTGATGGTATCCATGCTGCTAATAATGCAATAAATGATACGGTTATGATGACCAAAATAAAATCTGTTGCCACCATTTTTACCGGATAATAATCTATAATAAATGTGCCGCCTGCTAATTTTATTAAATGAAATTTAATTTGAGCAATGCAAATAATGGTTGCTAAAATAATTCCAGCAGCGCCACCAAAACCTGCTAAAATAAAGCCTTCGCTTAAAAATATTTTTTGAATTAAACTATCATCTGCACCCATTGCTTTTAATACGGCAACGTCTTTTTGTTTTTCTAAAACCAACATGGTTAATGCACCGACCATATTAAATGCTGCAACCGTTAATATAAGCGAAAGAATACAATAGATTATCCATTTTTCTACTTGCATCACAGTAAACAAACTTTGATTTTGTTCGAAACGAGTTTGCACTAAAAATTTATTTCCTAATAAATTTTGCAAATCGTTTTTTACATCATTCGATTTATTCGCATTCACTTTTATTTCAACCGACGAATATTCATCAGCTTTTAAATCAAGCATATATTTTAAAAAAGAAAGATTGCTGAAAATATATTTGTTATCGAAATCCTGTTGTACTGAAAAAGTGCCCGAAGGTTTTACATTGTAAGAATTCATTGCATCCAACGAATTAAAATTTGTTGCTTTTCGGTTTGGCAAATATAAAATCACCGGATACAAAGAATGCTCAACATCAATACCAGTGGCGTTTTCAATGCCTGTGCCAACTACAATATTTGGTTGATCTGCTGTTCCTAAATTATATTTTCCCGAAACAATGTGTTGAGTAATATTATTAGTTGAAGAAAAATTTTCATCAACTCCTTTAATAAAAACAATGGATTGATAATCGCCATTTACCAACACAGCTTTTTCTTCGGCAATTAAACTTAACTGCGCAACACCATTTGTTTTTTTAATGCGATCGATCTGTTCCTGCGTTAATTGCAATACTTTTCCCGATGCCGGAGCGATGCGTATGTCGGCATAAAAATCAACATACAAACTTTTTACTAATCCTTCAAAACCATTGAAAACACTCAGCACAATAATTAAAGCTGTAGTACCAACAGCAATGGCAACAACACTTATCCATGCAATAATATTAACGGCATTGGTAGTTTTTTTTGATTTAAAATATCGCCATGCAAATAAGAAGTTCAAAGTTTAAGAAGTTTAAAGTTTCAAGTTAAAATCGTTCGCTTGAATAGTATTTTTTATTCCCCTTCAGGTTTTGGGGATTGATTGATTTGTTTAAATAATTCTTCCATTTTAAAAACATGATCCAATGTATCATCTAAATAAAATTGCAAAACAGGAATGCGGCGTAATTGATGTTTTACTTTATCGGCTAAATGTTTTTTTATTTCCCAGGATTTTTCTTCAATTAATTTCATAGCCAATTCGGGCTGTTCTATTTGAAATAAACTTAAATAAATTCTTGCTTCCAATAAGTCGGGTGTAACTTTTACAGAAGAGATAGATACCATGCCGCCATGGATCATATTTAATCCTAATCTTCTGAAAATTTCATTCAGTTCTTCCTGCAAAACTGCTGCTACTTGTTTTTGACGTTTTCCTTCTTCCATAACCTTTACCTTTGTTGGCTGTAAATTTAGCATGATTACCGGTAGCAGCATAGATTTTGTTAGAGTTACCGTTCAATTAACAAATAATGAAAAAATACGCAAGACTATTTAAATACATACGTGCACAAACTTCGGGCATTGCTTTATACTTTCTTTTTTCGGTGCTTTCTATTTTATTCTCGTTGGTTTCTTTCTCCGGCTTACCGGTTTTTTTAAATATTATTTTTAAAAAAGGGAATATCGAAAACGTAAAACCGGAGAGCTATTTTGAAGTACTTAAATATATTAATTACGAGTTAAGTCAATTTATGCAGCACTATGGCGATCACGGTGCTGTTATGGCTTTGGGCTTGATTTGTACATTGATCTTGATTTCTGTTTTCTTTAAAAATTTATTTTTCTATTTATCATTTTATGTTCTTGCTCCAATTAAAATGGGCGTTGTTACAAAATTAAGAGGCGAGTTATATAATAAATTATTACAGTTGCCAATTGGATATTTTACCGATCAACGCAAAGGCGATGTGATGAGCAGAATGACCAATGATATTGCTGAAATTGAAACTTCAGTTGTTGGTACTTTGGAAGGTTTAATTAAAGACCCGATCAATGTTTTAATAATTTTGATTGCATTGGTTTTTATCAGCCCGATACTTTCTTTGTTCTTATTTATTTTTCTTCCTTTAACAGCTTTTGTGATTGGAAGAATCAGCAGAAGTTTAAAAAAACAATCTAATGTTTCTGCCATTTATTTGGGCGAATTATTATCAACTTTAGAAGAAACATTAACCGGATTAAGAGTGATAAAAGCTTTTAATGCCGAACATTTATTGAAAGGAAAATTTTTTAAAACCAATACAGATTTATTTCACATCAGAAGGAAGATGCAATTACGAAGAGATCTTGCATCGCCGTTAAGCGAATTCCTCGGAGTATTAGTATTGATAGGCATTTTGTGGTTTGGAGGCAAATTAGTTTTATCGAGTTCGGTGGGGTTGCCTGCAGAAGGTTTTATCATGTATATTATTTTATTCAGTCAAATAATTAATCCTGCAAAATCGTTATCAACTTCATTTTATAACATGCAAAAGGGAAGTGCTGCCATTGCAAGAATTGAAGAGATTTTACAAGCACCTGTAAAAGTTGATGAGAACGAACATGGCAAACAGATCTCTTCATTCAATCATTCCATCGAATTTAGAAATGTAAATTTTTTGTATGAGGATAAAGTGATCTTAAAAAATATAAACCTCACCATCGAAAAAGGAAAAACAATTGCATTGGTTGGAAGTAGTGGCGCAGGAAAAAGTACGTTAGCCGATCTGATCCCAAGATTTCATGATGTGAGCGGCGGCGAATTATTAATTGATGGTATCAATATCAAAAATTATTCGTTACATAGCGTTAGAACGCTGATGGGCATTGTAACACAGGAACCTATTTTATTTAATGATACGATTGCAAATAATATTTCTCTCGGCATGCAACATGCTACGAAAGAACAAATTATCAACGCAGCAAAAATTGCAAATGCTGATAATTATATTTCTCAAAAAGAAGAAGGTTACGATACAAACATTGGCGATCGCGGAAATAAATTAAGCGGTGGCGAACGCCAGCGATTAACCATTGCAAGAGCTGTTTTAAAAAATCCACCCATATTAATTTTGGATGAAGCCACTTCATCACTCGATACCGAAAGCGAAAGATTGGTACAAGATGCAATAAACAATATGATGCAAAACCGCACCAGCATTGTAATTGCGCATCGTTTATCAACCATTCGCCATGCAGATGAAATTATTGTTTTACAGCAAGGCGAAATTATTGAACGTGGTCACCACGACGATTTAATGGAAAAGAATGGCATGTATAAACGCTTGGTTGAAATGCAGGAATTGAAATAGTTTTAGGTGACTAGACGCCTTTAAAACTTTATTGTTATCTATATTTTGACTGTTACAGAACAACGTCATCAATTTTTGCCACAAATCCATACATTTCTTCGACATCTTCAATTTTAAACCTTTCCGGATGTAAATGAGCTGCGTCATTTCTTATAGTTGCATAAGTTGTAATCTTATTCTTCGTCAGAAGGTTATATTTATCGGCAGCATATAAATTTTCATTAAGTGGGTCTATTGTTAGATTCTTCCCATCTGATTTTATTATTCTAAGTCCGTGTTTAATACTAATATTTCTTAAATGCTCCTCCATTACACCACCTATCATTACAGCAGCTGCGTCTTTATATCCTTCATCTAGCAAATGTTTTCCATATTCTAAAAAATCAGAAAAGACTTCTGCTTTTGCCAAATCGCTTATTTTGAATAAGAGACCATTTTCTAACTCCTTTCTTGTTGTTTTTAAATAAGCCCTAATTAAAATTAAATCTTCTGAAAATGGATCTAATTGGCTTTTACTCAAAGTCACATGGGCAATTTTGAATCGTTTTAAGAAACCTATTTCCGATTGTTTATTGATTGCTTCAAAAATATATTTTGAACGAGTTTGAAAGTAATGCAGGTCTTCAAACAAATCAGATTTAATGGTATGTTTTTCTTCATCGTATCGACTCTGAAAAGTATCTGTCATTTCTAATAATTGGTTTATTTCTTCAAGTAATTTTTTTGTTGCTGCGTTCATACTTGTTTTTTTGTTTGTTAACTTGTTTATGTCTCAACCTCAATGATTATGTCAAACTAATAAAGCGTCTTGTCATGTTGTTCCTCAAATAAACGCACTGTTCATAGGGTATTGTCGTTAACTCATAAATCTACATATCCGCAATTGACTTGCGCCAATCCATTTAAAATTAGTGTGCTTTATTCAATAAATAAAAATTATAATTAACCCGTTGGAGGAATTAATCTATTAACTGATTTTGATATAATTGGCAGCAGTTTTAACCCTGCCTGCTTCCTTCCTTCTTCGTATTAAGTCCACTAATTAGTGGACTTAATACGAAGAAGGTCATAAAGAGATAACAAAAAGATTGGGCCATATAGATAGTACCACAAAGTACCGAACGCACAAGAGTGCGATACTTCGCCAAGCTCAGTACAGGCTGCCACGCATTGCTGCCATGAAAACGGAACTTTGAACCGAGCGTGGCAACAGGCAATGCCATAAAATACCGCTGCCGGTAACAATAAAATCAACTCTTTTTCCATTGCCTTAAATCCCCTACTTTTGCGTCCCTTATTTGCGGATGTGGCGAAATTGGCAGACGCACTAGACTTAGGATCTAGCGCCGCAAGGCATGTGGGTTCGACCCCCTCCATCCGCACATTTTTTATTATTAAAGAAGAACATGGCAACAGTTACAAGAGAGAACATTGGTTTACTGAACGATAAGTTAACAGTAACCATTTCGAAAGAAGATTATTTTGGTGGCTTCGAACAAAGCTTAAAGAAATATGCAAAAACTGCTAATATTCCCGGTTTCCGCAAAGGATTGGTACCAGTGGGTTTGGTGAAAAAAATGTACGGACAAAGTGTTTTTACTGAAGAAGTTTTAAAGAACGTAGATAAATCTTTGAACGAATATTTAAACAACGAAAAATTAGAAATCTTTGCGCAGCCATTGCCATTAGACAGCAGTGCCAGAGATATTAATTTTAACGAACCAAAAGATTATAATTTTTATTTTGAAATTGGATTGAAACCCGAAGTTGTGATCGATCCTTCCGCCATAAAAGTTACCCGTTATAAAATAACTGTTACCGAGAAAATGATCGATGAAGAAGTGGATCGTTTACAAGTTCGCAACGGTAAAATGACCGAACCTGAAGAAGTAAGTGGCGATGACAATGTTTTGAATGTAACATTTACTGAAACTGATAAAGACGGCAATGCAATTGAAGGCGGCATTACAAAAGATAATTCTTTATTGGTAAAATATTTTGCCGAAAGTTTTAGAAAGAATTTTATCGGTAAGAAAAAAGATGATGCAGTTGTATTGCAATTGAAAAAAGCTTTTGAAGAAAAAGAGTTAGAATTTATTTTAACTGATCTGGGTTTGAATAAAGACGATAAAGAAACTGCCGATAAATTTTTCAAACTTACTATTACGAAAGTTGGTTTTGTTGAAAAATCAGAATTGAATGAAGAATTCTTTGCAATCGTTTATCCAAACAAAGAAATTAAAACAGTTGAAGATTTTCGTGCCTCAGTAAAAGAAGAGATCGAAGGTTATTATGATGCACAAAGCCGTAATCAAATTCATGATCAGATCTATCATCATTTATTAGATCATACAAAAATTGAATTGCCTGCAACATTTTTAAAACGCTGGTTGCAAACCGGTGGTGAAAAACCCAAAACGGCAGAAGAAGCTGAAACAGAATATCCAAATTTTGCAGATCAATTAAAATGGACTTTAGTCAGCAGTCAGTTAATTGCTGATAATAAAGTTGAAGTGTTGCCTGATGATATTCGTGACTTTGCAAAAGCGCAATTATTTCAATACATGGGCGGGCAGTTAGGTGCATTGGGCGATAATCAACAATGGGTTGATGATTATGCCAATCGTATGATGCAGGATAAAAAATTTGTTGAAGACAGTTATCACAGAATCAGCACCGAAAAAATGTTTGCTGCTGTTGAAACCCTTGTCACTGCTACAGAAGAAGCCATCAGCGCCGAAGATTTTGCAAGCAAATTACATCATCACCATCATTAACTCCTATCCCCTAAAGAGGAATAAAATATATTCTTAAATTAAAAAGACCGATTCATTTTGAATCGGTCTTTTTAATTTCTTCACTCCTCTTTAGGGGTTGGGTATCAACCAAAATACTCCACGAAAGATTTATGTGTTTCGTATAATTTCAACGAATGCATTTGTACACCTTCAGGTAAATGCGGAGATAAATGATTCCATATTTCAACGATCAATACTTCTGCACTTGCCATTTTTCCACTCATGAAATCAACATCCAGATTCAAATTTTTGTGATCGAGTTTATTAATGATATGCTCTTTCACTAATTTGCTCAGGTCTTTCAAATTCATAACAAATCCTGTTTCAGGATTTACTTCACCTTTCACCGTTACATACAAATCAAAATTATGACCGTGCCAGTTTTCATTGGCACAACCTTCAAACACTTCTTCATTTTTTTCTTTGCTCCAGTTGGGGTTGTACAACTTATGAGCTGCATTAAAATGCTCAACCCTTGTTAAATAAACCATCTCTTCAAATCAATTTTGCGCAAAGGTAATGGTTGAAGAGAAAAGTTGCAATGCTTGTTCACATCAACGTTAAATACGACCTTTATCTTTATGAAAATTGTTATTACAGCCGCCACCAAAGCTGAATGGTTGCCGGCCTCGCTCCATATCAAACCGATGTTCACCAAAGCCGACAGCGAGTTTAAAGTGATATTTCACGAAAGCGGTGTGGGCATGTTGGCAACTGCTGTTTCGTTAACCCGATTAATTATGGCTTATCAACCCGATCTTGTTATTCAGGTTGGTATTGCCGGAACATTCGATCAAAAAATTAAATTGGGAAAAGTTATTTGTGTTGATGAAGAAATGCTTGGCGATATGGGTGTTGAAGAAAATAATATTTGGAAAGATATTTTCGATCTTAACTTAGAACAAAAAAATAATTCGCCATTTAAAAAATCAAAGCTTCCCAATCCGTTTCTCAAAAAATTAAATACATTAAAATTGCCTCAAGTAAATGCAATAACAGTTAACGAAATTTCAACAAATAAAAATAGAATTCAGCAACTGATTAAAAAATATGAGCCTGTTATTGAAAGCATGGAAGGTGCAGCATTGCATTATGTTTGCCGCGAAATGAATGTGTCGTTCATTCAAATAAGAAGTATTTCAAATTATATTGGCGACAGAAATAAAAAGAATTGGAAGTTGAAAGAATCAATCAATAATCTTAATAAAACAACATTAAAATTGATTGATAAATTATTCAAGATTATGTAGCAGGCAACAGAATAAAAATGTAGCTCCTGTTGCGTCGCACACTTGTACGTTCATGGCTTCATTCAACAATAAAACTAAATCTATACAATTGAAATTAAGCTTAGGTTTTTCTCCTTGTCCAAACGACACTTTCATCTTCGATGCACTAGTCAATAATAAAATTGATACCGAAGGTTTAAGTTTTGATGTGCGACTTGAAGACGTGCAAACCCTTAATGAGTGGGCATTACAGGGCAAGTTAGATTTTTCAAAAATTAGTTATGGTGTATTGCCTTTGGTGTTGAATGAATATATTGTTTTAAATAGTGGCGGCGCATTGGGCAAAGGTGTTGGACCATTATTAATTACAAAGTACGAAGTTAGAAATACGAATGTTGACGAACAAACAATTGCTATTCCCGGCGAAAACACAACAGCACATTTATTATTTTCATTGGCATATCCAAATGCAAAAAATAAAATTTTCAAAGTATTCAACGAAATTGAAGATGCAGTTTTAAATGAAGAAGTGAATGCCGGTGTTATCATTCACGAAAACAGATTTACTTTTCATTTAAAAGGCTTGCATAAAATTGTTGATCTCGGAGAATATTGGGAAGAAAAATTAAAAGTTCCAATTCCGTTGGGAAGCATCATTGCAAAAAGAAGTTTAGATAAAAAATTAATCCAACAAGTTGATTCTTTAATTAAAAAAAGTGTTGAGTATGCATATCAACATCATCACAAAGAATTAGCAAATTATGTAAAACAACATGCGCAAGAAATGAGTGAAGATGTAATGCGTCAACACATTAATTTGTATGTAAATAATCATTCCATTTCATTGGAAGATGATGGCAAAAAAGCAGTGTTGAAATTATTAGAAGTGTTTCAGCAACAACATCCTGACATAAAATTATCCGCTAAAGAAATCTTTATTGATTAATTTTCTTCAACACTTTTCCATAGGTTTCCAAACAGCGTTTACGCGCTATTTCATGCAACACCATTGGTTTTGGATAATCGAAGGAATTTAATTCAGGAACCCATTTATGAATGTATTTTAAATCCTTGTCAAACTTTTCTGTTTGCAATGTTGGATTAAATATTCTGAAATAAGGTGCAGCATCGCAACCACTTCCAGATGCCCATTGCCAGCCGCCATTGTTGGCAGCAAAATCATAATCCAATAATTTTTTAGCAAAATAATTTTCACCCCAACGCCAATCTATCAATAAATGTTTAGATAGAAAAGAAGCTACAATCATTCTAACGCGGTTATGCATAAAACCAGTTGCATTTAATTCACGCATGCCTGCATCAACAATAGGATATCCTGTTTTGCCATCGCACCATTGTTGAAATTGCTTTTCATCTTTTCGCCATTCAATCAAATCATATTCTTTTTTAAAAGCATTTCCAATTCTTACTTGTGGAAAATTCCAAAGTATCATGTGATAAAAATCTCTCCAAATCAATTCATTTAAAAAAGTTTCATTGAGTTCCTTTGCTTGTTTGGCAACAGCACGAATGCTTACTGTACCAAAGCGCAAATGCACGCCCAGTCTAGATGTCCCATTTATTGCCGGAGAATTTCTTTGCTCTGAATATTTTTTAACCAAATCTTCATTCAACATTTTCGAAGAAAAATGTTTTTCGGTTTCTATAAAACCCATCGAATCTAATGAGTGAATTTCTTTTACTGTTTGCTTATAAAATTTAGAATAATATTTTTTTGTGTCAAATAATTTAAAAGAATCCTCATTCAATTTTGATTTCCATTTTTTACTGTACGGTGTAAAAATGGTATAAGGTAGGCCATCATCTTTTGTTACTTCAGTTTTTTCAAAAATGACCTGATCTTTATACGAATGAAAGGATGCATCGTGATCATTCAAAAACTTTTCTATTGCAGTATCCCTATCGATCGCATATTGTTCATAATCATTGTTGACAAAAACTTTCTCAATTTGATATTGTTCAATTAATTTTTTAAATGCTTCAATCGGCGTGGAATAAAATACTTGCATTGAGCTGCCAAATTGTACAAGCTGGGATTGCATTTCATAGGTAGAATCGTAAATGAACTGAACTCTCCTATCTGCTTTCTCTTCCAGATCATCTAGAATATTTTTATCAAAAATAAAAATGGGAATAACAGGGTTATTACTTTTTAATGCATGATGCAAAGCTGCATTATCATTCAATCGCAAATCTCTTCTAAACCACATAATATTAATGCGGGGCTTCATTATATTTATTGTTTGAATGATAAAACAATTTATTGATGAACAAGTTTACACGTATAATGGCGCCATAAATCTTTTGTGCAATACTGTCGATAATTGATTTGTATAATTGCTTTTGCCAATTTCTTTTACCCAGCGAATTCCATAAACCGTATTAGTTAAAAAAACTTCTGAAGCCTGCAGCAGGTCATCAATTGATATGGAAGTTTCTTCAAAAGGCATTCCCTCATCTTTTATACATTTCAATAAATATTTCCTTGTCACACCTCCAATACAACCCTCAGTAATTGCCGGTGTTTTAATAACGCCATCTTTCACCATAAACAAATTAGATGTTGTGGTATCAGCAACATTATTGTATGGATTTAATATCACCGCTTCATTAAATTTATTTTCCTTGGCCCATAAGGCTCCCATTGCATAACAAAGAAAATTATTGCTTTTAATATGCGAAAAATCATCGCAAATTTTTTTGGCTTTAGTATAAACCTCCATCACCAAACCATTTTCATTTAGTTTGTTCGTGGAAGAATTTAAATCCCATGTTTGAATTAAATAATTTGGGTTATGATTTTCGGTATCGTACAAACCACCATTACCTCTTGAAATTGTAATTCTTATTCTTGCTGATTTTTTATGAATATTTTTTTTTGCGAGTTCAATAATTTCTTCCTTAAAAAGATCGCTGATAAAATAACTCGCTTTATTAAATTGCATTGCTTGAACCGACTTGAATAATCTTTCGAAATGATAAGCTTCCAAAACAATTTTTCCTTTTACCATTTTTAAAGTTTCGAAACAACCATCACCATATCTGAAAGAACGATTATTGGGAGAAATCAGTAACTTATCACTCGTAAAAACCTTTCCATTAAAATTTAAATAAGCCCCGGCATTCATAAGACAAAATAGTTTAGGTCAAATTAACTTAAAATACAAGATTTGCAGATATGAAGGTTGCAGAAATTATTGAAACACTTGAAAAAATTTCACCAACGGTTTATCAGGAAGATTATGATAACTGCGGTTTGATAATTGGTAAATCAAATTGGGATTGTACCGGCATCATTTGCAGTTTAGATGCAACCGAAGATGTAATTCTAGAAGCCAAAGCAAAAGGTTGCAATTTGGTTGTGGCTCATCATCCCATTATTTTCTCGGGATTGAAAAAAATTAATGGTAAAAATTATGTTGAGGATGCAGTGATAGCTGCCATTAAAAACGATATTGCCGTTTATGCCATTCATACCAACTTGGATAATATGATTGATGGTGTGAATAATAAAATCGCAGATGCGCTTGGTTTAATTAACAGAAAAATATTATTGCCTAAACAAGATCAATTGATGAAACTTTTCACTTTTGTTCCTGTTGAATTTGGTGAGAAGATCAAGTCAGCACTTTTTGAAGCAGGTGGCGGCAACATTGGCAATTACAGCGAATGCAGCTTTAGTGTGGAAGGAATTGGAAATTTTAAAGCTGGCAAAAATACCGACCCATTTATTGGCGAAATTGACAAACGGCATCATGAAAAAGAGCTAAAAATTGAAATTATTTTTCCGGCATACTTGCAAAATAAAATGGTAGAGGCTTTGATTTTGGCTCATCCTTACGAAGAAGTTCCATACGATGTTGTTACTCTGTCAAATAATTTCGATAAAGTTGGCAGCGGTTTAATTGCCGAATTAGCTGAAGCCATTGATGAAACCGAGTTCCTGGCTCAAATTAAAGCTGCATTTGGATTACAAGCCATTAAGCACACAAATTTATTGGGTAAAAAAATTAAAAAAGTAGCAGTTTGTGGTGGTGCCGGAAGTTTTTTGATCGGTAATGCTGTAGCTGCAGGAGCAGATATTTTTATTACTTCGGATGTGAAATACCACGAATTCTTTGACGCCAATGGAAAAATGGTGATTGCCGACATTGGCCATTGGGAAAGCGAACAATTTACGGTCGATTTATTGATTGCTGTTTTAAAAGCAAATTTCCCTACCTTTGCCGTCCTCAAAAGTGAGGTAAGAACCAATCCTGTTCGGTATTTTTTGTAAGTTGAACAACGAACAAAGCGTACAAAAGTGCGACGCAACAGCTGCTGCACAAAGAACAAAAGT
Source organism: uncultured Chitinophagaceae bacterium (assembly GCA_903870685.1). Lineage (GTDB taxonomy): Bacteria > Bacteroidota > Bacteroidia > Chitinophagales > Chitinophagaceae > CAIQDX01. Next base: position 7,871 of record CAIQDX010000015.1, on the reverse strand, counting down.
TGGTATCAAAACTAAATTCGTACATCGTAAATCATACATATTATTATGGCTACAGTTAATAAAGATTTCTCCGTTGAAGAAAAATTAGTTGGCTTAATTAAGCTTCAGAAAATTGACAGCAAACTTGATGAAATTGAAATTCTGAAAGGTGAATTACCAATGGAAGTGAGCGACCTTGAAGATGAAATTACAGGTTTACACAGTCGCCGCACAAGAATTGAAGAAGAAATTAATGGCATGACTGAATTCATTGAAGGCAAGAAAAATGCAATGAAAGAAAGTGAAGCTCAGATAAAAAAATACGAAAAACAAAGCGAGAATGTTAAGAACAGTCGTGAGTTTGAAGCTATTTCGAAAGAAATGGAAATGCAGCAGTTAGAAATTAAATTAGCTGAAAAACATATTCGTGATGCGAACGAAGAATTAGCTGAAAAAGTAAAAGCGCTAGAAATTGCAAAAAAACAAATTGCTACTAAAGAAGGTGTTTTGAATCACAAGAAAGGTGAATTAGAAAAAATTATTGTTGATACTGAGAAAGAAGAAAAACATTTCAAAAAAATAAGTGACGCTGCACGTGAAGGCATTGATGAAAGATTAATGTACAGCTACGATCGTATTCGCAAAAGCTATCGCAATGGTTTAGCTGTTGTACCTGTTGAACGTGATGCTTGCGGTGGTTGCTTTAATTCTATTCCACCTCAACGCCAGAGTGAAATTCGCTTACACAAAAAAGTTATTGTTTGCGAAAACTGCGGACGTATTTTGGTTGATGCCGATTTAACCGACAGTGTTACAGTAAAATAGTTTTAAAAGATATTTTATTGCAGAAGGGCTTTCGTTTGAAAGCCCTTCTTTATTTTCGGGTAATGAAGAAGTTTCTAATTTCTTTTACATTGATTTTTTCTTTGATCGAATTAAAGGCAGAGAAGGTCTATGAATTTAATTCATTATGCCAGCAAGCTTACAAAGAAATAACACAATTAAAATTAAACAATGGTTTGGTTTTGATTGAAAAAGCCAAGCAACAAAATTCGGAAAATTTAATTCCGTTAGTACTAGAAAACTATATTGATTTTTTTATTTTATTTTTCAATGAAGACCCGGCAGAATATAAAATAAGAAATAAAAAAATTGAAGATCGAATTGCAATTTTAAAGTCGGGACCTGAATCATCTCCATTTTATAATTTTTCTTTAAGCATGGTTTATTTGCACAAAGCCCTTATTGCCATTAAGTTTGGCGAGATGTGGACTTCGGCATGGGATGTAAAAAAAGCATACTTATATATTAAGGACAACAAAAAAGCATTCCCAACTTTTATAGCTGATGATTTAATCTATGGTGCCATGCAAACTATCATTGGTACCATTCCAAGAGGATACAGATGGTTTGCAAATATCCTTGGAATAAAAGGTTCTGTTACCGAAGGAATGAAAACTATTCATGCATTTGAAAGTAGCAATGATCCATGGGCAAGATTAATGAATAATGAAAGTACTTTTATGTATGCCTATTTGATGTTTTATGTAGAGAATAAAAAAGATGAAGCATTACAATACATAAAAACCAAGAAACTCGATCTGGTTAATAATCATCTTCTCGCTTATGCTGCCGCCAATCTTAATAAAAACAATAAACAAACTGAAGAAGCAAAAAATATTATCCTCAATCGAAATAAATCACCCGAATATTTAGAAACAGAAATTTGGGATTACGAATTAGGTTTCGCAAAACTCTATCATCTTGAAACAAAAGAATCAATCTTCTATTTAGAAAAATTTGTTACCAATTTTAAAGGCACATTTTATTTAAAAGATGTGAATCAAAAATTAAGCTGGTGTTATTATTTACAGGGAAATACAGCAGCAGCACAGAATGCAAGAAATGCAATTCTAAAAAAAGGAGCAGCCAATTCCGATGCTGATAAACTTGCTTTAAAAGATGCAAAAACAGGTAAATGGCCAAATATTATTTTACTGAAAGCAAGATTATTAAGTGACGGCGGTTACAACAAAGAGGCATTACAATTACTGATTAGTAAAACAAACAATGATTTTTTAAAAGAAGAAGATAAATTAGAATTTACTTATCGTTTGGGAAGAATTTATGATGATCTGCAACAACATAACGAAGCCATAAAATATTATCTTGCCGCTATTCAACTTGGCGAAAGCAGAACCGAATATTATGCTTCCCGTGCAGCTTTACAAATCGGGAATATTTATGAACGCCAAGGAAATAAAACACAGGCTATTACTTTTTATAAAAAATGCATGGACATGGATGATCATGATTATAAAAATTCATTGGACCAAAAAGCGAAAGCAGGTATTGCCAGATGCAAAGGAGAATAACTTAATTTGCAAGAGTTGAAATATGCTTAAAAAATTACTCATACAGAATTACGCCATCATCGATGAGATAGAAATAAATTTCTCATCACAACTAAATATTATTACCGGCGAAACAGGTGCTGGCAAAAGTATTTTAATGGGCGCATTGAGTTTGATATTGGGCGAAAGAGCCGATACTTCTGTTTTACTGAAGACCGATAAAAAATGTTTTATTGAAGGTGTATTCAGTATCGATCTAAAGAAAGAAGTAAAAATATTTTTGGAAGAAAATGAATTAGATGCCGATGATGAATTGGTTTTAAGAAGAGAAATTGCCGCCAATGGAAAATCAAGAGGATTTATTAATGATACTCCTGCAACATTGCAACAATTAAAACAATTAGCTTCTTTATTGGTTGATCTGCATCAGCAATTTGATACTTTAGAATTGGGCGACAGCGATTTTCAACGCGAAGTTTTAGATGCGCTTTCAAATAATCAGGAAGCATTGCAATCTTACCAAACCCTTTACAGGCAATACTTACAGGGCAGGAAAGAGTTAACTGCATTACAGGAAAAGAAAGCATCATTCAACAAAGAATTAGACTATCATCAATTTTTATTTGATGAGTTGAATGAAATTAATTTTCAGGAAGATGAATTAGAAAATATTGATGCCGAATTAAAATTATTAAGTAATTCGGAAGCTATTAAAACTGCTTTATCGAAAGTTTATTTTGATTTAAATGAAAGCGAACATCCGCTTGTTCAACAAATAAAACAATCTATCAATCAACTTCAAACTTATTCTTCATTTCATCCAAATCTGCAAATGGTGATTGAAAGATTACAATCATCTCAAATAGAATTGCAGGACATAGCCGATGAAATAGATCACATCAACCATTCTGTTCATTTCGATGAAAAACGAATTGAATTGATTAATGAACGAATGGCTGCCGGTTATAAATTATTAAAAAAACATGGCGTAAAAACTACTACTGAATTATTAAATATTCAAAATGATTTAGAACAAAAGTTGCAAGCAGTTTTACATATTGACGATGCCATCATTGCAAAAGAAAAAGAAATGAATGCATTATTACAGCAATCAGAAACGATCGCTGAAAAAATTTCTTCTGCAAGAAATAAACAATCAAAACCTTTCGAACAAAAAGTAAATGAACTGTTGATTCAAGTTGGAATGCCAAATGCAAAAATTAAAACCGATATAAAAAATATTGCTTTAAACGAATTTGGAAAAGATGCCATTGAGTTTTTATTCGATGCCAATAAAAGTAATCGTTTTGAACCCATTCGAAAAGTGGCAAGTGGCGGCGAATTAAGTCGTTTAATGCTTTGCATAAAATCGTTGGTGGCACAATCCATCGATCTGCCAACAATGATCTTTGACGAGATCGATACCGGCATCAGCGGCGAAGCTGCCAAGCAGGTTGGTATCATCATGAAAAGTCTTTCAGCTAACCGCCAAATTATTTGCATCACACATCAACCGCAAATTGCCGGAAAAGCAAATGCCCATTTCTTTGTGTATAAAGAAATTAAAAACGATGCGGTAAAAACCAATATTCGACTATTAAATAACGATGAACGTATTACCACCATTGCTCAAATGCTCAGCGGCGAAAAGCCCACTGCAGCTGCATTAGAGAATGCCAGAGAAATAATCATGAATTAGAATGCAACCAAAACTGTCACTTTTAATCGACTCCGTTTCAAATAATAATAATTAATCAAATGTTGTTATTTACAAGAATTTTCCGTTCAATTAAATAAAGCAACACAAGGTTTTAACAAATAAGCTATTTTTACGCCGCAAAATCATCACTTAAACAACCGACACATGTCATTTAATTTATTGAAAGGAAAGAAAGGTATCATTTTCGGCGCTTTAAATAATCAGTCTATTGCCTGGAAAGTTGCAGAAAAATGCTTTGAAGAAGGTGCTCAAATTGTTTTAACCAATGCACCCGTTGCGTTGAGATTTGGCGAAATTAATGAACTGGCCGAAAAAATTAATGCACCTGTTATTCCTGCTGATGTTACCAGCATGAGCGATCTGTCAAATTTATTTACCAAATCTTTGGAGCATTTTGGTGGACCAATAGATTTTGTTTTGCATAGTGTAGGAATGAGTATGAATGTGCGCAAAGGCAATCCTTACACCAATCTCGATCACGAATTAGAACATAAAACCTTAGATATTTCGGCTATGAGTTTGCACCGTGTTTGTCAAACTGCATTTCAGTTAGATGCCATGAGCGAGTGGGGCAGCATTGTTAGTCTGTCGTACATTGCCGCACAGCGTGTATTTCCCGATTACAGCGAAATGGCCGATACCAAAGCTTTATTGGAAAGTATTGCACGCAGTTTCGGTTATCATTACGGATTAAAAAAGAAAGTACGTATCAATACCATTTCTCAATCTCCAACACGCACCACTGCAGGCAGCGGCGTTAAAGGTTTTGAAGGATTTATTACTTATGCCGATAAAATGAGTCCATTAGGTAATGCAAGTGCTGATGATTGTGCAAATTATTGCGTAACACTGTTTAGCGACTTTACCAGAATGGTTACCATGCAAAATTTATTTCATGATGGCGGTTTCAGTTTTTGCGGACTTTCGCATGCAGTGATAGATCAAATGGAAAAATAATTTTAACTATTTAGAAATATAACAAAAGCATCAAAGAACATAATTGTATTTGATGCTTTTTTATTACAGCTTTAATTTTTAAAACAATTAAATTTTATAAAAATGTCGTGGATTGATATGGTTGGTTATATCGGATCTTTTTTAAGTGCCATCACTTTTTTTCCGCAGGTTTATAAATCTTGGAAAGCAAAAAGTGTTGGCGATCTTAGTATCTGGATGATATTAATTGTTATCAGCAGCACCATTATTTGGTTGGTGTATGGCTTTGCAATTCCAAGCGGGCCGGTAATTGCAGCCAATGTTGTTGTACTGAGTTTAGCGTTGGTTTTATTTTATTTTAAATTGACGTTTCCTAAAAAAGGAGAATAATTTTTTTGTTACGGGCTTTTGTATTTTATGGCGGCAATTGTTGCGTCGCACTCTTGTACTTTCTGTTTTTCATGGCAGCAAAAAAAATGCCTGACAATATTTATTTATTGCATATATTTAAGAGTTATTGGTAATGTCACCAGTACATAAACAAATCCAAATCATGAGAAATTTATTTCTGACAATCATCATCAGTTTCTTTTTCTTAAGTTGTAGTAAGGACTTGTATTACAACAAAACATCTGCTGAATTAGCCAAGTCAACTTTGCAAGTTCAAGACAAAACAACACGAGGTGATGGGTTTATCTTTAAAAGCGAAAACAACGAAGTGGTTTTTTTGCAAGGCACAACCGACGATAAATCAACTTTTGATAAAGTTGTTATTGTTGCATTTGAACAAGGAGTAAACTGTCCAATTAAATCAGGTACAACTGAATATACAGATGTTACTTATTTTAGAGACAAGCGGTCTATAGTAATTCATTCAAAAAAAGATAATATGATTTATCTTTTTGGACTTGACGAAAAAGAAAGTCTTGACAAGATTGCTTTGTTAAAAGAAAACCCTACTCTTAAATCAAATGCGTTCAAAACAGTTTTAGGATATGGTATTTCGGTACTGAGTGGAAAGTGGAATAAAGAAAGTTTCCTTAATACACCCTCGGCTTCGGCTTTTGACAGACTTATATCAGCCTCAATAATTGCTAATAGTCGATTAAGTACTTTCTCTTTTGATGGTAGTGGTGGTGCGGGTGACTGTACCTCGGGAGGTACTGGCTCTAGCTCATGTTCAATTGGTTCATGGCCTGATGTAAGTTGTAGTGTAACATGTAATTCAGGTTATTATGCTTGCTGTAAATCAAGCACAACAACTTGCACATGTATAAAAATCCCTGCCCCTTAATAAATAAGTTTTCCTTCAACTAAAAAGAATGCAAATGAAAAGAAGCATTCTTTTTAGTTTTCGCCAGTGTTGGTGTTTTCACCAATTGCGTTTAAAGTTTTTAAATTCACGTTATTAGCCCCATCATCCCCAACCCATAAATCGCCTGTTTTAGGTTTGAGATTCAAATCCGGGACATTCGGATTGTAATCCGGAAGGTTTGGATTATGATCTATAAGTCTTGGATTTGAATCCGGAAGCTTTGGATAACGATCCGGAAGCTCTGGATTGCGATCCCGAAGTTTTGGATCTTAATCTGGAACTCTTGGATTACGATCCATAAGTCCTGGATATGAATCTATAAAGTCTAGATCGTAATCTGAAAGTTGCGGATTTAAAACCGAAGGTTGCAGATTATAATCTAAATGCTATGGATCATTAAAAAAATTGTAGGGATAAAAATGTAAATGCTGCAAACAGAAAAGAAAGTACAAGTGAGTGACACAAAGATGTTCAATTAAAAAACAAAAGTTCGTCCAATAAAAAAGTCCCGAATAAATAAATTATTCGGGACATTATTTTTTAAATACAGTGGTTTAATATTCGTCTTCATTAAACATAAAATCTTCCTGGCTTGGATAATCAGGCCAAATGTCTTCGATGCTTTCATACACTTCACCTTCGTCGTCTAATTCCTGTAAATTTTCCACCACTTCAATGGGTGCGCCACTGCGGATAGAATAATCTATCAACTCGTCTTTGGTAGCCGGCCAAGGCGCTTCTTCTAAGTAGCTTGCTAACTCTAATGTCCAGAACATACCTTTAAATTTTTTGCAAATGTAACCGTATAAACGAAATAACCAAATCTGCTTTTACCGGCGGCTGTAAATAAATTTATAAAAATGCAAAGCTGTTGTAAGTTTACAGCATCGAATAAAAAAAGAAAATTATGCTTCGGGCAGAGAATATTCATAAAAAATATGGTCAATTACAGGTGCTGAAAGGTGTTAATGTAACGATAGAACAAAAAGAAATCGTTTCTATTGTTGGCTCGTCGGGTGCCGGCAAAAGCACGCTGCTGCATATTCTGGGCACTTTGGATACACCAGATGAAGGAGAAATATTTTTAAATGATGAACCATTGCATTTATTGAGAGGAAAAAAATTAGCTGCTTTTAGAAATAAACATATCGGCTTTGTTTTTCAGTTTCACCATTTATTGCCCGAATTTACTGCAGCCGAAAATGTTTCAATTCCGGGATGGATCGCAGGCAGAAAGAAAAAAGAAGTTAATAGCGAGGCCATTCGTTTATTGGAATTATTGGGATTGAAAGATAAAATAAATAATAAACCTCAGGAATTAAGTGGTGGCGAACAACAACGTGTAGCAGTGGCTCGTGCATTAATTAATCAACCATCCATTGTTTTTGCTGATGAACCAACAGGAAATTTGGACAGCACCAACGCTAAAGAATTACACGAATTATTTGTGCGATTAAGAAATGAATTCAATCAAACATTTTTAATTGTAACACATAATGAAGAATTAGCAGCAATGAGCGACAGAACATTGCACATGAAAGATGGGTTGATTATTTAATGTGCAGAT
>CAIQDX010000014.1 GCA_903870685.1 uncultured Chitinophagaceae bacterium | reverse complement strand
GCTTCTAATGTTGCCTGAATAATATCCATTCCATGATCAACTCTTTCTTTTGCAAACTCAACAATTAAAATTGCATTCTTTGCTGCTAATCCAATTAATGTTACCAAACCTATTTGCGCATACACATTATTACTTAATGAAGGAATGAATGTTAATGTAAGTATTGCGCCGAATGCACCTGTTGGTACTGCCAATAAAACTGAAAATGGCACAGACCAACTTTCGTACAATGCTGCTAAAAATAAAAACACAAATAATAATGATAAACCGAAAATGTATATTGAACTGGATCCTGCATTTACTTCTTCTCTGCTTAATCCCGAAAATTCATAACCGTATCCTGCAGGTAAAACTCTAGCTGCTGTTTCTCTTAATGCATCAATAGCCTGACCGCTACTGTATCCGGGTTTGGGCGTTCCATTTATTTCTGCAGTTCTGAATAAATTAAAATGCGTGATGAGTGGCGCATTCTCAATTAATTTATAACTGATCAAAGTTCCTAATGGCAATAACAATCCTTCCTGGTTTTTTACATAATACTTTTCTACATTTTTTATATCGCCACGAAATAAAGTATCTGCTTGTGCAACCACATGAAAATTTCTGCCGTAAACTGTAAAATCATTTACATACCTGCTTCCTAAAAATGTTTGCATGGTATTATAAACATCCGAAATAGAAACCCCTAATTTTTTACATTTTTCTCTGTCAACATCTAATTGATAACCCGGTGTTCTTGCAGTAAAATAACTAAAGCCACTTCCTATTTCCGGACGTTTATTTAATTCGGCTACAAAATTATTTACAACCTTTTCAAATGTTTTGATATCATCATTACTTTCTCTTTGTTCCAATTCAAAAGTAAAACCTGCTGTTTGTCCCAAACCCTGAATGGCAGGCGGTTGTATTACACGAACACTTGCTTCTTTAACAGCAGCAAAACGTTTTTGCAGTTCTGCAACTGTTGCCTGAATTTGTAGTGATTTATCAGTTCGTTGACTCCATGGTTTTAATTGACAGAAGATGGTTCCGCTATTAGATTTAGTTGCAAATGTTATTACATTCAATCCGCCTAATGCAGCAAAATGTCCAATTGCAGGTTCAGTTTTTAAGATGGCCATAATTTCATTCAATGCATCTAAACTTCTTGCAGTTGATGATGCTTCCGGCAATTCGTAAGTAACATATAAACGACCTTCATCTTCTGTTGGAATAAATGCAGTTGGTTTATTTTTAAATAATAATCCTGTTCCTGCATACAAACAAACTAAAAGTATTAATGCAAATGGTGCAGCTTTAATTGCTTTCTGCACGCCAACAGTATAAGATGCAGTTGTTCTTTTAAACAAATCATTAAATAAGTAAAAGAATTTATTGATGCCTCTTGATCTTTTATCCAAATGCATTGGCTTCAACATCAACGAACATAATGCGGGTGTTAATGATAATGCGATGAAGGCAGATATTAAAACAGAGATAGCAATGGTGATGGCAAACTGTTGATATAATCTTCCAACAATTCCCGGAATAAATCCAACAGGAATAAATACTGCAGCCAATATCAATGCAATGGCAACAACCGGTCCCGATATATCTTTCATCGCTTTAATAGTTGCTTCTTTCGCACTTAATTTTTCATGATCGATATAATGCTGAACAGCTTCTACTACAACAATTGCATCATCCACCACAATACCGATTGCCAATACAAAACCAAACATGGTTAATGTATTTATGGTGAATCCAAGTGGAATAAAAACTGCAAATGTTCCGATGATAGAAACCGGAATTGCTAACACAGGAATTAAAGTTGCACGCCAACTTTGTAAAAATAAAAACACAACTATGATCACTAAGCTCAAGGCTTCTAATAAAGTTTTTACAACTTCATCTATTGAAACTTTTACAACCGAAACAGATTCGAACGGAACAACATAATCAATATCTTTTGGGAAAGATTTTTTTAATTGATCCATTGCTGCATAAACTCCTTTTGCTGTTTCCAATGCATTACTTCCGGGTGCCTGATATACCAATAAATAAGAAGCTCTTTTTTCGTCAACAAATGAATTACTGGCATAACTGAATTTTCCTAATTGAGCACGTGCCACATCTTTTAAATAAACTATTGAACCATTTTTAGGGTTACTGCGAATAATAATATTATTGAATTGATCAACAGAACTCAATCTACTATTGGTTAATACAGAATATTCAAAAGCCTGAACTTTATTTTGCGGCGGTGCACCAACAGAGCCGGCAGCAACCTGAACATTTTGTTCTTGTAACGCACTAACAACATCATTAGCCGTTAAACCAAGTTGTGCAAGCTTATCGGGTTGCAACCAAATTCGCATACTAAAATCATCTGCACGAGAAAAAATATCGCCCACTCCTTTTACGCGCAACAAAACATCTCTAACAAAAATATTTGCATAATTATCTATGAAAGAAACATTATGCGAACCATTAGGAGAATAAATTGCCACCAACATTAAAATGCTTGGATTTCTTTTTCGAGTAGTAACTCCTAATCTTTTTACATCATCAGGTAATTGTGGTGTTGCAATGCCCACACGATTTTGAACATCCAATGCTCCATTGTTTACATCGGCACCAACATTATAAGTAACATTAATTGTTGTTCTTCCGTCACTAGTACTATTGCTCTGCATGTAAGCCATGCCAGGTGTTCCATTCACCTGCGTTTCAATTGGAGTGGTAACTGTTTGTTCAACTGTTTGCGCATCGGCTCCATTAAATGCACTCGTGATTTGAACAGTTGCCGGAGTAATTTCGGGATACTGACTCACAGGTAAATTCATCAATGCCAAAACACCAACCAAAACAATCACCAATGAAATAACGATCGCTGTAACAGGACGACGTATAAAAGTATTTGCAATCATAATTTTTTCAAGTTGACTTTATTTTCCTTTTGCAGGTGCTAACAAAACTGTTGAACCATCTCTTAATTTTTGTACACCATCCACAACAATTTTTTCTCCTTCAATTAAACCATCTTTCACAATAATTTTATCGTTCAACTTCGATCCTAATTGTATTTTTCGTTGACTTACTTTGCTGCTATCATTCACAACAAAAACAAAATATTCTCCCATCTGTTCCACCACTGCTTTAAATGGTGCTAACAAAAAAAGATTTTCACTATTATTATTTTTCACACGAACATTACAATTCAATCCCGATCTCAATAAATTATTTTTATTAGGAAAAATTAAACGCGTTTTAATGGTGCCTGTTTGAGGATCGATTGCACGATCAATTAAACTGATATTGCCAATATTTGTATAAATAGAATTATCGGGCAATTGCAAAGTGAAAACAGAATCTGTTTCTTTTGCAGGATGTGAAAACAATTGTGTAAATCGCGGAATTTCTTTTTGCCCAACTTCAATATCGACAGCCATAGGATCATTTGATGAAACTGTATTTAATAAAGTTTGATTGGCTGTTACCAATGCACCCATTTTCATTTGCGAGATACCGATCGTGCCATCAAACGGTGCATAAATAGAAGAATATTTAAGTTCAGATTCAATTCTCGCAGCATTCGCCTTTGCAGCAGCCACTTGCATTTTAGCCGATTGCAGATCGGTTGCTGCGTGATCAACAATTTGTTTTGCAATGGCATCTTGTTTTAATAATTCATTATATCTGTCAGCATCTTGTTGTGCTTTTTCTAATGCTGATCTTGCAACATTTAAATTAGCAATTGCCTGATCGTAATTTGCCTGATATTGCTGACGATCGATATCATATAATTTTTGTCCTTTGCTCACATGCTCGCCATCTTTAAAATAAATTCCGGTAATATAACCTGTAACCTGAGCACGCAAATCAACTTGATTTAATGCAGCAACAGTTGCCGGATATGAATCGAAATAAATAGCAGTTTCTTTTTTAACCTGATAAATATTTACAGCAGTTGGCGGTGGTGCTTTTGGTGCTTCAGGGGTTTTATTTCCACAGGAAATGAGTAATGAATCTGAAGCAAAAAAAATGAATAATACAAGTAACTTAATTTTCATATCGAAATAATATTTGCATGTTGAGTGAATTAATATTGAATATTTCCCAATGCTTTTTGAACATCAATCTTACTTTCTAATAATTGATATAAAGCGGTATAATAATTTAATTGAGCAGTGCGTAAATCACTTTCTGCAATGATTACATCGAGATATGTTTTGATACCCGAAGTATATTGCACATGAATTGTTTTATACACTTCATCGGCCAATAAAACATTATCTTTTAATGCTGCATAATTAGCAAGATTGCCTTTGTACGAAGCCATTGCTTGTTCATATTGCGTATTGATCTTACTCTTTAAAGCAATCATATCCCAATCAACTCTTTTTACTTGTAATTCAGCTTGCTTAACCTGATATATTCTTTTATTTCCCTGAAAGATGGGCATTGATAATTGCAAACCAAAAAATGAATTAGTGTAAGCCGTATTATATAATTTTCCAAAATCATTATTTATATAATTGGTATTATATGCACCAAAAGCAGAAACTGTTGGAATATAACTCCACTTGTTATATTGTAGATTTGCTTGCTGCAATTTTTGTTGTGTTTGCAGTAATTTAAATTCAATTCGGTTTTGATAAGTCACTTGTTGAGCAGTGTCAATAAATGCTTCACTCTCCATTAAATTACTGTCGTATTGCAAGACAAGATTCAAATTGTCAGGATATCCCATCTGCTGTTTTAAATAAGCATATTTTGCAATAATTAAATTCTGAACTTGTTTACGTTGTGCCTTTGCATTGTTGAGAGAAATAGTTGCACGTTTATAATCAGTTTTATCAACGATGCCGCTCTGGTATTGATTATACGCGTCCTTCAAACTTTTTTCCAAGCGAATAATATCTTCATCTAAAACACTGATTTGTTTCTGCGTAAGCAATACATCGTAAAAAGCCTTGCTCACATTTACAGTCACATCTATTTTATTACTGACAGATGATTGTTTGATTTGTTTACGAACATCATCCGAAGTTTTATTTGCCAGTAAAAGATCTCTTGTAAAAAGATTTTGTGTAAGATTAATTCCAAGGTTTGAATTATTATATGTTCCTGTTTGAACAACACTGCCGCCGAAATAAGCGCTTGGCAATTGAAAATTGTTTTGAAAATTGTAATTCAAATTCAATTGCGGATACCAATCTGCCAATTTCGACTTGATGCTCTTATCAACAATATCTTCATCTATGATTGATTGTTGAACGCTAGGTTGATGTTGCAAAGCATATTGCACGCAATTTACCAAAGATGCATTTTGTAAAACTGAATCATTGTTGTTTTGCGAAATACTCTTATCCGGTGTTGCTGTAAAATACACTACAACAAGAATTGTAAAAAATATTCTCATGGCTTGTAATAAAATCTGGAAAAATAAAAAAGTCCAAAAACGAATTACAATAATAAGGTTTATTATGCACTGCTATTTGACGAAAAAAGGAAAACTAGGTGAAAGATTAAAAAATGCAAGTGTTTGAAGAAATGCAACCGTTTTTTGCATTGCAAATACAAACAAGTAATCTTTGAAGGAAGTGAATAAAAAAAATATTTAATGACTTTAATTTATGAAGCCATACTATTCTTTGCAATAAACTTGTTGATATAAAGTGTTTGTTCTTCGTCGGTGGAAGGCAAATGCTCTTTAAATTCTGAAAAGATTTTATTGAAAGCCGCTTCTGATTTATCTAATAGTCTGATAAAACCATTTAATGTTACTTCAGTAGCATTCGAAAATAATCGGCAATAAATATCGCCATACACTTGGGCAAAAGAAGATACAACTGCTTTGCCTGTACAATAAATATTGCCATCCACTTTTCCGTTGATGCTGATTTCATTGCAAATAATATTTCCCTTAAACATGCTCTCTTTATCGAGAATAACTTTATTGCAACTAATTAAAATGCCGTCCCAATTTCCTTCAAGACGAACAGGGTTTTCTGTACGCAAGATTCCTTTAAAGTCAGAGCCATAGCCAATTGTAATGACACGATTGTTAAATGTTTCTTCCTTAGGTTTTACAGAAAACTTAGGCGCATATTTAAAAAGTGAACACAGGGTTAATTTCTTTTTCATACAAGGGATTTTGAATTTTAAAGAGGACTTCAACTATTAGTGTGCTGCCTATTCTGAAAAAAATATTTATACAAAATTGTTTTCTTAAATAAAGTAGGCTTTTTTGTTCTGTAATATCAACGTAATTTGTAAAAAAAAATTAATGGCTTCTGAAATTAAATGCCCTAATTGCGGACACGAATTCGATCCCGGTGATTCTTTTAAAAAAGAAGTGCAGGAACAATTGCGTTCGCAAATGGAAGATTGGAAAAAGAAAAAAGAAAAAGAATTTACCGATAAAGAAACTCAATTCAAACAACAATTACAGGAAGAGCTTCAGGAATCGTTGCGTAAAAGCATTGCTGCCGATTTTGAAAATCAACTGAAGATGTTACAGCAAACTGCTGTTGATACCGAAGAAAAATTAAAAGAATCCCGTAAAAAAGAATTAGCGTTTTTACAAAAAGAACAATCGCTGAAAATAAAAGAAGAAGAATTAGAAATTAATCTTCAGCGTCAATTGATGACTGAAAGAGAAAAATTAAAAGAACAATTTTTAAAAGAAGAAAATGAAAAATTAAGTATAAAGGATCAGGAATATCAATTGCGTATGAGAGAAATGGAAAAACAAATTGAAGATCAAAAGCGATTGGTTGATGAGATGAAACGCAAGGCAGAACAAGGATCTATGCAATTACAAGGAGAAGCACAAGAATTATTATTGGAAGAATTATTACAATCAACTTTCCCATTTGATAAAATTGAAGAAGTTGGCAAAGGTGTTCGTGGTGCAGATTGTATTCAGACTGTTCGTAATCAATTTGGCAATGAAGCAGGAAAAATAATTTATGAAAGTAAACGAACCAAAGATTTTGCAAATGATTGGATTGAAAAATTAAAAACAGATATGCGCAACTTAGGTGCTGATGTTGCGGTAATTGTTACACAGGCTTTACCAAAAGATATGGAACGTTTTGGCGAAAAAGACGGTGTTTATATTTGCACTTTTGTGGAAGTAAGAAGTGTGGCTTTATTATTACGAAATGCTTTATTGAAAATTTTTGAAGCAAAGAAAAGTCAGGATAATAAAGGCGATAAGATGGTGATGTTGTATGATTATCTCACCAATTCTGAATTCAGTGAACAGTGGAAAGCAATTCGAGAAGGTTTTATGAGTATGAAATTATCAATTCAGAAAGAAAGAGATGCTATGGAAAAATTATGGAAAGCTCGTGAAAAACAATTGGAGAAGGTTTTATTGAATGCCGCTCATATCAAGGGTT
>CAIQDX010000013.1 GCA_903870685.1 uncultured Chitinophagaceae bacterium | reverse complement strand
CCAATCGTTGATCCGGGCGAAAGTTTACCTTTCTGATAAAGTTGAATAAAAAAGATATTTTTGCAAAGTATATTGAAGGCCGATAAAGAATCGGCCTTTTATAATACAAATATTGTTCACTAAAAATTTTTGCTTTGGATTATCACTCGGGTTTTATGTTTCATCTTCACCTGTTGGCAATTAACGCGCAGGCAAATACTGTGTTGATTGTTTTATTGATTTGCTTATTAATTATTTCATTTATTGTAAGCGGATCGGAAGTAGCATTTTTTTCGCTTACTTATAAAGATGTAAATCTGCTTAAAACCAAACAACACGATTCGTACAAAAGAATTGTTGATCTGTTGGAAGATCCTAAAACATTATTGGCATCCTTATTAATTGCAAACAGTTTTATTAATATCAGCATCATCATCATTTCGAATATTGTGATCGATGATGTTTTTATTTTTAGTTCGAGTTTCGAATGGCTACAGTTTGCCGTAAAAGTTGCAAGCGTAACTTTTATTTTGATATTATTTGGTGAAGTGATGCCAAAAGTTATGGCAACGCAAAACAATGTTCGCTTTGCAAAAGAAATGGGACCAATTGTTGAAATGATCAATTATCTTTTTAAAGGTTTCAGCAAATGGTTAGTGAAATACAGCGACATCATTGAAAAAAAATTAGCCAATAAAACAAGTGGCACTATTACCAACGAAGAATTATATCATGCTATTGATATTACTGATGCAGGTACAAATGAAAATGAAAAAAATATTTTAAAAGGCATTTTAAAATTTGGCAACATTACTGTAAAACAAATCATGCGTGCCAGATTGGAAGTGCATGGCATTGATCACGAATCTTCTTTTGTTGAAGTGTTGAAACATGCAGAGGAATTGCATTACAGCCGAATTCCGGTTTATAAAGATGATCTGGATGAAGTGCTTGGAATGATACACACCAAAGATCTAATTCCGCATTTATCGAAGCCCGCAGATTTTAACTGGCATACATTAATGCGTCCGCCATATTTTGTTCATGAACAAAAAATGATCGAAGATCTGTTGCGTGAATTTCAAAGTAAGCATATACATTTTGCAGTAGTGGTTGATGAATTTGGCGGTACCAGTGGCATTGTAACATTGGAAGATATCATGGAAGAAATTATTGGCGACATTAAAGATGAATTTGATGAAGATGATGCACCGTATAAAAAATTAGACGATTATAATTATGTGTTTGAAGGAAGAACAATGATCAATGATATTTGTAAAGTAATGGAATTGCCTGTAGATACTTTTGATACTGCAAAAGGAGAAAGCGATTCTTTAGCAGGATTAGTTTTAGAATTAGCAGGAGAAATTCCACCGGTTAATCGTGTTATTCCTTTCAGCCAATTTGAATTTACTGTTTTGGAAGTGATTAAAAATCGCATCAATAAAATTAAAATAACTATCAAGCCGCAAGTAAGTGAGGAAGAAAGTCAATAGTTCATGGCTAATGGTTCATGGCACTCGTAACAATAAACTGTTACATTTTTTTAGCAGGCATGCATTAGTGCGAATGGCTGTGATCTATGGTCTATTAACCATGATCTATTCATGTAACAGCAATTACACCCCTAAACCCAAAGGATATTTTAAAATAAATTTTCCTGAAAAAAAGTATCAGTTATTTGATCAACCCGGTTATCCTTACACTTTCGAATATCCTTTGTATGCCAATGTGGTAAAGGATTCTACATTTTTTGGTGAAGCAACAGAAAATCCATGGTGGATCAATATCAACTTTCCTCAATTCAATGGAAGAATTTATGTGAGCTATAAAGAAATTGGGAAAAATAAATTTGATAAGTTGATTAACGATGCATTTAATTTAACCAACAAACATAATTCGAAAGCTAATTCGATTGATGAATCAAGAATAGAAACATCAAATAATATTCACGGAATGTTTTTTAATGTTGGCGGTGATGTGGCAACGGCTAATCAATTTTTTTTAACAGATTCTACCAAACATTTTTTACGCGGAGCATTATATTTTGATGCTGCACCGAATGCAGATTCGTTGGCCATTGTAAATAAATTTTTATTAGATGATATGAAACATCTGATCAATAGTTTTAAGTGGAAATAAATTTTTTTGAAAGATTATGATAGCGATAGATAATAAATTAATAAGTGATGATATAATTGAAGAACAATTTGTTTGTGATCTTTCGAAATGTAAAGGTGCATGCTGCGAAGATGGCGATGCCGGTGCTCCCTTATTAAAAGAAGAATTGGATCATTTGGTTGAATACTTTGAAATCATTAAACCTTATTTAAGCGAAGAAGGTTTAGCTGCTATTCAAAAACACGGCAAATATCAATACGACCGTGAGTTTGGTTGGGTAACACCAACAGTTAACAGCGGCATTTGTGCGTATGGTTTCAGAGATGCAAATGGCGTAATTTTATGTGGCATTGAACAAGCGTTTATTGATAAAAAGATTGCATGGAAAAAGCCAATCAGTTGCCATTTATTTCCGATAAGAATTACAAAAAGTAAAATGGATCCTGATATGGAATATTTAAATTACGAACCAAGACAAGATCTGTGCAAAGCAGCTTGCAGTTTGGGAAAAAAATTAAAAGTTCCTGTGTATGTATTTCTGAAAGATGCGATCATCAGAAAATATGGTGAAGAATTTTATGAAACATTAAAGGCAACGGCAGAAAGAGAAAAATGATGAGATAAGTTTTGAACGTTGAAGTGTGCGACGCAACAACCGATGACTTGAAAAATAAAAGCTGGTAACAAAATAAAAATTATGAGTAACAACGCAGCTTCATTTATTGCAAAGAGTACCATTAAAGCGGCCGATTTAGATCATCGCCGGAAAATTAATTTCAATATTGGTAAATACAATGCTGTTGTTCCAAAAGGCAAGGAACAATTTACAGATGTACTTACTGCTCGTGAACGTGCCAAGGATACCAAGTGGCGTGCCATTGAACACTTAGATCAATATTTAGAGAATTTTGAAAAAGAAATTACTTCGCGTGGCGCAAAAGTATTGTGGGCCGAGAATGCACAACAAGCTCTAGATGAAATTGGAAAAATATGCAAAGAAAAAAATTGCAAAACATTGGTGAAGAGCAAGAGCATGGTTACTGAAGAAATTCATTTAAATAAATTCTTAGAAAAAAATAATATTGAAAGTGTTGAAACAGATCTTGGAGAATATATTCAACAGTTAGATGGTGAAGCACCTTATCATATTGTTACACCGGCCATGCACAAAAGCAAAGAAGATGTTGCAAAACTTTTTGCAAATAAATTAGGTGTGCCCGGAGGTTTATCGCCAGAAGAATTAACTCAAGTTGCAAGAATAAAATTGCGCGAAAAATATGTTGAAGCAGAAGTGGGTGTTACCGGCGCTAATTTTATTATCGCCGATATTGGCGGCATTGCCGTAACAGAAAACGAAGGCAATGCAAGATTAAGTTGTGCGTTTCCTAAAACACATATTGTTATTGTTGGTATTGAAAAAATGCTGCCATCAATTAATGATCTTGGTTTGTTTTGGCCATTGCTTTCAACATTTGGTACCGGACAAAAAGTTACTGTGTATAATACCATTGTTACCGGTCCGCGACAAGCAAACGAAACGGATGGCCCCGAAGAAATGTATGTTATTCTTTTAGACAATGGCCGCACCAATTTATTAAAGAATCCACTCACACGCGAAGCATTGTATTGCATCCGTTGCGGAGCATGTTTAAATGCTTGTCCGGTGTATAAAAATATTGGCGGACATGCTTACGATACAACTTATAGCGGACCAATAGGAAGCGTTATCACACCGCATTTAAGTGGTATGAAAGAATATAAACATTTAAGTTTTGCATCGTCGCTTTGCGGCAATTGCACGCAGGTTTGTCCTGTTAGAATTAATCTGCACGAATTATTATTAGAGAATCGCCACGAATCTGTTGTTGAAGGCGATAGCGCTTTAGGCGAAAGGATCGCGTGGAAAATTTGGAAGACAGCAAGTCTTAACAGAAAGATGTACAACATGAGTAATGGCAAATTAAAAAATTGGGTGGTTAATAAAGTGGCCGGCGCATGGACAACACACAGAAGTGATCTTGATTTCAGCAATAAAACATTTAATGAAATGTGGATCGAAAAAAATAAGCTCAATTAATTTTTTGTTACAAGCTGTTGAATAAAAATTGGGCAGTGGTTGCGTCGCACTCTTGTACTTTTTGTTCATTCTTCAACTTTTCTAAATTTGATTATTTATTCAGAACATATCACATCTCGACTTGAATACATCTCCAAAACATTATTGGGTGAAAAAGTTGTTCTAACCGATTCGAAAGAAAATTTTTTAGATCACAATGGAGCAAAAATTAATTACTCATATAATCACATTGACCATGAAGAATTTCAGATAAAACCTCATGGCCTATTATTTGAAACAGAAATAAAACAACAGCAAATAAATTGTTTTAACTGGAACGGATTAAAAGTATTTTTTAAAACCAATGGTGATATTCCGTTTGATATTTTTTCGGCGGCATTTTATTTATTAACCCGCTACGAAGAATATTTACCGCATGAAAA
Organism: uncultured Chitinophagaceae bacterium; assembly: GCA_903870685.1. Classification (GTDB taxonomy): domain Bacteria; phylum Bacteroidota; class Bacteroidia; order Chitinophagales; family Chitinophagaceae; genus CAIQDX01. The sequence continues at coordinate 62,698 of CAIQDX010000013.1, read as the reverse complement.
AGATGAGTACGGAAGATATTCGCACAGCAACAGTTTGGCGTACAAAGAAAATTTTTTACAACAACCATTGGTCAACTTGTGGTTGAAAGAATTGGAGAAAGTATCAGGTTACAAATTTCAGGTTACAAGTTTCAAATACATTCCATCGTACGATATTGATATTGCATTTGCTTACCTACATCAACCTTTGTTGTTAAATCTGTATGGTTTTTATCGTGATTTGTTTGTAGGCAATTTTGAAAAATTTGTTGAACGCGGCAATGTTTACAGCGGCTGGAAAAAAGATCCGTTTGATATTTATGATTGGTTAAATGATTTGCATAAAGAACATAAATTAAATCTGTCGTACTTTTTTTTATTGGCCGAAAAAAGAAAAGGCGTTGACAAAAATATTTCGCCACGCAAGAAAGCAATGCAGGATTTAATTAAACAAACTGCTGCAAAAAATGAAATTGGAATTCATCCAAGCTGGCAGAGCGGAGAAGAAAGTCGGTGGTCGGGAGTCGAGAGTCCGGAGTTGAAGAAAGAGATTTCGGTTTTGCAAAACATCGCACAACATTCAATAACAAAAAGTCGGCAACATTATTTACGATTTACTATTCCGCAAACATTTCGAAAATTAATTGAAGCAGGAATTACTGATGAGTATTCGATGGGATATGGTGGCATCAACGGTTTCAGAGCTTCTTATACTTTGCCGTTTTATTGGTTTGATCTGGAGAAAAATGAAACAGCCAATTTATTATTGCATCCGTTTTGTTTTATGGATGCTAATTCCATCTTCGAACAAAAATATTCTGCCGAACAAACTGCTGAAGAATTGCAACACTATTTTGATGTTGTAAAAAGTGTAAATGGAGAATTGATCACTCTGTTTCATAACCATTTTTTAACAGAGCAAACTGAATGGATCGTATGGAGAAAAATGTATGAAGAATTCTTAGAAAAGAATTTTAGTAATTTCAAGCAATAAATTATTTATGCGGAAAGCTCAATTAATTTTATTCTTACTCTTCGTCACAAATATCCATGCGCAAGAAAAATTTAGTTTTAAGATCAGCAAAGATTCTACACTGAGTTATGTATTGAATAATATTGTTGAAACCAAAAAATTTGAAACGCATACTTTTTTAATTCAGTTGTTTATTGTATCTAACCTTAGTGGAAGTGCTAGAATGCCTGATTGTGAGGTATCTGATAATATTTATATCACCACTTCTGAGTTTGATGAATATCCTGAGCATCATCTTTTTGTCTTGAAAGATATTTATGCAGCCAGAGATAATATTTCTTTTAAAGAAAATAAAGATGGAACTGTAAATTTAAAAATTGATTATTACGATAGAGTGCTTAAGAAAAATCGAAGCCGTTTTTATAATATTTCATTTAATCAAATTAAAGAGGCAATAAATTAAATGTCATAACCTTTTTATTCAATAAATAAATTTGAATAAAGTTTTGAACGTTGAAGAGTGCGACGCAACAGACGATGCCATTAGTACATCAGCCGGTAACATAAATTAAATCTCATTTTCAATTAACTCGCTTGTTGGTTTTTCTTTCAAGCTGTGGTTAACGAGATATACACCAAAAATGGTGATGGCAGTTCCAATTAAAATATTGATGGTTAATTTTTCGCTTAATAATAAATAGCCCGTAATCATTGCTACTATTGGGTTTATGTAGGCATACAACGATGCGATGGCTGCTGGTAAATGTTTCATAGTATAAATAAAACAAACAAATGCAATGCACGAACCGATGAGTACCAAATAACCTAATGCCAACCATGTTTGTGTTGGAATTTGTGCAAGCGAAATATTATTTCCGGCGCCAAGTGACATGATAAAAATAAATGGTGATGCCAGCATCATTTGCCAACCCATTCCGTAATAAGGATTGATATTTAATTTCTTTCTTGCAACGAAAATCGTACCAATACCCCATGATAACATTGCAATTAACGACAGCACAACACCAAATAAATAATTTGCAGAATTATGATGAAATGCATTGTCGTAAAACACAACACAAATTCCGGCGAGACCTAATGTTAATCCAATAAAAGTTGCAATGGTATTTTTTGTTTTATAAAAAATCATTTCAATAATAACAACACACAAAGGATATAAAGCAGCGATCAATGCTGCCAGTCCGCTCGAAATAAATTTAATGCTCCATGTTGCAAAACCATTGGCAATGATGAGCAGAAAAAAACTCATGATTAATAATGGTTTCAATTGTTTTAACGAAGGCCATGGTTCGCCTTTCAACTTAAAAAAAACAATATAAATAAATCCTGCAATAAATTGACGAATCGCTGAAACCTCCAGTGGCGGCGCATTTGTAACGGCAACTTTACTTGCAACCCATGTTGTGCCCCAGATAATACTGGTTGCAGTTAATGCGATGTAAGCTTTTTGATTTGTTGTAAGTGCCATTTATTTTCAGCCTCCCCAAACCCCTCCGAAAGAGGGGCTTTAGTTGTTTAATTTTTTATCAATCGAACTGATTTCTATTTTTTTGTTTTTATCCTTTGAATATTAATTTAGCTTCCGTTGCGTCGCACTCTTGTACTGTTGAGATTAAATTGAGCAAAATAATTAATGTTTAAAATGCCTTAATCCAGTTATCACCATTGCCAATTTATTTTCAACTGCATATTGAATACTGTCTTTATCTCTGATAGAACCACCGGGCTGAATGAATGCTTCGATTCCGGCTTCATGTGCAATCTGCACACAATCATTAAACGGGAAAAATGCATCGCTTGCTAAAACAGCTTCATGCAAATCAAAATTAAATTGTTTGGATTTATCAATTGCCTGACGCAATGAATCAATACGCGAAGTTTGTCCGCAACCTTTTCCAACCAATTGTTTATTTTTAATTAAAGCAATGGCATTACTTTTTAAATGCTTACAAATAATGTTGGCAAAAATTAAATTTTCTTTTTCGGATGATGAAGCTTCTCTACCACCAACTTCTTTCCAATCGGTATAATTTCCTTTATCTGTTTCTTGAATTAATGTTCCGTTTAGTAAAGATTTTCTTTGCGATGTGAATCGTAAATCGTTAGTCGCAAGTTGAAGAAGGATACGATTCTTTTTTGATTTTAAAATTTGCAATGCATCTTCATCAAAGCTTGGCGCAATTAAAACTTCGAAGAAGATTTCGTTTATCGCGTTTGCTGTTGACAAATCAATTGTTCCATTGCAAACTAAAACACCGCCAAATGCACTTTCTGGATCTCCGGCTAAAGCCGCATCCCAACTGTCTTTTACAGTTTCTCTTGCAGCAACACCGCAAACATTGGTATGTTTAATGATAGCAAATATTTTTTCCTGCGAATCATTAAACTCAGTAATTAATTGAACAGCTGCATCAACATCAACAAGGTTATTATACGATAATTCTTTGCCATTTAATTGATTAAATAGTTCTTTCAGGTCACCATAAAATATTGCTGACTGATGTGGATTTTCTCCATAACGCAAGACTTGTTTTATTGATGATGTTTGCGTTGTTGTATTATCAGGATTAAAATAATTGTTGATGGCAATATCATAATTCATCACTACCTGAAAAGCTTTTGCAGCATAAGCTTTGCGTTGTTCTAAATTAGTTTCGCCATGTTGTTCGTTCAATAAATTTTCTAAAGAAGTATAATCATCTTTTGCAGCGATCACCACAACATCTTTAAAGTTTTTAGCAGCAGCACGAATCATGGACGGTCCACCAATATCAATCTTATCAATAATTAATTTTTCTTCCGAAGTAGTTTTTAAGGTTTCTTCAAACGGATAGAGATCAACAATTACCAAATCAATTTCGGGAATTGAATATTGTTTCATTTCAATTAAATCCTGTGGTTCATATCGTCTACCTAAAATTCCGCCAAATAAAACCGGATGTAATGTTTTTACTCGTCCTCCCAAAATAGAAGGATATGTTGTTAAACTTTCAACAGCAATACAAGGAATGCCTGCTTCTTCTAAAAACTTTTGTGTGCCGCCAGTTGAATATATTATTATTCCTAACTCGTGTAATTTTTTTGCAATAGGTTCTAAACCGTCTTTATAAAAAACGGAAATAAGTGCTGACTGAATTTTTTTTGACATGATAATTGATTGACGAATCTCGACGAACTGAATTAAAGCTCCATTACAAAAGCACCTTGCTCTGGTATGGAAAGATGCCGCAAATGTAAGTTTTCGCAATCTTTTTTCCATTGGTTGATTTTCCACAACGGATTGCTTGCATCAAAAATAAATTCGTTACAATCAAATGCCTGTATCAATTGGCTGATATTAAGTTTGGGGTTTTGAGAAATGATAATAACATCCACTTTTAGTTTTTTATCAACAAACAAATTATTAATCGGCTCATCAATCAAAACAATTTTCTTGTTTGATGAAGCAATTAAATGCGAGGAATAATTAATTGTTAGAAGTTGATTTGCTGCAGTAGTGCGATGTAAAATTCGCGAAGGGTTTAAATGAAAGTTTTGCAGAAATCCATTCTGCAATAAAATGCTGTCGCCAATAAATTGGTAATTTCTTCCATCAATTAAGTCCATGGCCTTATGTTGCGGTACATTGTATACAATTAATTTTTGTTGTTGATCTCGTTTGAGAAAATCAAAACTTCTAATCGCAAAAAATATCAGCGAACAATAAAGTGCAACTATCAAAGAAGTTGTTTGTTTTCGTAATAACCAAATCGCCAAAGCAATAATCATAAAGTATAAAAAAATTGTTTGCACAATATTTATTTGAAGTGATTGCCATGTTGAAAATGGAATGCTGTTGATGCGCAGTATAAAATCATTCATCCAATTAATTGTTATGCCTGTTGCAGAGCCAACAAAATTTGCAACGATTGTAAATGGCGAAACAATTAATAATAAAAGTTCGATGAACAAAATCAATCCCGATAAAGGAACTGCAATCAGATTAGTAAATAAAAATAATCCAGGAAATTGGTGAAAATAAAATAGAATTAATGGAAGCGTAAGAATTTGTGCCGATAAAGTTACAGAACTCAGCTCCCAAATATATTTCAGGATTTTATTTTTAAAATAGATCCAGTTGTTGATGTGTTTTGAAAAAATGACAATGCTCAACACTGCAGCATAACTGAGTTGAAATCCAACATCCCACAAACTAAACGGATTAAATAATAAAATTGTAAATGCCGATGCCGCAAGATTATTATAGATATTAATTTTCTTACTGAAGCTTTCGCCAATAACGATAAATGAAAACATTACTGCACTTCGCAAAATAGAAGGAACTGCGCCAGCTACAAAAGTAAACCCCCAAATAATAATTAAAACAACAAAAGGTTTAATCCATTTTATAAATTTGAATCGATTAAATGGTCTGAATAAAAAAATAAGCAATCCATAAATCATGGCAATATGCAAACCGCTTATCGCAATGATGTGAACTACGCCGGTATTGCTGTAAGCTTGTACCAGATCTTTATCTAAATCATCGCGATAACCAATTAATAAAGCTTCTGCAATGCTTGCTGCATCGGGGTTTGAAATGTTCTGCCGCAACACTGCGAGCACACTTGTTCGGGTTTTTTGCAACCAGTCGTCGAAGAAAAATTTATTCTCGGATGAAAGTATTTTATAATCACCATCATTCAAAAATACCTGATAATAAATTTCTTGAAAAGCACAAAATTGTTTGTAATTAAATGAACCCGGATTGCCCGAATTAGTAATCGGTTGCAAAGATTTACGAATGAGAATTCTTGATCCATAATGAAGCAATGGTTTTGAATCATTTTTTTTGAAGTACAACAAAATATTTCCATTAACTGTTTTGATTTGATTGTTTATAACAGTTTCAATCTTTGCTAAAGCCTTAAACGATTTTGCTTTTTCAACTAAGGATTCTTGAATAGTTACAATTATGGCTGCATTGTTTGTATAATTTTTTAGAAAGCTGTTATCATTGTGTTCGGCATTTTTTAAATAAGTTATTCCATTGCCCAGAGATATAAAAATTAAACTAATGCAAATACCAGTTAGCCAAATAAGTTTAAATTTTACTGAAGCGTTTAATAAATTAATAGCAAAAAAAATAGTTATTGAAATAATAAAAACAAAAAGAAACATTTTCATTTCAATATTAAAATAGAATTGCAATAAAATTCCGGCAATTAATGGCAACAAGAAACGCAACATCGGAACAGTTTTCCAAATAGGTTTGTTGAATCTGTTCATGTAGCTAATTGTTTGTAAATTTTTTTAAGAAAGAAGATTTTTAATTCATTGAGGATATTAAAAAGTAATTACTATAATTATTTAGTGCGGATAGAAAAATTTAAAAATTTTTGATATAATATAGCATCTTCCTAAACAAAAATTTCCTCATCAGTTTTAAGGAAAACTTCTGAGGAAATGGGAGGTTTTGTAAATAGAATATTGGATTTCAGAAACGGAGAAATTACTAACCTCTAGCTAATATCTTAACTTGTAATCAAATAACTAAGAATTGATCTAATAAATTTGCACGGTATTTTTTGACCGTTGAATAACGGTACCTGAATACCGTTATTCAACGGTATTTTCCTTGTTTTATTAACGGTTTATTGAGGTTTTATTAACGGTTTTTTTAGCGTCATTTTACACCGAATTAGGGGATATTTAATCGTTTATGAATTGAAGTAATTCATAATTGATTGACAGTCATCATTTTTCTCAAAAATCAAACGTTGTTTGAAAATATTTTTACGGTGTACATATAAATTATCCACTTCAAAAACTAGTAACCATGCAAACAATTGAAACAAAATCCCTAAAGGTTGGTAAATATGTAAATACCAGTCATGTTGACAATGTAATCAGAAATTACAAACAAGAAAGATGGGTTCAAAACAGTGAAAGAATAGGTAAAGAAGACTCTTTGAGTGCTTGGTGGAGCGTAGAAGAATTAGAAGAATTTATTGAACATGCAAAAACTCATGGCGCTGATGGTGTTAAATTTTATTTTGCGGCTTATGATAAAGAAACAGCTCCAATGGCTGAATATACTGACAGACAAACTTTAGTTATGGTTGCTACCAAACAAAAAGAGAATGCTGACGGCACTACTAAAAATAAAGACATTTATGTTGCTACCGATAAAGGAACAAACATTGTTGCCTACAATGCTGGAAGATTATGTCCTCCTCTATGCGGACAAAGTCAGGATTTAGATAACGATGAAATTGGTATTACAATTGTTGATACAAAAGATAAAGGATTTGTAGTTATTTAATTCTGTATTAAAATCTTAATAAAACCTCCTTGATTGGAGGTTTTATTTTTTATACAGGTTAATACATGCTACTTTTATTACCAATGAAAATTCCTCCATACATATATGCAATAATTTTTGCTGTTGCTTCTGGCTTATATGGAATATTTAAAAAGAAAGGTCAAAATTTATATTTAAAACTTTTTATTATTTTTTTGGTTGTTTCATTATTTGTAGAGCTTTTAGCTTCATTTCTTATTCGGATAGAAAAGGAAGAGAATACTGTAGTGTTGTATAATATTTTTACAACTTGTGAGTTTGGTTTTTATTTATGGATGTTACGAGGGTTTATTAGAAACAAGATTGCAAATAAAATAATACTGTTTATTTTATTTTTCTTCCCAATAGCAGCTTTAATAAATATTTTTTTCTTTCAGGGTAGGCATGGCTTTCAGACTTTTACTTATGCATTAGGATGTTTATTAATTGTTGGTTGCTGTATTTTTTATTTTTATGAATTGTTTCTATTTCCAAATGCTGTTAATTTATTAAAACAACCACCATTTTGGATTTGTTCAGCTCTATTATTTTTTTATGCTTTTACATATCCTTTATATGGGTTGAGTAATTTAATGATGAGTTTACCTAAAGTGATTTTAAAAAATATAGAGCGAATCACGGACTTATTAAATGTATTTTTATATTCAATGTTTAGTATTGCTTTTTTATGCAAAATCAAAATACGGAAATACTCACAGTCTTAATTATAGGCGCAATCATTGCGGTTTTCTTGGTTTTATTTATTGTTGCAATGGTATTTCTATATCAAAGCAGACAGCAGCGATATGAAAAAGAGATGGTCAAATTAAAAGAAGAATTTGATCAGGAATTATTACGCAGCCAATTAGAAATTCAGGAAAAAACTTTAAAAACAATCAGCCAGGAGTTGCATGATAATGTTGGTCAAATGCTTTCTGTAGTTAAACTTACAATGGCCAGTGCAGGCATTGATAAACAGCATCCGGCATATCAAACTATTTTCGAATCAAGAGAAATTCTTAATAAAGCTATTCTCGATCTGGGGAACCTTACAAAAAGTTTGCACACCGATCGCATCACTCAAATTGGATTAGAACAAGCCATCGAATTTGAGATCAATACTATTCGCAGAACAGGATTGATGCCGATTGAATTTACACACAACAAGAATGACAGTACTAAAATATTGGATCCCCAAAAATCTATTTTTCTTTTTCGCATGTTTCAGGAAATTCTCAACAACACTTTAAAGCATTCTAAAGCCACCCTTGTAAATGTTTCTATCAATTATACAAAAGACGATATTTTTATTTTAGCCGTTAAAGACAATGGTGTAGGTTTTAATGTTGAAGAGAAAAAAGATAAACCTTCAGCATCAGGTGGTGTTGGTTTAAAGAGTATGATCAATCGAGCTAAATTGATTAGCGCGAAATTTATAATCAATAGTATAATTGGAACTGGAACAAGTATTACGATAACATTACCTTTGCAAAAAGAAACAATACCTAAAGAAGAATAACAATGGCCGCAAATTCAAACAAAATTTATCAAGTAGCTGTTACCGACGATCACACATTGATGCGCAGTGCTTTGGCAAGACTCATTGCATCATTCGACAATTATTCAGTTATTTATGAAGCAGGAAATGGAAAAGAATTAATAGAAAAAATTCAAACCATTCAAATCCCTGATATTATTTTATTGGATATTAATATGCCCGAAATGGATGGCTTTGATACTGCAAAATGGTTAACACGAAATTATCCGCAAATAAAAGTATTGGCACTTTCGATGCAAAGTGATGAAAGCAGTATCATTCGTATGTTGCGCTTGGGTGCAAAAGGTTATTTGATGAAAAATGTGGAGCCTGATGAATTAAATATTGCTTTAGAATCAGTGATAAAAAAAGATTTTTATTTGTCTGAAACTATTTCAGGTAAAGTTATTTCAGGTTTACATCAGGATTATCATCAACCATTGGAACCAACGATGTTATCGGATAAAGAAAAAGAATTTCTTCGTTTGATCTGCACCGAATTGACTTATAAAGATATTGCAGAAAAACTTTTTGTTAGTCCTCGAACAGTTGATGATTATCGTAACGCTTTATTCGAAAAACTAAATGTGCATACCAGAATGGGATTGGCCATGTATGCCATTAAGAATAAGATCGTAGAAATAGTTTAGTAAGAAATAATTCTTGGAAAGATTCATTATAAAAAAAGTCATTCGAGTTTGTACAAACTCGAATGACTTTTTTATTTGAAAAACTATTTGCTCAAATTCATACTTCTTTCTTTGTACAAAGTTCTGAAGTATGGGTCGCGTAGATCTTTTATAAAACGAATAGCTTCACCGGTACTTTTCATTTCTGGTCCTAATTCTTTACTTACGCCGGGAAATTTATCGAAACTAAAAACAGGTTCTTTAATGGCATAACCATCTAACTTTTTTTCTAAATTAAAGTCGGTCAATTTTGCCGAACCCAACATTACTTTAGTTGCAATATTTAAAAACGGAATTCCGTAAGCCTTAGCAATGAAAGGCGTTGTACGAGATGCTCTTGGATTAGCTTCTATAACAAATACCTTATCGCCTTTAATGGCAAACTGAATATTGATCAAACCTTTTATGTTTAATGCACGTGCAATCTTCTCGCTGTAATATTCCATTGTTTCAACGATCAACGGCGTTAAATTAAATGCAGGTAAAACCGCATTACTATCGCCACTATGAATACCAGCCGGTTCAATATGTTCCATCACACCCATCACATGAAAATTCTCTCCGTCAAAAATCGCATCAACTTCTGCTTCTTGACAACGATCTAAAAAATGATCAATTAAAATTTTATTTCCGGGAAGATGTTTTAATAAACTGATAACAGCTTTTTCAACATCTTCATCATTAATTACTATTCGCATTCTTTGTCCACCTAACACATAACTCGGACGAACCAAAACCGGGTAACCAACTCTGTTTGCAACTTCAATAGCTTCATCAGCATCGAGAGCAGTTCCGTACTCGGGATAAGGAATATCTAATTCTTTTAAAAGATCACTAAATCTTCCGCGGTCTTCGGCAATATCCATATCATCGAAAGAAGTTCCAATGATTTTAATTCCTTTTTCGTGTAAACGTTTCGACAATTTCAAAGCAGTTTGTCCGCCTAACTGAACAATAACTCCTTCGGGTTTTTCTAATTCAATAATTTCCCAGAGATGTTCCCAATAAACGGGCTCGAAATAAAGTTTGTCGGCAATATCAAAATCAGTAGAAACTGTTTCAGGATTGCAGTTCACCATAATGGCTTCATAACCGCTTTCTTTTATGGCGATCAGGCCGTGAACGCAACAATAATCAAATTCAATACCCTGACCAATGCGATTTGGGCCACTGCCTAAAACAATGATCTTCTTTTTCTGTGAACGAACAGATTCGTTGGAATTTAGTGCTGTACTCATTTTTGAAGGATTGCGCAAAATTAAGGTTACAGCCGAATTTGTAAAGATTATTTTTAAACATTGCTTTTTTGGATAAACTGGAGTGAATTATAGCATATAAATACCGTTAACAATCAACTACCAATTTAACTTTTAGTTTATATAAACTGTAACATTTTGGAACTAAATTCGTCTAACAATTTTTAAATGCTGTTTATGAAATCAAAATATTTATTGCAGTTATCGATAATTGTTGTTATTGCTGTAACGGCAATGACATTTCTTCAACAAGCTCGTACTAAAAAAAAGAGATCACCGGCTAAAACATGTTGCCATCAAAATTGTAAAGAGTGTAAGCAAAAAAACGATAATTCGGATGATATTTTTTTCAATCCGCTTAGTCATATGATCGTTGCCGTTTATAAATAACCTAACCCGCTAATCCACGGTATTTTTTTTTTGTGCACTGTAACTTATTGAGCGCTGTTTCGTATAACTTACAATAAAGCGAACATTCTGAATTTTCAAGGCTGTTTATGACAGAGAAAGAATATAATCAATGCGTTAATCAATATGCTGACAATGTATACCGATTCATTGTCAAGAATCTTCGTCATGAGGAAGATGCAAAGGACATTGTGCAAACAGCTTTCGAAAAATTATGGCGTAATCGTGAAGATGTAGAGAATGAAAAATCGAAATCTTATTTGTTTACTGTTGCTTATAACCAGATGATCGATCATATCAGAAAAGTGAAACGAATTAATTTGAAAGATGAATTTGCAGAAGGAAGTAAAATTGTGCATCAAACTAATTCAAATACAAAGAAAGTATTGATGGAAGCTTTAAATAAACTGAATGAAACACAAAGAAGTTTGGTAATGCTTAAAGATTATGAAGGATATAATTATGGAGAAATTGGTGAGATAATGGGATTAAATGAAAGCCAGGTGAAAGTTTATTTACATCGTGCAAGATTAACATTAAGAAATTATTTAGTGAGTCCCGAAAACGTTTTATAAAATGAACATCAACAGAAATAATTACGAAGAATTCTTTTTGCTTTATGCCGATGGAGAACTTTCTGCTCAGGAGCAGCAGGCTGTTGAACTGTTTATAAAAGAGAATCCCGATGTTGCAAACGAATTAAAAATGTTGGTGCAAACAAAATTAGAGGACGATGAAATGGTTTTTGCTGATAAAAATTCTTTATATAAAACAGATGATGCCAAATTGAATTTGAACAATTATGAAGAACAGTTCTTATTGTATGTTGATAATGAATTAAACGATGATGAAAGAAATAAAGTAGAGATTTTTGTGTTGCAGCATCCGCAGGTACAGGAAAAATTTATTTTATTAAAGCAAACAAAATTAGAACCAGAAACTATTATTTTCTCCGATAAAAAATCGTTGTACAGAAAAAAAGAAAAGCCATTTGTTTATTTTAGTTTCTCAAGAATAGCTGTGGCAGCGGCTTTTATTGGTTTAGTGTTTTTGGTTTGGACAGTAATTCCAGGTAAAAACGAAACTTCAAATCAGATTGTATCTACAAAAAATAAAGTTGTTGTACCTGACACGAATAAGTTATTGAATAATAAAATTGTAGTACCTGAAAATAAAATTGTAGTTGCTGCAAAAAATAAAATCGAAAAGAAAGAAACAAATACTTTTAAACAGGCTGTTCTTCCAACAACTAACCAAACAAATAATTTAATTGCAGAAAATAATATCGTCGATAAAAAATCTTCACCAAGCAAAACTGTCCAGGAAAATATTATCGATCAAAAAAAATCAATTGTTGCTCCGGTTGGCAATAACGAAAGACAATTAGCAGTAAACAATTCAACTGTTTCACCTACCGAAGAAAAAAGTATTTTTCATCAAACAGTTTATAAAGAATTAAACACCGATGAGGATGAAAGAAATAATAATATTTATGTAGGAAATATAGAATTGAATAAAGATAAAATTCGCGGATTCTTTAAAAGAGCTAAAGCTGCATTTGCAAAATCTAAAAATGATGATGACAATAATGTTGCCATTGCAAATTTTTCTGTTAATACAAAATCCTTAAAATAATTTTTTAAAAAATATCTTATGAAACGTTTGATAATTTTGATTGTAGCCACATTAATGAACTTGATGACCTTTGCCCAAAAGGATAGTAGTTCTTCTGAAAGTACCGACACTGTTAAGGTTGGCAACTTTTTTATCATCAAAAAAAATAAAAACAAAGAAATTGATGATAATAGTCAACATAAAAAATATCAAAACTTAAGGATCCATTTTGGCAATGGTGAAGAAGAACCTATTAAGATAACTTCTGATAGCGTTCCGGAAAAACCGCATATTGGTGTTAATGTTCGTTTTGACAATCATAAAAAGAGGAACTTAAATAACATCAGTACCAATTGGTGGATATTTGATTTAGGTTTTACCAATGTTCGCGATAATACAAATTATACATCAGCGCAATCGATGGGTTATTTTAAAACTGTAAATGGATCTGCAATAAATCAAAATAGTTTTGCTTTAAATACCGGAAAATCATCTAATGTAAACCTGTGGATCTTCATGCAAAAATTAAATATCTCTCAGCATGTATTAAACCTGAAATATGGTTTGGGTTTAGAGATGTATAATTTTCGTTACGATCATAGTTTGAGTTACAGAAGTAATCCAACCCCTTATGTTTTTAACGACACGATTAATTTTTCGAAGAATAAATTATATGTCGGTTATTTAACTGTGCCTTTAATGTTAAACATAAACACCACACCACATAAGCACAATGGATTTAGTATGAGTGCAGGTGTTAGTGCAGGTTATTTATTGGGCAATCACAATAAACAAATAAGTGCACAAAATGGCAAACAAAAATATCGTGGTGATCTTGCTTTGCAACCATGGCGTTTAGCTGCAATTACAGAACTTGGATTGGGTCCAATAAGATTATACGGAAGTTATAGTTTAAATGCATTGCATAAAGAAAGTACAGGCGTAGATCAGTTTCCATATGCGGTTGGTTTACGATTTAGTAACTGGTAATTTAAAAATATTTTGAACGATTTTTCTTATGTTGCTTAATAACATAACGCTTCTTTTCTAGGAAGCGTTTTTTGTTTGAATAAAATTTCTACCGTACAAGTGTGCGACGCAACAACAGCTAAATTTTATTCTATCGCTTGTAACAAAAAAAAACTCTGATTTTTTCAAAGTCTTTTTTTATTTGCAAATCTGCACATTAATTTATTTGCATTACCAACCGAGGATCCATGCAAACATTAATGGTGCCACAATTGTTGCATCGCTTTCTACAATAAATTTTGGTGTATGAATATCTAATTTACCCCAGGTAATTTTTTCGTTAGGAACAGCGCCGCTGTAAGAACCGTAAGATGTAGTGCTGTCGCTGATTTGACAGAAATAACTCCAGAACGGAACATCGTGCCATTCCAGATCCTGATACATCATGGGCACCACACAAATTGGAAAATCGCCGGCAATGCCACCACCAATTTGAAAAAATCCAACACCTTTTCCGCCACTGTTTGCACGATACCATTCAGTTAAATAAATCATGTATTCAATACCACTTTTTACAGTGCTTGCTTTTAGTTCGCCTTTAATAACATAGCTGGCAAAAATATTTCCGGTAGTACTATCTTCCCATCCCGGAACAATGATTGGAATATTTTTTTCGGCTGCTGCTAATATCCAACTGTCTTTAGGATCAATTTCATAATATTCTTCCAGCTCTTTACTCAACACAACTTTATATAAAAATTCGTGTGGTAAATATCTTTCACCTTTTGCTTCAGCATCTTTCCATTGTTTAACCAAATGTTTTTGTAAACGGCGAAATGCTTCTTCTTCGGGAATACAAGTATCGGTAACACGATTATAATGATGCTCTAATAAATCCCATTCATCCTGTGGCGTTAGATCACGATAATGCGGAACTCTTTTATAATGCGAATGTGCAACTAAATTCATTACATCTTCTTCCAGATTTGCACCAGTGCAACTGATGATATCAACTTTTCCCTGGCGAATCATTTCTGCAAACGAAATTCCTAATTCGGCGGTACTCATAGCACCTGCCAATGTAACCATCATTTTTCCACCTTCTAATAAATGTGTTTCGTAGCCTTTGGCCGCGTCCATTAATGCGGCTGCATTGAAGTGGTGATAATGGTGTTCGATAAATTGAGAAACGGGTCCTTTACTCATAACTTGTTTTTAGTGGCGCAAAAGTAAATTTTTTACATCGTTTTAAAAGAAATAAACCAATAAGCTTTTATCCATCTAAAAATTATACTTTTAATTTGCATTCCCAAGCATGAAGAAACTTATCAGCATATTAATACCTGTTTATAACGAGGAAGGTAATATACCTTCTATTACAAAAGCGGTTCAGGAAGTTTTTGAAGATCCCATTCATGATTTTGAAATCATTTTTGTGAATGATGGAAGTGCCGATAAAAGTTTGTCGATCATTAAACAAGTTGTAGCAACACACAGCAACATTTTTTATATTTCTTTCTCAAGGAATTTTGGAAAAGATAATGCCCTGTTGGCCGGATTAAAATATGCCAAAGGCGATGCAGTGATTACTATTGATGCAGATCTGCAACATCCGCCGGAAATGATTCATGATATGTTGCAATTGTGGGAGGAAGGCAATGATGTTGTTTATACTTATCGTGAAGATAAAAATGAACACGCCAGTAATTTTAATCAGTTCTCTTCAAAAATGTTTTATAAGGTTGTCAATAGTTTATCTGATGTTGAAATGGAAGATGGCATTGCCGATTATCGTTTATTAGATAAAAAAGTAGTGAATGTTTTAAATAATATTCATGAAGACAGACCATTCTTTCGTGGATTGGTTAAGTGGGTGGGCTTTCAACAAAAAGGAATTCCATACATGCCTAATGCAAGAACAACAGGCGTTACTAAATATAGCACAAAAGCCTTGACCAGATTAGCTTTGCAAGGAATAACATCTTTCAGTGTTAAGCCACTTAACATTGCAATTTATCTGGGATTAACTTTTGCAGTTCTATCAATTTTATACATTCCTTATGTAGTGATCAGTTTATATAAAGGCTATGCAATTTCGGGTTGGACATCTATCATTGTTACCATTGCATTTTTTGGGGGTTTACAATTAATGATCTTAGGTATCTTAGGAATTTATTTAGGAAAATTATTTATGCAGAGTAAACAACGTCCACATTTTATAATTAAAGAATCTAATCTTTTGTAAAAATTGTTGCGTAAGAATATGAGAGAAAACAAAACAAAAAATTGGTTTTTATCCGGTGAATTTTTATACGATAAGACATTAGCGATTGTTTTGTGGTTTGGTTTGGCATTGATTGCAGTGCTGCTCGATTTCTTGCATGAGAAGACAAATAACTACATCATCTTTAAGCATGTTTATATTCATACGCTGCAACATGTTAATCTATATCTCGAATATCCGCAGCAATATGTTGATGTAAATTTATACGGTCCGGTTTTTAGTATGGTGATAGCACCTTTTACTTTCTTGCCCGATTGGTTAGGAATTATTTGTTGGGGAATGTTTAATACCGGTATTTTATATTTCGCGATTAGAAAACTACCAATTCAGGAAAAATGGCAAAATGCAATTATTATTTTATCGGCTCACGAAATGATGACAGCCGCATCCTGGTTGCAAAGTAATCCGTTGATAGCTGCTTGTATCATTTTTGGTTTTGTATTTATTCATGAAGGAAAAAATGTTTGGGCTTTATTTTTTATCATGCTCGGCACCTTCGTTAAAATCTATGGCATTGTAGGTTTTGCTTTTTTCTTTTTCGCAAAAGATAAAATTAATTTTATTAAATGGACCATCATTTGGGCCGTTGCATTTTTTATATTACCCATGCTGTTGGCACCGCCTTCATTCATCATTCAATCGTATAAAGATTGGTACGCAGCATTGCATTTTAAGGCATTAAAAAACATTGATCCAAATGACACAAACGATTATCAGGATATTTGTGTGATGGGAATGATCCGTAGAATTTTTAATCTTAACCATTTCAAAAATGTTTACGTCACCATTCCGGCGATGATCATATTCGGATTACAATATCTGCGTTATCAATATTTTTCCGATACACGTTTTCGTTTGTATTTGTTGGCTTCTGTTTTAATTACAACCGTTATTTATACAACCAGTGCCGAGTCGCCAACTTATATCATTGCATTTCCTGCAGTTTGTATCTGGTATGTTTTACAACAACATACTAAAATTGTAAATGCAGTTTTCATCTATGCATTAATATTAACCAGCTTCTCTTATTCCGATCTGTTTACGCCTTGGTTACGCGAAAATATTATTCGCCCATATGCGCTGAAAGCTATGCCCTGCTTTATTTTGTGGATCATCATCTCGTGGCAGATCTTTTCAAAACAATTTTTAACTGTGTCGGTCGAAAGATTAAAAATAAGCTCGGAATAATTTTTTGATACCGGCTTTTGAATTTCATGGCATCTTCGTTGCGTCGCACACTTGTACGCTTTGTACTTTTTTCAACAAACAAAATCATTTAAAGATTTCCCAATTCGTCCAATTCATTTCCATTCAATACAATCAACTTTGTACTTTCACATTTCTAAAATAAATTTTGTTCATGCAAACAGCGCCTGATATTCAAGAATTAAATCAACGCATTCAATTCAATTCTCAATTTGTTGATCGTTTAAGAAACGAATTGGCAAAAGTTATTATCGGTCAGCAATACATGGTCGATCGTTTATTAATTGGCTTATTAAGTAATGGTCACGTTTTGCTCGAAGGTGTGCCGGGTCTTGCAAAAACACTTACCATCAAATCCTTGGCACAAGCGGTTGACGGCAAATTCAGTCGCATACAATTCACGCCCGATCTGTTGCCTGCCGATGTAATTGGAACCATGATTTACAATCAATCAAAAAACGAATTTGTTGTTCGTCGCGGTCCCATCTTCGCCAATTTTATTTTAGCTGATGAAATTAATCGTGCTCCTGCAAAAGTGCAAAGTGCATTACTTGAAGCCATGCAGGAAAAACAAGTTACCATCAGCGAACACACTTATAAATTAGAAGAACCATTTTTAGTTCTCGCCACACAAAATCCTTTGGAGCAGGAAGGAACTTATCCTTTACCCGAAGCACAGGTTGATCGTTTCATGTTGAAAGTTGTTGTTGGTTATCCAAATAAAAATGAAGAACAATTAATTATTCGCCAGCAGGTACAGGGATTTGATATACCAACTGTTTCAAAAGTTATTACAACAAAAGAAATTATTGAGTGCAGAGACTTGGTTCGTCAGGTTTATTTGGATGAAAAAATTGAACAATATATTATCGATATTGTTTTTGCAACGCGTTACCCCGATCAATACGGATTAAGTAAAATGAAGAACATGATCAGTTATGGAGGATCGCCGAGAGCTAGTATCAACTTGGCTTTGGCGGCAAAAGCACATGCGTTCATGAACAAGCGCGGTTATGTTATTCCTGATGATATTAAAGCCATTGCAAAAGATGTAATGCGGCATCGCATTGGTTTAACATACGAAGCCGAAGCAGAAAATGTTACAACAGAAAATTTAATTGATGATATTCTTCGCACCATTCAAGTTCCATAATGACAGCCGCAGAAATTTTAAAAAAAGTTCGTGAGCTCGAAATAAAAAGTAAGAAGCTTACTAATCATTTGTTCACCGGCGAATATCACACGGCGTTCAAAGGACAAGGAATGGCGTTTAAAGAAGTGAAAGAATATAGTGCCGGTGATGATATTCGTTTTATTGATTGGAATGTTAGTGCAAGAATGAACGGTACTTACAGTAAAGTTTTTGAAGAAGAAAGAGAGCTGAGTGTTTTTTTATTGGTTGACGCAAGTGAGAGTAATTTATTTGGTACGCACTTGCAAAATAAAAAAGAATTAATTACCGAAATATGCGCTGTGCTTGCATTTAGCGCATTAAGCAATAATGATAAAACAGGATTAATATTTTTTACCGATACCGTTGAAAAATATATTCCATCTTCAAAAGGCCGTGAACATGTGTTGTACATGGTTCGTGAATTATTAACCTTCGAAGCAAAAGCTAAACAAACAAATATTGTAAAAGCATTGCAGTTTTTAAATAATATCACTCGTCATAAAAGTATTGTTTTTGTGTTGAGTGATTTTGCTGATGAAGGTTATCACGAAGCATTGCGTGTTGCCGCAAAAAAACATGATGTAATCGGTATTCAGGTGTATGATAATAATGATTTTAAACTTCCTGATATTGGTTTAATTCAGGTGCAGGATGCTGAAACAGGAAAATCTGTTTGGTTGGATACGAGCGATATTTCAACAAAATTTTATTACGAACAGCAGTTTGCAAAAATTTCGAACGATGCAAAAAATGTTTTCAGAACTGCCGGAGCCGATCTGCTGCAAATAGCCACCGGAGAGGATTACGTAAAAATTCTGCAACAATTTTTTATTAAACGAGCATGAGGAAGAGTCGGGAGTTTTTAGTCGAGAGTCGGGAGTTGGGATTCGTAAGAGTTTCGATAGTGATTTTATTTTTATGCATCTCTTCTTTTTCGTTCGCACAAAAAATTTCTGCAACAGTTGATCGTGATAAAATATTAATTGGTGAGCAGATCGAATTAAAAATTTTGGTGACTGATGTTGATAAAAATACTGCTGATGTTTCTCAATGGTTTAATCTTCCTGATTCATTTAATCATTTCGAAATTGTAAAACGATTACCGATTGATACTATTTCGAATTCAGGGTTAGTTTCTTATTCTCAAAAAATAATGCTGACATCATTCGATTCGGGTTACTGGCAAATTCCTGCTGCCAATGTTTCGTTTAACGATAAACAAAGTATAAATGCAATGCCAATTAATATTTCGGTGTTGCCGGTTGATGTTTCTAATTTAAAAGACTATCACGATTTTAAAGAAATCATCGAAGTTAAAAAAGAAACTGATTGGCTGTTCATCGGCGCAATTGCAGCAGCAGCAATAGTTCTGGCAATTTTCATTTTCTTTTTAATTCGTTATCTTAAGAAAAGAAAATCAAAACCAAAAGCTGTTTTAAAACAATTTGGCATCAAAGAAGTGTTGCAGCAATTAGATGCGTTGCAGCAAAAAAATCTCATTCAAAAAAATCAGCACAAATTATTTTTTACCGAGTTGATTTTTATTTGCAGAAATTTTTCAGATCAACAATTAAATATTTTTTCAGCAAATAAAACAACCGACGAATACATGTTGTTGCTGAAAAATAAAATTGGTAACGAACCAACACAAATAAAATATTTTCAGTTATTGCGTTTGGCCGATGCTGTGAAGTTTGCAAAATTCATTCCTTCAAATATCGAATGTGACGAAGCTTTTGCCAATGCAAAAACATTTGTTCAAACAATTTATAATTTTCAATTCGCAAAGAAAGTTTAATGCTGAGTAACTGGTTACAACATACCAATTTTGCATACCCGTGGTTATTGCCGGTGTTATTGGTGATACCATACATGATCTATGTTTATATAAAAAGCAAAAATCAACAAACAGCATCTTTTAAAATAACAACAACCTATTTCTTACATCATGTAAATACTTGGAAAACACAATCGCGTCATTTGCCTTTTGCTTTGCGTTGCATTGGCTTGGCATTATTAATTATTGCATTGGCAAGACCGCAACAAAAGTTTACCGAACAACAAACCGATGGCGAAGGAATAGATATTGTTTTATGTTTCGACATCAGTGGAAGTATGACGGAACAAGACTTTACGCCCAATCGCCTCGAAGCCTCAAAAGCAGTGGCAGCCGAGTTTGTACGCAATCGCCCCGGTGATAGAATTGGCATTGTAATTTTTAGTAGTCAGAGTTTTACATTGTGTCCGATAACAACCGACCATAACACGGTACTTGCACAAATTAATAATATTCAGAATGGATATTTACCCGAAGATGGCACTGCAATCGGTTCTGGTTTGGCAACAAGTGTTGATCGTTTAAAAAGCAGCACATCAAAAAGTAAAGTAATTATTTTGTTGACTGATGGTGTAGATTTTGGTGGTTTTATTCCGCCCGATAAAGCCAAAGAAATGGCAAAATTATATGGCATAAAAGTTTATACTATTGGTGTTGGAAGTACAAAAGTAATGGATGTGCAGGTGCAATCGCAGTTTGGTACAACCACACAAACGCGGCAGATGGAATTTAACGAAGGCTTGTTAAAAGAGTTGGCAACAGAAACCGGCGGTCAATATTTTCATGCAACCGATAATGCGGCATTAAAGAAAATTTACAACAGTATTAATTTACTCGAAAAAAATAAAGTAGAAATATCAACTTACAACCGTTACACCGAAGAGTTCTTTTATTTTTTATTAGCGGGATTAATTCTTATTGTTATTGAAATGGTGCTGCGTTTTACTTTGTTTAAAAAGTTTCCGTAAAGAATCTTCCACCTTATCTTCGTAAGGCAATGAAAGCACTTGTTTATAAATCTACCGGCAGTTGGTATGTGGTGAAAGCCAATGATGGCAGGCTTTTCAACGCACGTATAAAAGGTGTGTTAAAGATCGATGGCATTACTTCTACCAACCCCATTGCAGTTGGCGATGAAGTAGAAATTGAAATTGAAAACGAATTGGAGAACACCGCCACCATTTCGGAAATTTTGCTGCGAAGAAATTATGTTGCAAGAGTTAGTCCGCATAATAAACACCAGCATCATATTGTTGCATCTAATTTAGATCAGAGTATTTTGTTTGCAACATTAAAAGATCCAAAAACATCGCAGGGATTTATCGACAGGTTTTTAGTTGCCTGTGAAATGTATCATGTGCCGGCAATCATTGTTTTTAATAAAGCAGATATTTATAAAAAGAAAGAAACAGAAAAGTTTGAGTTGTTAAAATCTATTTATGAAACCATCGGCTACAAAGTTGTGCTGGCAAGTGTTATGCAACATCAGGGAGTTGATGAAGTAAAAGAATTATTGAAAAATAAAACAACTTTATTAAGCGGACATAGCGGTGTTGGTAAATCAACTTTAATTAATAATATTTTTCCTGAACTTGATTTGAAAATTTTAGAAGTGAGTGGTTGGAGCGGCAAAGGAATGCACAGTACCACATTTGCCGAAATGTTCGATCTGCCTTTTGGCGGAAAAATAATTGATACACCCGGCATCAGAGAATTAGGATTGGTTGATTTAAAGAAAGAAGAGTTAAGCGGTTATTTTCCTGAGATGAAAAAGTTGGTGAATGATTGTCAGTTTAATAATTGCAAACATTTTAATGAACCCGGTTGTGCTGTAAAAGCTGCTGTGAATGCAGGTTCTATCTCGGAAGAACGTTACGTGAGTTATTTAACAATTATGGAAACGATGGACGAAAATAGTTGGAGTTAATCTTTTGTGTTTACAGCTTCTTTTACAATTGGCTTATTATTTTTCATTTCTTTCATTGCCATATCGTACTCTTTTTTTTCTTTATCGGTCCTTGGTTTATATCCTTGCTGTTGATACATCAATAATTTTTCAGCTCCCATATTTCTGGTAGATGGCGGACAACCATTCTTATCTACTTTTTTAAAAATGTTGCAGGCAGTGAAAGCAGAGAGTGAAATTAAGATGATCAATATTTTTTTCATGAAAACAAATTTGTGATTCATTAACGGATAAATATTCTTTTTATTTTTTTTGTGCATCATTATGCTCATCAAACCAAGTTGAATATTTGGTATAATTATTTGCGATGCGTTCAATTTCACCATGCACGGTATCCTGCGAAATTTCTTTTACTTTTTTTGCAGGAACACCGGCATAAATACTTCCTGAATCAACAATTGTTCCTTCCAATAAAACTGCACCTGCGGCTACAATTGAGTTGCTGTGCACTTCGCAGCGATCCATTACAATTGCGCCCATGCCGATTAAAACATTATCATGAATGGTACATCCGTGCACCAAAGCATTATGTCCGATGGAAACATTGTTACCAATATTTGTTGGATGTTTTTCGTAAGTGCAATGAATAACTGCTCCGTCCTGAACATTGACTTTATTTCCCATTTTAATATAATGTACATCACCTCTGATGACTGCATTAAACCAAACGCTGCAATCATCGCCCATTACCACATCACCAACAATTGTTGCATTTGGCGCTACAAAACATTTTTCACCAAACTGCGGATGTTTATTAAGAACAGAAATTATTGTTGCCATAAAATGACGAATTTCGAATTTCGAACATTAAATCGATCAATGGAAATATAATGAGTGGAATTTCTAACAAACAACTTTTTCTTAACCATGTTGCACAAACATCGCCAGAGCCAATCGGTATTGAAATGGTGAAGGCTGAAGGAATTTATTTGTATGATGCAGATGGAAAAAAATATATTGATGCTATTTCGGGATTCAGTGTTGCTAATATTGGTCATAGCAATCCTAAAGTTGTGAAGGCAGTTCAAACTCAAACTGCGCAATACATGCATTTGATTGTGTATGGAGAATTTATTGAACAGCCACAAATCAGTTATGCAAAACTGTTGACCGATAACCTTCCTTCATCACTCAACTGTGTTTATTTCACTAACAGCGGAACAGAAGCAACTGAAGGTGCGATGAAGTTGGCAAAACGTTTTACCAATCGTTCAAAAATAATCTCATTTAATAAATCTTATCACGGCAGCACACAAGGTGCATTAAGTGTGATGGGTGATGAATATTGGCGAAATGCTTTTCGTCCTTTATTGCCGGATGTTTTTCATTTTAATTATGGAAGTGATGAAGCAATTAATGCCATTGATAATAATACTTGTTGTGTAATTGCAGAAACAATTCAAGCCGAAGCAGGAATCATTCAACCAAAAAAAGAATGGTTGCAAACCATTCGCAAAAAATGTGATGAACATGGTGCAATATTAATTTTAGATGAAATTCAGGCAGGCTTTGGAAGAACGGGAACATTATGGGCATTCGAACAATTTAATATTGTTCCTGATATTTTATTATTAGGAAAAGCATTAGGTGGCGGAATGCCATTGGGTGCTTTTATTGCTGATAAAAAATTAATGAATCTGTTAACGCATGATCCTGTGTTAGGGCACATTACCACATTTGGTGGTCATCCGGTTTCTTGTGCAGCAGGAAAAGCAGCGTTTGAAGTTTTGTTAGATGGAAACTTTATTTCATCTGTAAAAAATAAAGAGCAGTTTTTAATAGATAATATTCATCATAAAAAAATAAAAGCAATTCGTTCGGCAGGATTATGGATGGCGATTGAATTTGATTCATTCAAAACAAATCATGCAGTCATTCAAGAATGTATATCAAAAGGGTTGATCACAGACTGGTTTTTATTTGCTGCGAATTGTATGAGAATTGCGCCACCATTGATAACCACCGAAAATGAATTGAAAGATATTTGCCGAATAGTTTTGGAAAGTGTTGCAGATGCGGATTTCTGAACTTAATATTGCCACATATTACAAAAATGAATCAAAATATTTTTTTGCCGAAAATTTAATTATTTTCGCTCTATTCAATCTATCAAGCAATGAAAGTATCAACAATCAGTTTCCCGAGTGTATTTGAATCAGCATTTGGTAACACAGAAAATTCATCTAGAGACCTATTAAACGGATTAAAAATAAAAAATGAAAACACCTGGTATTTGGCAGGAAGTTTAGCCAAAAGAGGTGGTGTTAGCCCGAATAAAGTTGTTAATGCATCTCCACAAGAAGAAGATTATGAAATATTATTTAAAGCTGCTCTAATTACAATTGCAGAAACGATGCAGCAACCTATGTATATTACTGTTGGATTTCCTTTTTCAACTTATAATGTTTACAAAGAAGCAGCTGAGCGTTTTTTGAGTAGAAAAAATTTCTTGGTCGAATATGATACACAAACTTTTCATAACAGAGGTGCTGTTAAAAAAGCATTATTTGATATTGAAAAATTTGATGTAATCCCGGAAATTGTTGGCGGTATCATTGGTTTGAAAAAAATGTTAGGTCCGTTACAACCAAAAAGTTTTATTGCCATCAGTATTGGTTTTGGAACTATTGAAGGTGCAATGGCAACCAGCGATGGATTGGTACAACGTACCGTTTTCAGTTCTCATGGATTGCGTTATGCAATTAATAATCTTACTCGTGAACTGAATAAGAAATATTATTTAGAAATGAAGAATGAACATCAGTTAGATGATGCATTTGTAAAAGGTTTCATCTTCATTAACAGAAAAAATATCGATCTTAAACAATTACGTAAAGAGATATTGACGCAATATTATAAAGAAATCATTTCGCCATTATTCAAAAGATATTTTACTGATAGTGATTTCGAAAACTGCGAAAAAATATTTTTATTAGGTGGTGGTGCATATTATCAGGATTTGCAAGATGCATTTCAGGAAGAATTTAAAGATGTGATGGCAGTAGAAGTTGCGCCTGATGCTGAAAAGTTAGCAAGCATTGGTTATTTATATAATTCACTTAGAATTTCTGACGATAAGTCCGAAAGTGCCATTGGCATTGATCTTGGTAATGCGAGTACCATTGTATCAACTTTTGAAAATGAAAAAAGATAAATTCATTAATTAACATTTGATGTGTTTAAACTAAATCAGTTAATTGGAAATAAGCCAACCGACAGCTTTCTGTTGCCAAAGGGAATCTTGATACTTGGAGATATTGAATCAAAAATATCTGGACGAATTGATGGCAATGTTTCAGGAAATATTAATGTTGAAGCAAAACTTGTGATTGGTGAAGAAGCAACAATTAATGGTGATATTTCTGCGGCTCATTTAATTGTTTACGGAAGAGTGGAAGGTAATATCGAATGCAAAACAAAAGCAGTTATTTGTAATAATGCTGTGATCAAAGGCGGCATCATTGCAACAACTTTAGAAATAGAAGAAGGTGCAGTGATCGAAGGTTCTATGACTAAAAATCGCTACAATCCTTTGGATGAAAAACCAAAAATTCCGGGAATGGAAAAAATGCATCAACAAAGAAAAGTTGTTTCACCTGCAGCAAATTCAATTCCGGCAATTGAAGTAAGAAAATCTATTTCATCCGAACCACCATCAACTGACGGTTGGTTTTAATTTTCAATTATTTTATTATTTCCATTCTGCAAAAGCGACTGTATAATTTTTCGTACTGAGGAATGATATATTGAATATCGAATGTGCAGGCACGTTCAAAAGCAGCTTGTTTCATTTGTTCTAAATGAGATTCATTCTTTAAAATTGAAATCGCAAATTCACTCATTGCATCAACATCACCAACATTTGCCATAAAACCTGTTTCGCCATGAATAATTATTTCGGGTAAACCACCGGCATTGGTGCTGATCACTACAACCCTTGCTGCCATTGCTTCTAAAGCCGCCAATCCAAAACTTTCATATTCGCTTGGCAATAAAAATAAATCGCTCACGGCTAATATTTCTTCCATCTGTTCCTGCTTACCTACAAAACGGATATCATCAATAACATTTAATTCTCTTGCCAATTCCTCGGTAGCAGGTCTTTCGGGTCCATCACCCACCATTAATAATTTTGCAGGCATTTGTTTTCGTACTGCTGCAAAAATTTTTATCACATCATCAACACGTTTTATCTTTCTGAAGTTGGAAGCATGCACTAATATTTTTTCACCTTCATGTGCAATTACTTTTTTAAAAGCATCAAAAGGTTTTTTATTAAAACGTGACACATCAACAAAGTTCGGAATCACTTCGATCTCTTTAGTGATAGGGAAACTTTTATATGTTACCTGTTTTAAATTTTCTGAAACAGCAGTAATGGCATCGCTTTCATTGATTGAAAAAGTTACAACAGGTTCGTATGTTTTATCTTTTCCAACCAAAGTAATATCGGTTCCATGTAATGTTGTAATTACAGGAATGTTTCTTCCATTCTTACTTTTTACAATTTGTTTTGCCATGTACGCAGCCGATGCATGCGGAATAGCATAATGCACATGCAACAGATCCAGATCATAATTCATGATCACATCCACCATGGTACTTGCCAATGCAATTTCGTATGGAGGATAATCGAATAAAGGATAAGTAGGTACTCGAACTTCGTGATAAAAAATATTTGTATTAAAAACATTTAACCGAACCGGTTGCTGATAAGTAATAAAATGAACCTGATGACCTTCGTCGGCCAATGCTTTACCTAATTCTGTAGCCAAAACACCACTGCCACCAAACGTAGGATAGCAAACAATTCCAATGCGCATAAATTTGTTTTTTGGTGATAGTTCATAGGTTATTGTTCATAGAGTTTCTACTATGACCCATCATCCATTAATCATGAACTTTCTCTCAACGAAGTAACAACTATTTCTTCATTTGGTTCATCCATCCATCATTACGTAATAATTGTTTTATTTCAATATCTTTATTTCTATGAAAAAAATATTATTCCTCTTTTTAGCATTGCCATTTTTTGCAATTGCACAAAACAATGAAGATTCGATCTTCATAAAAAAATTATCAGATGATATTTTTACAAATGGAAAAGCCTACGACCTTTTATATCAGCTTACAAAAAAAGTTGGGGGAAGATTAGCAGGTTCACCTCAATTTGCAAAAGCTGTGCAATGGGGGAAAATAACAATGCAATCGATTGGCGCAGATACTGTTTACTTGCAGGAATGTATGTTGCCGCATTGGGTTCGCGGAAACGGTGATAAAGTTTCAATTGTTGAATTGAATAAAAAACCTGTATCAATTTCACTTGATGCTTTGGCATTGGGAAATTCATTAGGCAATGGAAAAACGGTTACCGCAGAAGTGATTGCTGTTAAAGATTTTGCTGAATTAGAAAAAAGAAAAGATGAAATAAAAGGCAAAATTGTTTTTTTTAATTATCCTTTCAATCCAACTTATATTATACCTGGAAGAGCTTATGGAGAAAGTGGTGTGTATCGTCACAGTGGCCCAAGTCGTGCTGCAAAATATGGCGCAGTTGCAGTGGTTATTCGTTCATTAACCGAAGCAACTGATAATAACCCGCATACAGGTGCAATGCAATACGACAGTGCATTTGCAAAGATCCCTGCTGCAGCTTTAGGATTAAAAGATGCAGATAAATTATGGAATGAATGTAAGAATGGTAAAGTAAAAATTGCTGTTATCATGCATGGAAAACAAATGCCCGATACCATTGGTCATAATGTAATTGCAGAATTAAAAGGAACAGAATTTCCTGATGAGTTTATTACTGTTGGTGGTCATTTAGATAGTTGGGATGTTAATGAAGGTGCACACGATGATGGTGCCGGCATAGTTCATACCATTGAAGTGCTGCGTGCATTACGGGCTGTTGGCTATCATCCAAAACATTCTATCCGTTTTGTTTTATTTGCGAATGAAGAAAATGGTTTGCGTGGCGGAACAAAATACGCTGAAGTTGCAAAATCAAAAAATGAAAAACACATTTTTGCTCTAGAAAGTGATGAAGGTGGATTTACACCACGAGGTTTTGGCTTTGGAGTTAGTCCAGCACAATATCAAAAAGTATTGGCATGGCAAAATCTTCTGAAACCCTATGGTGGCGGCGATTTCGTGAATGGTGGTGGCGGTGCTGATATTGGTCCGTTGGCAAGAACTTTCAAAACGCCTGTTGCTGGATTGAATCCCGATAACCAACGTTATTTCGATATTCATCATGCTCGAAGTGATGTTTTTGAAAGTGTAAATAAAAGAGAATTATTATTAGGTGCTATAAATATGTCGGCATTAATTTATTTGATCGATAAATACGGTTTATAATTATGCGTAAAATTATTTTTATAATTTTTGTTTTAATTCTTTCCATTGCTGCGCTGTGGTTTTGGTGGAGTTTTTATTATACTTACAGCGATGGAAACAGAACCGGCTTGTTACAAAAAATGAGTCATAAAGGAAATGTTTTTAAAACGTACGAAGGTGAATTGGTTTTAAATAGTCTTTTGATAAATGGAACGAGTCAGGTTTCATCCGAAAAATTTTATTTTTCAGTTGGTGAAAAACGAATTGGCGAAAAATTAATGCAGTTCGAAGGATTAAAAGTGATACTTCATTATCAGGAAAAGAAAGGAATTCTTTTTTGGCGGGGCGATTCGAAATACATTGTAGATAGTGTTTATGAAGTAAGAGGATTGAACGGAGAAATTATTAATTCAAAATAATAATAGCATCAAACCTTTTTAAACCTGTAATTGTTAAAATACTTACAGGTTTTTTTATTGTTCAAATAAGTTTCTTCAATCATAATATCTTTGCCGCCGGTTGCCATTAGTCAGAAATAATTTTATTTAGCATCGAAAAAGAAAATGGCATTAAAATTTATGTTCCTTTATTTAAGAAGAAGTTTTTTCATTTTTTTATTTTTTTCAGTGAGCATTCATCTTTCTGCACAAAATAAATTTACTGTCAGCGGTATTGTAAAAGATAAACAAACCGGTGAATTATTAATTGGGGCATCGGTAAAATTAGAAGAATCAAATGTTGCTGCTGTTACCAACGGTTATGGTTTTTATTCCATCACCGCAACACAAAATAATTATACCATTTCATTTAATTATTCAGGGTATCAAATCAATTCACAAAAAATAAATCTCAATAAAAATATTCAATTAATAATTGAATTGCAGCCAATATCTAATTTGTTGACTGAAGTAATCGTGTCAACAAAAAAGAAAAATGAGAATATCTCGAAACCCTTGATGGGCGTGGAAAAGCTCAGCTTGAAAGAGATCAATCAATTACCTGTTTTGTTGGGAGAAAAAGATGTTTTAAAAAGTATTCAGTTATTACCAGGCATAAAATCGGCCGGAGAAGGTAACAGTGGTTTTTATGTTCGTGGCGGTGGTGCCGATCAAAATTTAATTTTATTGGATGAAGCTCCCGTTTATAATGCTTCTCATTTATTGGGGTTCTTTTCAACTTTTAATTCCGATGCAATTAAAGATGTAACGCTGTATAAAGGTGGAATGCCTGCACAATATGGCGGACGATTATCTTCAGTTGTTGATATTAAAATGAAAGATGGTAACATTAAAGACTATGAAGTAAGCGGCGGCATTGGTTTAATTTCTTCACGCATAAATATTGAAGGACCAATTGTAAAAGATAATGGTTCATTCATCATTAGTGGAAGAAGAACTTATGCTGATGTGTTTTTAAAACTTTCGCCTGATACTGTGATGCGCGACAACACCATTTATTTTTATGATCTGAATGCAAAGGCAAATTATAAATTAGGAAAGAAAGACCGATTATTTTTATCTGGATATTTTGGAAGAGATATGTTAGGCTTTGGTCAGTCTTTCAGCACCGATTGGGGTAATGCCACCGGCACTTTGCGTTGGAACCATATTGTGAGTAATAAAATATTTTCTAACACATCGCTTATTTACAGCGATTATAGTTACAATATTAAAATACAATCAGGCACCGATAATTTTAAGATCACTTCACAAATTCAGGATGTAAATCTTAAACAGGATTTTGATTTTTATATCAACAACAATAATAAAATAAAATTTGGTGCCGATATTATTCGACATATTGTTTCTCCCGGTCGCATTACCGCTACTGGTGTTTCAAATATTAAAAGCAGTGAAATACAAAATCGTTTTTCCATCGAAAGTGCGATGTATGTTTCGCATGAATTGACTGTAAATGACAAATTGAATTTTGTGTATGGTTTGCGATTATCTAATTTATCATGTGTTGGTCCTGGTAATTATTATCATTACGATCAACATGGAAATACACTCGATACTGTTCATTATAACGCAGGACAAATAGTTGCATCATATTGGAATCTTGAACCGCGTTTTTCAGCAAGTTATCAATTGAGTGAAATTAATTCCATCAAACTTTCTTACAATAGAAATGTACAGAACCTTCATCTATTAAGTAATGCAACGGCATCAACACCAACAGATCTTTGGTTGCCAAGTACCAACAATGTGAAACCGGAAATTGCTGATCAGATTTCTTTGGGCTATTTTAAAAATTTTAAAAACGATCAATTTGAATTTAGTGTTGAAACTTATTACAAGTGGATGCAAAATCAAATCGATTATAGAAGTGGTGCCGATCTGCAAGCGAATGATAATGTAGAAAGCGAATTGCTATACGGCACAGGAAGAGCTTACGGTATTGAGTTTTATTTAAAGAAAAAGTTTGGACGATTTAGCGGTTGGACGGGTTATACTTTATCTAAAACAGAAAAACGTTTTGCAGAAATTAATAATGGAAATTATTTTCCTGCAAAGCAAGATCAAACACATAATTTTTCGTTGGTTGGAATTTATAAGTTAAATGAACGATGGACATTATCAGGTACTTGGGTGTATAATACAGGCAATGCAGTTACTTTTCCAAGTGGAAAATATTATGTGAACGGGCAAGTAATTTTTCTTTACACCGAACGAAATGGATACCGAATGCCTGCGTATCATCGATTAGATTTTGCGGCAACATGGGAAAGCAAAAAAAATAAAATAAGAAAATATCAAAGCAGTTGGACTTACGGTTTATACAATGTTTATGGTAGAGAGAATGCTTATTTTATTCAGTTTAAAAATGATCCAAATGATGCGTCAAAAACAATTGCAGTACAAACTTCTTTATTTCGTTTTGTACCAAGCGTAACATGGAATTTTAAATTTTAATTTGCTTTTATTGAACATGAAAAAATATTTTACCATAACATTTTTTTTCTTCATAGCATTAATGTCTTGTACAAAAACTATTAATGTTGATTTAAATAATGCGTCACCACAAATAGTTATTGAAGGTATTATTACCGATCAAACTTTTGCTCAGGTAAATATTACACAATCTGTAATGTTCAGCAACAGCAATAATTTCCCCACTGTTACTGGTGCTACAGTTAAAGTTACCGACAACTTAAATAATAATTTTTCTTTGACAGAAAGTGCTCCTGGTTTTTACAGCAATAAAATATTATTTGGAGTTCCGGGTCGCACTTATAATTTATCTGTAACAATTAATGGCGTTAATTATACTGCAAGTTCAACCATGCCGCAAAAAGTAAATCTTGATACTTTATTGCTTACAAAAATTCCATATTTCAATAAGATGCTGACTGTTGTGCAACCTCAATATAAAGATCCAACAGGCATTGCCAATTATTATAGTTTTATTGAAACAATAACGTATCCAAATAACACTTCTTCTTCAGGGTTCTTTTTTGTTTGGGATGATAGATTTAATGATGGCGGTGTTAGTACAAGGCCTTTAATTGTTGCCGATAGCACAATAATATCCGGAGATACTGTAAATGTTGAAATGCGTTGTATTGATAAAAATGTTTATCGATATTACAATTCATTATCAGGTCTTCAACAAAATTCTACAACACCCGAAAATCCTGTAAGCAATATCACGGGCGGATGTTTAGGATATTTTAGTGCAAATACAACGCAAAGAAAAAAAGTTGCGATACCATAATTTTTTGTTAGCGAGCTTTTGTTTTTTATGGCATCGCCTGTTGCGTCGCACTCTTCAACGTTCTGAACTATTATCAGCATTTAAATTGTTCATTTTTTTCTTCGGTACAAGTGTGCGACGCAACCGCTGTTCAATCGCGTTGCAGGTGCTGACTAAAAAAATAAAAAAATATAATTCGTAAATTAAGCTGCCACTAATTTATTTACGCTGCGGTAAATAAACGAATTGCAAATATGGCGGCGTGCAAATCTTGCCTGCGAAGGAGCATTCACAAATTTTACATAGGTTGCTTTTGGAACACCAAAATATTCGTAACTGCAACCATCAGAAAATTCGATAGTTAATTTTTCGCCTTTATAATCGTAGTCTTCTATGCCTGCAGCACCAATAGTTTGATTGTATTGATCGGCAGTGGCAGCAAGGGTTTCGGGTGCTATGCTTACTAAAAAATGATAGGCTTCAATAATAGTTTTGCTTTTTGCTTCGGCATTAGATTTTTGTTCATGATCATCCTGAAATTTATCCGGGTGCCAATCTTTCATCAGATTTCTGTAAACCGATTTAAGTTCGCTTAATTCTGCATCTTTCGTAACGCCAAGCAGCTTTCTATGAGCTTCAATTTTTTTCATAATGGCGGCGAAGATAGTAGTTTGAGAATAAATCTGCTTTCTAAGCGGAATGCAGTAAAAAAATTGCCAATCGTTTATGGAAATCGGGAACAGAGGTTTTCCACTCTTTGATTGTTTTTGTTTTAATACTTTCTGATGATGCAGTGATGTCAACAGCGATGCAAAGTTTTGTCTCTTCTCTGCATGTAGCAAGCAATTCTTTAATTAATTGATTGTTTCGGTAAGGAGTTTCAATAAAAATTTGCGTGCTGTTTTTTTTATGAGAGTAATTTTCTAATTCTTTGATAGCATTTTTTCTTTCCAAACTATCGATAGGTAAATAACCAATGAATTGAAAATTTTGTCCGTTCATGCCACTTGCCATTAATGCTAATAAGATAGAACTCGGTCCTACCAAAGGTTTCACCGTTGCATGAATATGTTGAGCAGTATCAACTAAAATTTGCCCGGGATCAGCAACACCGGGACAACCGGCTTCACTGATGATACCAATATTTTTTCCTTGCTTTAATAATTGAATAAATTGTTGTTTTACTTCTTCCTCGGCTTTATGAATTGCGAACCATTGGTAATCATCGATCACCATTTCTTTCCATATTTTTTTTAAAAAACGTCTTGCGGTTTTTTCATTCTCAACAAAAAATATCTGGCAATCTTTTACTGCATCCAAAATATAAGTTGGAATAGTTTCAAGCGCTTCTTCGTGCAAAACAGTTGGTATCAAAAAAACTTTACCTACACTCATTGCACTAAATTAATTAATTTGAATTGGAACTTTCTTTTAAAGGATAAATGCTTAAAGTAGCTGCTATCACTGAATATGCCGGAGCTAATGCCCAACCAACAAAAGGTAATAAATGCATGGCATAAAAAACAATTCCGTTGCCTACGGCCAGTCCTTTATGATGCGAAATATAAAAACTGCTTTCGGCAATAGATTTATTATGGCGTTTCAAACTATAATCAAGCATCGAATAACCGTAGTAGTAACATTCAACCAACAAAGCAAGTATAGGTGCTATCATTCCCGCAATAGGAATGGTACATGCAAATAAAATCGCTAGAGCATAAACAGTTTGTGTGATACTATTTTTTCCGGCAATGCTAACACCACGAAAAATATCTTTTGCTAATTGAGAAAAACTGAACGGAAAATCTTTTCCCTCGATGATGGCTTCTGTTTTTTCGCTGAGATATGCAAATAATGGTGAGCCAACAATTAAAAATAAATATTTGAACAATGAAAAATAAACGAGCATCATCAATATCCACAACATTAAACTTCCTATGGTAAAGAAAAACCCCAACCAACCGCTGTTCATTTTATCTAACCATGTTTTTAATCCTGTTTTTAAACTCAGCCATTCAATAAAATTATTAGCGGTATGTCCGAAATAATACATACTGATCATGAAAAGTATTGCATACAAAATACCCGGCACTAAGATCCACTTCATTAATTTATGTTTCTTAATAAATTCATGTGCCTGAAAATATGATTGAATCGCGATAATGATTTCTTTAAGCAAAGAGGATTAATTTTAGTACGCGAAATTAACTGTTTAACAATGTAAACCGAAATGCAAAAAAAATTTAACAAAAACTGGAAAAAATTATCCAATGAATTTTATTTGAGAGATAATGTGATCACCATTGCGAAAGACTTACTGGGTAAGGTTTTGGTAACACAATTCAATAATATTTTAACAGCAGGAAGGATTGTTGAAACGGAAGCATACAATGGTGCAATCGATAAAGCATCGCATGCTTTTGGAAACAGACGAACACAACGCACCGAAATTATGTTTGCAAAAGGCGGTTGTGCTTATGTTTATTTATGTTATGGTGTTCATCATTTATTTAATGTTGTAACAAATGCCGAAAATATTCCACATGCAGTTTTAATTCGTGCAGTAGAACCAATTGTTGGAATGGAAACAATGTTGCAACGAACTAAAAAAATAAAACTCGATCATTCAATTACAAAAGGGCCGGGCAATCTCTCCAAAGCATTAGGCATCTCAACTAAATTAACCGGGAAAAGTTTCGTAAGTAATGAATTATTTATTGCAGAGGATGATTATAAAATAAATAAAAAAGATATTGTTGCCTCAGCAAGAATTGGTGTTGAATATTCGGGCGAAGATGCTTTGTTACCTTATCGATTCATCATAAAAAACAATCCTTTTGTTAGTGGCAAGAAATTAAAATAATTATTTTTTGATGGAGGTATATACCGCATAATGTTTCAATACCGAAATCTTTAATTGATTGTTCTCTACTCTTACTTTTTTATATTCTTTAAATTGTTGTGCCTTATCTCTAAATCCAACAATACAAGAAAACTTTTCTTTACCTGATTTTAAAACAACAACCGGTTGAATACCGATGTTTGGTATTTTCAAAGTATCAACAGCTTCTAATTCCTGATACTTTACTTTCATAATAAAATGAAATGTTTTTTCAGTCTGATATACTTTAACTGAAAAAGCCCAATCCTTATTTAATGCATCACCTGCATTTTCTATGAGATTTGCAATTGGCCTGGAACTCAATACAGTTCTGGTTTCCGGGATAGTATCAGAATTTATGATTGTTGTTTCTTTTTCAATTGTTTCCTGATTATTGCAAGATATAATTGTAACCAAGAAAAATAAAACAGAAAATATTTTCATAAAATTATTTCTAAAACTTAGGGCAATTCAACACTTTTTCTGTTGAAGCTTTATAAATATAAATAAGAGAAAATTCAAAACCGCCTTGTCCTTGCGAAGCAGTTTTTAAAGAAGAAGTATTAGAATCATAAGTTAATCCTAAACGCAAATTATTAAATTCTAAACCTACATAGGGAATGATTGCATCATTTAATCGAACCCAGCTTCCTAAATATAAACTCGCAGGATTATCGTCGCCATTATTTGCAACGAATTGAAATGCGCCACCCAACACAGTTTCTGCAGCACCACCCTGAAAACTCTGCATTGCACTTAAATGCAAAGTGCTTATTTCGCCTATTGGAAAATAAGTGCCGGCATGAATTGTTGCTCTGGAATTTAATGCAAAATATCCTCCGGTAAATTGTTGCTGTGGTCTTGTTATGTGATATAAACTCAGCCCAAAATAAAAATTATTTTTGTCGTTAGTACTGCCGTTATATAATATGCCGGCATTAATATCAACATAATTCGATTTTAAAGTAGTGTTATTAAATATTTCGTTTGTAACTCCGGTAAATCCATTGTTAGTTAATTGATCTGCAAATTTTAAATTAGCAGTATTGATAAACATATTGGCATAAGTTACTTGAAAGCCTGCGCTTAATTGGTGATAACCTTCTTCATCCAATCCTTTGTGATAAGCTGTTGATATAGTTGCATAATTAAAATTAACAGCACCGGCTGCACTGTTATCATTGTAAGCCATGAAACCCAATCCCCATGCATCGTTCGAAGGAATATGATCTTGCAGGACTCTAAAATCAACTGAAGCAGTTGCAGTTGTAAATGCATTATATATGGTAGCCCATTGATTGCGATAGTTACCGGCAATGCGATAATTGCCATCAAATTTTCCGGTAAATGCAGGACTTAAAGTAAGTGGTGATGAAAAGAATTGCGAAAAATGCGGATCCTGTGCTGAGGCTTTTCCCAACATAAAAAATACACAACAAATCATTGCAATTTTTCTCATTACAAAATTTAAGACTCCTAAAATAGATGAAATGCTGTAAGAAGAATTAATAAAAATATCTTTTAACAAAAAATAGATTCCTCTTCAAATTTGAACTAAGCCTGCATTTTTGTTCCAAATGCAAGGTCGCCTGCATCACCCAAACCCGGAACAATATATCCTTTGGCTGTTAATTCATCATCAATATCACCACACCAGATGGTGGTATCAGAACCACATTCACGCAATACATATTCAATTCCAATCGTACAAGCTATGGCAACCACCACATGAAATTTAGCAGGAGCATTTTCTGCTTTCATGTATTGAATTGTTTTTACAATCGAAGAGCCTGTGGCAAGCATTGGATCGCTGATAATAACAACTCTATTATTTAACGATGGGCAACTCATGTATTCCAAACTTATTTCGAAAGTGCCATCATGATGATGCTTGCGATAAGCAGAAATAAATGCATTATCTGCTTTATCAAAATAATTCAACATGCCCTGATGCAATGGTAATCCTGCTCTTAAAATAGTTGCCAGTACCGGTTGTTGTTCTAAAACTTTGCTGGTATGAATTCCTAACGGAGTTTGTGTTTCCACTTCTGTCCACGCTAATTCTTTACTTATTTCATAAGCAGCAATTTCGCCAACACGTTCTAAGTTGCGACGAAAACGCATTCGATCACACTGAATATTTATGTCTCTTATTTCAGCTATCCAATTGCTAACTAAACTGTGCTGCTCACTTAAATTAACGATCATTGGTACAGTATTTTTTGGTGACGGATTTTGCCCGAAAAGTAAGACCTAATTGGCAACAATCAAAATTACAAATTGTTATGCAGTTGATTTCTTTTAAAAAAATATTTATTAAACCGGCTGTTGTATTTCATGGCATCGCCTGTTGCGTCGCACTCTTGTACTGAAAAAGCCATTAGCTAATCGCTGATAGCTTTTCTTTTGTAGAAGTGTGCGACGCAACAAAAGCTGAGAATAGCATTGCAGCTCGTCAACAAAAAATAAAATTATACTTCAAAATAAAAATGATTGTGATTACTGCAACGCGGATTAAATGCAGCTTCGCAAAACGGACATTGATAATTACTATCCAAATATTGAGTGATGGTTAATTCGTTAAAACAATTACCACATAAAATTGCTTTGGTATCGAATTCCTTTTTAAGCCAAACTTCTGTTTTGTGATCTGCTTCTTCATCATGACAATAAATACAAGAAAAATATTCGTTGCAACATTTCATCCTAATGGCAATAATATCCAGCAGAGAATGATAATGCGAACAACGCGAATGTTCATCAACAATTTTTCCTTTAATAATAATTGATTTGTTGTTCATGCTTATTTTACAAATTCAAATTTATCTCCGTCAAATAATCCCATGTCGCTTAGTTTTAAATGCGGAATTACCAACAACGCCATAAAACTTAATGTCATGAAAGGTGCTGCCAGCGTGCTTTTCAGCTCTTGCTTTACCATTTTATCAATTGCAGTGTAAGCATCTGCAACTTTATAACCATCATCGGCACTCATTAATCCGGCAACAGGTAAACCTAAAATTTTTTCGTTATTTATACTTACCGCACTAACGCCGCCTTTATGTTGAATCACCAAATTAATGGCTCTTGCTAAACTAATATCATCAACACCAACAGCAACAATATTATGACTGTCGTGTGCAACCGATGATGCAATGGCGCCTTCTTTCAATCCAAAATTTTTAATAAATGTTTTTGCAATGGGCGCATTAAAATAACGATTCACCACCACCATTTTCAACAGATCTTTTTCTGTGTTCGAAAAAATATTTTCATTCTCCACATTAAAATCGGTGATGGAATAAATTAATTTATTGGTGATGAGTTGTCCTTCCAAAGCTTCAATAACATTTACCTGTTCAATATTTTCTTTTTCTGCATCACCCCAACGATTTAATGTAAACAGCATTTGTTCAACTTTAATTTCATTGCAATTGAAATTATTGATAGGTATTACAGGAACAGATTTAATAAATGATTTTTCATTCTCTGCAACCAACTCGCCGTTAATAAATGTTTTTTTGATGTTGAAGTTGATTAGATCTTCAGCCACAATAAAATCTGCATCGTCACCTTCTCTCAATAAACCAATATCCAATTTATAATGCAGAACAGGATTAACGCAAGCAGCTTGCAACACTTTAAAAACATCAATTTCTTTTGCAATTGCTCTTGCACAAAGTTGATTGATATGACCAACTGCTAAACTATCAGGATGCTTGTCATCACTGCAAAACATCATGTTCTCATAATGTTCATGCATTAAATTAATTAATGCTTCAAAATTTTTTGCGGCACTTCCCTCACGAATTAAAATCTTCATACCGTATTTTAATTTATCCAAAGCTTCTGCTTCGGTAAAACATTCATGATCGGTAGAAATTCCTGCAGCAATATATTTTTTTGCATCATCGCCACGCAATCCCGGGGCATGACCATCAACGGGTTTATTTAATTCGTGCGCATATTTTATTTTCTTCATCACCTCATCATCTCCAAATAAAACACCCGGAAAATTCATCATCTCACTCAAATATTTTATTTCTTTTTTCTCCAACAATTTTTTTACAGCATTGCTGTTTAAAGCTGCACCTGCTGTTTCAAAAATAGTTGCGGGTACACAACTTGGTGCACCAAAATTAAATTTGAAGTTTACTTTCTTTCCATTCTCGATCATAAATTCAACGCCTTCTAATCCGCATACATTGGCTATTTCATGAGGATCGTTCACACTTCCAACACTGCCGTGTACTACGGCTAATTTTGCAAATTCACTCGGTACCAACATACTACTCTCAACATGCACATGGCTATCCACAAAACCGGGAAGAATAAAATGTTGAATGTATGATTCTAAATGTTGAATGTGTTTTATAGATTTTATTTTTCCATTTTCAACAATTATTTCTGCCGGATAAATTTCTTTCTTCCAAACATCTACCAGATTACCTTGTATACTGAATGAGGTTGCCATATATTTTATTTCAGAATGATTTTGTTGATATACTAACTTTGATATTTAATGTAATGATATGAAACAAAAGCTTGTAATTGTGTTTGCTTTCTTTGCAATGATCGCAAATGCGCAAACGAAAGTAAAAAATAATATCGCATATCAGGGTGGAACTATTTCTTATCAGCAATATGCGCCCAATATTTTTAAAATTACTTTTCAGCGTAAGGATTATACAAGCAACGAAAATTATACCGATGCGGTTATTTTAAAACCTTCTGCAATTTTAAAATCATTTTTTAAACAAAAAGGCGATACTATTTTAATAGGTAATCTGCGATTGATAAATGCGCATCAAACAAATGAATATCATAGTTTTTCTTTTTTATTGAATGATGATGAAAAAATATTTGGTGGCGGCGAACGTTCGCTGCCATTGAATCGCAGAGGATATAAAATTAATTTGTACAACAATCCATGGTATGGTTATGGCGAAGGAGCTGATAATTTAAATTTTTCTGTTCCGTTCTTTACTTCATCAAAAGGTTATGGATTATTTTTTGATAATGGCTCGAAAGGATATGCAGATATTGGAAAATCGATCAACAATATTTTTGAAGTTGGATTCTTAAGTGGCGAAATAAATTTCTTTGTTATTCTTGGAAATGATTACAAAGAAATTCTTACATCGTATCAAAAATTAACGGGCACTCAACCATTGCCGCCGCGTTGGGCTTTGGGAAATTTTATGAGCAGGTTTGGTTACACAAGTGAAATGCAGGTTAAAGAAATTGCTGCAAAAATGAAAGCTGAAAAAATTCCTTTTGATGCTATTATCTTCGATTTGTTTTGGTTTGGCGACAGCATTAAAGGAACACTTGGAAATTTAGATTGGATGAATAAAACTAAATGGCCACACCCACAACAAATGATCGCTGATTTTAAAAAGCAAAATATCAATACCATTTTAATTTCGGAACCATTCTTTTTGCAGCACACAAAAATGTATGATGCCTCACAACAATATTTAGCGAAAGACAGTGCTGGAAAGCCTTTCATTATACAGGATTTTTATTTTGGCTTGGGTGGCTTGTTAGATATTTTTAGAAAAGATGCACAACAATGGATTTGGAACGATCATTATAAAAAACAGATTGGCAATGGTGTTGGTGGTTGGTGGACCGATCTTGGCGAACCCGAAAAACATCCATCTGCTATGTTGCATAATTTAAAAGATGAAAATGTACAGCGTTTATTAAAAGCAGACGAAGTGCACAATGTTTATGGACAATATTGGAATAAAATGTTGTTTGAAAATTATGCAAAAGATTATCCCAATCAAAGATTGTTTCATTTAAACCGTTCAGGATTTGCAGGTAGTCAGCGATACAGTATTTTTCCTTGGAGTGGCGATGTAAGTCGCAACTGGAGCGGGTTTCGGGCACAATTGCAAATCATGTTAGGTATGAGTATGAGCGGTATTCCTTACACACATGCTGATGCAGGAGGTTTTGCCGGTGGAGAAGGTGATAAAGAATTATATGTTCGTTGGTTGCAGTTTGCATCATTCACGCCAATATTTCGTCCGCATGGAACAGCGTTGTACGAAGTAGATCCAAATGCATTTAGTTTTCCAAGTGAACCAGCATTAATTGATGAACCCTACAAACAAGCTGCTAAACAAGTTATTAAACGCAGGTATCAAATGTTGCCATATAATTATACTTTAAGTTATCGTCAGGCGAAATATGGAGAGCCGTTGGTGAGACCATTGTATTATCAATTTACAAATGATACAATCGCTTCAAAAATCGAAGATGAATTTATGTGGGGTGATGAAATGCTGGTGGCACCTGTATTACAGAAGAATGCTACAACAAGAAAAATTTATTTGCCAAATAATAAATGGTACGATGCAACCGATAATAGATTTTATAAAGGCAATCAATGGATCGATTATGATGTGAATTTATTTAAGATGCCTTATTTCATTAAAGAG
Source organism: uncultured Chitinophagaceae bacterium (assembly GCA_903870685.1). GTDB lineage: Bacteria > Bacteroidota > Bacteroidia > Chitinophagales > Chitinophagaceae > CAIQDX01. The sequence goes on along the minus strand of CAIQDX010000013.1, from coordinate 21,095 downwards.
GGAAGTTTTTTGCCGATGTATCAGGGTGAAGGAAACACAAAAGAAATAGTGAACAGTAAAATGCTGGTGTTGTTTGTTCCTTCAAAAAATAAATCTTCGTATGAATTATATGAAGATGATGGTGAATCGAAAAACGCCATTGTACAAAAACAATTTGTGTTAACGAATTTTATTTCATCTGGATTGATAAATAATGAAATTTCTATTATCATTAATTCAAACAATGGTAATTATAAAAATAAATTAGCGCAAAAAGAATTTGATCTGATGATCCCATTTGAGAAAAAGCCAATGGCTGTAATCCTTAATGGCAAGGCGTTTGACATTGATAAGAATTCCGAAAGCAATATTTTTTTAAATGAAGAAAATCATGTTCTGATTGTAAAAACAATTTACACCGGAACACCAATTGTAGTGCAGATAAAATTGTAAAGAATAATTCGGTTTATTTTATTCATCGTTTTTTAAAAGATCAGGGCGTCTGTCTTTTGTGTGTTGCAATGATTGTTCGTAACGCCATTCTTCCACTTTTTTTGGATCGCCTTGTAATAATATTTCAGGAACTTTCATTCCCCTGAAATCAGCAGGACGCGTATAAACAGGTGGTGCCAATAAATTATCCTGAAACGAATCGAAGAGCGCAGATGTTTCATCATTCAACACACCGGGAATTAATCTGCCTATCGCATCAACCACAACAGCAGCGGCCAATTCGCCACCGCTCAATACATAATCGCCAATAGAAATTTCTTTGGTGATATACAATTCACGAATGCGTTGATCGACGCCTTTGTAATGTCCGCAAATAATTAAAATATTTTCTTTCATTGACAACTGATTGGCTGATTGTTGATTTAATGCATCACCATCGGGTGTCATGAAAATAATTTCATCAAACTTTTTTTCTTTTTGTAATTCATCAATGGCGTTTGCCAAAGGTTCGCACATCATCACCATTCCGGCACCGCCACCATATTGATAGTCGTCAACCTGCGCATGTTTATTAATTGCCCACTTTCTTAAGTTATGTAATTGCACATTGAGCAAACCCTTATCCTGTGCACGTTTCATGATGCTGTGTGAAAAAGGACTTTCTAATAATTCTGGTGCAACTGTTATGATGTGAATGTTCATGGTGCAAAGTTGTGAAAAGATTCCAGTAAAATCACAAGTTAAATTTGTTTCGTCTTTTTCTTACATTCAAAGTAAATAAAGCTTCTATGGCGAATAATCACTTTGATTCCATTTTGCACAGAAGGTGTCCATTGTGGGCTTTGTTTTATAACTCTTATAGATTCTTTAACTAGTTTTCTATTAATTGTATTTTCATTCTCAACGTGCAATTCAATTGGGTATCCATCTTCACTAATTATAAAATCTACAACTACAGTTTTTCTAATAACACTATCTTTTGCAGGTATTTTCAAACATTTGCAACCAAGACGTGGATTTGTATTTTGTTTGATATATAATTCTAAAGATCTGTATCCTGCTGGAAAAGAATCTTGTCTTAGAATCTCAGTTATAGTTCCCATAGAATTCTTAACCTTAAATTTTTGTTGGGCTGATAAAATACTCAACGAAAAAATTAAAACGAAAAAAAGACACAAACTTTTCATAAGCATTTTTTATAAGATAATTAACTTTCCATAAAATCATCCAGGTCTCTTTTATCTTTTTTGGTTGGTCGTCCAATTTTACTTTGGCGTTTGCCGGTATTGAATGTTGCGGCCTGAAATGCAATCCTGTCGAGCTCTTCAGGAGGTGTGATATCAGTATAAAATTTTATGGCTTCGCTGTACTGCACACGTTTTTCCAATAAACCAGTTACTTTAATTCGCCATCTTTTATTTTCTGTTTTTACTTCGTATTCATCGTTGATGTTTATAATTTTTGAAGCTTTAATATTTTCGCCCAAGAATTTTACTTTGCCTTTGCTGCATGCATCGCCGGCCTGACTGCGTGTTTTAAATAAACGAATTGCCCAGAGATATTTATCGATCCTTAATTTTTCTTTCGCTTCGCTCATGATTCAAAAATAATGAAATGATGCGAACACGGATTTACGCAAATAATTTTTTGCCACGAAGGCTCAAAGGCACAAAGAAATGTAAAGAATTTTCTTAGTGCATCTTAGTGTTAGTGACGTTAAAAAAGATGAACAATGTTATGCAGTACAAGTGTGCGACGCAACCGGTGATGATTAAAGTGTTGTAGTTGGTAACAAAAAAATCAACAACCATTTTTATGATTGTTGATTTTAGTTGTTATTTTTTGAATTATTTACTTTTTCATTTCAGCATAGAACTGGTGGAAATAAGGAATGGTTTCGATGCCTTTATAAAAATTAACGAGATCGAATTTTTCGTTGGGCGAATGAAGGTTATCGCTATCCAAACCAAAACCCATGAACACAATTTTTATTCCCAACACTTGCTCGAACAAAGCACAAATAGGAATACTTCCACCGCCCCGAACAGGAATAGGTTCTTTGCCAAACGTTGCTGCCACTGCTTTTGCGGCTGCACGATATTCGTTAGAATCGATTGGTGTCATGTAAGGCTCGCCACCATGGTGTTCTGCAGCTTTTACCGTAACACTTTTTGGTGCAATGCTTGTAAAATAATTAATTAATTTTTCGGTGATTTTTGTTGATGATTGATTAGGAACCAAACGTGCAGAAATTTTTGCAAATGCTTTTCCGGGCAAAACAGTTTTTGCACCTTCGCCCTGGTAACCGCCCCAAATTCCATTTACCTCAATGGTTGGACGAATGCCTGTTCTTTCATTTGTTGTATAACCTTTTTCGCCCCACAATTCTGCAACACCTAAATCTTTTTTGTATTCATTTTCATCGAAAGGAGCTTTAGCCATTTTTGCTCTTTCTTCGGAAGTTGCATTTACAACATCATCATAAAATCCCGGAATGGTGATGTGATTATTTTCATCGTGACAAGAAGCAATCATCTTTGCCAAAACAGTGATTGGATTTGCAACAGCACCGCCATACACACCGCTGTGCAGATCGCGGTTGGCAGCAGTAACTTCAACTTCGATATAACTTAATCCGCGAACGCCAACATCGATGGAAGGTGTATCCATGCTAAGCATCGAAGTATCGCTGATTAAAATAACATCGGCTTTTAATAATTCTTTATTTGCTTTTACAAACTTTGCCAAATTAGGACTTCCAATTTCTTCTTCACCTTCAATAATAAATTTAATGTTTGTTGAAAGTGTATTTGTTTTTACTAAAGTTTCCAAAGCTTTTACATGCATAAAGAATTGTCCTTTATCATCGGCTGAACCTCTTGCAAAAATTTTTCCATCTTTTATCACCGGCTCAAAAGGCCCGCTGTGCCAGAGTTCCAGCGGATCGACTGGTTGTACATCATAATGTCCGTATACTAAAACTGTTGGCTTTGATGCATCAACAAATTTTTCGCCATACACAACCGGATGACCTTCGGTTGGATAAATTGTTACGGTATCGGCGCCTGCATCTAGAAAATGTTGTTTAACTGATTCGGCACAGCGAATCATATCTTGTTTGTGTTCACTTCTGGAACTAACACTTGGAATACGGAGCAATTCCAATAATTCATTTAAGAACCTTTCTTTGTTTTTTTCCTGATAATCTTTCCAAACTTGCATAATCGGTGTTTTAATTTTGAACGAAGATAAATTTGTTTCTATTAATTTTTAATGAGTAAAATCAACAATTAATTATTACTTGTTTCAGAATTATGTTTTTGATTGGTGATGATATTTTTTAAAGTCCAATTAATTTGATGCGTAAAAGGATGTTGTCTTTTCTCACAATCATTTTTAGAACAGATGTTGCAACTAAAAGGTAAACAACCATCGGTGTGAACAAAAGATTCGATGGAATCAGAAAATGTTTTTGTAATTATTTTTTCTAATGCATCAACTTCATTATGTGCTTCATGAACATTCAAATACCATGGCACTGTTAAATGACAATCTATGTGTAAAGTGCTGCCGTATTTGATTACACGAAGATTGTGAACATCAATCCAGTTCTCTCTTCTGTTCTTATTTAATATTTCAACAAATTGGTTTATCAAATTCATATCAGCCTCATCCATGATACCGGCTAATGATGAACGAAGAATTTTATATCCATTGTAAATTATGACAATGCTTAACACTGCGGCAATTAATTTATCTAACCAAAATATTTGTGTAAATAAAATAATTAATAATCCTGCGATGATTGCAATGGTTGAATAAGTATCGATGTGCAGATGCTTACCGCTTGCTTGTAATGCAAGCGAATTATTTTTCTTTCCAAGTTTAATACAAACAGAGCCTGCAATAAAATTTATTGCACCTGTTATACCAACAAGAATTAATCCTGTATCTAATTGTTCAATCGGATTTTTTGTAATAATGTTTTGAACCGTTTCGTAAATAATAAAGAACCCTGCAGCAACAATCAATGCACCTTCTGCAGCAGCTGATACAAACTCCGCTTTACCATGACCATAAGGATGTTCGGTATCTCTTGGTTTCGCAGCAACATACAAAGAAAATAATCCGATAAAACCGGCAAGTACATTAACAATACTTTCTAATGCATCAGTTAAAATTGCTAAAGAATGTGTGAGATAATATGCAATAATTTTTGCCACAAATAACAGCACACTTAATGCAGTGACCCATGATTGCAATCGAAAATTTTGTTGCGCTTTTTGCAAGAAATTTTTTTTGAGAGTCAAATGTAAAACTTAAATCAACTCAACCTTGTAAGTAATATTGCAATGCTTTTTTAGCATGGCGGAAACGCCGCAATATTTTTCGTGCGATAATTCAACTGCACGATTTAATTTATCAATATCAGCAACAGTTACATCAGCTTTATAGATCATTTTAATGTCTATAAAAACTTTTGGTTGTGTATCGGTTTGTTCGGCTTCAGCTTCAATTTCGATCTTCGAATATTTAACTTTCATCTTATCTAAAATACTCACCACATCCATACCGCTGCAACCGCACAAAGAAGCCAGCAGCAATTGTTTCGGGCTCATGCCGCTATCAATACTTCCACCTGCAATAGTTGTGTCTAAACGAATGGTATGGTTATTATCGCTCACTGCATCAAATGCTAAATTGCTCACCCATTTTGCTGTTGCTTTCATATTTTTTATTTTAAAAAATAACAGCACAAAACTATCAATGCTTTGTGCTGTTTAATTTTTTTATTTTGTTACGAGCTTTTGTATTTCATGGCATCGCCTGTTGCGTCGCACTCTTCAACGTACTGTTTTCATTGCAAGTTTTTAACTCGCTGCATCAAATCTTTTTTGAACAATTTCCCAATTAACAACATTCCACCAGGCATTAATATAATCAGGGCGTTTATTTTGATAACGCAAATAATAAGCATGTTCCCAAACATCCAATCCTAATAATGGTGTTCCTTTTAAATCACTTACATCCATCAACGGATTATCCTGGTTTGGTGTTGAACCGATAATTAATTTTTTATCGTTATTAATTACCAGCCATGCCCAGCCACTGCCAAATCTGTTTTTACCAGCATCGGTAAATTGTGTTTTAAAAGTTTCGAACGAACCAAAATCTTTTTCAATACTTGATAATAATTTTCCATCAGGTTTTGCAGAAGATTTCGGACTCATACTTTGCCAAAACAATTCGTGATTATAATGTCCGCCACCATTATTCCTAACTTTTGGCGAATACTTAGAAACCTTTGCCATCAAGTCTTCCAGCGATATTGCTTTTGTATCAATTTTTTCAGCAACAACTGCATCAGCTAAATTTTTTGCGTAAGTGGCAGCATGTTTTGAATAATGAATTTCCATTGTTAATGCATCGATCGAAACTTCCAAATCTTTATAACCATATAACAATGGTTGTTGCGAATAAGGAATACCGGTTGCAGATGAAGCAGCATTAAACCGATTTGCAAGCGACGGTAAAACTGTGGCACTTAAACCAATTGCAAGTCCGGCTTTACCGGTGTTTGCAATAAAATTTCTGCGACTTGTATTTTTGTTTTTCATGGTTCAAAATTTTTATTGTGAAGATTTAAAGAATTTGAAATTAGCAAAAAACGGTCGCAATTTTTTAAAGGTGCGATAATAATATTCCTGATTAAATAATTGTGAATCTTTCATGGCTTTATAAGTAAGAAATCCGCCGATTGGAATTAAAATAAATGTTGAAAGCCACATACCACCAATTGCATTCATCTCAAATGATTTGGCAAATTTTTCTCCAAAAGTGTTGAGTAAATGGAATATCACAAAGAATATGATAGCGAAAACTAATGGTGTTCCTAAACCACCTTTGCGAATGATTGAACCCAATGGTGCACCAATTAAAAATAAAACCAAACAGGCAACACTTAGTGTAAACTTGCGATGCCACTCAATTTCATGATTACGGAGTGATTGCATTTTTAATAAGTAATCATCCGATAATAAATTAATGCTGCTTTTTGAAGAATTAACTTCAGCAATCGCTCTATCGCCAACTAATCCACGAACTGAATCCGGAATGATTGCGCTGAGATTTCTTATTTTTTTCATTGCAACTGTATCAGCTTTTGGCCAACTTGAATCTGCATATTTGCCAAAAGAGAAAAATGGATTTAGTTCAATGGTTGCTCTTTTTAAATAAATTTTTCCAACATTCTCAAGCGAATCAATTGTTGTATTTAACTGACGAACGCTTAACATTTTCGGATCGTATTTGAAAGAACTGTCGGCCGACTTATTTAATCTGAAACTATTCAGATCAAAAACTTTTTTATATTCTTTAAAACCTGTTTTAGTGAAATCGGTTGCCAGGTTCATTCTCGGACCTTTCTCTTCGTAACTGTATCCATTCTTCAAAATAAATTCTAAAAACTTTTTATCAGCAGTTACACGCATGATACCACTTTCGCCAATTAATAAATTGTCTTGAAGGTTGTAAGTTTTTTTATAAATAACAACATTATGAATAGTGCTGTCGTCTTTATCTTTCTTTCCTAATTTAATAATGTAACCTTCAATCCTGTTATAAAAAACACCTTCTTTAATATCAAATGCCGGTTTCGAAACAATAATATCATATTTGATCGCAGCTAATTTTAATTGTGCCACTGGAATAATATTATTGGCAAATAAAAATGCAATGCCACTAATAAAAACGGTAACTATTAATAATGGTCGCATAAAACGTAACAAAGGAATACCGGCAGCTTTAATAGCAACGATCTCGAATGTTTCGCCCAAATTACCAAAGGTCATGATGGAAGAAAGCAACAAGGCCAATGGCAATGCCAGCGGCACCCATGTGATGGCAACCATGCCCGTGAGATAAGCTAAAGTTCCAAAATCTAATCCTTTGCCAACAAGATCATCAATGTATAACCAAAAAAATTGCATCACTAAAACAAATAGCGAAATAAGAAAGGTTGCCAAAAAAGGACCAATGAATGCACGGATAATGAGTATGTCTAATTTTTTTATCAACGGATGCTTTCTTACTATTGTGAATGGCAAATGTAAAACTTTCGCAAAGAGAATTGGACTTAGTTACCAATGCTGATTTTATTTTAACAAAGAACAAAATAATTACCAAAGTATATGATTTATTTGGTGAGATGAGCGATTATGCTGTAAAAGAGGCGAATAATTTTTTAGAAGATGAAATAAAAATTATCTCACCAAAAATTTCGAAAGGCGAAAATTATGAAGGATTGCCATGGGTGATGCTCGATTATCCAAGATATTTTACAGAGAAGGATGTTTTTGCTATCAGAACCTATTTCTGGTGGGGCAATTATTTTTCAATCACATTGCAATTGAAAGGAAAATTTAGAAATAAGCTTCAAGTCGCAAATTTCAAGTTGCAAGAAAAACCTGATTGGTATTTGTGTTGTAATAAAAATGAATGGCAATATCATTTCAGAAATGATAATTATAAACTGTTGAACGAATTTTCTGAAGAAGAAATCCAACAGTTATCTTTTATAAAGCTGGCAAAAAAAATCCCACTTCATCAGTGGGATGATGTTGAAATATTTTTAAAAGAAACCTTCGAAACGATGCTGGGTTTATTGTAGAAAAAAAATTAGCTACCTAATCGATGAAATAATTCTTTTATCTGGTAACTCCACAATTGGCTCTGATCTTTGATTTCACTTTTTTCTGCAAAATCTTTTATAACCAAAATTGTTTGGTTAGAGATTTCAGTTTTTTCAATTTTGAATTCAAAGTATTCGTTCTTTTCAGAATGCAACCACCTGAATCGAATAAATTTATCTTCTTCTTTTTCTTTAATTTCAGCTTTATCAGGCGTGCCACCATTCCATGTAAAACTGTAAACACCTTCCCATTCATCTACCTTATCGGCAAACCATTCTTGCAATCCAGCAGGGGTGCTTAAAAATTCATACAAAATACTCGGTGAGCAACGCACCGGAAATTCGATAGTAAATAATTGCTTCTTACTCATTAATGTCTAATTAAACTACAAACGTAGGGCTGCAATAATATTAAATAATCCACAGCATCCAAATGTTTTTTTTTAAATGCGATAGGAATGTTGGTAAAAGGTTGTTTTTAAGCGGGTAAAAAACAACTCAATTATCGTTTTTGATGTTGCAACAATAATTTTTTTGGAAGGTATTATGTAAGTTTCTTAAATTGCTATAACAATATGACGCTGAGGAGACTGATTTTTTCGTAAAAAAATTCAACCCACCATAACCTAATACTGCATATATGAGTATGCGTCAACTCAAGATTTCAAAATCTATCACCAATCGCGAAAGCCAAAGCTTAGAAAAGTATTTGCAAGAGATTGGAAAAGTAGACCTTATTTCTGCCGAAGAAGAGGTAAACCTGGCAATACTAATTAAAAATGGCGATCAGCGAGCGTTGGATCGATTGGTAAAATCAAATTTAAGATTCGTGGTATCTGTTGCGAAACAATACCAAAATCAGGGATTAACATTACCCGATTTGATTAATGAAGGAAACCTTGGTTTAATTAAAGCTGCACTTCGTTTTGATGAAACACGTGGCTTTAAATTTATTTCTTACGCAGTTTGGTGGATTCGTCAGAGTATTTTACAAGCATTGGCTGAACAAAGCCGTATTGTTCGATTACCATTGAATAAAGTTGGATTATCCAATCGAATCAGTAAAGCTTATCAGCAATTAGAACAGGAGTTTGAAAGAGAACCAACTGCAGAAGAATTAGCAAATTTGTTGGATATGGATTTGGAAGAAATTAGAGCAACAATGAATGTCGGCACTCGCCATATCAGTATGGACACTCCTTTATCCGATGGAGAGGATAGTACCTTAATGGATGTGATGATTAATCCTAATGCTGAAAAAACTGATTCTAAATTAGAATATCACGAATCATTGCGTACAGAGATTGAACGTAGTATGTTATCGTTAACCGACAGACAAAAAGCTGTGATATGTTATTTTTTTGGAATTGGAATTGATAATGCTTTAAGTCTTGAAGATATTGGCGCTCGATTTAATTTGACCCGTGAACGAGTTCGTCAAATAAAAGATAAAGCAATTAATAAACTTCGTAGCACCAGTCGCTGCAAGCATTTGAAGGTTTATCTCGGATAAAACAAAATCTCCGATTATATTTGCACCTCATTTTAAAGTGAACTCATTAAGTTCACTTTTTTATTTGTGAAAGATTGAAAATAGAGAACCATGTTTAATTCACTCAGCGAAAAATTAGAATCCGCGTTTAAGAACCTTAAAGGCGAAGCACGCATTAACGATCTCAATATTGCGAATACTGTAAAAGATATTCGTCGTGCATTGATTGATGCCGATGTAAATTTTAAGATCGCCAAAGAGTTTACTGATAAAGTAAAAGAAAAAGCTACCGGCGAAAAAGTTTTGAATGCAATCAGCCCCGGACAATTAATGGTAAAAATTGTTCAGGATGAATTAACTGATTTAATGGGCGGCACTGCATCAGAATTTAATATCACCGGAAACCCCGCAGTAATATTAATTGCAGGATTACAAGGTAGTGGTAAAACAACTTTTACAGGTAAGCTTGCCAATTATTTAAAAACAAAAAAAGGAAAATCACCATTGGTTGTTGCTGCTGATATTTATCGTCCGGCAGCGATAGATCAGTTAACTGTTTTAGCCGAACAAATTGGTGTTGATATTTATGCCGAAAGAGAAAATAAAAATGCTGTTGAGATTGTTCAAAATGCCATTAAAGAAGCAAAATCAAAAAATAAAAATGTTGTAATTATTGATACTGCGGGCCGTTTGGCGATTGATGAAGTGATGATGACCGAAGTGTCGAACATAAAGCTGGCAGTGAATCCTACAGAAATTTTATTTGTGGTTGATGCGATGACCGGACAAGATGCCGTGAACACTGCAAAAGCATTTAATGATAAATTAGATTTTACAGGAGTTGTTCTTACAAAGTTGGATGGTGATACTCGTGGTGGTGCTGCGCTCTCCATAAAATACACAGTTGATAAGCCAATAAAATTCATGAGCAGCGGCGAGAAGATGGATACACTTGATGTGTTTTATCCCGATCGTATGGCGCAACGAATTTTAGGAATGGGTGATATTGCTTCATTAGTTGAAAAAGCACAAGATCAATTTGATGAAGAGCAAGCAAAAAGATTAGAAAAGAAGATCAAAAAAAATCAATTTGACTTTCAAGATTTTTTAGAACAGTTGCAACAAATAAAAAAGATGGGTAACTTAAAAGATTTGATGGGAATGATTCCGGGTGTTGGTAAAGCAATGAAAGATGTTGATATAAAAGATGACGCGTTTAAAGGTGTTGAAGCTATCATTCACAGCATGACACCCGAGGAAAGAAGTAATCCTGATTTAATTGATGCAAAAAGAAAATTACGTATTGCAAAAGGTTGCGGAAAAGATATGAATGATGTAAATGCTTTTATGAAACAGTTTGAACAAATGAAAAAAATGATGGGCATGATGAATAAAATGCCCATGGGTGGTAAGTTTCCCGGGATGAGAAGATAAATTAATTATTGCTCATTGATAACAAACCGTACAAGAGTGCGACGCAACTCAAGCCCAACAAGGATTTGCAGCTTAGTCAATAAAAAAATTAACCAACATATTCGTCTTCACCAATAAATGTTTTATACTCTTTGGTATTTTTAGTTGCTTTAAAATCGATGATACGATATTCGGCTAAACCTGCAATGTTTAAAGGATCTTTCGAAACAATATCTTCAATTCTTTTTCTTGTGGCGGCCTTTGCTAAAATAATTCCACCATCGCGTGGCACTTTACGACCAGATGCTAAAAAATGACCAGTGTTGGAATATTTTTCAATGTATTCCATGTGCGCATCTAAATTTTTATCTATTTCTTTTGCTGATACTTTGTAAGTTGATTCGATGATATACATAAAAAACTATTAAGGGTTAAGAAATTAATTTTACTGCATCCTTCGCAAAATAAGTTGCAATTAAATCAGCACCGGCACGTTTGATAGAACCCAAACTTTCGAGAATAGCTTTTTCTTCATTTAGCCAACCCATTTTTGCAGCAGCTTTAATCATGGCATATTCACCACTAACATGATAAGCACTTACCGGAACATCAACTGTATTTTTTATTTCGCGAATAATATCTAAATAAGCCATTGCAGGTTTTATCATTACAATATCTGCACCTTCAGCAATATCCATCAGTGTTTCTCTTATCGCTTCTTTGCGATTTGAATAATCCATTTGATATGTTTTCTTATCACCAAATCCAGGTGCACTATCCAATGCATCGCGGAATGGTCCATAAAAACATGATGCATATTTTGCACTGTAACTCATGATGCCTGTTTTAGTAAAACCTTCATGTTCTAATGCTTCACGAATAGCACCAATTCGTCCATCCATCATATCGCTTGGCGCAACAAAATCGGCTCCGGCTTGTGCATGACTTAAACTCATTTGTACCAAAGCATCAACAGTTTCATCATTTACAATTTCGCCATCTTTTACAATTCCATCATGACCATAAATTGAATAAGGATCCAGCGCAACATCAGTCATAACAAGCATTTCAGGCACTGCATCTTTTATTGCTTTAATGGCACGTTGCATTAAACCATCGGGGTTCCATGCTTCTTTTCCGATGTTATCTTTTGTTTCGTCTTTTGCTTTTACAAATAATAAAACAGATTTAATTCCTAAACTCCACAAGAGTTTTACTTCTTGAATAGTAAGATCAATCGAGTAACGAAAATAATTTGGCATCGATGGAATTTCGTATGCCAAATTACTTCCTTCATCAATAAATAATGGTGCAATAAAATCGTTTGGCGATAAAGAACTTTCTGCAACCATACTTCTAATTGCAGGTGTTGCACGCAATATTCTATTTCTTCTTTGTAAATGCATTTTAATATTTTTTTGTTACCAACTTTTGAAATTCTATTTAGCTTTTGTTGCGTCGCACTCTTCAACGTTCTTATCGCTCTTCATCTAATTAATCATTCCATTTAAATTCTTTCACTGTATCAACAAATGCTCTTGCATGATCAACAGGAACATTTGGTAAAATACCATGACCTAAGTTCGCAATATGATGTCCTTTTCCAAAAGCATGCAACATTTGTTTTACTTCTTTTTTAATTACAGGAATTGGCGACAACAATTTCGCCGGATCAAAATTACCTTGAAGTGTGATATTATTTCCTGACAATTGTCTTGCTATTTGAGGTTTTATGCACCAATCAATTCCCAAACCTGCTGCACCTGTTGCTGCCATCGCATCTAAACTATGCCATGCACCTTTTGCAAAAATAATTACAGGTGCATCATCTTTTACTGCTGTAACGATTTGACGGATATATTGCAAAGAAAGATTTTCAAAATCATCCGGTCCTAATAACCCACCCCAGCTATCAAATATTTGAACTGTATCAGCACCCGCAGCTACTTGTCCTTTTAAATAGGCAATGGTTGTATCAGTTATCATTTGCAATAACTGATGTGCCAATTCAGGTTGCATGTAACAAAATGCTTTTGCTTCATCAAAAGTTTTAGAACCTTTTCCCTGAACCATGTAACATAAAATTGTCCATGGTGCTCCTGCAAAACCAATCAATGGAACACGACCATTTAATTCTTGTTTAATTAATTTTATCGCATCAAAAACATACCCCAATGTATCATCAACATTTGGAACACGAACACGAATTAAGTCTTTTATTGTTTTAATTGGATCGGGTAAAATCGGTCCTTTACTTTCAATTAATTGTACTTCTAATCCCATTGCTTGCGGTACCACTAAAATATCCGAAAATAAAATCGCAGCATCCACACCAACAATATCAACTGGCTGTAATGTAATGGCAGCAGCTAATTCAGGCGTTTGACAACGAGTGAAAAAATCATATTGTTTTCTCAACACTAAATATTCAGGCAAATATCTTCCTGCCTGACGCATCATCCAAACCGGTGTTCGTTCTGTTTCTTCGCCACGCAATGTTCTTAATAACAAATCATTTTTTATAATACTCATGCTGATATTTTATTTGGATTAAAATAACCAATTACTCTTTCGATCATTTGTTCTTTACCGGGCCATTCACTCGTAATGATCATATTGCTGCAATAAGATTGAATGGTTGCAGTTGTTGTTTTTCCGATAGAAAAAATAACAGTATTAATGGGCAAAGTGTTTAAAGTAAAAAAACTATTTACTGCACTCGGACTAAAAAAAACAACAGCGTCATAATTTTTTTCTATCGTTGTTGGTCGTAAAATATTTTTATAAACAACTAATTCTTCTACATTAATTCCATGAGTGAATAATGTTTCGGGTAATTCGTTTAAACGTTGATCACCACAAAAAAATGTTAGTTCTTTGATTGATTTATTGGCAATAATTTTTTCGCATAATGCGGTTGCATTTTTTGCAGTTGCTAAAATAGATTTCTCTTCAAAAAATTTCAATACCATTTCTTTGGTGGCACCACCAATCGAAAATATTTTCCAATCGGGTTTTACGGTAAGATGTTTTGCAACAGATTCAACTGAATTAACGCTGGTAAAAACAGCGGTTATTTTTTTTGATTGAAGTGATTGTATTTGTTGAATGAGTTCTTGCGAATTAATATTTTCAATTTCAATAAAAGAAATTATGTCAATATTTATTGATTGATCTGCTGCTTTGTGAATGGTTGTTTCATCAAGCAACTTGGTGCATAATATTTGAAATTTATATTCCGCCATTGCGAATTTTTTTTGCAATTTTTCTGCCGCCATTTTCCAAGATATAATTTGCAGCAGTTACACCTAAATCAAGTGCGTTATTAATTAAGTAACCACCAAAAGAAGTTTCAGCTTTTTCTTTTCCATCCAAAGAAAGAATATTACACTTAAAGTTTACTTTGCCTTTTTTTATTTCAGCCAAAGCACTTATTGGTGTTGAGCATCCGCCCATTAATGTTCTTAGAAAATCTCTTTCAAGTTTAGTACAGATTGCTGTTGTTTCATCATTCAATAAAACAGTTTTATTTTTTGAGTCAATATCATTTTCTCTACAAACAATCATGATGGCACCTTGCGCAGGCGCAGGTAACATCCAATCCAGTTCAATAGAATTTTCGGGACGAAGATTTATTCTCTCTAAACCTGCAGCTGCAAAAATAGCTCCATGCCATTCGCTTTCTTTTAATTTTTTTAATCGCGTATTTACATTGCCACGTAAATTTTCTATTATACTATTGGGGAAACGATTTTTCCATTGAGCAATTCTGCGTACTGAACTTGTAGCAATACATATTTTTTCAGGCTTACCAGGATTAGAAATATCTTCACGAAGTCTAATAGTCCAATCATTTTCTTTTATCGTTTTGCTTCCAATGGTTATATCTTCAATGAACCTTATTCCAAAACGATTATTTCTTTTATCAATATCCGGATGCAATACTAAAATATCTTTAAAATTCGCTCTTTTTAAAACAGCAGCCTGCTGAATGCCTTGTGCTAATTGGGTAGGCACATCTTTCATCGAGTGAACTGCAATATCAATCTTATTACTTAATAATGCTGCATCTAAAGTTTTTGTAAATACACCTTGCACACCAATTTCGTACAATGGGGTAACAAGATCAATATCGCCATCACTTTTAATTAAAACTAATTCAGATACAATTCCGTGTTTAGCTAATTCATTTTTTACAAATGTTGCTTGCCAAACAGCTAATTGACTGTCTCGTGTACCGATGCGTAAAATTTTTTTCATGAAATCTGATTAAGCTAACACAGGTTGTGCAATGTAATCATTTATAGCCTGAATATAATTGCAGCCGGGGGTATGCTGACGGCGCATTTTAATGGCCATGTTGTTCACAGCTTTTTGAATAAATTCTGAATTTGGTTCAGGAATTTCATCATATTCAAATGCTGATAAAAATAAATTGCAGGTATGAATGTCGTGCAGTTTTTCTTTCAATGCTCTTAAAACAGGAGCATATTTGCGCAAACAATTCCATTCGTAAAATTCATTCATGAATTTTTTAATAATTGCTTTTGCTTGTGGCACTTCATCAATTCTTTTTTGTAAAGTAGCGTCATTAATTTTTGAAAGATCATCCACATTTGCCAAAATAATATGATCTAATTCTTTAACGGAAGTTTCGATATTATTTGGAATAGACAGATCAATTAAAATTTTTGGATTGCTGTTGATGAGTGAAGATTTTTTAATCACAGCTTCTTCTGCATTTGTTGCAACGATAATGATATCGGCTGCTGCAACTTGATTATCTAATTCATCCATCGATGCTGTTTGCAATTTTAATTCTGTTGCTAATTCAATTGCTTTTTCTTCGGTACGATTAATTAAAGTAATGTTCGTAGTATGTAAGTAGTCAACTAAATTCTTGCAAGTATTTTTCCCAATTTTTCCTGTGCCTAACAACACAATTTTTTTATCAGAGAAATCACAAATATTTTGTTTTAAAAATTGGATGGCAGCAAATGAAACAGAAACTGTTCCGCCGCTTAATGCAGTTTTGTTTTTTATTTCTTTTGAAGATTGTAAAACAGTATTAAACAATCTCTCTATAAATGTGCCAATGAAACCTTTCTCTCTTGAGAATTTAACTGCCAGTTTCATTTGACCAACAATTTCATAATCGCCTAAAATTTGTGAATCTAATCCTGCGCCCACAGAAAAAATATGTTCAATAGCTTCTTGTCCTTGTTTTATATAACACAAATTTTTAAAAGTATTTGCCGAACCGGTTGTTTCGCTGCAAAGCAATTTAATTAAAACATCAGCATCGAATGCAAGTGCATAAACTTCTGTGCGGTTACAAGTACTTAAAACAAATAATTCGTTGATGCCCATGGCATCTGCTTTTTGAAGAATTGAATTGTATTGATCGGCATTAACTGCAAACTGTCCTCTGATGGTTGCATCAGTTTTTTTGTAGTTGATTCCGATAACGAAAAATTGACTTAAGTGCATTGCTTTCTACTTTTTCAAAATTCTTATGCAAATGTATCTTTCAGAGATTCCAGAAAAAGATGATATTCATCATTTCTGTGTCATTTATCTGTCATCTTTAAAATCGAATGATTATTTTTTATCAATCATTCAATTAATAAAAAATTAAATTTATTTTTTCCGACAATTTTATGACAATCAAATCTCTTAAAACACTCTTGTTGATTACATTTGCAAATTAAGCAAGCACTATGCCACAAAAAGTTAAGAAAGGAATATTGTTAATGAATTTAGGCTCTCCAAATTCAACTTCAGTTAAAGACGTTAGAATTTATTTGAATGAATTTTTGATGGATGAAAAAGTAATCGACATTCCTTTTTTGGCAAGAGCATTATTAGTAAGAGGAATTATTGTTCCGTTTCGTGCACCCAAATCGGCAGAAGCATATAAAACAATTTGGACAAAAGACGGATCGCCATTAATTGTGCTGACCAAAGAATTACAAAAAGCGGTTCAACAAAAATTTGAAGAGCCAGTTGAAATAATTATGCGGTATGGAAATCCTAATCCTACAGAAGGGTTTGAAAAATTATTAAAAGCTGTTCCGGATTTGGAAGAAGTGATTTTGTTTCCCTTGTATCCGCATTATGCCATGAGTAGTTTTGAAACAGCAGTTGATTATGCTTATGAAATTCATAAGAAAAATAATTACAATTTTAAGTTAACAACGGTTCAACCTTTTTATAACGATGCAAATTATATTAATGCATTGGCGTCATCTATTCAACCTTATTTGAACCAGGATTACGATAAAATTGTTTTTAGTTATCACGGCATTCCCGAACGTCATATTCGTAAAAGCGATACAACAAAATGTCATTGCTTGCAAGTAATGGATTGTTGTAATGTTGCATCGCCTGCACATGAAACTTGTTATCGCCATCAAGTGTTTGCAACAACAAAATTGGTTACCGAAAAATTAAATATTCCTTCCGATAAATATACACTTACATTTCAATCACGACTTGGTAAAGGATGGCTGCAACCCTTTACTGATATACGTTTGGAAGAATTACCAAAAGAAGGCATAAAAAAAATATTGATACTTTGCCCGGCATTTGTGAGCGATTGTTTAGAAACATTGGAAGAAATTGCTGAACGTGGAAAAGAGACTTTTTTACATGCCGGAGGAGAAAGTTTTAACATGATCCCTTGTTTAAATACAAATAGTTTGTGGGTTGATGCGATGACTAAATTGATAAACGAAAAATTATAAATTAAAATGTATCTCTATTTAAAAGCAATTCATATCATTTTTGTGGTAACATGGTTTGCCGGACTTTTTTATATGCCGCGGTTTTTTATTTATCTAACCGAAGCAGGTGAAAAAAATGAAATTGAAAAAAAGATATTACGAGATCAGCTTTTGCTTATGACCAATCGTTTGTGGTACATTATTACTTGGCCATCAGCTATTCTAACTTTAATATTTGGTGTTGTGGTTTTATTAAACGGTCCGTGGTTTCAAATTTTATTTTTACCAGAAGGAAGATGGCTATTGCTTAAATTAATTTTTGTTGTTTTGTTATATGCATATCATTTCACATTGCACAAAATTTATTTACAGGAAGCAAAAGGAATTTATAAATATACCTCGCAACAATTAAGAGTTTGGAACGAAGTAGCTACGATACTTTTATTCGCCATCGTATTTTTAGTAACCGTAAAAGAAAGTATCAGTTTTGTTTGGGGATTGATTGGCTTAATTGCCTTCATCATTATTTTAATGAGCGGAATTAAAATTTATAAATCAATTAGGAAGAAGAAATAATTAGAAATTAAAATCCTGTTTTAATTGAAGAATCGTTTCATCAATTATTGATTTAACTTTATTAACTAATACTGGAATTTCTTCAACATCAGTTGCAGTGTTACTGTTGATTTCTATTTTTTTTATATCAGCAAGGATGGAATCCATTTTCAGCGTGGCAATAGTCGATTTTAAACTGTGCGCTTCTTTTCCGGTTCTTGACCAATCTTTTGCATTACAAGCTTCCATCATTGCAGAAACGGTTAAAGGGGTAGATTGAACAAAAATTTCGATTATTTTTTTTATTGAATCTTTATTACCATTCAGCAATTCTTCTATCAAAGAAAGGTCATAGAGTTTTGATGAACTTTGCATAATTGCAATATTTATTTTCTATCCGGAAATTTTAATTTATGAGCTTTTAGAACCTCATTCACTATTTCAAATAAATCTTTTTCATTAAAGGGTTTGGTAAGAAAACCATTCATGCCAACTTCAAAATATTTTTTCTCTTCGCCCTTGACAGCATTGGCGGTTAAGGCAATTATCGGGATATTCTTTTTCCGTTCATCCAAAAATTTGCGAATCTCAACAGTTGCTTCAACACCATCTTTTTCGGGCATTTGAATGTCCATTAATATCAAATCAAAATCATGGTTCTGCATTAAATCAATTACTTCAATACCATTGGTTGCCATCTTGAATTCGATCCCCCAATTGCTTAAAACGCTTGACAGAAGCAGTTTATTCATCTCATTATCCTCTGCAATTAATACTTTTAAAGTAAATGCGAAACGATATTCGTTTGGGTTACTCATAAATAAATGATCATTGAAAATAGACGAGTGGAAAGATAATTTTTTTTTTGCAATCTTAACATCCATCAAAAACATTGAAAAAAATGCAGGCATTTCGGCTACATTTGTCATTATGCAAGTTACTGATACAACAATTGATAATCTGGCGCATTTGGCCAGATTGCGTTTTAATGAAGATGAAAAAGGTTCCATCAAAAAAGACCTTCAAAATATGATCGCCTTTGTTGAGCAATTAAAAGAAATTGATACAACAGGTGTTGAGCCTTTATTGCATATGAGTGATACCGAAAACGTTTTGCGTGATGATGTTATTAAAGGAAGTATAAGCCGTGAAGATGCTTTAAAAAATGCGCCATTGAAAGATGAAGAATTTTTTAAGGTGCCAACGGTTATAAAAAAATAAACCAACTATTTTAATTCAAGATTTAATTCTTAATCGATGGATGCAATTATAAAATTAGACGACCTGCAAAAAAGTTATTTCATGGGAAATCAAGCCATTCCTGTATTAAAAGGAATTACACTTGATATTTTCAAGAACGAATATGTTGCTTTGATGGGACCATCGGGAAGCGGCAAAAGTACTTTGATGAATATATTGGGTTGTCTTGATTCTCCAACAGGCGGCAAATACATTTTGAATGAAAAAGATGTAAGCAAAATGAAAGATGATGATCTGGCAGAAGTTAGAAATTCTGAAATAGGTTTTGTGTTTCAGCAATTTAATTTATTGCCAAGATTAAGTGCCGCCGAAAATGTTGCACTACCATTAATATATGCTGGTGTTGCAAAAAAAGAAAGAATGGAAAGAGCCATGGAAGCTTTGGAAAAAGTTGGTTTGGCAGACAGAAGTCATCATAAATCAAATGAATTAAGTGGCGGACAAATTCAACGTGTTGCCATTGCTCGTGCATTGGTAAACAATCCTTCATTGTTGTTGGCTGATGAACCAACAGGAAATTTAGATACTAAAACATCGGCTGAAGTAATGGAAATTTTTGGCAAAATTCAGGAAGCCGGTAATACCGTTGTTTTGGTTACACATGAAGAAGACATTGCACGCTATGCAAAACGTGTTGTTAGATTAAGAGATGGTATTGTTGAAAGTGATAGAACCGGCGCAGAAGCGCATTTGCATTATAAAGATCATCAGTTGCAATAATTGATTTTAAATACTTAAAGAATAATTGTGGAGAGAGAGTATCTCTCCATTTTTATTTACGAACTTTCCTGTATTAATTTTGTTTGATACTTTTCAATTCAAAAATCATGTCATTTAAAATATATACTAAAACAGGCGACCTTGGTAAAACATCATTAATTGGCGGAACAAAAGTTCCTAAAAGCCATATCCGCATTGAAAGTTATGGAACTGTTGATGAATTGAATTCTTTTATTGGATTAGTTAGCGATTCGATTTCCGATACTCATACAAAAATTATTTTAAAAGAAATTCAGGATCGTTTATTTACCGTTGGTTCATCATTGGCTTGCGATCCAGAAAAAGAAACATCGATGAAAATTCCTGATCTGAAAGAAAGCGATATTAATGTATTGGAAAATGAAATTGATAAAATGAATGAAGTATTGCCGGAAATGAAAAATTTTATTTTACCCGGCGGACATATTGCTGTATCCACTACTCATATTGCACGTTGTGTTTGTCGTCGCTCAGAAAGAATTTGCGTTAACATGATGGAGAATGAAATGTTTGTTGACTTATTAGTTATTAAATACCTCAATCGTTTAAGCGATTATTTATTTGTACTGGCAAGATATATTGCGCACTTATTAAACGTTGAAGAAATTGTGTGGAAAGCAAGATTGTAATCTGCACATTAAATAATCAACCCATCTTTCATGTGCAATGTTCTGTCGCTCATTGCTGCTAATTCTTCATTATGTGTTACAATTAAAAATGTTTGATTGAATTCATTTCTTAATCGCACAAATAATTCGTGTAATTCTTT
>CAIQDX010000012.1 GCA_903870685.1 uncultured Chitinophagaceae bacterium | reverse complement strand
TTCTGTATTATTCAGTAAAGAAAAATTGATGGGATTCTTACTGTTGTCAGGAGTAATATCGATCCACTTTCCAACCACCGCTGAATTATCCCATGCTTTTGCTTTTTCCCAAGGCAAACCTTTTTTCTTTAATTCAGCTTGAATATCTCTAGCAGTAAAGTCGATACCTACAGAAAGTTTGTTGTAGAATTTATTGGCTTGACGTTCAGGAATGTATTTTCCGTTCTTGCATATATGCAAAACCAATTCAACCTCATAATGAAGTTCATTTGAAAACTCGGGATAAAAGAATGGAGCATTACTCTGTAATAAAGCACTTTTAGGCTTCATAAAGATTACAGGTTCCTCTGGAACAGCATTACCCAATTCTTTTGCATGGTCGGCATAATTCCTTCCAACGCAGAATATTTTCATAGTTGTTGCATTAAATAGTAATTAAGTAACCGGAACTGAGTTGGCTAAGAGTAGCCGATGATAGTTTGTAAGGATTACTTGAATTATATTTCCGCTAACTATAACTGTAAAATGTTGATTTTATTGTGTGAAGGATATATTGTTTACCATATTCATTGCCTTTGCTATACCTATAGTTGCAAATGATTCAATGACGTCTATACATTTCTCTGTTTTTTGCTGAACAATGGGTTGTTCTTCGGGCCACCATCTTCCTAAAACAAATTCTACCTGCATACCTTTTGGAAAATTATTTCCTGTACCGAATCTTAATTTAGGATATTGATCTGTACCAATGGTTAATTGAATATCTCTTAAACCATTGTGACCACCATCACTGCCTGATGGACGAAGGCGAAGTTTTGAAATAGGTAATGCCACATCATCAACAATAGTTATGGTATTTTCTAATGCAATTTTTTCTTTATCCATCCAGTATTTAAAAGCTTTGCCGCTTAAATTCATGAATGTGGTTGGCTTGAGGCAGATAAATATTTTTCCTTTCCATTTTACTTCTGCCATATAAGCCAATCGCCCCAACTGAAACATTCCACCATGTTTTAAAACAAATGCATCCACCACATCAAATCCAATATTATGACGTGTGCGATGATATTCAGTTCCAACATT
Source organism: uncultured Chitinophagaceae bacterium (assembly GCA_903870685.1). GTDB lineage: Bacteria > Bacteroidota > Bacteroidia > Chitinophagales > Chitinophagaceae > CAIQDX01. The sequence continues at coordinate 1,829 of CAIQDX010000012.1, read as the reverse complement.
ACCCAGGCCTATAATGAGAAATTTATTCATGATTGTAAAAATATTAAACACCTATGGTATAAAAATAAAGGATTTTAAATAGCAATAAGGTTTTAGGTTGTTATTGACATAAAACATCATTAATATTATTCATATCTTAACAGGACGAAATGTAATTTTCTTATGCCAAGTACCTATTCTCAAATTTATATTCAATTGGTTTTTGCTGTACAAAACAGAGCTGCTTTAATTGATGGTTTATGGGAAGAACGTTTGTACCAATACATTACTGGTATTGTACAAAACAAAGATCAAAAAATGATTGCCATTAATGGTACGTCAAACCATATTCACATATTTATTGGAATGAAACCAACTTGCTGCTTAAGTGATCTTGTAAGAGAAATAAAAAAATCAAGCAATGAATTCATTAAAGAAAATGATCTTACAAAATTCAGATTTAATTAGCAGGAAGGGTATGGTGCATTTTCATATAGTCATTCACAAATAGATACAGTTGCAAAATATGTGATGAACCAAAAAGAACACCACAAAAAACAAACGTTTAAAGATGAGTATATGCAATTCCTGAAGAACTTTAAGATTGAGTATAATGAAAAATATTTGTTTGATTGGATTGAGTAAAAATGCAGCAGAACAACAGGACAAAGGTTTTTAGCTAATAAATATATATTCGTATATAATTGTAACATCATGATGCCAATGGCATCAAAGGTTTATAGATTAAATGTTATTAATCGTTTTTTCGACCCCGCTGGGGTCGTAGATTTTATCATCAATTCTTTCTATAAACGTTTTATCCCTTTGGGATAATATAAATAAAAATCCCTCAACAATGTTGAAGGATTTTTATATCGAAAAAATAGAATTATTTCTTCTTTGTATCTTTCTTGGCATCCTTTGCAGGCGCAGCGGCAGGTGCAGCAGCAGGTGCAGCGGCAGCAGTTGGTGCAGCAGCTTCTTCCTGTTTCAATACTCTGGTCAATACTACTGATGCAATTGGAATACGTGGTGAATTTAATATTTCAAGATTTGCATCTTTTACATCTTCAACACGAATGTTACCATTCAATTCCAAATTAGTGATATCAACTTCAATGAATTCTATCAAATGTTTTGGTAAACATTTTACTTTTAAAGCTTTCATTTTAGTGATTAGTTTACCACCTTCTTTTACACCTACAGAAACACCTGTAAATTTAATAGGAAGCGTAGCAACTACTTTTTTGTCGCCAACCAATTCTAAAAGATCCACGTGAATTAAATCATCACTCACTTTATCAAATTGAAGATCCTTCAAAATGCATTGATAAGTTTTGCCATTCACTTTAACTTCTGTTAACTGGAATTCTGCAGTGTAAACTATTGGCTTGAAAGCCTTAGCCGGAGCAGAGAAATTAATCTCCTGAGCACCCCCGTAAATTACACCTGGCACTAATTCCTGAGAGCGAAGTTGGCGGGTGGCTTTTTTGCCAAAGTCGGTCCTCAGTTGTCCTTCGATTGTAATCGTTTTCATTTTTTATTGTTTGTTTATATTAAAGAACTATGTTGTAAAAAAAGTCCGAAAGTCTAACCAATCATTAATCCATCTAGCATCTAACATTCAACATTACCCTTGTTTATCTCTTCCTCTTAACTGCGAATGAATAAAAAGACTTGTTATACTCTTATTTTCATAAGCATTCCTAATTGCTATTGCGAACAAATCTGCTACTGAAAGAACTTTTATTTTTTTTGTTTCCTGTTTCAAAGGAATCGTATCACAAACCACTAACTCTTCTAACACACTGTTTTCAATATTCTCATACGCATTTCCACTCAACACGGGA
>CAIQDX010000011.1 GCA_903870685.1 uncultured Chitinophagaceae bacterium | reverse complement strand
ATAACCAGCCAACACATATTCTGAAATCCAGATGGGAATTGGTTTTGCGTTGAATGGGTTAATTGCATACGCACCAGTAAAACATCCGGTAATTTTTTTCTCAGCCATGCGTTCTCTTTCGCTGCGACTGTTTACATAATCAATATATTTTTCAACTTCTACTTTTTGCTCTGCTGTAGTGATAAGTTTCACCAATTCATGTTCGGGTGATACTACCATAAAATCAACACCGAAAATTGTATCAGGACGAGTGGTATAAACAGTAAGATTAAAATTTGAATTTTGAATTTTGAAATCAATTTCAGCGCCGGTTGATTTACCGATCCAGTTGGTCTGCATTTCTTTCATCGCATCGCTGAACTCTACTGTCTGCAAGCCTTGCAGCAATCTATCCGCATACTCGGTTATTCTCAAATACCATTGACGTAATTTCTTTTTTACAACAGGATGACCACCACGTTCACTAACACCATTCACCACTTCGTCATTTGCTAAAACGGTTCCCAATGCTTCGCACCAATTCACTTCACCGTAACCGCAAAATGCCAAACGATAATGCATCAACACTTCCTGTTGATACACATCGGTAAAACTTTTCCAAAAATCTTTATCGAATTCAATGCTATCATCACCGGGACAAGGATGATTAATATTTCCTTCGGTTTCAAAAATAGAAATCAACGAATCAATGCTTTCTGCTTTTTGTGTTTCGCGATTAAAAAAAGAATTAAACAATTGAAGAAATATCCATTGCGTCCATTTATAATATTTAGGATCGCAAGTTTTTACTTCGCGGCTCCAATCGAAACAAAAACCAATTTTATCTAATTGATTTCTGAAATTATTAATATTATTTTCTGTTGAAATTGCCGGATGAATTCCATGTTCAATTGCATATTGTTCTGCAGGCAAACCAAATGCATCGTAACCCATAGGATGCAGCACGTTAAAGCCTTTCAAGCGTTTGTACCGTGCAAAAATATCGCTGGCAATATAACCCAATGGATGTCCAACGTGCAAACCTGCACCACTTGGATATGGAAACATATCCAGCACATAATATTTTGGTTTCGAAGATTCGTTACTTACTTTATAAGCTTCCGTTTTCTTCCATTCGTCCTGCCATTTTTTTTCTATTTCCCTGAAATTGTATTCCATTTTTATTTAAGATTCTCGATTTAATATTTTTTGTTTGCCAGCTTTTGTTTTTCATGGCATCGGCTGTTGTGTCACTCACTTCAACGCTCCAAACTCTGTTGAACATTTTTAAGCTAATGCAAATTTCGGTGTATCTCGGTAACTCTCTGTCTTTGTGGTTCATCATTCGCTTTAATAAAAGCTGAATAAAGAACAAAGCGTTCAAGAGTGCGACGCAACGATGCAAAATAGCAGTGCAAAAGCCGGCTACAAAATAATTCTAACAAAATTTTTATTTGTAAAATTTTACCTTGCTATACTTTGACGACCGCTAAAATCGTTAGAGAGTTGCAAATGTAAGCGTTTAGCTACATTTGCCATCGTTAACAACAGATACAATTATTATGGCAAAAGAAGGTGCATCATCGTTAAAACGCAGTAAGCCCAATTATATTTACAGCATTATAGGCGTATCGCTGGTATTGCTTATCATGGGAATCATGGGTTGGATATTTTTAAATTTTGAGAGAGCCGGTACCGTTTTTAAAGAAGATATTAAACTGCAGGCATTTTTACGCACTTCGAACAAAGATACCATCAGCCAGATTCAACAATTTATTGCGCATCAACCTTATGCCAAAGATGTGCAATATGTAAATAAAGAAACCGCAAAAAAAATATGGAATAAAGATAATAACGAAGATTGGGCAAATATTTTAGATGCCAATCCATTGCCCGAAAGCATTGATTTTTTTGCAAAAGCTAATTATGTAAACAAGGATAGTTTAAATAAAATATCTGCAAGTCTGATGGCAGTTTATGGAAATCAAATAACTGAATTAAAATATCCAAGCGATCTGGTAAATAATGTAAACGATAAAGCCAGCAAATTTGGTTTAGCATTTTTAGTGGTGGCAATTATTTTATGTTTGATAGTGATGTTCAGTATCGATAACACCATTCGGTTAGCCATGTTCAGCAATCGCTTTTTAATTAAAACAATGCAGATGGTTGGTGCTACCAGAGGTTTTATTACCAAGCCAATGGATTTGAAAGCCGTTGTGAATGGATTGATCAGTGCGGGAATTTCGATTGCATTACTATCGATTATGATCACTTGGTTAGAAAGTCAGGTACCACAATTAAAATTAATTCATGACCTAACTTTGAATCTTACTTTATTTGGCGGAATGATTTTAGTTGGTGTTAGTATTTCAGTTATAAGCACACACCGCAGCGTTAGAAAATATTTGAAGATGAAATTGGATGATTTGTATTAGAGAAGTTCATAGGTCATAGGTGATGGGTCATGGAAAAAATTTAACTATTGCATCACTATGAACTATATCCCATGAACCATGAACTATCATCCAAACTTCCTATATTGCAACTCTCAAAAAAATAATCATGAGCGACAAAAAACAAAATACCATTGAACCTTTATTTGTTAAAGACAATTATATCTGGATGGCAATAGGTGGGATCCTAATTGCGTTAGGAATGTTTTTAATGAGTGGTGGTAAAAATCAAGACCCACATGTATTTGATTATAACGTGGTGTACAGCACAACCCGTGTAACTATTGCACCAATTTTAATTATTTTGGGTTTGCTCGTTGAAGTGTTTGCGATATTTAAAAAATCGAAAACAGCAGAATAAAATATTTTATTGTTAGATAAATTAATTAGCGGTGTATTTCACCGCTTTTTTTGTTTCTTTATCATCCCAAAAACAAACTTATACTTATGGATACGCTGCAGTCAATCATCATCGCCATTGTAGAAGGCATTACAGAATTTTTACCCATCTCATCAACCGGTCATATGATCATCACAAGTTCCTTGATGGGAATTGAAAAAGACGAATTTGTAAAACTGTTTGAGATTGCCATTCAGTTAGGTGCCATCCTTTCGGTTGTTGCTTTGTATTGGAAGAAATTTTTTGATTTTTCAAAATGGCATTTTTATATCAAACTAATCATTTCAGTTATTCCTGCATTGATATTGGGTAAATTATTATCTGAAAAAATTGATGGATTATTGGAAAGTCCAACCACAGTTGCAGTAAGTTTATTAGTGGGTGGTATCATACTTTTATTTATAGATAAATTGTTTACACAACATACCATTACTGAAGAAAAAAATATCAGTTATAAAAATGGTTTTATCATTGGCATTTGGCAATGTTTAGCAATGATTCCAGGTGTAAGCCGCAGTGCTGCCAGCATTATTGGCGGTATGCAACAAAAATTAACCAGACATGCAGCGGCAGAATTCTCCTTCTTTTTAGCTGTGCCAACAATGGCTGCAGCAACTGGTTATAAATTATTGAAAACGTTAACCACACATCCCGAAATATTGAAAGATAAACACAATCTAATGCTGTTAGGCATTGGTAATGTAGTTGCTTTTATTGTTGCATTAATAGCCGTAAAATTCTTTATCACTTATTTACAAAAACATGGTTTTAAAATGTTTGGTTGGTATAGAATTATTGTAGGAATTATTGTTTTGGTTTTAATTCAACAAGGATTAATAAAATAGTTTATTATAAATGTTGAATGTTAAATTATAAATTAGTGTTCGTAAAAATTGAATTCAACATTTATAGTTCATCATTTAATATTTCTTTATGCTAACTGCTCCCAAAAAAGTTATTAATGCCTGGGCAATGTACGATTGGGCAAATAGTTCCTATTCGTTGATCATTACTTCAGCTATTTTTCCAGCATATTATACAGCCATTGCACCACCGCAAGTTGAGTTTATTGGAAGAACATATGATCGATCATCTTTAGCATCATATGCTATTTCATTTTCGTTTTTAGTGATTGCGTTTTTATCGCCCATACTTTCTTCTATTGCCGATTATAAAGGAAATAAAAAATCTTTCATGAAATTCTTTTGTTATCTCGGTTCTATTGCTTGTTGCAGTATGATCTTTTTAACAAAAGAAAATATTGGTTGGGGAATAGTTGCATCAATCATCGCATCGATTGGATATTGCGGAAGCATTGTTTTTTATAATGCTTATTTACCGGAGATCGCAGCAGAAGAAGATCAGGACAGAGTGAGTGCGAAAGGTTTTGCATTGGGTTATATTGGAAGTGTATTATTAATGATCGTTTGTTTGGGATTTATTATGAGCAACGATAAATTAAATTTAGGATGGGGTGCGTGGCCGGTAAGATTATCATTTCTTTCTGTAGGAATTTGGTGGGCAGGATTTGCACAAATCACTTTTTCAAGATTGCCTGCATCAAAACCATCTGAACAAGATTTAGAACACAGCATATTAACCAATGGATTTCATGAATTAAAAAAAGTATGGAATCAATTGCAGCATTTTCCAAGATTGTCAAAGTTCTTACGCAGTTTTTTCTTTTACAATATGGGTGTGCAAACGGTAATGTATCTCGCAACATATTTTGCATCGGATGAATTAAAGATGGAATCATCTCAACTCATCATCACCGTTTTAATTATTCAATTAGTCGCAATTCTTGGCGCTACTTTATTTGCAAGATTATCTGATAAAGTAGGTAACATTATTACACTAGGTGTTTTAATTACAATATGGATCGGCATTTGTTTTTTTGCATCCAGAGTAACAACCGTCAACGAATTTTTTATTGTTGCATTTTGTGTGGGAATGGTAATGGGTGGAACGCAATCAATGAGTCGTTCAACATATTCTAAATTATTACCCGAAACAAAAGATACCGCATCTTATTTTAGTTTTTTTGATGTGTGCGATAAAATGGGAACCGTAATTGGCACATTGGTATTTGGATCTGTTGGAGAATTTCTGGGTGGCATGAGAAATTCTGTTTTAGCATTGATGGTATTTTTTATTATCGGATTAATTTTGTTGATGTTTGTTCACATGAAAAAAGAAAAAACACTTGCAGCATGAAACTCTACAGCATAGAAACAGAATATTTTAAATTAGATGGCGGTGCCATGTTTGGTGTTGTTCCAAAATCTATGTGGAACAAATTAAATCCTGCCGATGAAAATAATTTATGCAGCTGGGCAATGCGTTGTTTACTGATTGAAGATGGCAATAAATTAATTTTAATTGATAACGGCGTAGGTAATAAACAGGATGCAAAATTTTTCGGTCATTATTATTTGCATGGAGAACATACACTTGATTCATCATTAAAAAAAGCAGGTTTCAGTAAAGATGATATAACCGATGTGATCCTTACCCACCTTCACTTTGATCATTGCGGTGGAAGTATCGATAGGGTGAATGATAAATTAATTCCGGCTTTTAAAAATGCAACTTACTGGAGCAATGAACGTCATTGGGAATGGGCAACAAAACCAAACGACAGAGAAAAAGCTTCTTTCTTAAAAGAAAATATTTTACCGATTAAAGAAAGCGGACAATTAAAAATGGTTGACAGTTTTAAGATAACAGATGAGAGTCGAGATTATCCGACATCTATCACCTGTGAACCTTCATCTATTCTTCCCGAAATATCATTTCGTTTTGTAAACGGCCACACCGATGCCATGATGTTACCTCAAATAAAATATAAAGACAAAACAATTGTTTACATGGCCGATCTGTTGCCATCGGTTCATCATATCCCATTACCTTATGTGATGGGTTATGATATGTTCCCATTAACAACTTTGAATGAAAAGAAAATATTTTTAAAAGAAGCTTTAGAGAATGATTACATTTTATTCTTCGAACATGATCCTGTAAATGAATGTTGTGATCTTCAACAAACCGAAAGAGGAATCAGGCAAAAAGAAGTTTTTAAATTGAGTGAACTTTCTTAATTATTTTATTATCTTTTTTCAATCAACGACGTTAAAGGATAACGTAGATTTTTATAATCCATCATATCAATTTTTATAGTACCTACGGCAATCGGACTTTCAATACGTAACGGAATATGATTACCATCATCGCTTAACCAAATACTCATTTTTTCGCCACCTGCAAATATGTTTCCCTTGAGTAATAATGGTTTTAATTTAATAGTTCTAAATTTTCCGTATCGTGTTTTGATTTCTTCTTTTCCCTGATACCTCATAAATAAAGAATAAACCTGATTATCTAAATACATTTCGAATGGGATCTTATCATCGATCTTATATTTATTGAAATCTACATTGCGGGCAAAATAAATAGAACTTAAAACATCCTGCACACAATTAGGAACTTTTACAATACCCTTTTCGCTTGTTGCAGTATTATTTTGCTGATTAAAAATTACATTCTCTAAAGTTTTATAACCGCCTTCATCTGCATCGCGTATAAATTTTAGCGGTTGCAGATTGGCAGTATCAATAAAAGATTCGTATTTGTCACGAACTTTAAAAATCCAGTCGTAATGCGGATTTGAGTTACCTGTAGCCGTTATATGATATACTTCTTTATGATTCATTTTTTCAGTAGCTACCGAAAAAATAGCAGTGCCTGCATTAACATACACTCCAATCACCGAATAAAAAATGGTATAGGTAATACTCTCACCATTCTGAAAAGATAAGTTCCGAATGCCACAAAAATCATCACCTGCTGAAAGGCGGATGCAGAATAAAAATGTTACAACTAATAGAATACTTTTTTTCACTCAGTCTATTTCTTAAATAATCGAACCCCTAAAATAAATAAACTTCCGGCTAATGCAGGAATCACTTTGTTAATTAACCAAATTCCGGTGGCTGTAAATAAAATACCAATCGTATTTGTGCTTACCAAGCCGATCAATTGAATACTTAACTCACCTCTTAATCCTAATTCTGCTAAAGTAATACTTGGCACAATTGCTAAAACAAAAAACATAATACAAAGCAACCATACCAACGAAATCCAATTGGCATCTACTTTAAAAACTTGCAACAATAATAAGTATTGTGCAACAAATACTAAGTATCGAATAAATGAAAGGCCTAAAATTCTTGTTAATTCTATGCCATGCAGATCTTCAACTTTTTGAATATAAAATGTGTACTTAGAAATGAATGGAATTTTTTCAACCATTTTTGTTACCCATGATAAACTAAAATACATCATGGTGAAAACTATTATCCCAATAAATAATCCCCAAGTCAAGGCATCTAACCAAAAAGCTGATAATCCCTGAAAAGGTTGATTGTGATCCAATAAAAAAAATCGCATGTACAATAAACCAAATAATCCCATTGTGAAGGTTACAATGATCTGACTAAAACTTCCAACAACACTAATGGCAACGCCACGTAAACGATTACCATCATCCAAGTAAACAACTCGACCTAAATATTCGCCAACGCCGTTGATTGTATTTAATGCAAACGCTTGTCCGGAGAAGATTGCACGAAACGATCTAATAAAAGAAATTTTTTGAATGCCCCTAACCAATAACTGCCATTTTTTTGCTTCCAATCCCCAGTTAACAAACATCAAAACATTCACTAAAAAAAATTTCCACCAATCTGTTGCCGAGAAATTTTGCATTATATTTTTCCAGGTATGTGGTAAATTTTTTTGTTGTTCTATCTGATGATAAATAGAAATGGCTAACCAGATAAATAAAACTGGCCCTACGATATAATTCAAAAATATTTTGAAACGTTTATTCAAGTAATGTGTTTAGTTGTACAAAGAAAGGTTGAAATAACAAGATAAAAAACATGTGCAAAGAATAAACTATTTTCACAAAAGATGAAACAACCTCAAATTATATTAGGCATCGATCCCGGCACATTGCTGATGGGTTATGCATTATTAAAAGTTGATGGAAATAAAGTGCAGGTTTTATTGATGGATGTTTTAAAACTTTCTTCTCACAAAGACATTTACCTACGATTAGAAAAAATTCATACTAAAGTTTGCGAATTAATTAATTTGTATCATCCTTCAACATTTGCAATTGAAGCGCCTTTTTTTGGAAAGAATGTTCAAAGTATGTTGAAGTTGGGAAGAGCTCAAGGTGTGGCAATTGCTGCTGCAATGCAAGCAGGATTAACTGTTACCGAATATTCACCAAAAAAAGTAAAACAATCTATCACCGGAAATGGTAATGCCGATAAAGAGCAAGTGTGGCGGATGTTACAGCGAATTTTAAATATTGAAGAGAAACCACAATACTTTGATGCAACGGATGCTTTGGCAGTTGCATTGTGCCATCATTATCAAACATCATCTCCTTTGGCAAAAGCTTCAAAAGGATTTAAAGGTTGGGAAGATTTTATTGCCAAGAATGAAACAAGAGTGAAGAAAAAATAATTACAAATTGGCTAATATTTTTTCCTGTGCTTCGTTTAATTCTTCAGCAGTTATTTTTATTTTTTTAGAAAGTGAATTCATATCCCCCATTCCATTCATCGGTAATAAATGAATATGTGCATGAGGCACTTCAAACCCAATAGTGACAATATTTACACGATTATAGTTGTATGCTTTTTCGATAGCTTTTGCAATAGGTTGTGCAAAAGTTAAAATGCCATCTAAATAATTAGCAGGCAGATCAAACAATTTATCTACTTCAATTTTTGGTACTACCAATGTGTGCCCTAGAGCTGATGGAAAAATATCTAAGAACGCATAAAACTTTTCGCTCTCCGCAATTTTATAAGAAGGTATTTCTCCGGCGATGATCTTGGAAAATATTGTCATAAAAATAATTTAGTACAAAATAATAAACGTTTTTATTCGTTTATACAAAAACCAAAGCTATGAGAAGCAACAGTTCAACACTAAAATTATTTCTCTACGGATTAGGAGTTATTTATTTTATAGTTATGCTCAGCTCCTGCCAAAACGGGTTTTACAAATCAGTAATCACTTCCAAACAAATTCAGCAAGCGAAAAACCCAAGGATAGTATAATACTTTTTTCAAGAGTATTATAAAAGTAAAAAAGCTTTACAATAATTTGTAAAGCTTTTATTGTTTCGAGATTCGCATTTTCTAAATAGAAATATTTTCCACTTTAAATTTTATTAATCCTGTTGGCGCCTGTATTTCTGCAACCTCACCAATGGCCTTGCCCAGCAAGCCTTTGCCAATAGGCGATGAAGCCGAGATTTTTCCTGCTTTCAGATCAGCTTCTTTCTCACCAACAATTTGGTAAGTGATCGTTTTTTTTGTTGCCTGATTGGTAATGGTAACTTTCGTTAACACAGCAACTTTGCTGATATCAATAGAATTTGGATCAACAATTTTAGCTGAAGAAATAATTCCTTCCAATTGTTTAATTCTTGCTTCCAGCATTCCTTGTGCTTCTTTGGCAGCATCATATTCAGCATTTTCTTTTAAGTCGCCTTTTTCTCTTGCTTCGGCAATTGCTCTCGAAGCCGCCGGACGGTCAATGCCTTTCATGCGTTGTAATTCGGCACGCATTTTTTCAAACGTCTCTTTTGTTACATATTCACTCATGATCTTTGTTTTAAAGACATAAAAAAAATACAACGCCACATACCTGTGCAGCGTTGCAATTAGTACAAATATATAAAATATAAAATTGAAACAAAAATTTTGGGACCAGCTTCCTAACAAAAATCAGGCTGCTGTTGCGTCGCACACTTGTACGTTCTGAACGCTTTTCAGCAAATCAGAAATTATATTCCTAGTTTTTGGAGCAACACTTTTGCCATTTTATAAAATGCTTCGTGGCTGTATCCTGCAATATGCGGCGTGATAATTACATTTTGCATCGACAGTAATTCGTTCAATTGTTTTCTTTCCGTTTCAGAATAAGAATTTAATTTTTCATTTTCCAACACATCAATTCCTGCAGCTTTTATTTTTTTATTTTTTAACGCATTAATTAACGCAGCAGTATCGGTTACTTTTCCACGACAAGTATTTAAAAAATAAGGTTGCCTTTCCAACGAATTAAAAAATGCATCGTTGGCATAATGAAAAGTTTCATCGGTTAAAGGAACATGCAAACTAATTATATCGGCATATCTAAAAATTTGTTCGGGTTGTGCTTCGCGAATAAATCCTTTTGCAAAACCAAATTTGTATTTATCATAAGCCAAAACAGTAACATCAAACGACGATAATAATTTTGCAAATGCAGTGCCGGTGTTACCAAACCCAATGATACCAATGGTTTTACCGGTTAGTTCATCGGCTTTATTACTATCACGATTCCATTTGCCTTCTTTAATTTCCTGTTGACTGCTCGAAATTTTATTCATCAAATTCAACAACAATCCTAACGAATGTTCGGCTACTGCATTTCTATTTCCTTCAGGACTATTAAAACATTTTATGCCTTTACTTTCAGCATATGCTACATCAATTTGATCCATGCCACTGCCCAATCTTCCAATCCATTTTAATTGTGTTGCAGCATCGATCATTGTTTTATCAATATCAATTCTTGTTGTAGCAACCAACCCTTCTGTATCATTTATTATTTCAATTAATTGTTCATATTTAATGGAAGGTTCATACAAAACTTCATATCCATTACTGCGCAATGTTTCAATTAAATATTCGTGTGTGTTTCCGGTAATAATTATTTTCTTCATCTCATTCTAAATGTTAGTGCAGCAAAATCGCTGATGCTTAATTGTTCGGCTCGTTTATTAAAAATTTCATCTTTCATAACATCATCATCAAACAAACTTTTTGTGGCATTACGCATAGTTTTTCTTCGTTGATTAAATGCCGCTTTCACCAACTGAACAAAAATTCTTTCGCTCTTCACTTCGTATCTCGTGTTTCTAACTTTCAATCTTATAACGCCACTCATTATTTTTGGCGGCGGATTAAAACTTTCGGGTGGTACATCAAACAAATATTCAACATCATAAAAAGCCTGAATTAAAATACTGATAATTCCATACACTTTATTTCCCGGTTTGGCTGCAACTCTTTGTGCTACTTCTTTTTGAAACATGCCGATCACAACCGGCACACGCTCTTTCCAATCCAATATTTTAAAAAGGATTTGCGAAGAAATATTGTATGGAAAATTTCCAATAACAGTAAATTCATTTTCGAAAGGCGCATCGATATCCAAAATACTTTGATGAATAATTTTTCCTCTAATCGAAGGATAAGCTGCATTTAAATAAGTAACTTTTTCAGCATCCAATTCCACCGCTTTAAGATCAATTCCTTTCAACTGTAATAAATACTTGGTTAATGCACCGCCACCGGGTCCAACCTCCAGCAACTGCTTCACTTCATTTTCCTGCAAAACATCAACAATTTTTTTGCAAATATTTTCATCTTTCAGAAAATGTTGACCCAATGATTTTTTAAGTGTGTACTGCATCGGCTCAAAAGTAACAAAATCAAAGGCTGCATCTCATGCTTTGTTCTTATTTTTGACGGATATAAAAAATTATAATGAGCAACGAATTGCAAAAACCAGTTATTGGATTTACTTGCGGAGATTTAAATGGGATTGGTATTGAATTAATTATTAAATCACTCAGCGATCACAGGATTCTTGAAATGTGCATTCCTGTTGTGTTTGCAAGCAATAAGAGTATTAATTTTTATCGCAAATGTTTACCTGAAATTAATTTTGCATACAACAGTACCAAGGAATTTAATAAACTCAGCCAGAAACAGGTTAATGTTTTTAATTGTTGGGAAGAAGAAGTGTTAATCAATCCGGGCATCTTAAATGAAATTGGCGGCAAGTATGCTTTGCTTTCTTTACAACAAGCAGTTAAAGCTTTGAAAGAAAAAAATATTGATGCATTAGTTACTTCACCAATTCATAAAAAAAATATTCAAACTGCAGAATTTAATTACACCGGTCATACGCCATATTTAAAAGCAGAGTTTGGTGTGAATGATGTTGTGATGTTAATGGTTGCCGATAATATGCGTGTTGGTTTAGTTACCGAACATGTTGCAGTAAGTGATATTGCTACACACATCACCAAAGAAAATATCATCAGCAAAATAAAAATTATCAACAGCTGTTTGCAAAAAGATTTTGGAATTGATAAGCCACGAATTGCTGTTCTGGGCTTGAACCCACATGCAGGAGATGAAGGTTTAGTTGGTAACGAAGAAGAAACAATTATTAAACCTGCTATTAAAGAAGCAAAACAAAATTTAAATATTCTTGCATTTGGAACATACAGTGCTGATGCATTTTTTGCAAGAGCACAATATGAAAAGTTTGATGCCGTGCTGGCCATGTATCACGATCAGGGATTAATTCCTTTTAAATCTTTGGCTGTTGGCGAAGGTGTAAATTATACAGCAGGATTAAATGCAGTTCGTACCAGTCCCGATCACGGTGTGGCATTTGATATTGCAGGAAAAGGGATAGCAGACCCAACATCATTCTTAGCGGCAACATATGAGGCCATCGATATTATTCGCAGAAGATTTGGTTATACTTCTGCAAGAGAAAATCCATTGAAGAAAATGAGTGCCAGATTATTTGCAAATACAGTTGACGAAAAAATAGAAGAATCATAATATTATTTTTATCCTATGCTCACATTATCCAATGAAACACTTGAAGTTTCTTTTAATCATCAAGGTGCCGAAATTTTAAGTATTTACAACAAACAAACTCAGTTAAATTATTTATGGAACGGCGATCCTGCTTATTGGCCCAAAACCAGTCCTGTATTGTTTCCTATTATTGGCGGATTAAAAGATACCACCTATCATTACAAAGGAAATAGTTATCAAATGGGGCGTCATGGGTTTGGCAGAGAAAGTGTTTATGAAGTAACCAAACAAACAGAAAACAGCATCACATTTACTTTAGTTGCAAATGAAAAAACGCTAAGTGTTTATCCATTTCAATTTAAATTTTCGGTTAAACATGAGATTTTAAAAAATAATATAAGAGTTACTTATATTGTTGAGAATTCAGGAGATGAAGATCTATTATTTTCTGTTGGCGCACATCCTGCATTTAAAGTTCCGTTAGTTGATGGAACAACATTTTCGGATTATTATTTATTATTTAATGAAACAGAAAATGCAGGAAAATATCCGCTTTCGAAAGATGGATTGATTGAAAAAAACTCCATTCCATTTCTTATCAACACAAATAAACTTCCGTTAACTAAAGAATTATTTTATAATGATGCATTGGTTTTTAAAGAATTAAAATCTAACAGTATTTCGATTGTAAGCGATAAAACAACTCACGGATTAAAACTTGTGTTTGATAATTTTCCTTTCATGGGAATATGGAATTTTAAAGATGCCAACTTTGTTTGTATAGAGCCATGGTGTGGCATTGCAGACGCTATTGATACCACACAACAACTTGCCGAAAAAGAAGGGATTAATCTTTTACCTATCGGTGAAACTTTTCAAAGAACATGGAGTATTGAAGTTTTTTAATGCTTAGAAATATTCAAACAGTACAAGTGTGCGACGCAACAAAAGCTAAATAGATTTACTTCAGCTTGTAACAAAAAATTATTTGAACATACTATTATCAACTCCTTTATTAATAATGTACGAGCTGTACGTTATTTCTACTTTTCCTTTGCGCCCTTTTATTTTTTCAGCTTCGGTGGGCTTATCATTGTCTTCAAATTCTAAAGTAATTCCTTTAGGCATTTTATAATCCTTGGTGTTGAAAGCAAAAATTACTTTATCGGGTAGCCCGTATGCAGCATAGGTTCCATAATACAACTGCATTTCGTAAGTGCCGTTTTCTTTGGTGGTTGTAATTGCTTTTTTGATGAGAAGATTTGCTTCATCAATATATAAAGTGGTTAAAATTATTTCGCTGCTTTCGTTCATGGGTAACAACTTTACAATTTTAGTTTTTATTCCATCGATTATCACATCACCAGCTGCCAATGCAACATAATCTTTCAAAGCAATAATCGAACTTAAATTAATACTTACACCACCTTTAGGCAAAACAGAAATCCCATGTTCTCTTTTAATTTTAAAGAGATTAGGTTTCTTAAAAAATATTTTTATTTTTCCGACAGGTGCTTTAATGAAAGCCACATCGGTCTTCATTTTACCATCGGCAACATAATCGTTTACCAAATCTAATTTTGCTTTTACTTTTTGAACAAGAATACTCATGTCTTGTGCTTGAACATTCATTGCACAACTGAAAACAAAAAGAAATAAAAATATCTTGCCAGCTTTCATCATTTTACTTTTCACTTTTTACATTTTTAACTCAACACATCTTTTTTCTTAAACACATACAACGATGCACCAACAAAAAAAACAATATGCGCCAACAGAATAAAAGTCGAATTAATTAATCTGTCCGGTCGTTGAATGGTTCCTCGAATTGTTTCATTACTACTGTTCACTTTCACATCAAAAAATTCTTTCCAAGCAACCATGTGTGTGGTGAATAAATATGGTTTGATCAAATTAAAAATTGGAATACTCATAGTGCTGAGAATGGTAAAAAAAATAATCACACTCATCGTAGCAACGATTGGCCCGATTGAGTTTTCGGCAAATTGCGATAAGAAGAAACCCAATGCAGCAACTGTTGTCATGGCTAATGCAGCAAAGCAAAATGCTCCTGCATAACGCCAGAAAATATCTGCATTTTCAATTTGTACAGCATAATTATTTTTCAATAAAAACATATCATCGGTTCCAAAAATCCACATGCTTAAAAACAAAGCCAATATTGCTAACCATATTAATAATAAGATGGTATAAATAGTTGCTGCGAAAAATTTTGCTAAAATAAATTGTGTTCGGCTGATTGGTTTTGTCAACAACAAACGCAACGTTCCCATGTTTGCTTCGCCACTGATCATATCGGCTGCAATCAATGCAATTAATAAAGGCACATGCACTAATAATAATTGCAGTAAAACATAACAAACAAAATAACCGTTCATTATTTTTCCATCAATTTGTAAAGTGTTGCTGAGATCGGCCATTACAAATGCTGCATATTCTTTACCATCTACTTTTAATCCCAATTGCACAATGGTAATTAATGCAGTGATGGCCACGAACGCGATGTATGTTCTTGGTCGGCGAAAAATTTTATACAATTCAATTTGTAAAAGTGTCCACATGTTGATTGCCCGATGTTACTTGTAAAAAATAATCTTCTAAACTATGTCTTGGTTGTAATGATAAAACTTCAATATTCATGCTCACCAGATCGCGATGTAATTGCGGAATTAATTTTTTATCCAGCTTCAACACCAAAACATTTTCTCTTTGCGGTTGAATATTTTTTTGCCAAATACTTTGTTCTAATTGCTGCAACGAAAAAATATTATCCATTGTTGTTAATTCAACAACGGTTTGTGACGGATCGAATAATTGTGCCGATTCTCCTTCAATGATTTTTTTCCCTTTATCAATAATTAAAATTTTTGTTGCCACTTGTTCAATTTCACTCAATAAATGCGATGAAACAACAATTGTTTTTTTCTGTTCTTTACTCAAATGCAAAATTAAATTTCTGATGTCTGCAATACCTTGCGGATCTAATCCGTTTGTTGGTTCATCTAAAATAATTAATGAAGGATCGTGCACCAATGCAATCGCAATTCCTAATCTTTGTTTCATACCCTGCGAATAAGTTTGTACTTTATCTTTTGCTCTTGCAGTCAATCCAACCATCTCTAGCTGCTGCATTAATTTTTGTTCCGATATTTTTACGCCGCTCAATCTGGCAAAGAGTTTCAGGTTATCGTATGCCGATAAATATTTGTACACATCAGGCTTTTCAACCACAGCACCAACCTTTTGCAAAATTTCTCTGCGATGCAATTGCAAAGGCATTCCAAATAATTTTATGTTGCCCGATGTTGGAGAAATTAATGTGAGCAACATTCTGATGGTAGTACTCTTTCCTGCACCATTTTGTCCCAGAAAACCATACACATCACCTTCACTTACCGAAAAAGAAAGATCATCAACTGCGGTAATATTTTTAAAATGTTTGGTTAACCCTTTAACCTCGATCACTTGTTGCATCATAATAATAACATCAAAAGTACTGTAAGGTTCGAATCAATCTCTTTCAATAATTTTATTTGTAATTTTTTTGTGACGAGCTTTTGTTTTTCAATCAACTTTTGAGGCGTCGCACTCTTCAACTGCAAATAAATAATTGAACAGTTTTTTATTGCCACGAATTGCACTAATGTACACGAATAATAAAATTCGATTAGTGAAAATTCGTGACATTCGTGGCTAATAATTTAGTACGATAATAATTTTTTCACACACTCATCCAATCTGCTTTTTGCCAGAAAATTATTTTCCAAATTCGAATTAAAAGGAATTGGTGTATCTAAACTTGCACAACGTAACACAGGCGCATCAAGCATTTCGAAACAATGTTCACTTATCCATGCACTGATCTCTCCACCAATGCCGCCCATCAAAGTATCTTCATGCAGCAATAAAATTTTTCCTGTTTTTGCAACTGCATTTTTTATCGCATGATAATCCAATGGCAATAATGTTCGCAGATCAATTATTTCAATCGAAATATCTTCGTACTCTTTTGCATAATCCAATGCCCAATGCACCGCAGCACCGTAAGTAATGATGCTGATATCATCACCTTCATTCACAATATTTGCTTTACCAATTTCAACTTCATAATATTCTTCCGGAACATTTCCACTCACACTTCGATACAAAGCTTTATGTTCGAAATATAAAACAGGATTGGGATCGTTAATAGCAGCAATCAATAAACCTTTTGCATCATGCGGCGTTGAAGGATATACAACTTTTAATCCCGGCACATGTGTAAACCATGCTTCATTACTTTGCGAATGAAATGGTCCGGCAGCAACACCGGCACCTGTTGGCATACGGATTACAACATCTGCATTTTGATTCCAGCGATAATTTATTTTAGCTAAATTATTTACAACCTGATTAAATCCTGCGGTTACAAAATCTGCAAACTGCATTTCCATCACCGATTTAAATCCTTCCAAACTCAATCCCAGAGCAGCTCCTACAATAGCGCTTTCGCAGAGTGGTGTATTGCGTACTCTGTCTTTTCCAAATTCTTCAAGCAAACCTTCCGTTATTTTAAATGCACCGCCATACTCTGCAATATCTTGTCCCATCAAAATTAAATTGTGATGTTCGAGCATAGATTGATGGAGTGCTTGTTTAATTCCATCGATAAAACGTATCTCAGATGAATGTTCTAAATTTTTTACTGTCATCTTATTACTGTCATCAATCATCTTCACTGCATAAACATCATTTAATTCTTCATCAGTATCAGCAACAATTTCATTTGCCTGATATGCAATTTGTAATTCAGATTCGATGTGTTGTTTAAATTCATTTCTTATATCTGCAATTTGCATTTCATTCAACACTTGTGCAGCAGTTAAATATTGTTCGAAATTTTTTATCGGATCTTTTCTGCCCCATTCTTCAAATAATTCTTTAGGAACATATTTTGTTCCGCTTGCTTCTTCATGACCACGCATTCTGAAAGTCATGCATTCAATTAAATAAGGTTTCTGTTCACGAATACAATATTCACGAACACCTTTAATGGTATCATAAACTGTCATCACATTATTACCATCGATGCGAACAGATTCCATTCCGTAACCAATTGCTTTATCAACTAAATTCTTGCAACGGTATTGTTCATTCACCGGTGTGCTCAATCCATAACCATTATTTTCAATAATAAAAATTATCGGCAAATCCCATACCGCAGCCACATTCAGTGCTTCATGAAAATCTCCTTCACTAGTTCCACCATCACCGGTATAAGCAACTGAAACTTTATTTTCTTTTCTTAATTTATATGCCAATGCAACACCGTCGGCAATAGCTAACTGCGGGCCAAGATGTGAGATCATTCCGCAGATATGATGTTCTTTAGTTCCAAAATGAAAACTTCTTTCACGACCTTTAGAATATCCTTCTTTATTGCCCTGCCATTGCATGAATAATTTATGTAATGGCATTTTGCGTGAAGTAAACACACCAAGATTGCGGTGCATGGGCATGATCCATTCATCATCTTCTAATGCAATTGTGCTGCCAACTGCAATTGCTTCTTGTCCGATACCGCTAAACCATTTGCTTATTTTACCCTGACGAAGTAATACCAACATTTTTTCTTCGATCATTCGCGGAAGCAATAAATTTTTGTAGATATTAATTAATTCTTCGTTGGATAAATGTGTACGATTAAATTCCATATTGATGAATGAACGTACAAGATAAAACTATTCGCATTTTAATTAAAAACGAATTATGCACGCAAATAAAAAAACCATTCCGTTGGGAATGGTTCGAAAATTATTTTTTTATGATTGTTTAATCTCTGCCTGTAAATCTGGTTAGCAGCCTTACCATTTCAATATATAACCAAACGATGGTAACCAATAAACCAAAAGCACCATACCATTCCATGAATTTTGGAGCGCCTGCTTCAGCACCTTGTTCAATCATATCAAAGTCCATAATTAAATTCATTGCGGCAATTCCAACAACAAATAAACTAATGCCAATACCCAACAAACTTGAATCGTACATGAATGGCATATCAACACCAAACATTCTCATTACCATGCTGATCAAATAAAAAATTCCGATGCCAAGTGTTGCAGAAAAAATAATGCTTCTGAATTTTTCAGTTACTTTAATTATCCGAAAATTATATAGAAGAAACATTGCAATGGCAACACCAAATGTTAAGCCAACTGCCTGCATAATTAATCCGGGATATTTTAATTTAAATGCATTATTAATTATTGCCGAAAAACCACCTAAAAATAAACCTTCCAATAAACCATATAACGGAGCAATATAAGGAGACCAATTAGGTTTGAACGACATTGCTATCACCGCAATAATTCCACCAAAAAGACCAACCATCATCCACATCATCATTGAAGATTGGTTTTGTGTTTCGAATAAACGCCAGTTGTAAGCTGCGCCACCCATCACCATCAGCATTAAAAAACCAAATTTATTAATGGTGCCTCTTACACTCATCACACCTTGCAGATCAGCATTTCGAGTTGCTTCTGCATTAAAAATTTTCTGAGTTAATGTTGGATTACCTGATTTAAAAAATGCCATAATTTTTGTTTTTTATCTGAGTAAAAATAAAAAAGTTCTATAAATAAAACCGTTAAAATTATTGAAGCGGTTTTAGTTGTGGATAATGATCCACTGTTTCAAAAATATACTTGGAATTTTGCTTTAGTAACATAATAAATTTTGCCAACGAATCGGTATAATTTTTATCGCGAAACATTCTGTCGTGAGAGAGAATAACAATGTGATTATTTGTTCTTGTTTCATTCCTACTAAAAGCACTGTCAACCATCGCGATCATTTGTTCGGGCGTTTGTATAGGATGTGCATTCTTGTGTTTGAATTTCCATTCAATATCCCAGCCAATTGCATTATATCCTGCATTGTCTAATAAAATACAAACAGGCTTAACGAGATCAGATGCTTTTATCTCATTTTGATAAATCCAAGCTCTGTTACCGGGTAATCGAACAATTTTAAAAGGCACATTCAAACTTAATTGCGATTTATAAAAATCTGCAGCAGCCATTTCGGGATGATGATAAAAATATACGTATTTACTGTTAGCATGACTAAAACTATGATTGCACAATAAAATCTGCGGATATTCATTACGCACCATGTTGACAATATCTTTCGAATTTTTTGTTAGGGCTTGTCCTCCAACCATAAAAAAACTTGCTTTCACGCCCAATTGTTTGCAAAGATCAAATACAGAAACAGTACCATTTGAAGGACCATCGTCAAAAGTTAAATAAATATATTGTTTGCTGCTGTCGTAATTAATTTGTTTCCAGAAGAATTTATTGGTTGTGTCTTGGGTTTGAGTAACAATTTGAATTGGGGTGCTATTACCCAAACTACAAGCTATGATTGAATTACAGAAAATAAACACCCAAAATATTGCGACTATCGAAGCATCTTTACGATTCATATCATCAATTCAAAAACAATTATTAAAAAAGAAGCTGCAAGATATGCGACGAAATGATTTAACGAATTTATTTCGATAAAAATCAAATTCTGCGTTCAACAAATGCCTCATCCGCTTACCTTTGCAAACTATAAATAATAGTCATGAGCGCACAAGAAGAAATTTTACAGGAAGTAACAATCAAATTTGCCGGAGATAGCGGAGACGGAATGCAATTAACCGGAACCCAATTCACAAATAATACAGCATTAATGGGAATTGATCTGGCAACTTTCCCTGATTTTCCGGCTGAAATACGGGCACCAATAGGAACATTGGCTGGTGTGAGTGGTTATCAATTACACTTTTCTTCTAAAAAAGTTTATACCCCAGGCGATATTGCAGATGTATTGGTAGTAATGAATGCAGCTGCTTTAAAAGTTAATATCAAAAGCTTAAAACCAGGTGGAAAAATCGTTGCTAACATTGATGGTTTTGATTCTAAGAACCTTCGTTTAGCACATTATCCGGATGGTATCAATCCTTTGGAAGATGGCAGTTTGGATAATTACGAAGTAATTAAAATTGATGTAACTAAATTAACTCGCGAAGCTTTAAAAGATTTTAAAGAGTTGGGAGTTAAAGAAAGAGACCGTGCAAAAAACATGTTCGTGCTCGGTTTCATTTATTGGATGTATAACAGAACATTGGATACTACTATTGATTTTCTAAAAGATAAATTTGGCAAAAAAGAAATCATTCTTCAAAGCAATATCAAAGTATTGCAGGCCGGATATAATTATGGCGATACTACCGAAACTTTTACTTCTCGTTATACAATTGAAAAAGCAAAATTACCTTCAGGTTCATACAGAAATATTATGGGTAATGCTGCTTTAGCAATGGGTTTAGTTGCTGCTGGTGAAAAAAGTGGACTAACATTATTTCTCGGTTCATATCCAATTACTCCTGCAACAGATATTTTACAAGATCTAAGTAAATACAAATCATTTGGTGTAAAAACATTTCAGGCCGAAGATGAAATTGCTGCTATTTCTTCCGCCATTGGAGCAAGTTATGGTGGTTTATTAGGTATAACAACAACATCTGGTCCTGGTATGGCATTAAAAGCTGAAGCGATGGGATTGGCAGTAATGTTAGAAATTCCATTGGTGATTGTAAATGTTCAACGTGGCGGACCATCAACAGGTTTACCAACAAAAACCGAACAAAGCGATTTGATGCAAGCTTATTATGGTAGAAACGGTGAATGTCCAATGCCTGTTATAGCTTCATCAACACCAAGCGATTGTTTCGATGTTGCATACGAAGCATCACGCATTGCAGTTCAACACATGACTCCGGTTATTTTATTAAGCGATGGATATATTGCAAATGGTGCTGAACCTTGGAAATACCCGGTATCAGCTGATTTGCAGCCAATCGATGTTAAGTATAAAACAAAATTGGATGAAGGCGAAGAAACTTTTCTTCCATATAAACGCGATGAAAAATTAGTTCGTCCTTGGGCTATTCCGGGAACAGCTGGATTCGAACATCGCATTGGTGGTTTGGAAAAACAAGACTTAACCGGTGCTGTAAGTTATGATACGGATAATCATCAGCACATGATCAAAACAAGACAAGCAAAAGTTGATAAGATAGCTGATTATATTCCATTGCAAAAAATTGATAGTGGTGCCGAAAAAGGAAAAGTATTAGTATTAGGTTGGGGTTCAACTTATGGTGCCATTAAAAGTGCTGTTTTGGAATTACAAGCCCAAGGTCTTTCTGTTAGCCATGCACATCTTCGTTATATCCGCCCTTTCCCTAAAAATTTGGGAGAGATGATCAAGAACTTTGATAAAATATTAATTCCTGAAATCAATAACGGACAATTGGTAAAAATTATTCGTGACCAATATTTAGTTGATGCAAAAGCATTTAATAAAATGATGGGAATACCTATTACAAAAGGCGAATTGATTGATGTGATTAAAGGAATGCTGTAATAAATTTCTTTCAAATATTTAAAAACGTCAGGCTGAAAATTATAGCCTGACGTTTTTTATTTGTTGAATCTGATGAAGAAAATTCCGAATTTTGAAGAGTGCGACGCAACCGGTGTTTCATTAAAATACAAAAGCTGACTACAAAAAAATTACATCGCAAACCAATAGCCAATCATCTGGCAAATAATTCCAACAAATAATCCAATATAAATTTCGGCATTAGTGTGATCGCTTACAATTAATCGACTGCTGCAAACAATTCCCGTTAATAATAATGTGATACTGATGGCTGTGGTTATTTGTGTATGATAAAAGAATGCAAAAAGAATCATAGCCGCTAATGCAGCACCAATGGCCATTGCGTGCAGACTTATTTTTATATAATTATTGATGATAACACCAAACGATGTTGAAATAAAAATGCCGAAATAGAAAAACTTAAGTACAACAGGTTGATCGGTAAAATTGCGACTTAAATAATACATCCACCAATAAAAAAACATGCTGATTAAAAAAGGAATAACACGTTCTTTTTGTGTGCGCAAAAAAATGCTGTCGCTGAATTTTAAACGCCACAACAAAAAAACAGAGAAGGCCGGAAAAAATGCAGTAAACCAAAATAAACCAAACAAACGCATTTTTAAATGCCACAAAGTAATACCTGAAAATTCGTAAGGAAATTGATACAACAAAAAAATAAAAATATAGGTTGGTATAAATAAAGGATGAAAAACGTACGAAATTATTTTCGCAGGTACTCGAAGCAAAATAGATGGTTTATAAATTTCTGTTTCTTGCATTTTTATTCCCTTAGATTAAAGTTCTTTTCTCAATCTTGCTACCGGAATATTCAACATCTCTCTGTATTTGGCAACAGTTCGGCGGGCAATATTATAACCTTTCTCATTCAGCATATCGGTTAATTCTTCATCGCTTAAAGGTTTGCGTTTTTCTTCTGCTTCAATCATGTTGCTTAATATTTTTTTCACTTCACGGGTACTTACTTCTTCGCCGCTGTCGGTACTTAAACTTTCGCTGAAGAAAAATTTTAATCGAAATGTTCCAAATTCTGTTTGCACAAATTTGCTATTGGCAACACGACTGACAGTCGAAATATCCAAATTCGTTTTTTCAGCAATATCTTTTAATATCATCGGTCGCATTTCTGTTTCATCACCTGTTAAAAAAAACTCTTTCTGATGTTTCATGATGGTATCCATCGTTATCAACAAAGTATGTTGCCGTTGTTGGATCATTTCAATGAACCATTTTGCAGAATCTATTTTTTGTTTGATGAAAATCACAGCCTCTTTTTGTCGCTTATCTTTTTTTGCACCTAGCTCATATTCTTTCATCATATCTCTGTAACCCTCACTCACACGTAAGTCCGGTGCATTGCGAGAATTCAATGAGAGTTCTAAAACACCACCATTATTTAAAATATAAAAATCGGGAACAATATAACTTTCGGCTTTATTCATCTCGCCAACATTACCACCGGGACGAGGATTTAATTTGATGATTTGATTGATGACAGCTTTAATTTCTTCATCAGTTAAATTTAATCCACGCTGAATTTTTTCGTAATGTTTCTTTGTAAACTCATCAAAATATTTACTTAAAACCTTTATAGCAAGTTCAACACTTTTTTCTTCATTTATTTTTCTTTCTAACTGCAATAACAAACATTCCTGTAAATTTCTTGCACCAACACCGGGAGGATCGAATTGCTGAATTTGTTTAATAATTCTTTCAACTTCTTTTTCATCAGTCATCACATTTTGACGAAAAGCAAGATCATCTACAACACTGCTTAATTCTCTGCGTAAATAACCATCATCATCTAAACTTCCAACAATCTGTTCGGCTATTTTAAACTGCCTTTCATCTAATTCCAATAAACTTAATTGACCTATCACCACATCAAAAAAACTGCTCTCATTTTTTATTGGAATAACTTTTTTATCATCCATTTCAGGATAATTCTCATCCTTCATTTTATAATCGGCTATCTCTCCGTCATCATCAGCAACATATTCGCTAAGGTCCAGATCTTCATACTCATCTTCACTTCCATCCAGGTCATATTCTTCTTCGGCGGTTTCAAATTCATCTTTCATTTCATCAGCATCATCATTTTTTCCTTCTTCATCCATTTCCAATGCGGGATTTTCTTCCAGTTCTTCTTTAATTCTTTCTTCCAAATTAGCAGTAGGCACCTGCAACAATTTCATCAACTGAATTTGTTGTGGCGATAATTTTTGTAATAACCTCTGCTGTAACGATTGACCTAATGCCATTTTATTTATGCCGAATTATTAAAATTATTTTTTTACCAACTCCCGTACTTTGTGCATCTGCGGTTGCGTCGCACACTTGTACTTTTTATTCTTACTCAACATTTCTTAAACAATGTAAATTTACACACAAAAGAAAACAACATTGCTGTGAAAAGAATTTGTTTGTTTGTAAATTTATTGCTAATACTTTCTGTAATCAGCAAAGCACAGCTGTCTCAACAACCTATGGTTGCAAAACATGTTGTTGACAGTTTAAAGTTATATCCGCTGAAACCCTTGCCTGACAATTATTACAACAGCACGCTTGGTTTTTTTTGCAAGAAAGAAATACAATTCGAAAAAGCAACAAAAATTTCTTTAAAGTTTAGATTGGGTTCTATCGATTACACAGATTATCTCGAACAAAAACCAAATGCAATAAAAAAGCCGTAATAAAAATTACGGCTTTAATTTCTTATACAGCAACACTTGATTGTTGTAATGCTTTTTTAATTGCAGCAATCATCTTCTCTCCTTTCTCTTTTAATTGTTCATCAGTCCATGACAGATTAATGGCAGTGCAAATGCAACGGCTCATCAAATCATCACTCACAGGAAACGCTTGTGATTTTAGTTTTGCTAATGCCTCTTTCTGAGCATCCGATAAAGGATATAACGATCCGCCATTTTTTAAATGATGCCAGTTACGAATGTAATGCCAGTTATTGTCGATGTAATGAAAATTACCTGCTAAAATTCCTTGCGCTTTCATTTCATCAACAAATGCTTTTGTAATTTCTGCTGTTGGTAAAAACCAACATAAAAATGTGCAACTATCACCGGAAGGATCAGGTATTTGTCTGAAAGAAACTTCAGGTATTTCTGCCAAAACATTTTTTAAATAAGTGTGATTCTTTTTTTGAATCGCTAAAAATTTATCCAACTTTCTTATCTGCGCTAAACCAACAGCAGCATGCAATTCGCTGATCCTAAAATTATATCCAATGAATGGATGCAAGTCTGCACCACGATCAACACCTTTATGATCGTGACCATGATCGGTGTAACCATCGCACTTAATATAAACGTCTTCACTGTTAGTCATCACCACACCACCTTCGGCACAGGTAATTGTTTTTACATAGTCAAAACTAAATGTTCCTGCAGCACCAATGGTTCCAACATGTTTTCCTTTGTATGTTGCACCAATACTCTGGCAAGCATCTTCCAATAAAATTAAATTGTGTTCATCACATATATTTTTTAATGCATCCAAATCTGCCATGCTGCCGCACATATGCACCGGCATCACACATTTTGTTTTTCTGGTGATGGCATTCAACACTGCCTGCGGATTTAATGTTAATGTTTCATCCACTTCAACCAGAACCGGAATAGCGCCTACACTTAACACCGCTTCGAAACTTGCAACGAATGTAAATGCAGGCATAATAATTTCATCGCCTGCACCAATACCTAATGCAGCCATCGCAGTTGTTAATGCTGATGTTCCGCTCGATGTAAGTTGCGCATATTTACTCCCGAATGTTTTACAAATTTCTTTTTCCAATTCAACAGATTTCCAAATGCCTTTACGCGGACCATCAAATCCGTAACGCATTAAAATTCCTGTTTGTAAAACATCGTTTACTTCTCTTCTTTCTTCATCACCAAAAAATTCAAAACCGGGCATATTTAAAAGTTTAAAAGGTTTAAGGTTCAAAGTTTAACGTTGCAAAAGTAGAGAAATAACATTTGTTGTAAATTTTTGTTGATGGATGAACTGTTAAAATAATCTGCTTTTCTTTGCAGCATGAGACCAGTTTTATTTTATTGTTATGATGCTTATTGCGGATGGTGCTATGGATTTAGTCCGGTAATTAAAAAAATCGCTGCCGAATATCAATCACAATTTGAAACCGAAGTTTTATCCGGTGGTATGATAATTAATGAAAAGAAACAACCTATTGGTTTGATGGCACCGTATATTCAAAAAGCGTACACAACCGTTGAAGAGCTTACCGGCATTGAGTTTGGCAAAGATTTTCTATGGCATATTTTTAATCCTGATTTGAGTGATTGGTATTTGGATTCAGAAAAAGCTGCTATTGCATTATGTGTGTTCAAAGATTATTATCCGCACCGACAAGTAGAATTTGCCAGCGATCTACAATATGCTTTGAATTATGAAGGAAGAGATTTGTGCGATGATGAAGCTTATCGTCATCTATTAGAAAAATACAGCATTCAACCAGAAGCATTTTATAGTAAATTAAAAAGTGAAGAATACAAAGAGAAAGCACATTACGAATTTCAGTTGTGCAAACAATTGCAGGTAACGGGTTTTCCATGTGTTTTAATGCAAACCTCAGAAACTAAATTTCATTTACTCGCAAGAGGTTTTACTGATTATGAAACATTGAAACAAAGAATTGAAAATTTGTTAAAAGAGATTGCTTGATATTGATACTATAAAAGCACTTTTCTCATCTTAATCAATTTACCTTTACTTTGCAGCCTCTAAAAAATATTTTATGGAATACAGTAAATTAATATCAATCTCAGGCATGACCGGTTTATTTGAAGTGGTGGGAAGCAAAACCGATGGTGCCATTGTTCGTTCTTTGGAAGATAAAACCACAAAGTTTGTAAGCAGTCGTATTCATAACTTTTCGCATTTGGAAAGCATTGAAATATTTACCATCCGTGAAAACGTAAACTTGGTAGAAATTTTTCAGGCAATGGATAAAAGCACTGAAAAATTACCATCAGAAAAAGATCCAAAAGCAGTAACAGCTTATTTCAAAAAAGTGTATGCCGATATGGATTTCGAAAGAGTGTATGCCAGCGATATGAAGAAGATGGTGAAATGGTTTGGTATTTTAAAAGAACATAAAGTTGAATTTAAATTAACCGAAACTGAAGAAGAAGAAGGAACAATTGAAGAGAAAGCTTAATTAAGTTTTTATAATTAAAAATGCCACTTGCAAAACAGGTGGCATTTTTATTTTATTTATACAACATCTTTTATTTCTTTTGGCACAGCCCTGCTTCCTTTATATAATTCGTATTCTAATAAACGGCAATCAATAGTGCTGGTATAAAATTCTATTCTGCGTTTTGCTTTCAAGCCAATTTTTTTTGCAAGATCTAAGTTGCCGGTAAATACATAACCAAAATAACCGCCACATTTCTGTTTCATGAAATCACCAATTTTTGCATAAGTAATTTCTAATGCTGCAACATCACCCAAACGTTCGCCGTATTCAGGATTTACAAACATGATACCGTTTGCATCTTGTGGAATTTCAGTTAATGTAAAATCGCAAACTTTAAATTCAATCATAGTTGCAATGCCTGCTGCATCTGCATTTTTCTTTGCATTCTCAATAGCTTTATCGCTGTAATCGGTTGCAATGATTCTAAGATCCGGCACTTTAATAATTTGTTTCTGCAATAATTCTTTTTCTTTTAAATAAACAGATTCATCATATCCTTTTACATGCATGAATGCATAATTAGTTCTAAATAATCCGGGTCGTTTGTTAGTAGCGATCAATGCTGCTTCAATGGCAACAGTACCGGAACCACACATTGGATTTATAAATGGTGAAACTCTATCCCATCGTGTTGCATAAATAGTGGCAGCAGCCAATGCTTCTAACATAGGTGCCAATCCGGGAATTTTTCTATAACCATGTCGTGCCAATGAATCACCTGAAGTATCAATAAATATTTCTGCTGATTCATTCTTCCAGAATAAATGAATAACTGCACCTGTAAGTTCTGAACCTGTTGATGGACGAGTTCCTCTTTTTTCACGAAGTCTGTCAACAATCGCATCTTTCACACGAAGATTGGCAAACATACTGTTGTTGATGGTTTCATTATTTACATTGCTGGTTACAGAAAAATATCCGGGATCGGGTAAAATATTTTCCCAAGTATAACCAACCAAATTTCGATAAATATCATCGGCATTATGTGCATCAAAAGATTTTAAACTATATAACACCTGACTGGCACAACGCAGATTGAGATTGAGTTTGATGCAATCATTAACTGAAGCAAACAATCTTACACCTGTTACAAAACTTTCTTCTAATTCAAAACCAAGTGCTTTTACTTCCTGCTCGAGATAAGGAACAATACGTTTGTGACAAGTTATAATTACGGTTGATTTAGTTGTATAAACATTCATATTGATGATAAAGATAAAAGCTTAGTGAATGATAAGAAGGAAATAAAATTTAGATTCCACTAAACCCTAGATGCTTTCCCTTGAATATCACAAAGAGAAAACTATTTAACCATTAATGACAGAGTTGTTTTTCCGGAGTTAGTTATAATACTTACAAAATAAATTCCATGGCTAAACTGATCGATTGGCAATTTAGTTCGTTGATTTATGGTAGTAAATGTGTTTAATAAAATTCCATTTGCAGAAAATATATTTACTGTAACTTTTGATAACAGTTGATGTTCGAATATTAACCAGGCTTCGCCACCGTAAGCTGGATTAGGGGCAATCATTATTTTATTGCTGCCCGCATTAATGGGATTTATGGCAGTAACAACATAATTAAACGCACCGCTGGTTGAAGAACAGCCAAAAGCATTTACCACAATAACAATATAGTTACCGCTTTTTGTTGGACTGTAAGTATTACTTGTTGCACCAGTGATAACTTGATTTTCTAACAGCCAGGTATATGTTTGTAAACCGGAAGAAGTTGTTAATTGATTGCCGTTGATTGTAATAATCGGTTTTGATGGAAGACTATTTATTATTACTTGTTTACTAATTGAATCAGTACAGCCATTTGAAGAAGTAACTTTAAGTTTCACAATATAATTGGCTGAAACTGCATATAAATGTGATGGGTTTTTAATACTCGAATTGATACCATCGCCAAAGTTCCATTGATAATTAAATGAATTTGAGGTGTTATCAGTTATGGTTGATGTATCAGTAAATTGTGATGTTTGACCAAGACAAACTGATGAAGTAATAAAATTGACAATTGGATTAGGATTTACTTTAATCGTGATATTTAAACTGCTTTGACTTGTACATCCTGAATTGTTTGTTGTTTGAACTGTATAAACGCCACTTGCTTTTAGAGTAATATTTTGATTGGTTGATCCGGATATATTTGTTCCATTCAACAGCCATTGATTGCCACTTGATGCAGATGATGTAAGTATTGTGCTATCACCACTGCAAAATATTAGCGGACGATTATTGCTGATAGTTGGAAAAGCAGGCAATGCATTTGCAGTAACAGTATCTTTTAATGATGTTGATGAACATCCTGAATTGTTTGTTGTTTGAACTGAATAAACGCCTGATGCTTTTACTGTGATATTTTGATTGGTTGATCCTGATATATTTGCTCCGTTCAATAACCATTGATTGCCACTTGATGCTGATGATGTAAGTATTGTGCTATCACCACTGCAAAATGTTAGCGGACGATTATTGCTGATAGTTGGAATAGCAGGCAATGCATTTACTGTAACAGTATCTTTCAATGACAGTGATGAACATCCTGAATTGTTTGTTGTTTGAACTGTATAAACGCCACTTGCTTTTATAGTGATATTTTGATTGGTTGCTCCTGATATATTTGTTCCATTCAACAGCCATTGATTGCCACTTGATGCTGATGATGTAAGCACTGTACTATCTCCATTGCAAAATATTAGCGGACGATTATTACTAATTGTCGGAACAGCTGGTGCTGAAACTTTTATTGTTTGTACTGTATTGGATACATAATTACAGGAACCATAACTGATAATTGCTTTCCAATTGCCAGACACATTTACATTATAAGTACTGCTTTGAATATTCGACAACAGAGTATCATTCATATACCATAATGCGGGTGTGCCTGTATTTGTTTTTAAAATCAAAGAATCACAAACATTAACTGTTCCTGTAACAGTCAATGCAGCACTGCCATTACACAGATTTATATTTTGTCCCACCTTTCCTGAAAATAAATTAACACCTCCCGTACTTCCTAAAACAACATTCGCAAAATCTACATACCCATAATTACCATCAGGCTGCGTTGCAACAATATTTAATAATAATTCCCCTATATAAACACTGTCGGGTATAACAGGTGTAGCATCTAAAGAATATAATATCACACGTAAATTTTGTGCATCTAATTTCTGATAAGAGGCAGAATACTTTTTAAATCGGTCGCTCAATACAAACATGCTGTCGCTAAAAGAAATTTTTGAGGGGCTGTTAATTTGTATATCAAACTGAACCCCATTCAATGTATCATAATTTGTAAGCATCACAGGAACTCTGATAGCATTTGCATGATGCAGATAAGGATATTTTAAGTATACTTCATCTTTTGAATAAGCTGCTGCATTTACTATCACCGATTTATCGCCCAACGGGTCATTGGATTGAATGGTAATATTTGTATTGTTTAAATCAACAGGCATATTCGAATGAAAACTAAAATTGACATTCTTATTATTTCCCGGTGTTATCGTTAATGGGAGCGCAGCATTGCTATTCAAAGCTGTTGACGGATAAACAAATTTTGAAATGATCAAATTCT
Source organism: uncultured Chitinophagaceae bacterium (assembly GCA_903870685.1). Classification (GTDB taxonomy): domain Bacteria; phylum Bacteroidota; class Bacteroidia; order Chitinophagales; family Chitinophagaceae; genus CAIQDX01. The sequence goes on along the minus strand of CAIQDX010000011.1, from coordinate 6,575 downwards.
GAGTACCCGTATTGTTTATTGTTAATCCTGCTTGCGAATATTCTTTTGTAGAAATTCTTCCAAAATATAGTTGTGTGTTGTTTAAAGAAATAGTTGCTGATTTTATAGTTACAGTACTTGAAACAAAATCAGATATAATATTTTGTGCCTGTGCATTTGTTATTGCAGCATTGGATAATGTTAATGGGTAAGTACCTCCCGGTTTATTCAACTTTATTTTAAATGTTAGAATCTGACCGTCATTCAATTTAAAATTTTGTAGCCCTGATGAATAAGCAATTACAGTTAAGTTTCCATTGACAACATTGGCACTAACCACATGATCCACCAATCTGCTGCTGTCTAATGCAATACTATTAACAACATAATCAATTCCATTTGGCAATTGAACCGTAAACTGAAATGCAGAAAAATTTTCCTGATTTTTTACAGCAATAGAAACTACAGTATCGGTATTGTAGGAACCTATAACTGCATTTGAGAAATAAATTTTATTTACTGCATACGTTGAATCTTTTACATATACATACTTATCACCTGCAGGATCGTTTGAAACAATTTTAATAGCATATAATTTATTGCCTTTTGAAGTAGGATAAATATTATTATTCAAATTATATCCTTGATACTGTTGCAGCTTAATTGGCAAATTCAAATTAGGGAATGTCAATTCCGAATTATCAGAACTTATTCCAGTAATCTTTAGTGTATCATTTCCATTATTATTTAAATACAGATAATTATTAGTATTGTTCAACATAGGTATGTTACCTAATCTTACTGTATCTGTAACATTTAATTGTGGTGCTATTACTGTAATAGTTCCGTTCTGTTGTGTGAAGCTTATCGACTGTCCTGTTGAATCTGCCAAAGTAATATTTGATAAACTGATATTATTGACTCCCGGAACAGAACCTGAATTTATTTTGATACCTAACAATTTACCGGATGTTCCATTTAGATAAGCATTAGACATGCTGAACAAAATAATCCGCACTTGCGTTGCCGAAACCTTTGAATAAGAAATACTGTGGTCTGCAAAACGTGCTGTGGTAACAATACTATCTTTTACAGAAGGGAAATTAATATTGGTCAAACTTGCAGTAACATCAAACTGAACAGCCGAAACCTTTGCACTGTTTTGTAAATTAATTTCTAATTCAGTATTGGAATTATAACCAATGGTTTTGTTTACAATTGATAATACCTGCTGAGCTTCTACTTCTATACAAACAAATAGCAGCAAGACAAAAATGGTTATCAGCTTTTTTCTCCAATGCATGAACGACTCTTTAATTTTTTAATATTTGATAAACCATTTTTAATGTGAATCATGTCATTAAAAATGCAATGCCTTTTAGTTACGCATCATTGCCCTATAGCTGAAGTCACAGAAGTGCAACAGCTTAATCAGGGAACCCCACCGAAAACGGGCTGTTATCGTTTTCGGTTGTCCTTTTTTGTTTCTTTTTTGGACAAGCAAAAAAGAATAAAAAATAAATTCATTTGCCTCATAGCCGTTAGGCTGCTTTATTGCAAAACCACTTTATTTACTTTTTCATAAGCAGTTCCGTTTTCATTCCAATATATTTTAAGAATGTAAACGCCTTTATTGAAACCATGAGCATTAATGGTTTCATTGCTGAGGCCTGCTGCTTTTGTTCCATATTCTTTTTTCCATAATTCTTTGCCACTGATATCTGTGAGTACACAACTGAAATTATTGACTGCTGTTTTTATTTCTGCTGTATAATGGAGTACATCTTTTGCAGGGTTAGGTGATGCATCTGACAAATACACATTCTCACTTTGCTTTTTAATATTGTTTGCAATTTTACCTAACCAAACAATTTCCAATGGTCTGCCATCATCTGTTGAAATAATCCATTCAGACGGATTTACTTTACTATTTATAATTGCAATCGGTAAAGCATCAGGCAATTCTAAACTGCCGCCAAAACTATATTGCATGATTTTTCCGGCAGGTGTTTTTACTGTTTCCCATTTGCTTAAATCGCCAATCCATTTGCTAACAGTATTATTTGTACTACTTTCTATTCCACCGATCTTAAATACCGTTCTGGCAAACAGTGTATCGTTTTGATTATAGAGGAATAATTTACCCGGACTGCTGGTAGGATTATAATCATAGGTTCCGTTATAACCACCAATACGTGGATTTAAGATGCGATCAATAATGCCAATAATATCCAGCACATTAATTACTTTATCATTATTGATATCGGCCTGTTTGAAAATAAATGCGTTAGGATTTTTTTGCAGAATATAATTAACCGCAGCAACAACATCTGTTACATTAACTGCACTATCACCATCTGCATCTCCTAATTTAGAAGGCAATGGTTTACCTGTTAATATAAATGAAGAATCCGTTTCATTATTCATACCATCTCTTACAGCAGTGTACACATAATCGTATGTTGTGTCTAAACCAACTTTATAATCTTTGTAGGCATTATCTAAAATCAATGTATTATTTAATAAACCAAATGCCCCATTTGAAGTTTTGTTTCTTCGGTAAATATTATAACCAATAATATCGCTACCGGGTGTTCGCAAATTTTCCCAGTTTAATTGAAGCTTGCCACATTGTGGTACCAAACTAAAATCTAAAGACTTGGAACCAGTAGACTGTAAGTTTACTCTAAATCTTGTACGTTCATAAGGAATCTCCAAACCTAATGTATCCTTAGCACCAGAAACAGCGAAGTTTACTATTCCTTTTGGGTCTGTTAAAACAAAATCACGACTAATAGTATAAGTTTTTCCATCTGTACTCCAAACTCCCTTATTCTTTATAAAGTTTTGATTAAATGGATCTCTTTGCCCAAATGAAATCGTGGGTGTATATGCCGTATCCATCTGCGTATTAAACCATACTTTTATTTCATGTGTACCTAATTCTAAAATATCTTCTGGGTTAATGGTATTGGATGACATTTCTTTCCCATCTAATGTAAGTTTCCAAACCATTCCTGGACATGAATCGCATGGTGTAGTTTTAAACCCTTTAATATTTATTGCATTATAGTTTGAATAATCAAAGAAGTCATAAATATGGTTTTCTAGTAAAGCAGAATCGGTGGTTCCAAAATATATATATTTAGGAATATTAGATATCCCAGTACCGACAAACTCTCTTAAATCTATACCTCCACTACTGTTAAGTACATTATTCCTTTTATCTCCAAAATTCCCCCACATAAACATTCCTGATACATTATCTATATAATTACAATAATCTGAAGACTCAAGTCTCATATCACCACTAACACCAAAATTATTTATGACATTATTTCTGAAAAAGAAACCTGCATATGGTTGAGAATAAGACCCTCGATATACTGATCTAGTAATTAAAGATCCTCCTTGTATTCCTCCCAAATAATTATCAATCGCCTCAAAAACACAATATTTAAATTTCGATGTATTTTTAACTGTATCAATAAAATAGTCATAGTCTTTGAATGCGATTCCATTAGGGTATTGACCATAATTCAAATTTAAACCCTGCCATCGCGTATTTGATGTAAATGTTATAACGGAATCTCTTTTACCCAAAGCTTGAATAGTGCCAGTACCAACCGTTCTTAATGCTTTTCCATCGCTAAAGTTTAAAGTAGAACCTGGCTTGATTATCATGTTACAATCTTGCACTAATAAATTATCAACTACATAATAGTATTTATTTGGGTATAAAGTAACATCATTGGTAAGTATTCCTCCAAATGTTATAGCATTATGAAAAGTGATTACTACTATTTGTTGCCAACTATTTCCCATATTATCTTTTATAGTGGCTTTAATTTTATAATCTGCACCATGATATACTTTATCTGAAATATGTACTATTAATGGCAACTGTGTAAAAGCTGATGCATTAGGAGAGATGGCTCCAACATAAGAACTGTCTCTAATAAATTGAACCAAACTTGTATCAGCTAATCCTTCATAATTCAATTTAATGGACACACTATCGGCTGGTGCCCATGTGTTTTTTATATAAAAACGAAGTGTTACATTTTCACCTGCATCAGGATAGCCATCATTATTGCATGTTGAACAAGTATCAACAATATCTGTTTTTGTAATTGTTATATTAGGTTTGCCCTGATCGGTTAAAACTTTATAAGCATCAATAAAACCGCCTAAGCTATTATTTACTAAATGACCAAACAAAAACTCTTTATCATATTTTGGATATTTGGTCATATACAAAGAAGCAATACCAGCTACTAAAGGTGTTGACATAGATGTTCCTGTATAAGCAGCATAAGCTCCATTAGGTATAGTACTGGTTACACTTGAGCCAGGAGCAAACACATCATAATTTAATAAGTTAGGATATTTTGAAACAAAAGGTCCGTCCTGATCGTAGTTAGAATATGATGCTTGATCTTGCACACCCATTACAAAAGAATATGCGCCAGGATATAAAGGAGCACAACCCATACACGGACCAATAGCCGTACCGTCATTACCTGCCGCAGCTACAATAAAACAATTGGCATAAGCATTTTCTAATGCAGCTTTCAAGGTTAAACTTTCATAATAACCACCCAGGCTAAGGTTAATAATATTGGCACCATTGGCAGCAGCATATTCTACTCCTTTTGCAATAGTAGCAGCATCGCCTCTACCTGTGCTCTGCATTACTTTAATACACATAATTTTTGCATACCAGTTAATGCCGGTAATACCAATTCCGTTATCGCCTCTGGCAGCAATAATACCAGCCACATGGGTACCATGGCTGTTATCATCCATTGGGTTATTATCGTTGTTTACAAAATCCCAACCGCGTATATCATCTACATAACCATTATTGTCGTCATCCGCACCGGCTGTACCGTTTAATTCTTTTTTGTTAGTCCATATATTTTGTGCCAGATCGGGGTGTTGCCAATCAATACCGGTATCTAAAACAGCAACAACAATAGAGCTGTCGCCCTTTGTTACTTCCCATGCTTTTTGAGCATTGATCAGTTGCAAATTCAGTTGTTGTCCAAATAAAGGATCGGATGGTGTAACCGTTGGTGCAGGAGGAATAAAAGCAGATTTTATTTTTGTATTATCAATTCTTACATTGGTCAGAAAGTTTTGTTTCTCTTCTATCAATGATACCAATTGAACAGGATTGGGTTTAGTGGTATTGCCTGTTGAAAATATATAATTAGGTTCGGCATATTCTACTTCGGGCATTGCCTGAAATTGTTTGATCATTTCAGTCATATTAACACTGTCTTTTGCAATAGTTACAGTAGTTAAGTTTTCAAACTTTTTTGCAACACCATGCATCTTTGCACGACGCACAAAAAAACCATCCTGAAGAAATACACGTTCTATTTTTTTTATTTTATTATCCGATGCAAAAGCATCAAATGCAACGCTGGTAGCCGTTTTGCCAACTTCCATTGACCGGTTATTCAACTGATAACTGTCTTTGAACTTTACAATAATTTGATTAGGAACCCATTTGTTTTTAGGGTCATCAATTTGTTTATTTTGACAATAAACAATACTTACATTCACAACAATAAATAATAAGAAGTATATTTTTTTCATACACTAATAATTGAAAAAGTATTATTTAAAAACAATGCCGGAGATAACAAAGCCATTACTTAGTGGGGGATATAACTAAAGCTTATGGTAAACTTAATAAAAGAGTTATCAATAGTATATGACTTTTGTCATACTTGTTGTTGTATAATAAAAATTCGCACTAACTCTTTGGTTATCAATAAAAGAATTTTACCTTTACAGCAGTATAAGAACGAACTTACAGCAGTTAGCTGCCAACGTTTCAAAACCTCTGCGCAATTATTTCCGATAAGTACAAAAAATCAGGCAATAGAAATTGTTCAAACGAAGGATGCTCGAATGAAACAGCCAGAATACTCCTATCTATAGGCCTTCTTCACAACTTCTTTTGCCCAAGTCCACTAAACAACGAAGGATGGCAGAATCAGACCAATAGCAGTCTCGAATAAAACTTGTTGTAATGAGCTGCCACTCTTACAATAAACCGCTAAATCATTCACTCTCTTGCGGGTTTTTGCTAACTTGGCTCTTCAATTTTTTTTATGCGTAAAATAATGATGATCCTTTGTTTTTTTATGATTGCTTTTAGCAGTCAATCTCAAAATTTTTATAAACAAACCAAAGCATCGAAACATTGGGTAGATAGTGTTTTTAGAAAATTGAGCAAGAACGAACGCATTGGTCAGTTAATGATCATTCGTGCTCACAGTAATTTGGGACAAGATCATGTAGACGGTATTGTTAAATTAATAAACGATTATAATATTGGCGGACTTTGTTTTTTTCAAGGTGGTCCGGTAAGGCAAGCTAATCTTACTAACTATTATCAAAGTATTGCAAAGACTCCGTTGATGATTTGCATTGACGGTGAATGGGGACTAGGCATGCGTTTGGACAGTGTGATTAATTTTCCGCGACAATTAATGTTAGGTGCCATGACTGATGCACAGCTGATTCATCAATTCGGTACGGCTGTTGGCGAACAATGTAAAAGAATGGGCATTCATGTT
>CAIQDX010000010.1 GCA_903870685.1 uncultured Chitinophagaceae bacterium | reverse complement strand
GATCTTTTACAAACAACCAATCTCTTGTATACAATCCATCACCATAAACAGGTAAAGGTTTTTTTGTGATGATATTATTGATGAAGAGTGGAATTAATTTTTCAGGAAAATGAAAGGGTCCATAATTATTAGAACAATTAGACACCACTGTTTTCATGTGATAGGTTTCAGCATACGCTCTAACAAAATGATCGGAAGATGCTTTACTTGCTGAATAAGGAGAGTTAGGATGATAGGGCGTTGTTTCAGTAAACAATCCTGTATCACCTAATGCACCATACACTTCATCAGTTGAAATATGATAGAACAAATGATTACTGTAATCAGCTTTCCATTTTGTTCTGGCAACATTCAACAAATTAACGGTACCAATAATATTAGTGTAAACAAAATCAAGTGGAGAAACAATGGAACGATCAACATGCGATTCTGCTGCAAGATGAATCACATCAGTAATTTGATGTTTATCGAAAACAGATTCGATATCAGTTGCATCCAATAAATTTATTTTCTCAAAAAAATAATTTGATGAATGATCGATGTCTTTTAAGTTTTCTAAATTACCTGCGTAGGTTAACGCATCGAGGTTTACAATTTTGTACTGAGGATATTTTGTTACGAATAATCGTACAACATGCGAGCCGATAAATCCGGCACCGCCTGTGATTAAAATGTTTTTCATAGTTAAACTTTATAATAATTTCTATACCAAGTTACAAAGTTTTTTACACCGATTTCAATTTTTGTTGATGGTTTATAATTGATGGCATCAGCAAGATCATCGATATTGGCGCTGGTTTCGAGCAGATCTCCCTTTTGCAAAGGTTTCATTTCTTTGATAGCCTTTTTTCCAACTTCGTTTTCAATGGCTTCTATAAAGGTCATTAACTTTATTGGATTATTGTTACCAATATTAAAAATTTTATACGGCGCTTTTGAAGATGCAGGATCAGGATGTTTTGCATCCCAATCAGGATTTGATGTTGGAACATTTTTCATCACACGATAAACCCCTTCCACAATATCATCCACATAAGTAAAATCACGTTTCATCTCCCCATTATTGAACACCTGAATAGGTTTCCCTTCAATGATGGCTTTGGTGAAAAGATACAATGCCATATCCGGTCGGCTCCATGGACCATACACTGTAAAAAATCGAAGTCCTGTTGTTGGCAAAGCAAATAACTGACTATATACATGCGCCATCAATTCATTACTTTTCTTACTCGCAGCATATAAAGAAATCGGATGATCAGTATTTTGAGAAGTGGCAAAAGGTGTTTCTTCATTCAATCCATAAATACTCGAACTGCTGGCATAGACCAGATGTTTTATTTGATGATGACGGCATGATTCAAGCAAATTGGCAAATCCAACAATATTGCTATCGATATAAGCATGCGGATTTGTAATACTATAACGAACACCTGCCTGTGCTGCAAAATTTACAACCACATCAAATTTTTCTGCATCAAATAATCCGGCAATATTTTCTCTGTCCTCTAATTTTAATTGAATGAATGAATAAGTTGTATGAACTGTGCTTTGAACAATTTTGTTATACTCAATTTTATTTTTCTCAATACCATGAATAGTTAATCTATCGTACTTGATGTTCACATCATAATAATCGTTGATGCAGTCTAATCCAACAATTTCATATCCTTCATTCAGTAATTTATTTACAAAATGAAAGCCAATAAAACCCGCAGTACCGGTAACGAGAATTTTCATTAAATAATATTATTAATACAAGTCTTTGGTCTTTAGGTGTTGGTCTTTGTTAATATCATCAAGTGAAGCCTTCCAACTAAAGACCAACACCCAAAGACTAAAGACCTTCCTCACCAAACAACATTTTTTATTTCCTCATACACTTTTGTAATTCCATCTTCTAAATTAATGGAAGCTTTCCAGCCCAACTTATTAAGCTTGGAAACATCCATTAATTTTTGTGGCGTGCCATCCGGTTTCGATGAATCGAATTTTAATTCACCTTCATACCCAACAATTTTTTTAATCAGTAATGCTAATTCCAAAATAGTTACATCTGCTCCCCAACCAACATTCACTAATCCCTTTTCGTTATAGTTGTTCATTAAAAATAAACATGCTTCGCCGAGATCATTCACGTGTAAAAATTCTCTTCGTGGAGCACCTGTTCCCCATAATTCAACATGCGGAATATTATTTCTTTTTGCCGTGATAAATTTTCTCAACAATGCCGGCAGCACATGCGATTTTTCCAGATCGTAATTATCATTTGGTCCGTATAAATTAGTTGGCATGGCTGAAATAAAATTGCATCCGTATTGTGCACGATAACTATCGCACAACTCAATGCCCGCGATCTTTGCAATGGCATAAGGTTGATTGGTTTTTTCCAGATAGCCCGATAATAAATATTCTTCTTTCAAAGGCTGAGGCGCCAGTGCAGGATAAATACAGGATGAACCAAGAAACAATAATTTCTTTACCTGATTTTTATATGATTCATGAATGATATTTGATTCGATCATTAAATTATCATAAATAAAATCTGCACGATAGGTATTGTTGGCAACAATGCCACCCACTTTTGCAGCAGCAAGAAAAACATAATCAAGTTTTTCTATTGCAAAGAAATCTTTCACCGCTTGTTGATTGCGAAGGTCTAATTCTTTAGATGTTTTGGTGATGATATTATTATAACCATCGCTCAATAATTTTCTAACGATCGAACTGCCCACCATTCCACGATGCCCTGCGATGTATATTTTTGATTTTTTGTCCATACCCCCGATCCCCTAAAGGGGAATTATTTACAGTAATTATTAAAAATTATTTTTTGCCACTAAGACTCTAAGGCTCAAAGTTGCGCCAAGCTTAGTATTACTTTGTGCCTTTGAGTCTTTGTGGCAATCTTCCTCACTCAAATTCGTTCTTTATTTCAAAACCACTTTCTTTCAAATGTTTTTCTTTTCTGAATATTTCCAGATCACTAGCCACCATTTCTTTGATCATTTCTGATAAAGTATATTTTGGAATCCAACCCAATTTTTCTTTTGCTTTTGTCGCATCACCAATCAACAGATCAACTTCTGTTGGACGGAAATATCTGGCATCAACTTTTACAACAACTACTCCTTCCTTCACTTGATAATTACCATTGTTCTTTACAATATATCCTTCTTCGTTTTCATCTTTACCTCTGAATGCCACTTCAATTCCTGCTTCTGCAAAAGCTTGTCGCACAAACTCACGGATCTCTGTTGTAATGCCTGTTGCCAAAACAAAATCTTCGGGTGTGTCTTGTTGCAATATCCGCCACATCCCTTCTACATAATCTTTAGCATGACCCCAATCTCTTTTTGAATTCAGATTTCCCAAGAACAAAATATCCTGTAAGCCCAATGCAATTTTTGCAACGGCTCTCGTTATTTTTCTGGTAACAAATGTTTCACCTCTCTGCGGTGATTCGTGATTGAATAAAATACCGTTACATGCAAACATGTTATAAGCTTCGCGATAGTTTACTGTTATCCAGTAAGCATACATTTTTGCAACGGCATAAGGTGAGCGTGGATAGAAAGGCGTTGTTTCGTTTTGTGGAACGGCTTGCACTAACCCGTATAATTCAGAAGTTGATGCCTGATATACTTTTGTCTTTTTAATTAATCCCAATAAACGAACCGCTTCTAAAATTCTTAATGTGCCGATGCCGTCTGCATTGGCCGTGTATTCAGGTGTTTCGAAACTTACATGCACATGGCTCATGGCTGCCAGATTATAAATTTCATCGGGCTGTACTTCCTGAATAATTCTGATAAGATTAGTACTGTCTGTCAGATCGCCATAATGCAAAGTCAGGTGACGATGCGGCACATGCGGATCTTCATAAAAATGATCTATCCTTCCTGTATTAAATAAAGAACTTCTTCTTTTAATGCCATGCACTTCATAACCTTTCTTTAATAATAACTCCGCCAAATAAGCACCATCCTGTCCGGTGATTCCTGTAATTAAAGCAACTTTCATTTTCTAAATATTTAAATACGCTTTTAAATTTATTTTATCGCAATGATTTCAAAATAGAAATATAAGAGCGAAGGATAGCACACTGATAACACAGATACAACAGATTTACGCTGATCGTTTTAATATCCTTCATCAAATTCGTTATCATCAGTACCATCTGTGTCATCTGTGTTCCATTGCTTTATTTTCAAATAAATTGAACGATTTTTCTCAATGGTTTTAAAATAGTAGTGAACCAAAACGGTCGCAAGTTATTTATTTTCCATGCTAACTTATCATTTTTATTTGCCATCAATCGATTCGATAAATTTTTATTACTTACGCCACCTGTTCTCATCTTTACAATTACTTCATTCAAATACGACAATTTTATTTTTTCTTTAAAGATGAAACGCAACATCAATTCATAATCGGCGGCACTTCCTAATTGCAAATTAAATCCGCCCAGCTTTTCATACACTTCTTTCTTCACAAAAAAAGTTGGATGCGGTGGCATCCAACCATATAAAAAAGATCGTATTGAATGAGCACCCGAAATCCATTTCCGTTTTATTTTCGAAAGATCATTATAATCAACATACAACAGATCGCCATATACGGCATCACAATTTGTTGACTGAAAAAGATCAACTATTTTTTCAATGATATTTTTATCAGCATAAAAATCATCCGAATTTAAAATACCGATGATACCACCACTTGCAAACGCAATGCCTTTATTCATGGCATCATAAATACCCTTATCTTTTTCTGAAATAATGATACCCTGATGCATCGAACGAACGATCTCTAATGTATTATCTTTCGAAACAGCATCAACAATTATATGCTCAATGTTTTGATAAGTTTGTTGCTGAACAGATCGAATCGTATCTGCTACCGTAGATGCACTATTAAACGTTGCAGTGATAATGGAAACCTTCATGAATTAAAAAATAAAATCTAAAATGTCAACCGTCGATAGTCAACCGCTATTCACGTGAACCTGTAACTTTTCTTTCAAACCCTGACATGCCGACGATAGGAGGCATCTGTATAAAAAATTAGTATACATCTGTTTCATTTGCGTCATCTGTGTTCCAATTTCTTACTCCCCTTTAGGGGTTGGGGGTCTACAATCTCCAATAACACTTACTCTTCCCAATCGCTTCTTCTCTGTTATAAAAAGCTTTTACATCAAATAAATTTAATTCACCCGAAACAGAAACAATTTGTAAAAGATCAAGAGAATAATTTTTAAACGCATCATGCTTTACGGCAAGAATTACAGCATCGTACTTTTTATTTATGTCGATGTCTTTTTCAACATGATGGCCTTTGGAATGTAACAATGCAGCATCAACATGCGGATCAACAAAATCTATTTCGATATGATATTCGCTTAATCCTTTTTCGATATCAAATACTTTTGAATTACGCGTATCGCCCACATTTTCTTTGAACGAACAACCCAGTATCAACACTTTTGATTTTGCAATAACTTTTTCCTGCTTAATTAAAACCTTCACCAATTTCTCGGCAATGAATTTTCCCATATCATTATTCAAATGTCTGCCCGAATGAATGACCTGTGGTGAATATCCTAATTGCTCTGATTTGAAAGTGAGATAATAAGGATCAACGCCAATGCAATGTCCGCCTACCAATCCCGGTTCGAAAGGAAGAAAATTCCATTTTGTTCCGGCGGCTTTCAAAACTTCACGGGTATCTAAATTCATCTTATCAAATATCACTGCCAACTCATTCATAAATGCAATGTTCAGATCGCGTTGTGCATTCTCAATTACTTTGGCTGCTTCTGCTGTTTTAATATCGGGTGCCTGATAAATGCCTGCTTCGATCACCGAACCATATAGTTCCGATAAAAGCGACAATGTTTTTGCAGTATCACCAGAAACAATTTTTAATATTTTATGCAGTGGTCTTTTTTTATCTCCCGGATTAATTCTTTCGGGTGAGTAGCCAACATTAAAATCTTTTTTCCAGATTAATCCGCTTTCTTTTTCTAATATCGGAATACAAATTTCTTCAGTCAACCCCGGATAAACAGTTGACTCAAATACAATGGTCATACCCGGCTCTAATATTTTTCCAATGGTTGCAGAAACAGATCTCAATGGAAATAGATCAGGTTGATTTTGTTTATCGATATCAGTAGGTACTGCAACAATAATAACATTGCATCCTTTTAATTCTTTTGAATCATTGGTAAAATAAAGTGAATCTTGTTTCAATGCATCGGCATCCAGATCATTTGTATAATCAATATTCTTTTTTAATAACTCAACTTTTTTTGCACTGATATCAAAACCTACCACTGAATATTTTTTTGCAAATAGACAAGCTAAGGGTAAGCCAACGTATCCTAAACCAACGATTCCTATTTTCATAATTATTTTTTATTACACGAATTGCATTTTAATAAATTTATCTGCGAACATCCGTTTCATCTGCGTCATCTGTGTTCCAATCTCTTCCGGGCTTTCTTCGGTCTTCCTGACTTTCGGACTTTCTTCAATAAATAACAATCAATGCCTCTTCCGGAGTCATAACAGGCAAAAAGCTTTTTTTAAAATCTTTCGTGTTACGAGTTACAATCAAATCAATTTTATTCAAACTAAGGGCGCAATTATATTGAATAGCATCTTCGAAATCTTTGAACTCCGACTTCAAAGAATTCCTAATGATACTTTTTGTAACATCAGCTATCTCAGTCATTTCACATAATTCATTCAACAGTTTTATAGTCATAGCATGTGACAATGATTGTCGCAAAATATAATAAATGTTATTATAGGAAACAGCAGAAATATAAAGTTTGATCTTGCCCGCAACAGAAGCGTTAAAAATTTGAGCTGCTGCACTTGAAAAAGGTTTTCTATCAGCAAGAAAGTCGATGACCACATTTGTATCTAAGAATACTTGTATCACTTTTTATATTTTCCGGATATGGCTGAGCCTAACTCTCTTTTATAATCAAAATTATCCGGCAATGTTATCACGCCCATCAGTTTAGATACTTTGGGAGAAATGGAATGATCGTCTATCTCTTTTACGCTTACTGATTTTAAATAATTCTCTACTAAATGCGAAAGGCTTTTGCCCTTTTTATGCGCATATTTTTTTGCCGAAACAATTACTTTATCTTCTATCGTCAAGGTTAATTTAGTAGTCATAATACGTGCTTATTAAAAATAAAGATACGTATATTTTATTAATAGCCCTAAATGAAAACACCAAAGTCTTTCGTGAATCTTCACCGACTTTCGGACTTCCTGACTTTACCGACTTCTTCCGACTCCCGACTAACGACTCCTGACTAATGACTTTGCGAGAAAAAAAGAATACCTACTCTGTCTATATGTTCTTTTAATTCTTTGTGATGTAAAGTAGCATAGTCGATCACATCAACATAATAAGGTATCGGCAACCTTTCGTTAATGATGGCGCTTATATTTAATGCAGTTTCTAATTTGCAATTTTTGCCTTTAATGCTGAGATCAATATCACTTCCTTTTTTAAAATTCCCTTTTGCCCTGCTTCCAAATAAAACAACCTGCTCTACTTCGGGATATTTTGAAAATGTATCCAATAATAAGTGATAACTTTTATCTGTTATTCCAAATTGGTTCACAGTTCCTTTTTTAATTTTAAGTACACACCATATAACTCTTCAAAGTATTCATTCAAAATAAGGTGGTAGGCCAATTCTGCATTTTCTTTACTGTAAGTGTGACTCATTAAATTTCTCTTATCCAGCATATCCAACCACAGTTCGCCATCCGATATTATTTCATACAAAAATCCTTCTTTGATG
>CAIQDX010000009.1 GCA_903870685.1 uncultured Chitinophagaceae bacterium | reverse complement strand
GAAGTCACAGGAGTGCATTAGTTGATCGGAGTACTCCGAGCGAATGTGCCGGATATCATTCGCTCTTGATTTTTTGCTTCTTTTTTATCAAGAAAAAAGAAGGGAAAGAAAATAGTATTCTCTTTCTTTTCTCTTGCCCAAAGGGCTCCAGTGGAGAAAAAAAATAAACAAAAGTTCAGCAATATGAAGCCATACCGCGACCGGCATAACGAGTAACCAATTTTTGCTTTGCAAACAAGCTCTTTGAAAATGACACAATAGAGAAGAACTTAGCTGTGAAAAAGGTAACTTATAGCAGCATAGCAGTTCGAATTTTTAATGTCATTACAGTACTTGTCATCGAGTTTTGCTTCAAAGAAAAGCTAAGCACTTTTTGGTGATAGGTTGCCCTTAAGCAGCTTATTCCCGTATGGCAGAATGCCTTTATTACTTATTTTCTTTGAGCTATAAGTTACCTCATTGTAAAACTTAAAAATAAAGTTATGCAAAAGGTAACAGTTTTTGAAACGGTTCATGAAAATGCAGCAGGTATAGATATTGGTGCTGCTAAAATTTTTGTATCAGTAGATGGAACAGAAGCAATAAGCTTCGATACTTACACCATCGATTATTACAAGTGTGCTGAGTATCTGCAGGAAAAAGGAATTAAAGAAGTTGCGATGGAAGCAACAGGAATTTATTGGATGTCATTGTATGCCATATTAGAGAGTTGTGGATTAAAAGTGTGCTTGGTTAATCCAAAAGAAACAAAGCAGATAAAGGGACGTAAAACAGATGTACAGGATTGCCGATGGATACAAAAATTATTTGCAGCAGGTATCCTGCGTAAAAGTTTTATACCGGAAGGAAAGTTTATGGAGATACGTCAGTTAGTGAGAGAACGGCTTGATATAATAGATATGGGTAGTGTGTATATAAATAAGATGCAAAAATGTTTAGAGTTGATGAATGTTAAACTAAAAGAAGTAATAAGCCAAATTCATGGAGCAAGTGGAATAAAGATGATAAAAGCTATTCTGTCCGGGAATCATGATAAAATTTATTTATTGAATTTATGTGATAAGCGAATCATAGAAAAGAAAGGAGAATTGGTATTAAAGGCATTAGAGGCGAATTATAATGAAACCTATTTGTTTATGCTGGATCAGAATATGCGACTGTGGGAAATGCATCAACAACAAATAGTATTAATAGATCAACGAATAGAAAAATTACTGGAACAAATGTGTGAAGAAACAAAAACAATAGAAATAAAAAGCAAGGCAAAACCCATACGCCACCATGCGCCCAAAGTAAATGGCCTGCATGGGAAATTGATACAATTGTATGGCGCAAATTTGAGCAGTATATCGGGAATAAATGATTATACATTATTGAGATTAATAGGAGAAACAGGAGTAGATATGAATCGATTCCCAACAAAAAAACATTTTGTAAGTTGGTGCGGTTTATCACCAAAACATCATCAAAGTGGCGCAATGCACAAACGAGTAAAGGGTACTAAATGCAATAAAGCGGGACAAATATTTAAGGAATGTGCTCAAAGTTTACTCAGCAGTAAATATACAGCCATAGGTAGTTTTATCAGAAAGTTGAAAGTAAGAAGAGATACAGGAATAGCTATAAAAGCCGGAGCAAGAAAACTGGCAGAGGCATTTTACAATGCACTAACGAAAGGAACAGATTATGTAGAACATGGAACAAAAAAATATGAAGAACAGATAAAGCAAAAAGAAAAAGCTGCTTTATACAGACTAGCAAAAAAACATAACATGCAACTATCTGAAAAACAAGAAGCTGCGTAATGTGTCATTGGCAGGCTTCGACGCAGGGTTTATTATGAAACGAAATTATTGTGGCAAAATGGATTTCATTAAAAGACTAAATGTAAGTGAAGCCGTGGTTATCTGTATTTTAATAGACAGATAGCCACAGCTTTGACTTTCTTTATTCAATTAATGATCATCAGTACTGCAATAATCATTACTTCTCTTTAACTAGATTCGTTTCAAAGCCTCGCTATGACGTTTGCCTGTGGGCGGGCTTCGCTATGACGTTCCCTCCGTGGGCAGGCTTCACCGTTTTTTGGTCAGCGATAAGCAGGGGCTGAGAATCTAAAATGTTTTTTAACTTTTGTAAAACAATCTGCCATGAAAAAACTATTCTTCTTCTCAGTTATTTTTTTACTAATGACTAATTTATCTAGAGCCCAGTGTGTAATATATGCCTGTGATAATACCGGTTCCTGGGGGGCAGGTTATAATAATGACAATGCTCCAACCTCGGAAAAGGAATGTACCGATGTTGCTGTAAAGCTGTGCAAAGAAAAAGGCGGAACAGCATGCACATTTCTTTATAAAAGTAATAAAGCAGGTTGGTGGGGATTTATTAACGTGAAAAAAGCAAATGCTGCAAACTTCTTTCAAGGAGGAGATGGGTATCAATCAAAAACTGAAGCAGAAACATCTGTAAGATCAAAGTATAGATCTTCGGGTGGAATGGATGCAGACAATATTAAAGTATATACTTGGTATGTTTATTCAAACCCAAAATAAATAGGCAATGGTTCGGAACTTCATGAACCATAATGAATAAAATAAATAAGTTAATGTGTTAATAAGTTTCGTTGCGTGATGACACTCACCGAGGCAAGAGATTGTTACGGATTTACTGTAAAGAATGATAATACTACCGAATAACTAATTTCCTTTTTCATGAAACTATTTAATTTATCGGAGGATTTGGTCTCAATACTTATTAACTCTTTACCATACTTTCCGGCATCATCTTTTAAACAAAAAGTGATGAGGTCACCATCATTAGCACTTCCAATGGCATATCGTTTTCCCAGTGATTGAGCTATTAATTGGGTAACATTTTCTTTTAATTGTTTGGCCTGATCTTTATTATTGGTGGTACCGGTATTTACTTCAAAAGTTGGGATCTTGTGAAAGGCATTGACCGGCCATATTCTGCATTCTTTTAAACCGGTAATGCAAAGAATACTATTATACCATTCTATATATCCGTTATTACTCTTTTCTCCTTTTATTCTATCAAATTTATCTTTCGATGCTTCAACAATTCCTCTTACTTCTTTACATTCTTGTTGATTAAAGTTGGGTTCATTTGTCAAATAAATATATTCTCGTAACAGGTCTTTTTTAAATATTTCAAACTTTAAATTATATTGGTTATTATCTTTTCTGATATGAAAATAGGCATTATATAATTTAAGCCCTGCACTGTGTTTATCTATAAAATAAAAATTGCTGATATACTCCGGGATCACTCTGTCTTTATCATACAGAAAAGCAAAATCGGGTTTGCATTTTATAAATTCACTCTGCAAATTCTTTAAATAACTTGTTACTTGTTCGCTTGTAGCGAATGTTCCAAAGTCGGCACGAAAACTAAAATAATCTAAGTATCCGGTAACGATTGATGATTTTGCACCTGCAATTTCTACAAGTGAATTAAAGGTTTTTGAATCGCTTTTTCCAATCGCTTCGCCATACAGATCAGTGAAGTTATTTGCGGCAGATTTGATCAATACATCAAATGCCTGGCATAGTGGTAATGTTTGTTTGGAATGTGTTTGTGCAAATAAAGAAAATGAAATAAATAGCAATGAACTTAACAGTACGTTTCTTGTTTTCACGGCAATAAGTTTTAAGGGTTGAGCGTAGCGCTTTTAAAGTTAAAAACTTTTATTCTTACGGCTGTTGGATTTTTTTAAGCCTTTGTTGGTGTTTTTCACCAACAAACGAAATGTTTGTCACTCTGAGGCACTCGAAGAGTGAGGAACGAAATGATT
>CAIQDX010000008.1 GCA_903870685.1 uncultured Chitinophagaceae bacterium | reverse complement strand
TAGCTTGTATCGGTATACACGGTTTTTGATAAATCAGTGTTTGCTTTTTTTGGCGAACAGGCAATAACAAAAAGTAGTACAATAACGAAAAGTAGAGATTTGATGTTCGTTTTTTGCATGTTATTTCATTTATGATTTTTGGGTTACTTCTTGTTTATTTATAAATTATATTTCTTGCATCTGCTTAATCTTTTATGCAACGTAAGGAAAGTGCAAAACCTCTATTTCGCATCGAACTCACTTCTATTCCACTTGTTTTTAAAATCACGGCTGCATGCTCTACTTCACCTATTGTCCACCAATAACACCCCTCACCAAGCCACGAAAATTTATGTTCTTCAGTTATACAGCCACCCGGCAAACCATTGAAACCACTGCTATTTGCATCATTGTCAATGTAACCCCAACCTGATTTACTTCGCATTGCTTTTGCAGCAGAAAATTCATTACCAAATGCTGCTATCAATTGTTTCCATTCGTCATTGGTGGGAATATGCCATCCTTTAGGACAAGCCTGAAAGGCAGCAGACCTTAGATAAAGTAAGCCCAAACCTTTGCGGTAAGTCTCATCATTATTGTATGCATAAGAGTTATCAACTTTATAATTTAAGTTCTGCGCCATCCAGGTAACAGAGCTTGCTTTCAATGGATCTTCTATGGTAATGGTTTTATACACTTGCCCATCGCGTGGGTCGGTAAATGTGCCGGCTGTTTGTGCATAGCTGCCAAGCGATGAAATAATAAAAAGTGTAAATAATATTTTTTTCATTTTTTTACTTTTTGGTAAAATGCAATCAGCAACTGTTTTAGAAATTTACGAATATTATAACCCTGATCTTTTTATATTAAATGGTAATTACTTCTCCGTATAAATTCTACAGAGAAGTAATCTTTAAATGAGAAAGTATTTTTACCATCTTACATAATGAATCTTATAATCATTACTGCTTTCTCTTTTTGCAATTGCATCACGTCGGGCATTATTTGCTTCGTTGTAAGACTGATAACCTGAACTTTTATATCCATTCCGTGCATTAATATAAGAATTATAACTAATTATCATTTGATTATAAAAGGCTCCAGTTGTATTTTTATAATCATTTTCATCAGCAAAAATTACATCACTAATAAAATAGTGCAATACTACCGGGTGATTTCCGTCTTCTTGAGTGCTACATGAAGACCAGATATAATAATACTTATTATCCCGGTATGAATTTTTATTTGACTTAGTTGTTGATGAGTTATAATTTGAATTTCCAGTTGTGTTATTTCTTGTAGAAGAAGTATTGGAATTAGTTGTTTTATCGTCTTTTACAAAATTTATAGCGCTGTTGCTACTACCCGAATTAGGAAATGCAGCGTAATCACTTACACTTCTATCAACTACAACAGAATATTCTGGCTTGCTGTTAATTTTTTTTGCTTCATTTTTAGATATGAAAGCAAAACTTACTACTAACATCATTACTATTGTAATTGATGTGATTGCTTTTTTTAATAAAGCGGTTTTTGTTGTTTTCATGTTTGCTTGGTGTTTAATTAATAGATGTATTTTTTAAAATAATTTGTTTAAACATTTTTAAAATGGATCTTTATTCTCGGCTTTAAAAATTTCAGCCAGATGTTCAAATGCTTTTTTTAGGCTATTTACTTTTGCAGCTTCTTCATTTGGGAATTTTAATCGAATCATCCCCCGTGTCTGTTCAAGATAACTTGTAATGGTTCCGTTTTTTATATAATAGAGATCCGTTTTACATTCCTTATTAAAGTAAACATTAAAATAAATGTAGTCTCTACCAGTAGGATTTTCAGTTGTAACTTGAGAAATATCCTCCCATTTTACATGGTACTTGTTAGAAGTTTGATCATAATTTCTTCCATCAAAATTTATACGCTCAAAATATTGTTCACCAGTAATAGAAATTTCTTCAAAAGGCTGAGAACTAGACAAGTAAGCCAATGGTAATGTTTTGTTGATAAATTTTATAGTTTCTTCCTTAGATGGGCCTTGTGCATTTACGGCAAAACTTGTAGCTAATAGTAGGCAAAATGTGATGATCCTTTTCATGATGTTTTTGCTTTTATTTTTAGATGTTTAAATCTATGCAATTCCACAACTTATTTTATTATTTAAGAAGATAAACAAGTGACCCAATACACACTATAAAAAAAAACCATAACCCTTTATCCATTTTTACTTTATGCTTTGTATAATTTGTTTTTTGCTGATTCCAGGAATGTGACTCCCCAGGACAATTGCCTGAACCATTACAAGTTGTACAGAATATAAGCTTACCTGTACCACCGCATTTTTCGCATGCTGTTGAATAAAATTGATTTCCAATTCTGCCAGTTCCACTGCACCAACCACATTTTGCATCGGGGTTATTGCCATTACCTGTTCCTTTACATCTCCAGCATTTACCTGTATCACGACACATAGCACATGTATATTGAGCACTAACAGATTTAATAAATCCAAATACACAGATCAGTAAACTAATGGCGATAGCCCATTTTGTTGCTTTCATAAATTGTAAATTTTAATTATTGCTGCATAGTTTTTCGGTTATGGTCTCCACATTATTTATTGTTATAAACATGATTTTAAATATTTGCTTGGTTATTATTCCTAAAGCTTTATAAAACAAGTAATACATCTTCACAAAGCCAACCTCATTATTACTTTTGGGGGAATTAAGTAACAATGATTTTTTGTAGTTATTTTCTCGTCACAATTTTCTTGTTGTGCTGCTGGTCTTTCATAAAATGATTGTACAATATTAATATCTATATAAGTTTTAAAAAATACCCACTGGTGGGTATTTTTTAAGATTGAACCTGAATGTTTTTCTGAATAGTTTAGAATATCATTTAGATAAGGATTGTCACTCTGAGGCACTCGAAGAGTGAATGACGAAAAGATCGTTTCAAGACCATGTTTCGAGAGCCTCTCCACAGGAGTTCATCGAACAACATGACATTGCGTTCCTTAGCTTAACAACATTGTGCTAAGGCACGAAATTTTAAAAAGTTTCGCTTTTTCTTTATTTCTTAGTAACCCTTCGTGGCAAAAAATAATCATTTGTTTGTAAGTGGTTTTCAGATTTTTTTTGCTAACTGTTTTTGGAAGTTTGTCGAAATGTGAGGAACGTTGAGCAAATCTACTTCTTCATATTTTTCAATTATTCTTACCCTCTAATGCCAATGCTTGTATTAGCTTTTCTTTTTTTTGTGGTATCCTTTTCATTTTTATCTCTTAATAATTGTTTTAAGTCGGAAAGCATACCCGGGCTTTGTTTATCAAGATTCACTTCGTTTACCAAAATGTTTTTTTCAGGCTCCTTGTCTTTAGTTATGGTTCCTTCGGGATACAATGCAAGATTGTAGTTGCTTCCGGCTGCAGCATATATAAGTTTTGTCTTCTCGATAGTAATATTATTGGCTGATACATTAGTGGTTTTTACAACTGCAGCTTTGCCACCGGCTACAATCAGCCGGCTTACATTAATTTCTATATTGGGATTATTGATCTTGCTATACTTATTTTTAATAACCCGGTAAGCACTATCGGTAAGATCGGCATATTGCAGGTTTGTATTCATTACAGTTTTATTTCCTGCCGCATCTTTCTTCATAAATATAATGGCTACCAAACTGCTATTCGCAGCTTTTATATCAAATTTATTTCTCTCTACAACCGTATAGTTGTACTTTTTTGTCCAGTTCCAATCATTAGCCGCTATATTTTTAACTGCCTGAATTTCTGCAGCGTCGTAACTGGTTTTACTGCAACCAATGCCATATGATATTTTTTCTGAGTTGTTCGATTCTTTACGGGTACTCTTTACAATAACATATACACCGGTTGTAAGATTTTTTTCGTCGGCATCAGCATATTGATTACTGATTTTATAAGGGTCGTATCCTTTTGCTATCAAAAGATTTTTTGATTCAAAATAAGTATCTCCAACAGAAAGTTGATAGGCTATAGAGCTATAATTTTTGTCTTTAGCTGCAAACATCATTATTTGTGCGGAAATATTATTATAAAAAAACAGCAATAAAAAAATCTGAAGTAATCCACGTAGTTTAGTATTCATATTTTTTATTTTTTTTATTGTACAATTACTCCTTCTTAATTATTTATGATCAGTTGAAGTTTCATGGTCCAGTAAAGTTTGTAAATGAAGCAGCGCATTTTTAAATTGTATAAAATTGCCGGGGCTGGTATTATCGAATGGAATGTTTTCATCGCTAAACATTTTAACAGGATCGGGATTATCCTGCATCCAAACATTTTTTTCGTAAGCAATATGTAAGCAACCAATACCGGGTTTTATACTTTTCTCTTCTTTAATAGTGGAAAAATATTTTGGATCGATAATAAAACTTTCTAACACAATATTTCCATCGGTTAACCATTTGCAAAAATAGCTGCACTTAATTTTATTATCTGTAATGGCAATATGATAATCGTAAGTTGTATGATCGTCATAGTTAAAAATACCATTCCATTTTGAAGTATTATTACCGCTTATTATTTTTTGTAAATAAGCAATTGTTTGGTCTTTTGTTAAAGCAGTATCCTGACCAAAAGAAATAATACTGATAAGAGATATTAAAAACGTAAGCTGAATTTTTTTCATGTTAAACGGTTCATTTATAATTTAAATACATTGAGCATGTTGGTAAATTCTACTCGCTGCAAATCTCTTTTTTTGTACAATTTAAAAAGCAATATTTTATATCAATGCTTTAATTTAGAAAGGGTATTGGGATCAAATTTTTTCAAATATTCTACTACAATATTAACCGGTGCCAAACTATTATTCACATAAGTTGGGTATAACCTTTTATACCAGAGAAATTGTTTTCTTTGAGGATCATTTTTATCAGGGGCTGATGAGCTTCCACTTACAAGTCTCCATTCATCCCCCTTAGCGAATTCTTCTTTTGCTTTATTTATTATACTATCTCTTGCTTTTATAGCACCGGCTTTCGTATCGTAAGGTAAAACGAATGCCCGCTCACCTCCAATTACACCTCCGTTACTAACAGAATCCCTGTCGAACTTATGTATAAAAGCATAAGGATTTTTGTACTCAAATTTCCAATAAAACTCAAAATAAGCATTTCCAATCCAAGAAGATAAATGATAGCGAAGAGTATCGTTGTTACGATCAGTTGATTCTTCATATGAATCAATATCGGATATTGTATAATGTGACGTATAACATGGATAACCATTTTTCCACCACCAACCATTTCCAAATTCTTCACGATAATACCAAAAAAAATATTGCTTTACTTTAGTTTCTTTTACCTTTTCGGTGTTAGTATAATTTGATGTAGGTATAACAAGCGATCCATGCTGTGGCTCCGAAGATGAGCTTGTATTGTTAGATGATGAGGTATTATTTGAATTTCTTGTTGATGAATTATTTTTTGAAGTACTTGTTGTATTACTTTTATCTGATATGTTATCGTTGCTCGAATTAGTAGCAGAAGATTTATTATTTATTTCATTTAAAGCTGCATCAAATTTTGATTGTAATTCTGCTTTTTCTTTTTCGGCTTTAACTGTTGTACCTCGAAGTGCTGCGTCATTATCTTTTCTGAAAGTTTCCATTTGTGCAGAAGCTTTTGTCAATTCATTCATAATCATGTCATGCATTTGCGCTTTATTTTTTTCATGTGCTACACTTTCCTTTTGATATTGATTATTAAATTCCTTGCTCGCAGATCTCAATTCTCCAGCGCATTCATTATTTACTGAAACTAAAAATTCAAAATCTTCCATACTTATTTTTCTAAACCGGAATATTTTATCTTTAAATTCAGAACTGCCTTTGTACATACCGGCAACAGGTGTTTCATTGGGCTTAATTAAATTACCTATCCCATAAAGTGCACCTAATCCATTATCGCAACTAATACCCTGTGTCATATCTCCTCTCATGAAAAAATAACAATTATAAGCTGTTCCTTTAAAAACAGTTCCATCAGGCAAAGTCATAACACAATCTCCGGTTAATTTGCTTCCAATTATATTATGGTAAGCAGAAAGAATTAATTGACCGTTGCCGTATGAATAATTTTTGTTCCAGTATAAATACAATGTTCGTTCGTTATCAAATTCGCCTTCCAGTTTTCGGCCATCGGCATACGAAATAATGCCATGCCCTTTAAATCCATAACTCCAGCCACCTATATAAGTATTTCCATTTCCAAAAACAAATTTTACTGTACTGCCTTTTGCAATAACATTATTTTCATAAACGCCGGTTAAGCTGCAACCATTCATTGCACTGGGTTCCGTGCTTTGATAGAGGTGGCAGGTACGAGAATGTACCTCAGCATTGGGAAATGCCGCCACCAAATCGCAGACATTGGGTTTCTGGGAAATGGCGTAACGAAAGAGGTCGTGGAGATTATTGGACAGCAGGACATTGGAATTAATAGAATTGTTTTTTATAAAAGGTTCTGCATTCAATAATGCAGAACCTTTTTTATCATCGAAACCTGCCCGAAATACTGTAACATACTTTATCATTGATTCTCCAAAATATTTCTCCGTTGATCTTTCTGATTCGTTGTCGTTTTCTTTTTACTAATAATTTCCCTTCGTTATCAAAATATTGCGGTTGCGAAAAATAAGTGATGATATAATATTTCTTATTGGTAAACGGTTTGCTTAAACCAACAGGCCGCATAGAAATAAAAATGAGTGCCTCCTTTTTTTCATCAACATAATAATCCAGGTAATTTATCCATGTACAATGGATGGAGCGCATTTGAGAAAATAGATCAACGATCGCTTTTTCATTAAAATGATATTTCGTTAAAGTATCTATCAAACGGGTTTCATTAATTCCAAATTCATAGATATATTTTAATGTATCGGTGATTATTTCAATCGAAACATAATTAAACGATTTGTCTGTAAACTCGATGGAGAAAGGTTTTTGCTGATATAAAATTTTAAAATTGTGTTCAATACTGTCCAATGCAATTTTATTCTCATCATAATATTTTGTTGATATTTTTTTTACTGAATTGCAGGAACAAGAAATAATAATTACAGCAATTAATAATATGGTTGTTAGAATTCTATTCAACTCCATTCAATTTTTTTGTGCAATGAGAAATACCGAAAGTGATCCTTCGCAGAAAAGCCGGTGTCATTTGCCTTAGCGATCTTCCGCCATAATCCCAATAAGTAATGGTAATAGTTTCGCCGGTTTTATTAATATCCTGAAGGATTATATAATGAGTGGGAAATCCTAATTTTAAAGCAGTGTGTTTTTTCTTATACAAAAAAGTATTGTTCACATATAAAACCATTACGCCTGATTTCATTTTGCTTTTTATGTATTCATAAGTATTGGAAGTTCCCGGATGAATCATATCAGAACCCTTAGCATCTACTTTGTAATGCAACAGTTCTCTTACCATACGATTAAATTTTGCATAGTTGACCGATGCCCATAATTTATCTTCATCGCCTGCATCGTAACGATGGTCGAATACATTCAGATATCCTTTAAAATGATCGGCAAGTGATAAAAACCACATTTGATCGGCAGGACGTATATCTAACACTCCTTTAAATTTTAGTGCTCCTGCAGTTTGATTTATTGCAGTTGAAGGATGAAACAAAACTTTACCCATTGTTGCTTCTCCCTGCTGAAATAATTGTATCATAAATTTTGCATACCCAACAGGATCATCATGCAATAATAAATACGACAATGCTGCATAACCGCAAAAATTTGTACTTATACCTTCGTAAATTTTTAAAGGACTATAAATATTAGATCTTAAATTTTCGAGAAATAATTTTGGTTTTACGTTTGGCCAATAAATACTTGAAGGCAATGTATCGATCGTTTTTATAAATGCTATTGCCTGCCATTTAGAAGAAGTAATTGATGTATCGCTATCAGTACAGATTTCTGAGGAAGCTACAGATACATTTAATACAGAAAAGCAAATGCTGATCAGAAAAAAAACACGAACATATATTTTAGAAAGTATCAAAGCATATAATATTACTTTTCGAAAACAAAGGTACTAAACTGTATTGCCATTAAGAACATTAGAAAATTGTTTAAAGAGATTTATCTCTGGATAAATACTTTGTTGATTAAGATTACGGGTTTGATCGGGCACTGTTCGAAAACCTTAGAAGAGAATATGGTTCAATTAACTACAATTAGCGGGTATTATTTTTTGCTTCTTAAGATACGTTTTTTTCTGAATTATAAGTAGTAAAATTTATATGATTAATGTCATTAAAATCTAGATAGCGATTGAATATCTTTAGACATTCGCCCCCCCCTTTTTGTACATCTTCATCTGCTTATTATGAAGAAAAAAAATGAAACTAATCTCTTCACTAAGAGTATTATTCAAGAAACAAAATCCAATGAATTTGCTAACAACAATTCGTCATCTGAAATATTTGAACTAAGTAAAGATTCAGCTATAATTCAAAAAAATAATTGGAAAGCTTTTGTTGTATTAGTATGCGGACTTGCTCTAACAATCCTGGTTGCATTTTATGCGCAGAAAGATGAGAACGAAAAATCCAGAAGTGATTTTATTTCGATCTGCGAAGAGATAAAGCTTAAAATATCTGATCGCCTTCATGCACATGCTTTGCTCCTGCGTACCGGTGCTGCATTTTTTACTGCAAAAAAAAGTGTAAGTCGCAGTGATTGGAAAAAATTTATTGCAGATATAGAAATTGACAGGAATTTACCCGGAATACAGGGTGTTGGCTTTTCATTGATCGTACCTAAAAATAAATTAAAGTCGCATACTGAAAATATCAGGAGAGAAGGATTCCCCGATTATACGATTCAACCTGAAGGCGATAGAGAATTTTATACTTCTGCTATTTATCTGGAACCTTTTGCCGGACGTAATCTCAAGGCTTTTGGTTATGATATGTATACCGAAAAAGTTAGTAGAAAAGCAATGGAACGATCTCGCGATTCAGACCTTGCAACGCTTTCTGGAAAAATAATTTTAGTACAGGAAACAAAAGAAGATATTCAGGCAGGTACATTGATGTATGTACCGGTTTACAGTAATGAAAAGCCTTCCAATACTGTTGAACAACGCAGGGCTGCTATTTTAGGTTGGGTGTATAGTCCTTTTCGTATGAACGATTTGATGAAAGATACTCTGGACAGAGGGGAAATAATTGATAAAGAAAAAATTAATTTGCTGGTTTACGACGATAGTGTTTCGACAAATTCTTTAATGTACGACAGTAGGAAAAAAGATTCGATACGAAACAACAATTCTCAAGGACAAACTATTTCTCTTGCCATTAATTTTAATGGAATAAAATGGGCTTTGGTTTTTACCAAAGCTCAAGTCAATCCATTTTATTTTCAAAGCATAACCATTGTAGTAATTACATGTGGTTCTTTAATAAGTTTATTATTGTTTATTTTATTTCTCTCATTATTTAATACAAGGCGCAATGCACTGCTATTGGCCGAAAAATCAAACATAGAATCAAAAGAAAATGTAAATAAATATAAGGATCTATCTACTTTATTAGAATCAATCATCGATCATGTTCCCGGGCTATTATTTTATAAGGACACTAAAAATAATTTTATCAGGGTAAACAAATTCATTGCAGAAGCAATTGGGAAAAACAAAGCCGAAATTGAAGGAAAAAATTTAAGCAAATTTTATTCAAAAGAAGATGCAGAAAAATATTATCGGGATGATTTAGAAGTAATTAATTCAGGTGTTGCAAAATTAAATATCCAAGAAGAATGGAAAACATCAAAAGCTGTCACATGGCTAAATACAAGCAAAATTCCTTTCGCTGATGCAGAAGGAAAAATTATTGGCATTATCGGCATGTCGATGGACATTAGTGAAAGTAAAAAAATAGAAATTGAACGTGAGCAGTTCTTTAAATTTTTCAACATCTCTTCTGATATAATGGTGATCGCTGACCCAAATGGTTGTTTTCAAAAAATCAACCCTGCTTGTTTAGATGTTCTCGGCTATTCTGAAACTGAATTATTATCAAAACCATTTATCGATTTTGTTCATCCAGATGATCGCCAGAATACGCTTGATGAAATGGCCAATCAAATAAAAACCGGTAAGTCGATGAATTTCGAAAACCATTATTTATGTAAAGATGGTAGTTCAAAAATTTTATCATGGCGTGCAGCTTATATTGCCAATGAAGGAATAACATATGCTACTGCACGCGATATTACTGAAAGAAAAGAAGAAGAAGAAAGACTGAAATTATTAGAAACGGTTATTATCAATACAACCGATGCTGTTGTAATTACTGAAGCATTTCCGTTTGAAAATCCTGGACCAAAAATTATTTATGTAAACGATTCGTATTATAAAATGACCGGCTATAGAAGAGAGGAAATAATTGGTAAAACACCTAGGATATTGCAAGGAGTAAATACAGATAAGAATGAATTGCAACGCTTAAAAAAAGCTATTGAAAATAATGTGCCCTGTGAGATTGAAGTAATAAATTATAAAAAAAGTGGAGAAGAGTTTTGGACCAGTATCAATATTTCTCCCGTATTAAATGAAAAGGGAATTCCGATATATTGGGTAGGGATAAAAAGAGACATTACAGAAAGTAAAAAGCAGGATCAAAATATTAAAAAAGCGATTATATCCGCACAGGAAAGAGAGCAATATTTTATTGGAAGAGAATTACATGATAACATTGCGCAAATTCTGGTGGGATCCATGCTTTCTTTAGGAATGGTAAAAGGGAATAATGAAAAAGAAATTGAATGGTTAGCACAAACAAAAGAAAGTATCCATGATTCAATTCTGGAAATAAGAAAATTATCACATCATCTGGCTCCTGTAAAACTTGAAAACGATAATTTCATTTCTACAATTGAGGAGTTATTGAAAAGTATAAATCTGGAAAAAAAATATAAAATAATTACTCATTTTGATAAATTAGATAATGCTAATTTAAGCAGTGATTTGCAGTTAAATTTATACAGAATTCTGCAGGAACAATTGCAAAACATAATTAAACACGCCACTGCAAGTGAGATAGAAATAAGTATACGATTAATAGAAAACATATTAAGGTTGCGCATCTTCGATAATGGAAAAGGGTTTAATATGGCAACATCAAATGATGGTATTGGTTTACAAAATATAAAAAATCGTGCTGAAATATTTTCAGGTCATTGTATTATCAAATCATCTCCGGGTAATGGTTGCGAACTATTGATAAAAATTCCATTGCAGTAAATTGAAAATTACTGCTGGTAAACTAAAATTTATCAGTAAAGAGAATATTAGATCCGAATTCTATGTTTATTTAATCCCATTACATACATTTTTTATCATTATAGCATTGAATAAAAAATCAATACATCTGCTTTATTTCTTACAATAAGCATCGGTATTTAAATACAATTACTTAAATAAAAAATCTATTTCAATGGGAGTTAATTTTAAGTACAACCTTTAATAAATAGTTTTTATGATTTTTTATTTAAATATTAAGTCTTCGACAAAAGAGACAGAATACTTATGATTTATTAAAAATAGCTGGCGAAATAATGTAGTCCCGAACGCTACATATTTTTAGTATAAAACACGAAGACCTATATAGTTTAATTCTTATAAATTTACATCGAAAATCTACCAATTCTATGTCATTGGAAAACCAAGTTTTGAGGATTTTGATTGTTGAAGATAATGTAGGCGACCTTATCTTGGTTAAGGAATATCTGAACCAATCATTAAATAATTTCGAAATTCAAACTTGTGATACACTTACTAAAGCTTACTCTGAACTATCACAGCAAAAATTTGATCTTGTTCTGTTGGATTTAAGCTTAAACGATTCCATAAATAACAGGTACTGTGTTGAAAAAATAATGACAGTTGCTAATGAAATACCCGTTATTATTTTAACCGGCTATCTTGATAGAGACTTTACAATAGAAAGTTTGCATTTAGGTATTCAGGATTATTTAATCAAAGATGAGTTATCGAGTTCCGTATTATTAAAATCTATTCACTATAGTATTGAAAGAAATAAAATTAAAATAGACTTAAAAAATATTCATAAACAACAAAAACACGATATTGCCGATGCCGTTATTAATGCAATGGAGAAAAGCAAAGTAGAAGTTGGAATTGAATTGCACGATAATATTTGTCAACTTTTAACCGGTGTCAAAATGTTCCTGAAATTGTATGAGAAAAATAATAAAAATGAAAATTTAAATGAAGCTGATGAGCTTTTATCGAATACGATTACTGAAGTTAGAAACTTGTCGCACACTTTATCAGCACCCGATTTCACTGAAGAATCATTGGAAAAAGTTTTATTAAAACTTATTGAGAATACCAAAGCAGGCTCCCACCTGAATATAACTTATGTGTGGAATAAGGATGATATAAACAGATTACCACAAAAACTTGCATTGAATATTTACAGAATTGTACAAGAACAATTTCATAATATTCATAAACATGCAAAAGCTAAGAATGTTGAATTACAATTTCAAAAAACAAGCAATAACTTACTGCTATTAATTAAAGATGATGGTATTGGTTTTGATGTATTAGAAAAGAAAGAGGGTATTGGATTAACTAATATAAAAACAAGAGTAGCATTTTTTCAAGGTTCCGCAGAAATCATTTCTGCTCCCGGAAACGGTTGTTTGTTAAAATTAAATTTCGTTATCCCTTAATACTTATTTATGAAATCACTTTCAATTCTTTTAGCCGAAGATAATGAAGCTGATGTTGTTCTAACATCTGAATTGTTACGTCAAATTGGGGATGACGTAAGCATAGATGTAGTTAAAGATGGATTTGAAGCCATTTGTTATTTAAAAAAAGAAGGCAATTATATAAATGCAAAAGCGCCAGACCTAGTATTACTAGATATAAATATGCCTAAAATTGATGGCCGTGAGGTTTTGAAATTTATAAAAACAACAGATCAACTTTCATCGATTCATGTTATCATGTACACATCTTCTCATTTAGAATCAGATATTTTATATTGTCATAACAATGGATGCAATCTTTACTTAAATAAAGCAGATTCGATGGCGCATTATTTGAAGATCATTAATGCAATGAAAGATTATGTACAAACCCATTTTGCAAATAAGTTTTAAATGCTTTCGCATGTAGCTACATTTTAGCATGATAAAAAAGTATTGAAATATGAAAAGCCCGAAGCAAATAGCATCTTCTAAAACTGTTCTGCTAAAAACAAGGCTAAAAAATTTACCGCTATTTCTATGGTTATTTTTTTGGCTGATAGTATCCGAAATGCTCATCATGCTTTTTTTTAGTTTATTTCCACAATTAAATACTATTCTGGAGGCTTTTCTTGATTGCATACTATTGATTATACTTATGACACCCGGGATATATATTTTTTATTGGAGGGCGACTAAGAGAAAATTATTTAAAATCAATCTGTTAAAGACTGAGAAGTTGATGATCTTAGAAACTAATTCAGCGATATTAAATTCAACCAATGATATCGTTTTTGCAGTTGACACAAAATATAACCTCTTATCGGCAAACAATGCTTTCAATAATTCTTCTTCAATAACAGGAAGAAGTATTAATCTAAAAGTTGGTGATAATATTTTTGATGATACAAATTTGGATCAGAAAACTAAAACTAAGCGAAAGCTCCTAATTGATAGAGCATTAAAAGGAGAATCAATTTTAATTGAAGAAAATATATTAGACGAAACTAGAAATATATATCTATGGCTCGAAGGTATGTTCAATCCTATTATAATTGAGGATCAAATTATAGGTGTTGCAATCTATCTGAAAGATATTAGTGAACGCAAAAAGATTGAAATTGAATTACAAAAAAACCTGCAACTTCTTTCAACTACACAGACTGTAGCCAATTTGGGTACTTTTATTCTTGATATAAAATCAGGAACTTTTGAAAGCAATCATATCTATGATACGATTGCCGGTATTGATTCTTCATTTAATAAAACCATGTCTAATTACCGAAATCAAATTGTTGCACCAGATTCATTAGATATAACGAAGAATGCGTTTCAAAAAAGCTTGTTGCAAAAAATTGATTACAATGCAAAATATAAAATAATAAAATACGATACTAAAGAAGACCGTTGGGTTCACACTTTTGGAAAATTTGTTTACAACGAAAAAGGAGAAGCAACTCAACTTATTGCCGCTATTCAGGATATGACCGACTTCGAAAATTTAGTACGACAACGAGAAATAATTTTTGAGAGCATAAGCGATTACTTCTATGCTTTAGACAAAAATCTCAAGTTTGTTTATTGTAATAACGCTGTAAAAGATTTTTATAAAATAGAAGAAAAAGATTTTATTGGTAAACACATTTTCGATCTTTTACCTGAACTAAAAAATACAGCATTCGAAGAAAATTTAATGAGAGCAATTGAAACCAATACTCCCCAACAATTTGAATTTCATAATACAGTATCAAAAAATTGGTTCGAGCAACATTTTTATCCATACGAAAATGGCTGTACAGTTTTATTCAAGTCTATTAACGATAGAGTACTCTCCAAACAAAAACTATTAAAAGTCAATAACGATCTGAAAATTAAAACGCAAGAATTAACCAATACCAATATTGAGCTGGAAAGGTTTTCTTATGTTGCTTCGCATGATTTACAAGAACCGCTTAGAATGGTAAGAAACTTTTTACAATTATTTGAAAATCGATACAAGGATATTGTGGATGAGCAAGGAAAACAATATATACATTTTGCAGTAGACGGTGCTAATAGAATGCAGGCATTGATAAAAGATCTTTTACAATATTCGAGAGTAGGTTCCAGTACTTTGGAAATAGAGGATGTTGATATGAATGCAGTAATGAAGGATGTTACCCAATTATATAAAAATGATTTTGAAAACAATAATGGCGAGATCATCATTAACAATTTACCAATTATCAAAGCTGGCAAATCGGCAATGATGCAATTGATGCAGAACTTAGTTGGCAATGCAATTAAATATCGTAATAAAGAATATGTAATGATAAATGTTTCAGTTGAAGAAACTGATGCCGAGTGGATATTTGCTGTTGCTGATAATGGAATTGGTATTGAAAAAGAATATGCCGAAAAAATATTTATAGTTTTTCAACGTTTACATAATAAAGAAGAATATAGTGGAACCGGTATTGGTTTATCGATCTGCAGAAAAATTGTAGAAAGATATCAGGGTAAAATTTGGGTTGAGTCTGAATTAGGTAAAGGCAGTACTTTTAAATTTACAATACCTAAAAAATAATTTTTTGTAGTGAATACTACAATTTTTTTTGTAGTGAATAAACCCAATTTTACGGAATGACGATTTTTTGATGTTTTTTGTTTAAATAAAGCAAGGATTTTTTATCAA
Organism: uncultured Chitinophagaceae bacterium; assembly: GCA_903870685.1. Taxonomy (GTDB): domain Bacteria; phylum Bacteroidota; class Bacteroidia; order Chitinophagales; family Chitinophagaceae; genus CAIQDX01. Next base: position 124,455 of record CAIQDX010000008.1, on the reverse strand, counting down.
TTAGAATGAACTTGCAATTGATAAAATCGTTTTTATGAAAACACTAATTTGGTATTTTGATTATTACATTGGTTGGTACTTTTTAAATGAGCATAAATACAAAATATATATGACTCAAACATACGGAAAGGATTATCATTTAAAATCCAAAAAAACAGAGACGCACATTTTACACAAAACATTTGACAAAAAACAAATTGTTTAAATCTTAGTATACCTTTCTTTAAAAGAAAATTGCAATACCCCTAGAAAATACAAACAAAAGCCTCAAGATTAACTTGAGGCTTTTGTTTTGTTATTCAATAATATTCAGTCTTTGAGATGTTGATTCGATTTAAAAAAATCTATAACTAATTCATGAAATAATTTAATTAACCAAACTTAACCGATGTCATTGTTAAAGAACCTCCAACAGCTTTATCATTAAAGAAAGAAACGGTTTCAGTTTTTCCTTTTAATCCTAAAGTATATATCAAGGGTAAATAATGTTCGGGTGTTGGGATAGACAATAAAGCTTCTTTACCTAAATTTTGATATTGAATTAATTTATCGTCGCTGCCATTTGTAATTAATTCTTTAAATGTTTGATTCATTTGTTTTGCCCAATCATAACCATATTCAGGCTCATTTAATTTATCCCAAGCAACCATTCTTAAATTATGAACCATATTACCGCTACCAATTATCAAAACTCCCTTCTTTCGTAATCCATAAATTTCTTTCGCCAAATCGTAATGATATTTTGTGTCTTTTGTATAATCAATACTTAATTGCAAAACAGGAATATTTGCTTGGGGATACATGTGCCGAACAACAGTCCAGGTGCCATGATCCAAACCCCAATCGTGCGATAGTCCAACATTGGTTGAATGAATCATTGATGCTGTTTCTTTTGCCAAAGCAGTATTACCCGGAGCAGGATATTGTACTTCAAATAATTCTTTTGGAAAGCCACCAAAGTCATGAATTGTTTTTGGAAAATCCATTGCAGTAATATGCGTGCCTTTGGTAAACCAATGAGCAGAAACCACCAACACTGCTGCCGGAACGGGAATCTCTTTTGCCATGGAAGCCCATCTCCTGCTGAATTCCGTGTCTTCAATTCCATTCATGGGAGAACCATGCCCGATAAATAATACAGGCATCAGAAAATCTTGATGATCTAAATTATCTGTGAAATTTTTAAAGCTGCCGAGTGTATTAATGTTACTCATAAATAAGTTTTAACAATTTTTTGATTCGCACAATATTAATCTTCATCAAGCAGAAATAATATTTTCAGTTCGTTCTTAAACTTATTATTAACGTTCTGTTTCTTTCAGTAATTCCTTTAGATAATTACCCCATATTTTAGGGAGAGAATGAGTTCCATGTCCTCTTGTTTCTGAAGTGATAGGCAATAAAACATATCTACCTTTCGATACTTTTAATATCGCAGTATCTAATACTTTTAATTCGGGAGGATTTATTTGATCATCAGCAGAATTTATGGCAAGCAATGGTGCTTTTATTTTTTGAAGATAAGGTGCAGGGTTATATTCCCGAGAAGCATCGAACTGATAGATCATATCATTGGCATCTTTTCCCTTTGCAGCATTAATTAGATATTTATCCAGAAACTGTTCGGCAGCATTTTTAGTAGGTGCATCTTTTTGCCATTGCAAGGGAACACTCGACATGATCATCAAAATATCTAAAGCATGTTTTAATCCTGTTGCAGGTTGTTGAACATAGTTACCATTATTCCATGATGGATCTTCTTTTATTGCATCAATTATCATTTTTCTAAGTATCCTGTTTCTTCCTGCAATTTCAATTGGCAAACTTGCTAAAGGCATCAATGCGTCCATAAAATTAGGATATCTATAAGCCCATACCCAAGTATGCATTCCTCCCATCGATGTTCCCATTATTAATCTTGCATGCTGAACATTCAAATGTTTTGTCAATAATAAATAATCAGCATCAACCATATCATCATAAGTATAAGCAGGAAATTTCATTCTTAATCCTTCGCTTGGTTTACTTGATTTTCCATGACCAATCCCGTCAGGTAAAATAATAAAATACTTATCGGCATCTAATATTTGCCCGGTTTTAAATAATTGGCCAGCGAAATTTTCTGTCAAAAAATTCTGACCGCTTCCTCCTGTTCCATGCATGATAAGAACTGCATTATCAATCTGTCCCTGCTTATTTACATGTGGCTTCCCAACATAATAATAATGCAATCGCAATGAATCAAGCATAGAGCCATCACTGAATTTAAAATCTTTTAATACAAATGAATCTTCCTGATATGGAACAACTTTTTGAGAAAAAATAGTCTTCGAAAACAGAAGTAATAACATCAATGAAAAAATGACACAAATTATTTTCTTATACTTTAATAGCATGATGAGATAATTAAAAGATTAAAATTTATTTCAAAATTAAATTATCATACAATTTAATTAAAAGAAGCAAGACTACTTTATTAATAGTGTATTAAATGAATCCGTCTGTAATGCTAAATTGATAAGTATTTTAAAATTATAGTTCTTTAATTTTTATACTCCGAAATGCAACATGAGTCCCATGTTCCTGTAAAAGAATATGACCTTTCTCTGCCATGCCAAAGTTTGGCCATTTTACAAACTTACTTTTGGCAACTAATGCATAAAAATATTGTGTTCCCCTTTGATATTCTAAAACTTTCCAGCCATTGATCCAATGTTCAACTTTTCCATCAGGATATACCATAATTCTTCCTCTATTCCATTCCCCAACAGGAATTTTTTCTCTTCGTTCATTATTACTACCATAAATTTTTTGGGCAGGAATTAAATCATACAGAGATGCCATCATCCGATTGCCGATACTTCCCAATTTTGCATCAGGATGTTTATCATCATCTAATATTTGATATTCTAAACCAATGGCAGAGCCAGCATTATTTTCTTTTTCAGTTACAAAATATTTTACGCCACTATTTGCAGTATCAGTTATTTGAAATTCGAATTGCAGATCAAATGCATGAAATTCCTGAATAGTAACAATGTCGCCACCGTTTGTTGACTCAGCACCTTTACCACCTTTCACATTTAATGTTCCATCTTTTATATACCAGGTTGAATCAGGAAAAGTAGTTTTATAAGCACTTCTCCAACCGGTTGAAGTTTTTCCATCCCATAATAATTTTACACCTTGTTTTTTTTCTTCATCAGAAATATTATTTGGAATAGTATTTACGACAAATAAATTATCAGCTGCTGAAGCTTTTAAATTTTTTGTTTGAATACGAACATTTTTCCAACGAACTTCTTCACCCGCATCTTTAGCATCAGATATTTGATGCACTTGTAAAGCTATAAAACCTTTAGGTGTCATATCATCAATCAAGTGCGCACATGGAGTTCCATTGACCCAAGTTCTGATACTATTGCCGATACATTCAATACGATAATGATTCCATTGATTATTTTTAAACGCAGATTTTGCTTCAGGGTTATATTCCATCGGATATAACCAACCTCTTCTTGCTTCATCATAAATTCCACCACTCCATGCTCTCGGTGATGGATCAATTTCCATTTGATAACCATGAACTCTTTCTGGAGTTCTTTTATCTGTTACTAAACATTTATCTTTTTCATCTTTTATTTCACTTCTGAATTGCACGCCCGAATTCATGTGCACATCAACTTTAAAATCAACTTCAAAAATAAAATCCCCATATACTTTTTCTGTGGCCAAAAAAGTATTGGGCTGGTTGGGAACAGTTCTACCCACTATTTCACCATTCTCAACTGTATAACTTGCTTTACCATTTAATAATTTCCAACCTTTCAGATCTTTCCCATTAAAAAGATTTTCCCATTTGGGAATTTGATTTTGAGCCAAAGAAATGTTTACAAACACTAAAAGAATGACACAAATTTTGCTATACAATTTCATAAACAATTTTTTATAAAGTTTTTTACAATTATCCTTTTACGAATATAAAAATGAAAATATCTTAATAAATCAACTAAGATAAATAACAATACATTTTTATGACTTTTGTTTTATTCATTACTACTTATTCTTTTACTTTTCAAAGATTTTTTTAAATAGAAAATGCATCAAAGCCTCCATCAACAATTGCTACTGTTCCTGTAACAAATTTTGATGCATCACTTATTAAATATTGAATCGTTCCAAACAATTCGTCAGGTTCACCAAATCTTCCAAAAGGAGTATGTGCAATAATAGCCTTGGCTCTGTCGGTATAAGAACCATCAGGATTAGTTAATAAAGTTCTGTTTTGTTCCGTTAAAAAGAAGCCTGGCGCTAGGGCATTCACTCTAATTTTGGAGCTAAATTTTACCGCCAATTCTGTAGCAAGTGATTTTGTAAAATTGGAGATAGCAGATTTTGTTGCAGCGTATCCTATTACTCTGGTCAATGGACGAAGTGCAGCTTCAGAAGTAAAGTTAACGATCACTCCTTCTTTTTGTTTACTCATTACTTCGGCAAAAACCATTGTGGGTATTATTGTACCAAACAAATTCAAGTCCACAACTTTCTTAAAAGCATCAATTTCAAGATCAAAAAAAGTTTTATCGGGTGCAATAGTTGCCCCTGGAATATTACCACCGGCTGCATTTAACAAAACATCAATTCTGCCATAAGTTTTAAGGATAGTTTTTTTATTTTCTTCCAGTTTTTCTTTTGATAAAACATCTGTAGTTAAAAAAATCGCTTCCCCTCCATTTTGTTTTATTTCTTTTAATAACTGTTCACCTTGTTCAATATTCCTACCTAATATCACAACTTTAGCAGACTCACTTGCTAAATATTTTGCAATTCCCCCACCCAAAATACCGGTGCCGCCTGTTATTATAACAACTTTGTTTTTAACTGAAAAAAGTTTTGATGTTTCATTTTTCATGTTCAGTATTTTTTGAGATTTAGTTTATCATTGATTGATTAAATTAAGTCTAAATTATCAATACTATTTAAATTGATTGCATTATTCGATGAAATGGTTTTCAGATTTGAAAGAATTTCGAATATATAACTAATAATTTGACCTTTTAATTTAAAAATCATCAACAAGAAATTAAAACTCATTCAAGATTAGTACATTAATTTTGAAATCGCCAAAACACCGATTGTAACCATGAAAAAAATATTTTTTCTCTGCATTTTAATTCTTTTCAGAACATCACTTGATGCTCAAGATAAAGCTGTTATTGTTTTTAAGAAAAACATTTTGACAATAAGTTATCAAGGGAAACTTATTTATTCTGGAAGGCTTTCTTCAAAATCTTTACATTATCGTTTTCAACAAAATCAACAAGTAATTAATCAGGCTTCGTATCAAACAATTTCTATAAATGCTGATAATGGAAATTTATTGGAATTAAACGGTATCATAAATGGAACTGATGAAAGTATTGCATGTGAAAGTGTTGCACCTGATAAAGGACTTCAAGTAGTTCGTCATGTTGTTGGACAAAGTAATAATTTGGTGAATAATGCAGTGTATAATCGAAGAGAAGATTGGCTGTTATCCTTTGATGTTGCTATTGCCAAGACTAAAATAACTCCCAGAGAAAAACAGCAATACGATGTTGAAATAAAAGGTCGCGAAATCATTATTCGCTTTTTGCCACATTATTATCAAAAGCATAGATCACTCGAATATTTTAATCCTTCGCAATATAGTGTTTGGAAAAAATCTGTAGCAGGTTGGTGCAGTTGGTTTGCTTATTTTGATAAGATCACAGAAACAGACATAAAAAAAACAGCCGATGTTATCAGTGAAAAGTTGCAACCATTTGGGTTGAACTATTTGCAGATCGATGATGGCTATCAGCAATCACCCATTGGATTACCTGCTACCTGGTTAAAGGCAAATGAAAAGTTTCCTTCGGGATTAAAAAGTGTAGCCAATTATATCAAATCAAGAAGATTAATTCCTGCTATTTGGACCAATGTTTCCTTTGCTGATTCTGCAAATGCTTTTAAAAACAAAAATTTATTTGTACAAAATAATAATGCTCCTGCTTTTGGAAATTGGGTTGGTTATGTAATGGATGGTTCAAACCCTCAAACAATTAAAGAATTAATAAGTCCGGTTTATAAAGGATTGAAAGAGGATGGTTGGCAATATTTTAAACTCGATGCTTTGCGTCATTTAAAATACGAAGGTTATAATTATTATGCTGATTATTTTAAAACGAAAAAATATAACAGAAACGAAGCTTACAGAAATATTGTAAAAGCAGTTCGCAAAGAAATTGGTGCTGATAATTTTTTATTGGCTTGTTGGGGCATTCGTCCAGAATTGGTTGGAGTTGTTGATGGCTGCCGCATAGGTAATGACGGTTACAGTTATGCAGGTCTTGCACAATTTAATTCATACAACAATATTATTTGGAGAAATGATCCTGATCATATTGAATTGAGTGATAAAGAAGCTTTCAGAAGTTGTACGGCAACATCTTTAACCGGTTCTATTTTTATGTTGACAGATAAACCCGAAAAATATAATAACTCATTTTTAATTGAAGCTGCAAAAAGAAGTATTCCTGTTTTATTTACACAACCCGGACAAGTTTATGATGTTGATCCTTCTAAATCGTCATTAATAAATTTAGCTGATGTTGAAATGAGTGGCAGCGGTGCAAGACCTTTTGATGCAAGCGTTTCTACAACTACCGGTTTATTTTCTTTAGAAATAAATAAACCATTTGAAGATTGGATTGTTTTGGGCAGATTAGATGAAAGAGATAAAATAATTCCGTTTAAAGATCTTGGTTTGGATGAAAACAAACAGTACCTGATTTTTGAATTCTGGACAAAGAAATTCATCGGCAGTTTTAAAAAACAATTTGAGCCGGAAGCAATTGATACAAATTATAAATGCCAGGTATTTTGTTTTCGCGAAAAACAGAATCATCCACAATTGCTTTCAACCAATCGTCATATTAGTTGTGGCGGTTACGAATTGAAAGATGTACAATGGAAAAATAATTCATTAATTGGCAGTAGCGAAGTTGTTGCAGGAGATGAATACATTATTTATTTGTATGAACCGGAAAACTTTGTAATGAATTCGATCGATACCGATAAAGAAATTAAATTTAAAACAAGCAAAGAAGCCAATGTTCGAAAAATAATTTTTGAATCCGGAAATATAAGCGGACTTATCAACTGGAAAATAAATTATCAAGAAAAACATCAATAAAAATTGATGAATTTTATTTTGCAGTTACTATTTATTTTTTGATAAGTCACGAATCACACATCTAAATCCAACAGTATTATTTCTTTCAAAACCCTGACTAACTCTTAATAAATACTGTGCATAGGTTAATTCTCTAGGACCACTTTGCACATACCACCAACTACCCGAAGGTTTGTAATAACTGCCACCTTTTAAAATAATATATTGATAACTTCCTGAAGTATAAATATCCTGTGTGTATTGCCAAACAGAACCAACGAGATCTTCAAGACCAAAAGGATTTATTCCTCTTGGATGTGCGCCAACATTTTCTAAGATGCCGTTTCCTAAATTACATAAACCACTATCGATTCCATTAATATGTGCCACACTTAAAGTGCTAGTGATCTCTTCACAAGTTCGGGTTACAGGCTTATCTTGTTTCCATGGCCATTCATTTAATGCAGAAGTCTGTGCTGCGTATTGCCATTCAATTTCAGTTGGCAAAGATTTATTATAAAATTTCGCAAATGCACTTGCATCTTCATAACTAATATTTACCACCGGTTTATTTTGATCTTCTTTCAATGGTTTATTATTCACCCAATGTTTAAGATAATTGTGTTTATCTGTTGGAGAATAATTACTTGCATTTATAAACTCAAAAAATTGTTTGTTGGTGACAGGATATTTATCCATCCAATAATGATTCAAAAGGATGATACTTGAATCTGTGAAAGTCGGATACGGAATAAAATCATCACCATGTGTTTGTTTAAATATAAAACTACCTGAAGGAATTGATACCATTCCTTTAGTGATCATTAATTTATCATTTTTAAATTCAATCATTGCAGCATTAAGTCTTGGTTCGCCTGCAGGAAGTTCAACAATATCTTCATCTAAAAGAATTTCTCTGTCATCCGAATTCTGAACGACTTGTACAATTAAAGAACCTTCAAATCTGTTAAAATAATTTTCAATATTAATGATCTGATCAGCATAATTAAAAACAAATGGTTTGTTTGCAGGGCTTGGATTTGATTTATAAATATTGATCTTACAATTTTTATTTTGAGCTTTAAAATTTGAATCCACTTTAATCGTAAGCAGATTATTATTTCTTATTAAGTTGATCAATTTCGGGGCATGTAAAATACAATCCACAGCACCTTCATTATTAGTGCCTAAATATTTTTTATGAAAAGCGTCAGTCTCCACCTCAATAAAATATTTACTATTTTTTAAAACAGGAGATAATAATTTATGATGATACAGATCCACAAAATGCCAATTTTCTTTTGCCTTAACTTCAAATAAAAGGTCTTGAAAACCTTCGGGTATCATAGAATAAATTGTATAAACTGTTGATTGATTTGTTGGCCATTCATTTACCCAAATACTATCATGAATTGTTTCGATCAATGGTTTTGATGTTGATGAATTAAAATGATCAGAAAGCTGTTTTAATAATGTTGATGTTTTAAATAACAATTCATATTGTTGTTCAACCCAAGCCGGTTGCCCCGGCGCCATAATATTTAATTCGGTTCCATAACCATTAAAAAAACTTGTACAAAATTCTCTGTTGATCGGTTCTTTATATAATTCAGCAACTCTAAAAATTGCAAATCCTGGTTGTATATATTTATTCAAATTAAGCATCGGTGGATAATACAATGCATTGTGAACTCTTCCGGCAATAATTCCTTGCATATCCTTTGGCACCGCCATTCCTTCGCTGTACATGATCACACCTTTTCTAACACTATCGGCAGCATTTTGTAATGCAACACTCGAACTGCCTTGCGTATCCAACACAACACCGTCAGACTTCGTATTATCAATTAACCATGATAATCCTTTATAATGATCTATAGTTCTTGTATCCACATCCCATGGATTATAAGAAACAAATAAATGTTTTTTTTGTCGAGACAAATAATCACTGATTGATTTTATAGAATCCAATCCGCCGGGTAAATCATTAAACAGATCAAATTGATTTCTTTGATCTAATCCCAATGTTGGCCATGTAGGCCATATTGAAATAATATCATCGCCGCCATATAATTTATTTCCTCTTGCTACAAAATCATCAATCAAATATTTATTCTTAATCGGATCATAAAAAAATTTATCCCAACACATCATTAAATGCATGGTATAAGCGTTTCGTATCCACTGCAAATCCGGTCGATGATATAAACTATCTTCAAAATTTTCTACATCGTATAATTTTCTATCGCGAAAAATTTTTAATAATCCGTTTTGCCAATCGCCCATAAAAGTCTCCATCCAAATAGTGTACTGAATAGAGCCGCCGGGATATAACATTGTCTCAAACCTTTTGACTCTGCCCTTTTTAAGACTTTCTCGATTACGTCGTGAAAAACCAAATACATCAATGCTATCTTTTAAATGAATGGTGTTAAACCCCATCTCCCATGCATTATCAGGCACAATTACATTGACCGGTTGTTTATTTGGAACGAATAAATGTGTTCTTGATAATGCATGTTCGCCATTACCGGTTATATAAACATTTTTAGGATTTACAGAGAACGGAATTATGTTTTTTAAATTAATTGTATCCGTGCTACTATTTTCAAATACGACACTAATTTTAATTCCATTTTTTATTTTGTTGATGGAATTAATTCTTTTTTTTAAATAAATATTTTGAGTATTCCCCTTAATATCTTTTTTTGTGACTAGTAATTCTAAAGAAACAACCGGAAGAATATTTGAAACTAAATTGGATCTATTATTAATTAAAAATGCAGTGATGTTATTACTATCCTTTGAAATATTGATCTCCTCTATTTTATTTTCTTGAGAATATGCAAATCCAAAACAAAAAAACAGAATTCCAAATACGATCAATCTGATAGAAATTTTTGCAGGCTGTAACATGGTGAAAGTTTGTGAGAGTCAAATTACTAAATATTGCGGGCTTTAAATTAATTCCCTGTAGTTCTTTATAATATCGGTTAATAATATTTTTGTCGACGAATAGCCATTAATCAAATACTTTTTGCTTTTTCTATAATTACTTTAATTTAGAATTGAAATTTAACTGAATGAGAAAAAAAATTATCGCTGTTATTGTTTATGTATTGATATCATTCCCGATTGTTTTACAAGCACAAAATGAACTTACCGGAAAAATAATAGATGCCAATACCGGAAAAAATTTGAGTGGCGTTATTATTTATATTCCTGATCTTAAATCAGGTGCTGTTTCAGATGAAAATGGTTTTTATTCTTTAAAAAATATTCCTACTGGAAATTTTTTAATAGAAACCAGTAGTCTTGGTTTTGCCAAACAAATAAAAAATATTTTCATCAAAGGAAAGATTGAAAAAAATTATTCGCTTATTGCATCAAGCACGGAATTAAATGAAATAATCGTAACCGGTGTTTCGTCTGCCGTTGAAAGACGCAAAAGTTCTATTTCAAGTAATGTTCTTCAACTCAAAAATTTACATGAACAAACATCCACAAATGTTATTGATGCTTTGCAATCTTTGCCCGGCATTTCTCAAATTACAGATGGGCTTGCTATTTCAAAACCTGTCATTCGTGGTTTAGGTTATAATCGTGTCGTGGTTATTAACGATGGCGTTAGACAAGAAGGACAACAATGGGGTGATGAGTTTGGAATTGAATTGGATGAATATTCAGTTTATAAAGTTGAAGTGCTGAAAGGCCCGGCCAGTCTGAGTTACGGCTCAGATGCCATGGCAGGTGTTATTAATTTTTTATCGGCACCAACAATTGCGGAAGGGAAAATAAAAGGAAATATTATTACTAATTATCAAACCAATAATGGTTTATATGCAGGTTCATTTAATTTTGCCGGAAATGAAAAAGGTTTTATCTGGGATGTGCGATTTACAAATAAAATGGCGCACAATTATAAAAATAAATACGATGGATATGTTTGGAATTCAGCATTTGGAGAAAATAATTTTAAAGCAATTATTGGACTAAATAAAAAATGGGGTTACTCACATCTTACTGCAAGTATTTTCGATTTAAAATTAGGGATCACTGAAGGTTCGAGAGATAGTGCAACCGGAGTTTTCACCACACATTATTTAACAGCAAATGATCAGGACAGTTTAGGAATTGCATCAACAACCGATTATAAAAAATATAATAATTATCCCATCATTCATCAACATGTAAAACATTATAAAGCTGTTTGGGATAATAATTTTTTTATTGGAAAAGACAGACTCTTATTTAAACTTGGATTACAACAAAACTATCGGCAGGAAGCAAACGATATTACCAAAGGTGATATTTATAATAATTATTTCTACCTACGAACCATTAATTATGAAGCACAATATTTAGTTCACGAAAAAAATAAATTGGCAATATCATTTGGCGTAAATGGAATGAGTCAATCATCCGAAGATCGTGGTATTGTTTTTTTAGTGCCAGAATTTAATTCATTTGATTTTGGGATTTTTTCTACTGCAAAAAAAACAATTGGGAAACTTACCATCAGTGGTGGTTTAAGATTTGATTCCAGAAATCTTCAAACAAAAAATTTGTACATCGATTCAAGTACAACGAGATTAAAATCTCCAGATGCAAATTCCATCACAAGATTTTCTGCATTCAATTCCAACTTTTCAGGAGTTTCAGGAAGCATAGGCGCTTCCTATGATTTTACAAATAATATTTATGGAAAAATAAATTTCTCTCGTGGTTTTCGTGCACCGAATATTGCAGAAAGTGGTTCGGATGGAATTCACGATGGCACTCCTTTTTATGAGATCGGCGATCCTCATTTAAAAGCAGAAAACAGTTTACAAATTGATGCAACTTTTGGAATAAACATAGAGGATATTACAACCGAAATCACACCATTCATCAATAAAATAAATAATTATATTTTCCCTTCAAAATTAGAAAATGTTTTTGGCGGAGATTCAATGCGACTAGACTTTGCGTCAGGTTTGCCAGCCGGGCCAACATTTAAATACATTGCCGGAAATGCAATTCTTTCAGGCGGCGAGATTATTTTCAATATTCATCCGCAAACAATGAAATGGTTGCAATTCGAAAATAGTTTTTCATTGATCAATGCAATTCAATTAAATCAAACCGATTCAACAAAATATTTACCTTATACCCCGCCACAAAAATTACTATCAACATTTGTTATCAATCTTGCTAAAAATAATTCAGTTCTTCAAAATACTTTTTTAAGAATTGGTGTTGAGAATTATTTTAAACAAGATAAAATTTATTACAAGTTCGGCGATGAAACGGTAACACCCGGTTATACTTTATTGAATGCCGGTTTAAGCACTGATATTTATTCGAAACATAAAAATGTTTGTTCAGTTTATTTATCCTGCAACAATCTTACCGATATTGCTTACCAAAGTAACATGAGCCGCTTAAAATATTCTGATACAAATAATGTTACCGGAAGAATTGGTGTTTATAATATGGGAAGGAATTTCAGTTTTAAATTAATCATCCCTATAAATATAAAAGAGTAAGACGAAATATTATTTTCATCTTACTCTCTTAAAATTTATTGTTTGATTTAATTATCCGATTTAGTTTTATTCAAACCAATCACCGGCAATTGTTTTTCATGAATTAATTTATTGAATGAATTCAAATCATCACTTATGATTTTTTTCAACTTATTTAATTGTTCATCTGCCTGTCCTGATAAATCTGCGAATGCTTCTATAACCTGCTTGGATGGCGGATTATAACCACTTGCAGCAACATCGTACAAACCGCTGATCTTATCATTTAAGCGAATCGGGAAATTTAAAACATCTTGTCCGCTTTTTGATTTTGTTTGATACAAAGCCTCTTCAATAGTTGTGATTTGTTTATTGATTGTATCAGCTGCTTGTTTTATTTCTTTATTATTTTTCAGATCAATTCTTGCAGTGAAATCATTGATCTGTGTTCTGATGGCTCTGATATTTTTTATAGCTTTTTGTACTTCACTGAATTTATCTCTGATCTGCAATAACATTCCAACCTGATCGTCGTAATCTATTTCTGTCATTGCATAATTCGGATCGCCTTTAATTGTAAATGAAACATCAACAGAATCTTTATCAAATCTAATTCTCGCAGAATACTTACCGGGCGCCACTTTCGGGCCATCAATATTTCCATTCCATAAGATTAATCCGTCTAATTTTTCTGCCGGCGGATACATCATATCCCAAACAAATTGATTCATGCCCGCAGTAAATTCTAATTTATTATTTTCTTCTTTGGCATCTTTTGTAAAAGTTTTTATAAGCGAATTACTTTTATCAAACACACTGATGGAAACTTTTGAAGAATCGTTTGCATCTTTCAACCAATAATTAATCACAACACCATTTGGTGGATTTGCTCCGGCATTTTGCGGCATGGCGCGACGTCTTCTTCTTCCGCCACCACCCTCCATGCGGTAACTATCATTCACACCAAATGCAAATAATTTTTTGTCAATGATATTTTTATCGAATTGTTGAACAGGAGTCAGATCATCGATCATCCAAAATGCTCTGCCATGTGTTGCAACGATCAAATCATTCTCTTTAATTGTGAGATCAGCGATTTGAACAATTGGAAGATTTAATTGAAATTTTTTCCAGTTTGCACCATCATCATAACTGATGTACATGCCGTATTCGGTTCCTGCATACAACAAACCTTGTCTTTTTTTATCAGCTCTAACAACTCTTGTAAAATGATTTTTATCAATGCCGTTTGTAATTAATGTCCATGATTTTCCATAATCTTCCGTCATAAAAATATACGGCGTATAATCATCCAATTTATATCTTGTTCCAACAATATATGCTTTACCTTTTTTGAAAGGATCTGTTTCAATGGTATTCCACATCATCCATTTCGGACAATCTTTTGGCGTAACATTTTCCCAATTCTTACCGCCATCTTTACTAACATTCACTAAACCATCATCACTTCCTGTCCACAATAAATCTTTTTCTAAAGATGATTCTGTTGCAGTAAAAATGGTGCAATAATATTCAACAGAAGTGTTGTCTTTTGTTATCGGACCACCACTCGGTGCTTGTTTTGTTTTATCGTTTGTTGTTAAATCAGGACTGATCATCTCCCATGATTGTCCTTCGTTTTCTGTTACGAATAAATGATTGCCGCAAGCATACAAACGTTTAGGATTATGTGGTGACATAAATATTGGGAAGTTCCATTGAAAGCGAAATTTTTGCACGTCAGCCCCTGCTCCCATTGGATTATCGGGCCAAACATTGATGGCTCTGTTCTCCCCGGTTTTATGATCGAGACGTGATAAAAATCCACCATAATTTCCACCATAAACAATATCAGGATTTAAAGGACTCGCTAAAACATAACCGCTTTCGGCACCCGCAGTTGGTTGCCAATCATCTTGTGTGATGGCCATTCCGTAAGAACGACTTTTAATTCTTACTGTTGAATTATCCTGTTGTGCACCAAGTATCCGATAAGGAAAAGAATTATCTGTTGTTACACGATAAAATTGCGCCGTTGGTTGATTATAATAATTACTAAAGTTTGCGGCTGCATCAAAACTTACCTGCGCACCACCATCATCTGCAACGATCATCCTGTTGCCATCTTCAGGATCGATCCAAACATCATGATGATCGCCATGTGGTGTTGTATTTACTGATTGAAAAGTTTTTCCGCCATCTTTACTTCGCATGAAATTTACATTCGGACAATAAACGATATTTTCATTTTTAGGATCAACATACACTCTCGAATAATACCATGCACGCTGACGAATATTATTATCACTTGATTGCAGTTCCCATGTTTCTCCTGCATCATTACTTACAAACAAACCACCTTTTGCATTTTCGATCATTGCATAAACTTTATCGGTATTACTTGCAGCAACAGTAACAGTAACAATTCCCCAAACACCTTTTGGCAAACCTTTTTTAGAAGAAATATTTGTCCATGTTTCGCCGCCATCAACGCTTTTCCATAAACCACTTCCATCACCACCGCTTTCCATGCTGTAAGGTGTTCTAATAACATGCCAGGTACCTGCATATAAAACAGATGGATTGTTTGGTTCCATCATCAAATCTGAGCAACCTGTTTGTTCATTCACATATAAAACTTTGTTCCATGTTTTACCACCATCAATAGTTTTATAAATCCCACGTTCTTCATTCGGACCAAATAAATGTCCCATCGCAGCTACCCAAACAATATTTGAATTTGTTGGATGCACAATAATTTTTACAATATGTCTGGTATTTTTTAATCCAATATTTTTCCAGGTTCTGCCACCATCATCACTGCGCCACATACCGCCCAAACCCTCACTCACGTTGCCTCTCATGGTTTCTTCACCTTCGCCAACATATAAAACAGATTCATCGTTTGGTGCCACTGCAACTGCACCAATGCTACCGCCAAAATATTTATCCGAAATATTTTTCCAGTTATTTCCACCATCATTTGTTTTCCAAACACCACCATCTGCAGCACCAAAATAAAAAGTGTTTTTATTTTTATAACTGCCGGCAACAGCAGCACTTCTTCCACCACGAAACGGACCAACTTCACGATAACTTACTTTTGAAAAAAGAATAGAATCGTAATTAATTTCTTTTGTTGGCTGAATGTTTTTTGAATTCTTTTTCTGTGCAAATGAAATCATCACAAACAAAAGCAATGGCAATAAAATAATTTTATGTTTCATAAATTGATCGATTAAAATTTTGATGATTATTTTTTGATAAGATTTTTTGATTCAAACTCCAACCATTTTTTTTCTATCGCAGGAAAATCAAGATTTAATTTCTTCACGGCATTGGTTACTTGTTCGGTTGGTGGCAAATCGGCTTCCTGTAAATCATGAATTAATTTATCACATCCCGAAATCAACGAACCAAAACTTGCATCTTTATTTGAAGCATTTCTTCTTCGAGAAATGTTTCCTGCAAATACTGCCAATTGCTGATCGATGTCTTTCGCATCAGCATTTTTTTTGCGATACGTATTTATTTTATCGATGTACTCTGCTGCTTTAATTCTGTTTTTATAACAGGCAAAAGAATAATCGTGTTGATCTTGTAAATCTTTCATTGAAGTTTTTACACGAGGATCTTTTTTAACAGTGAATGATTGCGAATATGATTTTCCATTAACTGTTAACACAGCGAAATAATTTCCGGGCATTACCCATGGTGAAGTAAAATCAGGTGCTGTATTTCCAAATACTGCAGCGATGGGATAAGATGGTGAAGTTTTAATTGGCGTATAATGCATATCCCATAAAAACCTGTGTGAGCCGGCTTCTCCTGATAATATTTGTTGCGGCCTGATCCAGTACAAAGGAATATTTACCGGAGGAATTTCATAAGGCTGATCATCGCTTCTGAATATTCTGATCGTTTTATTCTTGCTGTCTTTTATTTCTAATACAATAATATCTTTTGCATTTTCTTTTAAATAATAATCGATGATGGCACCATCAGGAGGATTTTGTCCGCCCGGTTCTTCTTGTGGTAAAGGTGTATCGGGATTTGTATTCCATCTTATACGAATTGCATTTTGCGGTTTAAATAAAATCGCATCACTCTTTGCAAGTGTTTTTGTGAGTTGACGCAATGAAGTGATATTATCTAAAATCCAAAACGAACGACCATGTGTGCCAACAACTAAATCATCATCCTTAATTACCAGATCACGAATGGAAGTGCATGGCATATTTAATTGCAATGTTTGCCAGTGATCTCCATCATCAAAAGAAACATACACAGCTCTTTCAGATCCTGCAAATAATAAACCTTTTGTTAATGGATCTTCTTTCACAGAATTGATAGGATCATCAGGTAATCCATTTACAATTTCTTTCCAGGAATTTCCACCATCTTTTGTTTTATAAATATGAGGATGCATATCATCACAACGAATTCTGTTCACTGCTGCATAAGCAATATTTGCATCAAAATGACCTGCTTCAATAATGGAGATCTTACTCCATGATGTAATTGAATTTGGTGTTACATTTTTCCAATTCTTGCCGCCATCTTTTGTTAATTGAATATAACCGTCATCAGTTCCACACCAAATTATATTGATGTCTTTTGGTGATGGTGCAACTGTATAGATTACACCACTACGAGGCATTTTTTTTAATTCATCAGTTGTGTAAATGCCAACACTTGCAGGTATATCCCAAGATTCTCTTGTTAAATCTGGACTAATAATTTGCCATGAATGTCCGCCATTATTTGTTTTGAAAAGAACATTGCTACCATAAAATAAAGTAGTAGGATCTATAGGGGAAAACAAAACAGGAGAGGTTCTTACAAAACGAAATTTTTCAGTATGAACAGCTTCAGGCGCAATGTTTTGAATTTGACCTGTTCGTTTATCGTAACGGATAATCTCACCTCTACCTCCGCCATAAAT
Source organism: uncultured Chitinophagaceae bacterium (assembly GCA_903870685.1). Lineage (GTDB taxonomy): Bacteria > Bacteroidota > Bacteroidia > Chitinophagales > Chitinophagaceae > CAIQDX01. Next base: position 106,808 of record CAIQDX010000008.1, on the reverse strand, counting down.
AATATTAGGATTAAGCGGATCGGCAGCAACATAACCATATTCTATTACACCCACAGGATGCCATTCACGAAAAGTAATTTGTCCGTCATTACCACGTGATGCAATTCCAACCGAACCACTTTCCTGTTGACCACCATAAACATTATATGGAAAAGCATTATCGGTACTTACATGATAAAATTGTGCAGTGGGTTGATTATACCAGGATGAAAAAGTTTCACCGCCATTCACAGTTATGATTGCTCCCTGATCTGCAGCAATTAAAATAATATTGGTGTTATCAGGATTGATCCAGATGCGATGATAATCATCACCACCCGGAGCACCACGAAAATCTTTCCAAGTATTACCACCATCTTTCGATTTCCACACAACAACATTGGCAGTATAAACAATATCTTCATTTTTTGGATCAACTTTTACTTCTGCAAAATCACTTCCTCTTCCCCAATATCTTCCATCGTTACTGATACTTTTCCAATTTTCGCCACCATCATCACTTCTATACATGCCGCCAAAATTTCCTGCATCAACAGTTGCATACAATCTGTTCGGATTGCTTGGTGCAATACAAAAACCAATTCGCCCCAACCCTTGTTTTACTGTTGGTAAACCATTGATTAATTTTTTCCATGTATTTCCTCCATCAACAGATTTATATAAACCACTTTCGGGTCCATCCCATGCACCGTTTTCCCATGGCCCTTGGCGACCGGCCCACATATCGGCATAAATAATTTTTGGATTCTTTGGATCGATGGAAACCTGCACTGCGCCAGTGTTTTCATCTTTGTATAAAACTTTCTCCCAAGACTTTCCGCCATTAGTTGTGCGATAAACCCCACGTGTTGTATTCGGTCCGTAAGGATGACCTAACACGGCAACAAAAACTTTGTTTTCATCATTTGGATCGATGGCAATTCCGCCAATTTGTTGTCCATCATCCAATCCTAAATGAGTCCATGTTTTACCTGCATCGGTTGATTTATACATTCCATTTCCAACAGATAAATCCGGTCGTTGAATTCCTTCACCACTGGCAACATAAACTGTATTTGGATTAGATGGCGCCACTGCAACATCACCAATCGAACCGGTAGATTGATCATCAAAAATGGGAAACCAAGTTCTTCCATAATCAGTGGTTTTCCAAACACCACCATTATTAACGCCTATATAAAAAACATTGGGTTGTTGGGGAACACCAACAGCCCCAACGGTTCTGCCGCCACGATGCGGACCGATCATTCTCCATTTGATAGCGTTAAAATAACCGGGATCGATCTGAGCAAAAACAATTGTTTGAAAAAAAGAGAAAACAAAAATTAATTTCAGTGATAAATTTTTTCTCATGGCGTTTTATTATCCAACAATATATGGATAATTTAAAAAAATGAGAAGCATTTTATTTAGATGACAATTTTATGATTATTTATTTTTTGAGATGGATAAATGATACTTATAACGTATTGCAAAAGCAGTGATCAAAACAATGCCACAAATTTCTGATAATAATTTTTCTGCATCTATCCAATCTGTTGGCCGGTCTTTTAATTCAGGATCCATCAATAATCCATGAACAATAAAAAGAATACAAGTGGCATAAGAAATGAGATGAATATTTTTCCAAATTCTGAAACTCATTTTCCTTTTAATAAATTTCTGTGTGGTGATGACCACAATAATCAAAGCCAATAAAGAAAAGGTTCCCAGCAAAACAATATTTGGTTGATGTGGTGCATACAATGGCCAGATAATATCAATTAATTTAAATTTCGATGAAGGATCAAAAGGAATTAAAAAAATATGAGTTAGAACAAATAGCAATGCAACATAAGCAGTATAATTATGCAGGTCATTGATGTTGATCGATCTTATTTTCTCTGGAAATCTTTGCCACCAGCTTTTATTTTTATAGGCTGTGCTCAACATCATTCCCAATAAAATATTTAATGTTAGAATTACTGTTGCGATTAATCCTAAAGTTCCCGACAGTTCGATGGTTTCCATAATTGATCAAATTAAAATTGATACGCACAAATTAAGATCAGTCTTTCTGATTTTAAAAATAAGTTTCTGCAAATTCATATATTTATGAACTACATTTTTCTGAAACAATCGCCATGCCGAAAACAATTTTAAAAACTGATGTAATAATTATTGGTGGTGGTATTGCCGGTATTGCTGCTGCGATTGATCTATTGGATGCAAATAAAACTGTGATTATTTTTGACAGAGATAAAGAAGAAAATTTTGGCGGACTTGCAAAAGAATCCTTTGGTGGTATGTTTTATATTAATTCTCCTCAACAAAAAAGATCGGGCATAAAAGATAGTGTTGCATTGGCAAAATCAGACTGGTATTCGTTTGCAGAGTTTTCACCAGATGAATATTGGGGAAGAAAATGGGCTGATCTTTATTTAGAATCAACCGAAAAAGTTTATCAATGGGTTACTTCAAAAGCCGTTAAATATTTTCCTGTTGTGCATTGGGTTGAACGCGGATTATTTCAACCCGGCAATTCTGTTCCGCGATTTCACATGGTTTGGGGAACCGGTCATGGTTTGATGGAATCATTAATCAATCTTTTAAAAAATCATCACAACAATAAAAATCTTCAATTATTTTTTGAACATAAAGTTGAAAATTTAATTGAAAAAAATAATTCGATCATTGGCGTTTCGGGAATTGATGAAAAAAATAATTTCAGTTTCGAAGCATTTGCAAATGCAACAATTATTGCAACCGGTGGTATTAATGGCAACATGCAAAAAGTTCGAAAACACTGGCATCCCGATTGGAATAAACCACCGCAAAATATTTTAAACGGCTCGCATCATTTCTCTGATGGATTAATTCATGATGAAGCAGAAAAACATGGCGCAGTAATTTCTAATTTGCAAAACATGTGGAATTATGCTGCCGGAATTACGCATCCATTTCCACGAAGAGAAAATCACGGATTAAGTTTAGTTCCCCCAAAATCTGCACTGTGGTTAGATTCTACAGGAAAACGTTTTGGACCAATGCCATTAATGACTGCTTACGATACGAGATTTTTAGTTTCAACAATTTGCAATTCTGATGATCAATATTCGTGGCAAGTGCTTAATCATAAAATTGCTTTGAAAGAATTAGCGGTATCAGGTTCTGAATTTAATGATGCAATAAAGAATAAAAATTTATTTCAATTTTTATTAACCGTACTTTTTGGAAATAAAAAATTTATCAAAGCTCTGGAAGAACATTCATCGGATTATATCATCGCAAATAGTGTTGAAGAATTAGCTGAAAAAATGAATGCATTAATCGGTGGTAAAAAAATAAATATTGAAAATTTAAAAAACAGCATCGGAGATTATGATAACAATATTCGAAGAGGAAAAAAGTTGTATAATGATGAGCAGTTGAGAAGAATTACACATGTTAGGCAATATCGCGGCGATAAAGTTCGCACTTGTAATTTTCAAATGATTGATGATAAAAAAGCATATCCGCTTGTTGCTATTCGTGAATTTATTTTATCAAGAAAAAGTTTGGGCGGCATACAAACCAATCTACATTCGCAAGTCTTGAAACAAAATAATAATAACGATGAAAGCCTTACCATTAAAGGATTGTATGCGATTGGTGAAGCAGCAGGTTTTGGAGGTGGAGGTTCACATGGCAAACGTGCATTGGAAGGAACTTTTTTAGCAACTTGTATTTTTACTGCACAAAAAGCAGTGCAACATATCATTGACAAAAAATAATTTGATCAAACATTTTTAATAAAATAATCATGAATAAAACAGGTGCTGAACTCGTTGTATTTGCGCTTGAGCAAATTGGTGTTGAATATACTTTTGGAGTTCCAGGTGTGCACAATACTGAAATTTATGATTCCTTAAACAGCAGTAAAAAAATCGAACCCATTTTGGTTACACATGAATGCGGTGCTGCTTTCATGGGACTTGGTGTTTCCTGTACCAGTAAAAGTATTGGTACTTGTGTGATTGTTCCAGCAGCTGGTGTTACCAATGCAATGAGTGGAATTGGCGAAGCATTTTTAGATGGTATTCCGCTGTTAATTATTTCCGGAGGAACTCGTCGAGATACAAATAAATCTTATCAACTGCATCAATTAAATCAGGAAAAATTGGTTGCGGCAATTACTAAAAAATATTTTTTGATCGAACACCACTCACAAATTATTTCAACTATTTATGAAGCTTATAATATTGCAACTTCCGGTGAACCCGGACCTGTTTTTATTGAAGTGCCTGTTGAAATACAAATGTTTCGAGGTGAAGTAAATAATATGCCGGTTTATAAAAAATTAATTACAGAAAATAAAATTGATCTAATTAAAATAAAACAAGCTGCCGAGCTTTTAAGCAATGCAAAAGCTCCCGGAATTTATGTTGGTTGGGGCGCTGTTGATGCAGTTGAATTCACAAAAAATATTTCAGAAAAATTAATCGCTCCTGTTTGTACAACATTACAGGGCAAAAGTTCTTTTCCTGCATCGCACCCTTTTCATAGCGGATTTGGTTTCGGCGCAAACGCAGTACCGGCAAGCCAAGCAGCGTTTAAAGATATTGATGCGATGCTGGCTGTTGGGGTTCGATTTTCAGAATTAGGAACCGGAAGTTTTGGAGCAAAAGTTCCAGAAAAATTAATTCATATCGATATCAACCCTGAAGTTTTCAATAAAAATTATCCTGCAACAATTTGTATTGAAGGCGATGCAACAGAAGTTTTAAAATTGATTGATGAAGAACTTAAAAAAATAAATTTTTTATCAAATCGAAATGCTGAGTCATTAAAAAATTTAATCGCAACAGAAAAAAATAATTATAACAACGAATGGAAAAAAGAAAAAAGAAATGATATTGTTTCGCCCGGATATTTTTTCGAAAGCCTGATAAAATTTTCTGATGATGATGCTTATATTTTTGTGGATGATGGCGCACATACTTATTTAACTACCGAATTAATGCCGATTGAAAAAGGAAGACATTTTGTAACACCAACCGATTTTAATTGTATGGGATTTTGTGTGCCTGCAGCCATCGGTTCTAAGTTCATGAATAAAGAAAAGAATGTAATTGGCATTGTTGGCGATGGTGCATTTTTAATGACAGGAATGGAATTAGTGACAGCAGTTACTCAAAAACTAGCAATGTTGATCTTTATTTTTCATGACGGAGAATTGGGGCAAATTGCACAGTTTCAACAAATACCAATGAACCGAAAAACGGCATCCGTTATCGGCGATATTAATTTTGAAGACTTTGCAAAATCGATAGGCGCCAATTTTGTTTCAATGAATAATGACCTTGAAATTGATGAAAAAATGAAATCGGCTTTTGATCTATTGAAAGATAACCTTCCAGTAATCATTGATGTAAAAATCGATTATAGTAAAAAAACATTAATGACTAAAGGAGTTGTAAAAACAAATTTGAGTAGATTTCCATTGAGCGAAAAAATTCGATTCACCTTAAGAGCTGCGTTACGACATATTACAGGATAAGTTTTCGCTGTCAAATCACTTCCTGCAGATATTGTGAAATACTATCTGATAAATCGCATTGTTTTATGCTATCTATTTTGTAAACTTACATAGCTAAAAACATGCTTATGAAACAATATCACATTGTATCCAGAATTGCTATTTATTCTTTGGCAGTAATCCTGATCGTTTTTGGGATATTCCATTTTCTTAAACCACAAGATCTGGTAGTATATATTCCATTATCAGTTCCCGGAGGAATTATCTGGACATATCTTTTAGGTGCTGCATTTATTGCAGTAGGTATTTCATTTATCACTAACAGATTGGTAAAATTTGCCGGTTACCTTTTAGCAGCATTGCTTACTTTCTTTGTATTTGCCATACATCTCCCAAATGCGCTTAATGCAGGCGACAAGGAAATGAGGATGCTAGCTTTTATAAGTTTTATTAAAGATGCAGCTATTGCATGCTTCGCTTTGCATATTGCTGCAGGAGCACATCACCAACATTTACATTTGGAAGAGAGCGATTAAATCTTCCTTATTCAAAAGAGCTTTGAAAGGCAGTAATATATTTTATTATTGCCTTTTATTTTTTGATATCAAAATAAATTTGGTAGGGGGAAAATAATTTATACTTTTGTTAACCATTTGGTTAAATTATATGGTTAAGAAAAAAGACCTAAGTACTGAAGAAAAAATTCTTGTCGCTGCAAAAAAGGTTTTTGTGGAAAATGGATTATCAGGTGCCAGAATGCAGGACATTGCAGATAAGGCCGAGATCAATAAGGCATTGCTGCATTATTACTTCAAAAGTAAAGAGAAATTGTTCGAAGTCATATTTAAGGAAGCCACTGCGAAATTATTTCCCAAAATAAATACCATTTTCAGTTCGGATATTCCATTGTTTGATAAAATACGTCAATTTACACATGACTATGTAGAGATTGTAATAGAAAACCCTTACCTGCCTTTGTTTGTATTGAATGAGATCAATAAACAACCACATGCATTCAGTCAGAAATTATTTGGAAATGATCAACCGCCGGTTCACAAATTATCTGCGCAGATAGAGAAAGAAATTAAAAAGGGATTGATCAAACCGATCAGCCCGGCACATCTTATCATCAACATGTTGTCGATGTGTGTTTTCCCATTCGTTGGAAAACCGATGATCCAATTAGTGATGAATATTGATGAAATACAATTCAGAAATATGATGGAACAACGAAAAACAATGATTGCCGATTTTATTATTGCGTCTATAAAAAAATAAATTGTTTATGCAAAAATTAACTGTTTGGTTAAGGAACATTTCGCTGCAGGTTTTTATGCTTTTTTGTTTGTTACCAATTGCAAAAATTTCTGCGCAACAAACACATATCACAATTAATGAAGCCTATCAATTAGCAAAACAGAATTACCCACTGATAAAACAAAGAGATCTTATCAGCAAAACAAAAGAATATTCTGTTGATAATGCATCTAAAGGTTATTTGCCTGTTTTCTCAATTAATGGTCAGGCGACTTATCAATCTGCAGTAACAAATTTTCCTTTCAGTATCCCGATACCGGGTTTTAGTATGCCAAGCTATAACAAGGACCAGTATAAAATTTATGCCGAACTAAATCAAATTATTTATGATGGTGGAGTAATAAAAAATCAAAAGCAAGTTGCAGAATCTAATGAAATCATTCAACAACAAAATCTAGAAGTTGCATTATATGCTTTGTATGATCGTGTTAACCAATTATTCTTTGGAGCTTTACTGATAAATGAACAGTTAAAACAAAATGAATTATTAAATAAAAATATTCAAAACGGAATCGACAAAGCAAAAGCATTGCTTGCAAATGGTACTGCATACAGAAGCAGTGTTGATGAATTATCTGCACAATTATTACAAACCGAACAATCAAGAGTTGAATTAAAATCTGCCAAAAAAGCATTTTTAGACATGCTGAGTTTGTTTGTCAATAACCAACTCGATGAAAATACAATTCTCGAAAAACCTGTTGCAGCAATACTTTCAGACAATATCAACAGACCAGAAATATTGTTTTACGATTATCAGAAAAAAACATACGACTTGCAAGATGATTTATTGAAAACACAAATCCGTCCGAAATTTAATTTGTTTGTGCAGGGTGGATATGGCAGGCCAGGATTGAATATGTTAAGCAACGATTTTTCTTTATACAGTATTGGCGGACTAAAATTAAATTGGAATCTTGGCAGTTTATATACATTAAAAAATCAAAAACAATTAATCGACATTAATAGAAAAACAATTGATGTTCAAAAAGAAACATTTCTGTTTAACACAAGTATCACTCAAAAACAACAGAACTCAGAACTCGCAAAATATCTTGAACTTTTAAAGAAAGATGAAAGCATAATCGCTTTGCGAGAATCCGTTAAAAATGCTGCGGCTGCTCAATTAGAAAATGGTGTGCTTAGTGCACATGATTACATCACACAAGTGATTGCTGAAGATCAGGTGCGACAAAATTTTATTCTTCATACTATTCAATTGTTACAAGCACAATATAATTATCAGAACACAACCGGAAACATCAAAAAATAATAATTAATAAAGCTTTAAAATAATACACATGAAAATTCGGATATTATTCTACGTCAGTTTTTTATCTGCAATCATTGCAGGATGTAATTTAAACAATCAAGTTTCTGATGCATCAGGAACATTTGAAGCAGATGAAGTTATTGTATCATCAGAAGTGTCGGGGAAATTAATTTCATTAAATATTGAAGAAGGATCCATTCTTCCGAAAGATAGTGTGGTAGGCATTATCGACTCTGTACCCTTTCAATTACAGAAGGCTCAAATAGAAGCTACTATTGGTGCTTTACATCAAAAAACAATGGATGTAAAACCGCAAATAAAATTATTACAAGATCAAATTCTTGTTCAAAAAACGCAATTGAAGAATGTATTGTTTGAAAAAACAAGGACAGAAAAATTAATAAAGGCAGATGCCGCAACAACAAAACAATTAGATGATCTGAATTCGCAAATTGATGTGTTGCAAAAACAAATTTCTGTTAATGAACAACAAATAAAAGTGCAGGAAAATACAACAGGCACACAAAACAATTCGATATTGAGTGAAGATAAACCGCTTCGCAGTTCTGTTGCACAAATCCAGGATCAATTAAGAAGAACGAATATCACCAATCCAATTAATGGAACTGTACTTACTAAATATGCAATGGCCGGAGAAGTTACTTCAGCAGGAAAAGCATTGTATAAAATTGCTGACTTATCGGTCATTACTTTAAGGGCATACATTACCGGAACACAGTTATCGCAAATAAAATTAGATCAACAGATAAAAGTTTTGGTTGATAGTGGAACAAACAAATACAAGGAATATGTTGGCACAATAACATGGATCTCTGATAAAGCAGAATTCACTCCCAAAACAATTCAAACAAAAGATGAAAGAGCGAATCTTGTTTATGCGATCAAGATTCACGTGAAGAATGATGGATTATTAAAGATTGGAATGTATGGTGAAGTAAAGTTCAAATAAAGAATATGCAGTCGATCGTTGTAGAAAATATTGTAAAAACTTATTGCGTAAAAAAAACAGTTGTTGAAGCGCTGAAAGAAATTTCATTTACTGTTGAGAAAGGTGAAATATTTGGCATCATAGGTCCTGATGGTGCTGGTAAAACTTCTTTGTTCAGAATTCTTACAACATTATTACTTGCAGACAGTGGCAATGCATCGATTGATGGATTTGATGTGATAAAAGATTATAAACAAATTCGTAATCGTGTTGGATATATGCCGGGAAAATTTTCGTTGTATCAGGATCTGTCTGTTCAGGAAAATTTAGAATTTTTTGCAACGATATTTAATACATCAATCGAAGAGAATTACGATCTGGTAAAAGATATTTATCAGCAGATAGAACCTTTTAAAACACGTAAAGCCGGACAATTATCTGGTGGCATGAAACAGAAGCTGGCATTGTGTTGTGCACTGATACATAAACCATCAGTTTTATTTTTAGATGAACCAACAACAGGTGTTGATGCAGTTTCGCGAAAAGAATTTTGGGAAATGCTGCACCGATTAAAATTACAGGGAATTACCATACTTGTTTCAACGCCATATATGGATGAAGCAAGTTTGTGCGATCGTGTTGCATTAATTCAGAAAGGAGAAATTTTATCAATCAATACACCAAAAGGAATTACAAAAGATTTTAAAAAACCATTGTGGTCGGTCAAAGCAAACGAAATGTTTCGATTGATGAATGCAATAAAAGAGAATACTGAAGTTGAAAGTTGTTATCCTTTCGGGCAATATCATCACGTAGTTTTTATATCACAAGAAAATGTAAAAGAAAAATTAGAAGAGATTGCAAGAAAAGGAAATTTCACTGATTTTGAAGTTCAGTTAATTGAACCAAATATTGAAGATTGTTTCATGGCATTGATGAAAGAATAAATTATGCAAAACGAAAAAGTTATTACGGCAAAAGAATTAACTAAACGATTTGGAAGTTTTACAGCCGTTGACAAAATTTCTTTTGATGTTAAGAAAGGAGAAATTTTTGGATTTCTCGGCGCCAATGGTGCAGGCAAAACTACAGCGATGCGAATGTTATGTGGATTGTCGTTGCCAACATCAGGAGCCGCTACTGTTGCGGGTTTCGACGTGTATGAACAAAATGAATTGATAAAAAAAAATATTGGGTATATGAGTCAGAAATTTTCATTGTATGAAGATCTGACCATTCGTGAAAACATTAAATTATATGCAGGCATTTATGGTTTGACTGATGAACGAATCAAAGAAAAAACGACGATGCTTTTGAAAGATTTGCACATGGAAGGCGAAGAAAAAACTTTGGTGCGTGCATTACCACTTGGATGGAAACAGAAGCTTGCATTTTCGATTGCAATTGTTCACGATCCTGCAATCGTCTTTTTAGATGAACCAACAGGTGGTGTTGATCCAATAACGAGAAGAGAATTTTGGACATTGATTTATGAAGCATCTGCAAAAGGTATCACTGTTTTTGTAACAACACATTATATGGATGAAGCAGAATATTGTAATCGTGTTTCTATCATGGTTGATGGAAGAATTGATGCGCTTGATTCTCCTGCCAACTTGATGAAAAATCATTCAGCAAAATCTATGGATGATGTTTTTTTACAGTTAGCAAGAAAGGCAGTGAGAAAAGAATAAATGTTTTAAAAAATAAATAGCTAAGCCAGACAATGAATCAATTTTTAATTTTTGTAAAAAAAGAATGGCTGCATATTTGGAGAGATAGACGCACATTATTTATCCTGATATGGATGCCTGTTGTACAAATATTATTGTATGGCTTTGCATTAACCAATGAAGTAAAGAATGCAAAGATTGCCATCTTCGATCAATCTAAAGATGAAGCAACAACAGCAATTACAAATGAAATATCAGCAAGCCGTTATTTTAATTTGATAAAAAATGTTCATTCCTATAAAGATATCGAAGCAACTTTTCGTGAAGGAAAAATAAGACTGGCAGTGGTTTTCCCACTGGGATTCAGAAATGATTTGTTACATACCAATCATGCACAAATTCAACTAATAGCTGATGCCACCGATCCTAACACAGCAAATATGCTTACTAATTATGCGACTGCCATCATCAATAATTATCAGCAATCAATTACTCAAAACGAAAAATTGCCATACACTATAAAAACACAAGTTCGCATGTTGTATAATCCCGAATTAAAAGGTGCATACAGTTTTGTTCCAGGAGTAATGGCATTGGTGTTAATGTTAGTTTGTGCAATGATGACTTCCATTTCCATTGTTCGTGAAAAAGAAATTGGTACAATGGAAGTGATTTTAGTTTCTCCATTAAAACCATTCAGAATTATTATTGCTAAAACAATTCCTTATCTCTTGGTTTCTATGCTGAATATTGCAAGCATTTTATTATTGAGTGTGTTTGTTTTGGATGTGCCCATCGTAGGAAGTTTAGGATTATTAATTGCAGAAAGTATTTTATTTACAGTTACATCTTTGTCTGTTGGAATATTAATTTCAAACACTGCAAAAACGCAGCAAACAGCTCAGTTTACTTCTTTGATGAGTTTATTTCTGCCAACTTTATTATTCAGCGGATTTCTTTTTCCCATCGAAAATATGCCCATTCCATTACAGGTTATTTCGAATATAGTGCCGGCAAAATGGTATTACATTATTATCAAATCGATCATGATAAAAGGACTTGGTTTTACTGCCATTTGGAAGGAAACGTTGATATTGGTAGGAATGACCGTTATATTACTAAGTATCAGCATTAAAAATTTTAAAATCAGATTGTCATGAGAGTATTAAAATTTTTATTGCAAAAAGAACTTCGTCAAATATTTCGCGATAAAGCAACCATAAGAGTATTATTTATTATGCCGATGGTTCAATTACTCATACTTCCGCTTGCGGCAGATTATGAAATTAAAAATATTAATCTCGGTATAGTTGATCACGATCATTCTGAGTATTCTCGTAATCTCAGTAATAAAATTATTTCTTCAGGATATTTCAGATTGAGGGATTACAGCCCTTCCTTTCAACAAGGAATACACGCGATTGAAAAAGATAAGACAGATCTTATTCTTGAAATTCCTTCGCATTTTGAAAGAGATCTTGTTAAAGAAAATGAAGCCACATTATTTGTTGCTGTCAATGCAATCAATGGCGTGAAAGCTGGGCTGGGCGGTGCTTACATTCAAGGCATCATTCAAGGATATAATCAGGATGTTCGAATGCAATGGATACAATTTCCACGATTTGATCCGCGACCAACCATTGAAGTTACTTTTTCTGATTGGTTTAATCCTAACATGAACTATCATGTATTCATGGTTCCTGGAATATTAGTGTTACTTGTTACTATTATCGGTTCTTCATTTGCATCAAACAATATTGTTCGTGAAAAGGAAATGGGAACTATCGAACAAATTAATGTGAGCCCGATAAAAAAATGGCAATTCATTTTAGGAAAATTAATTCCATTCTGGATGTTGGCACTTACAGTACTTACATTTGGTTTAACAATTGCAAGATTGGTATATGGCATTGTTCCACTTGGACATTATATCACTATTTATATTTTCGCTGCAATTTATTTACTTGCAATTTTAGGATTAGGATTATTATTATCAACCTATGCACAAACGCAACAGCAATCTATGCTTGTTTCGTTTTTTATAACGATGATTTTTAATTTACTGAGTGGGTTGTTTACACCAATTGAAAGTATGCCGGTATGGGCGCAAATGATCACTAAGTTTAATCCTGTTTCATATTTTATTGAAGTGATGCGAATGGTTGTTTTAAAAGGCAGCGGGTTAGCTGATATCAGATACCATATTCTTGCAATGATTGGCTTTGCCGTATTTTTTAATAGCTGGGCAATTTTAAATTACAGAAAGAGATCTGGGTAATTTTTAATAAAAGCTTACTGTAAACCAATTACACTTTTAAATATTACAGCATATCAATTCTTCCTGTTCTCGAAAACCAAAAATTTTGTCGATAATTTTTATAGACTATATTTGTGCACCAAATTTATAGACAAGTGCAGATCATGTTTTCTAATTCTTTTATAAAGTGTATGCAACCATGTTGTTGCTGCTAGTTCAATTCAGCAAATGGATTTACTTTTGCTCACTATCTAATTTTCGGTCTCATAATCTTAGTTTACATGGCAGATACACTTTTAAAAAATATTTCTGATTTATCACAACAACTCAACACAAAAAATATTGCTGAAGGATTAGCTTTATTGGCAAAACAATTTCCATCGCAGGTAACGTTTTCTACCAGTTTTAGTTTTGAAGATCAGGTGATCGCTCATGAAATATTAAGCAATCATTTAAACATTAGCATTTTTACTTTAGACACCGGAAGATTATTTGCTGAAACTTATTCTGTTTGGAACAGCACCAACGAAAGATATCAAACAAAAATTGATGCGTATTATCCTCAGAATATTTCAATAGAAAAATTTATTGCTTCTAAAGGTCCAAACTCTTTTTACGAATCAATCGATAACAGAAAAGAATGTTGTCATATTAGAAAAGTAGAACCATTAAAAAGAGCATTGGCCTCAAACGCAGTGTGGGTAACGGGTTTAAGAGCTGAACATTCTGCTGCAAGAAAAGATCTGCAAATAGTTGAATGGGATGAATCCAATCAAATTATTAAATACAATCCTTTATTGCTTTGGAGTACTGAACAAATAAACGAACATATTCATCAATATAATATTCCTTACAATTCTTTACACGATAAAGGTTTTGTAAGCATTGGTTGCGCACCATGTACCAGAGCAATTAAAGCAGGTGAAGATTTCAGAGCAGGTCGTTGGTGGTGGGAAGATGCGAGTAAAAAAGAATGTGGGTTACACGGAAAATAATTTTTAGAATTAAGATTTTTAAATGGAAAAATATCAACTTGATTATTTACAACAATTAGAATCGGAAGCCATTCACATCTTTCGTGAAGTAGCCGGGCAGTTTGAACGTCCTGCCCTATTATTCAGTGGTGGCAAGGATTCTATCGTTTTAGTGCATTTAGCATTGAAAGCTTTTCGTCCCGGAAAATTTCCCTTTCCTTTAATGCATATTGATACCGGACATAATTTTCAGGAAGCTTTGGATTTCAGAGATGCATTGGCAGAAAAGATCGATGAAAAATTAATTGTTCGCAAAGTTGAAGACACCATCAAATCAAAACAGTTAACTGAATTAAAAGGAAAATTTGCAAGCCGTAATGCTTTACAAACTTATACTCTGTTGGATGCTATTGAAGAATTTGAATTTGATTGTTGCATTGGTGGTGCTCGTCGCGATGAAGAAAAAGCTAGAGCCAAAGAAAGAATTTTTTCGGTGAGAGATGAGTTTGGTCAATGGAATCCAAAATTGCAACGACCTGAATTATGGAATACTTACAACGGTAAAATTCATAAAGGAGAAAATGTAAGAGTGTTTCCCATAAGTAACTGGACTGAATTAGATGTTTGGAATTATATACGCCGAGAAAAAATTGATTTGCCTTCTATTTATTTTGCGCATGATCGTGAAGTGTTGGAATGGGAAGGGCAATTAGTTGCTACTTCAAAATTTATTCAGTTAGATTCTTCTGATAAAGTTTCTGTAAAAAAAGTTCGCTATCGTACCGTTGGTGATATGACTTGCACTGCAGCAGTTGAATCGAATGCGCAAACTTTAGATGAAGTGATCAATGAAATTATTATTACAAAAACAAGCGAACGTGGCGAAACAAGAATCGATGATAAAGTAAGTGAAGCTGCAATGGAAGACAGAAAAAAAAGCGGATATTTTTAAACAAAGTAATAAGTTATAACTTAACAATGGACATTTTACGATTTATAACAGCAGGAAGTGTAGATGACGGCAAAAGCACGCTGATAGGGCGTTTGCTGTATGATAGCAAAAGTATTTTGATAGATCAATTAGAAGCAATTGAAAAGCAAACAAAGAACCGTGAAGATGGTGAAATTGATTTGGCTTTATTAACCGATGGCTTGCGTGCCGAAAGAGAACAAGGTATTACCATTGATGTAGCTTATAAATATTTTTCAACGCCGAAAAGAAAATTTATTATCGCTGATGCACCGGGTCATATTCAATACACACGCAACATGGTTACGGGTGCATCGAATGCAAATCTTGCCATTATTTTAGTAGATGCAAGAAATGGTGTTGCCGAACAAACACGTCGTCATTCCATCATCACATCGCTACTTGGAATTAAACATGTTGTTGTTGCTATTAATAAAATGGATTTGGTAAATTATTCGCAGGATGTGTATAATAATATTGTGATTGATTATACACAGGTTGCAAAAACATTGGGATTAAAAGATATAAAATATATTCCCATCAGTGCATTGAACGGAGATAATATTGTTGACAGATCCGATAAATATCCTTGGTACAAAGGCGATTCATTATTGCATTATTTAGAAACTATTGAAATTCATAACGACATTAATTTAACTGATGCACGTTTTCCAGTGCAATATGTTATTCGTCCGCAAACTGAAGAGCTCCACGACTATCGTGGTTATGCCGGAAAAATAACAAGTGGCATTTATAAAAAAGGAGATGAAGTAATTGTTCAACCCGCTGGAATAGAATCAATCATTTACAAAATTGAAATTGCAGGTAAGGAAGTTGAAGAAGCATTTGCACCGCAAAGTGTTGTGCTGCATTTAGCCGATGATATTGATATCAGCCGCGGCGACATTATTGTTCAAAAAAATAATCAACCGAAAATTGAAAATGAAATTGAAGTGTTGATGTGCTGGATGGACAGCAAACCTTTCATCAAAGGAAACAAATATTTATTGCAATTAAACAGTCGCGTGGTGCGAACTGTTATAAAAGAAATAGAATACAAATTAGACGTGAACAGTTTGGAAAAAATTTATGAGTTCGATAAAGTGGGATTGAATGATATTGTGAAAGCAACCATCAAAACCGCGTCGGCATTGCCTTTCGACTCATATAAAGATCTGCCGAATAATGGCGGTGCCATTTTAATTGATGAAACAAGTTTAGTAACCGTTGGAGCTTGCATGCTTCAATAAAATATTTTTTATGAGCCAGCAAGCATTTATTGAAAGATTATTTACTCAAAATACAAAAGCCTATTCTGCTTTTCCTGATAAAGAAATGGCCGAAGAATTTATTGATCAGTTGTTTAATTTTTTATTCCTTCCCAAAACGGTTAGGCATAAACAACCGAAAGATTTGGAAAAAGAATTTGAATTACTAAAAAGTCATTTCGCCAGTTTAGTATTTGATATTTTACACGACAGTAATCAAACAGAAGTTGTCATAGAAAAATTTTTCGAAGCTATACCAGAGATTTATTACAAGTTGATTCATGATGCAGAAACTATTTTACAATTCGATCCTGCAGCAAAATCTTTAGAAGAAGTATTGGTAGCTTATCCCGGTTTTTATGCAACAACAATTTATCGTTTATCGCATCAATTGTATCAGCAAGGTGTAAAATTATTACCAAGATTATTTACCGAATATGCGCACAGCAAAACGGGAATTGATATTCATCCCGGTGCTAAAATTGGCAACAGTTTTTTTATTGATCACGGAACAGGAATTGTTATTGGCGAAACAACTGTGATAGGAAATAATGTAAAAATATATCAAGGTGTAACATTAGGTGCATTGAATGTGTCGAAAGAAAAAGCAAAAACAAAACGTCATCCAACCATTGAAGACAACGTAATTATTTATTCGGGTGCAACTATTTTGGGCGGCGATACGGTTGTTGGTCACGATAGTGTAATTGGCGGAAATGTATGGTTGACCTACAGTGTATTCCCTAATTCAATAATTTATCATAAAAGCGAAGTAGCAATAAAAGATAAATTTCCGGCAACCGAGGCTTTGAATTTTGTGATCTAATATTTACCAAACATTTGAATAAAAATTGAGCTTCGGTGGCGTCGCACTCTTGTACTGTATATCAATACTCTACAAAAAAGGTGAACTTTTAAAAGAACGTACAAGTGAGTGACACAACGAAGATGACGTGAAAAACAAATGTTGGAAAACAAAAAAATAAATCTTAGCATCTTATTCGTGTAATAAAAAATAAAAAAATGAAAGCAAACAACATTTTAGAAACTATTGGCAACACACCACATGTTAGAATCAACCATCTTTATGGCAATGACCAAGAAGTGTGGATCAAATTAGAAAAAAATAATCCCGGCGGAAGTATTAAAGATCGTATTGCATTAGCGATGATAGAAGATGCAGAAAAAAGGGGGTTAATAAATAAAGACAGTATTATTATTGAACCAACAAGCGGCAACACAGGAATTGGTTTAGCATTAGTAGCAGCAGTGAAAGGTTATAAAATAATTTTAGTGATGCCCGAAAGTATGAGTGTGGAAAGAAGAAAATTAATGGAAATTTATGGCGCTGAATTTGTTTTGACGCCAAGAGAAAAAGGAATGAAAGGTGCCATTGAAAAAGCTAAAGAATTAGTTGCTGAAACACCCAATGCATGGTTGCCGCAACAATTTGATAATGCTGCGAATTCGGAGATCCATAGAAAAACAACAGCACAAGAAATTTTAAATGACTTTCCCGATGGATTAGATTTTATTATAACCGGTGTTGGAACCGGCGGACATATTACTGGTGTTGCAGAAATATTAAAAGCAAAATTTTCAAACTTAAAAGTGTTTGCTGTTGAGCCTGAATTATCTCCGGTGTTAAGTGGCGGGACGCCCGGTCCGCATCCATTACAAGGCATTGGTGCTGGATTTGTTCCATCAATTTTGAATACAGAAATATTAGATGGTATTATACAAGTTAGTAAAGACGAAGCATTTTCTTTTGCACAAAAATTAGCAAAACAAGAAGGAATTCTTGCAGGAATTTCTACCGGTGCATCATTGGCTGCAGTTGCAAAAAAATTAATTGATATTCCTAAAGGATCGAAAGTATTGACATTTAATTACGATACCGGCGAAAGATATTTATCGATTGAAGGTTTGTTTTAAAAATAAAAAACTCTTGCCACGAATAACACAAATTTTCACGAATCATTTTTTTTATTCGTGTTCATCCGTGCGATTCGTGGCAACAAAAAATTAAAGTAGATTATTAATGAGTGAAATAAAAAATATTGGCAAAGTTATTTTAGCTGGTGCCGGTCCCGGTGATCCTGATCTGATAACAATTAAAACCGTCAATTATTTGCAGCAGGCGGATGTAGTGTTAACCGACAGGTTAGTAAGTGAAGAAATATTAACTCGCTATGTAAATACTTCTGCAGAAATTATTCGTGTGGGTAAACAATGCCGCAGAGGAATTTCTACTTCTCAAAAAACAATCAACGAATTAATTATTAAACATGCATTGCAGGGAAAATTAGTAGTACGATTAAAAGGTGGTGATGTTTCTATTTTCTCCAATATTTTAGATGAGTTACAAACACTGCAGGAACATAATATTCAATTCGAAATTATTCCCGGTGTTACCGCTTCATTAGGTGCTGCTGCTTATGCCGGCATTCCATTAACAGCCCGCGATCATTCAACAGCAGTAAGGCTTTTAACGTTTTACAAATCAAGGGTTGTAAGTGACGATTACTGGAAAGAATTAGCAAACACCGATGATACATTGGTGTTTTACATGAGTTCGGAAACATTGGATGATGTGGTAGAAAAGCTTTTGCAAAATAAAATTGCTTCTAATAAATTATTAGCCGTTGTTGAACAGGCAACCACTCCTTTTCAACAAGTATATATTTCTGATTTGTATGACTATCAAAATACTTTAAAAGGCAAAATATTTTTATCGCCTTCATTAGTAATTATCGGCAAAGTTGTTTCATTGCATGAAAAATTTGCATGGTTTAAAAGCAACAATGATCATGAACATTATTTTAAACCATTAACAAAATCATCACTTATTCAGCACGAACAAAAAGAAGGAATTACTGTTCTGGTTTAATTAAAGTGAAATTTTAAATTAAGCATTCAATGTCAACCATTTTAGATTTAATAGGCAATACACCACTCGTTGAGCTTAAAAATATTCCAACAAATAAAAATGTTACCATCTATGCAAAATTAGAAGGCAACAATCCCGGCGGAAGTGTAAAAGATCGTGCAGCATATGGCATGATTAGACATGCAATTGACAACGGCGATATAAAACCCGGCATAAAATTAATTGAAGCAACAAGCGGTAATACCGGCATTGCACTGGCATTAATTGCAAGTATGTTTGGTGTTGAAATAGAATTAGTAATGCCCGAAGATGCAACCAGAGAAAGGGTTTTAGCCATGAAGGCTTTTGGTGCAAAAGTAATTTTAACGCCAAGAGAAAGAGCCATGGAAGGTGCTATCGATTATACCAACGAGCAAGTTGCTAAAGGTGGTTACCACATGCTCAATCAATTTGCAAATCCAAATAATCCACTCATTCATTATCAAACAACGGGTCCTGAAATTTGGAAAGACACAAATAAAAAAATTACACATTTTGTTTCGGCAATGGGTACCACCGGCACTATCATGGGTATTTCTAAATATTTAAAAGAACAAAATAAAAATATTCAAATCGTAGGTTGTCAGCCAACCGATGGTTCTAAAATTCCCGGCATTCGCAAATGGCCAACAGCTTATCTTCCAAAAATATTTGATGCAACAAGAATTGACAGAAATATTGAATTAAGTGATAATGATGCACACATCATGGCCAAACGTTTGGCAAAAGAAGAAGGCATTTTTGCCGGCATGAGCAGTGGTGGCGCAGTTCACGCAGCTGTTGAGGTATCGAACGAATTAAAAGAAGGTGTTATTGTTTGTATCATCTGCGATCGCGGTGACAGATATTTATCTTCCGATTTATTTGATTAATTTTTTTGTCACCAACTGTTGTAATACTATTAAACTTTGGTTGCGTCGCACACTTATACAACGGAACCTTTGCTCAACAAAATAAAGAAAGTACAAGTGAGTGACACAAAGAAGAAGCAATGAAAAACTATTGCCGGTACAATTAATTTAAAATAGTTTTTTCTTTAAATTCTGAAGCAAAGACGATAAAATCTTTTGCTTCTTGCAAATATTTTTTTGCAAATTCTTCGGTTGGTTCATTTTTATTTATTTGTAAAACCAATTCTTTAAAATTGCCGTGATTGGTGTACAATCCTTTATCGGTAAAGTTTTTATCGAAGTCATTTAAAATTCCGATCTGCGTATTGCACTGCACACTATGATTTAACAACAATGCTTTTGCCGCATTAATAAATGCCGCATAGGTTTGATAGATACTATCGGCAAACGCTTTGTTGGCAAGGCTTTCATCGGCCAGGCTAATTTTTTCATCGGCTTCAAAAATTAGTGTAGAAACCAGATCGATCATCACACCGGCACATTCGCCAACACCAATTGCAGTTGCAAATTTTTCTGCTTGCCCCCAATCAATAAAATCTTCAGCCAATAATGTTTCTGCATTTGCCAAAGGTTTCAACAAATCGTAAAAATATTTTTCGCCTTTATTAAAAGTATAATCGAGATAGGTTTCGTTTTGTTGCTGATTGTTTTTGAAATCGTTTAATAAAACACGCACAGCATCCGGCGCACGTTTACTTGCCAACTTAATTACTTTGTTAGCAACACGGGCTTCGCCGCCACCTAAATTTCCGCCGCCAATTAAAACCTGCACAGCAGGAATTACTTTGTCTTTTACTTTCATCGAACTTCCGTGAAAACCAATTCCGGCAATACCATGTTGTCCGCAAGAATTCATACAACCGCTGATGCGAATAGCAATATTTTCATCAACTAAAAATTCGGGAAACTCATCTTCAATTAATTGAGAGAGAACAATACTTAATCCTGTGCTGCTCGAAATACCAAGATTACAGGTATCGGTACCGGGACAGGAAACAATATCGGCAGCACTTCCAAAACCAGGCGCAGCAAGGCTTTCGGCTTCAAGCACACTATAAACATATTCGAGATGTTCGGCTTTAATAAAACGGAATTGCAAATTTTGTGTGATGGTAACACGAACATCATCAGCGATAACCGGTTTTAATTTTTCAATTAATCTTCTGCTAACATGTGAACTGATATTACCATTTGGAACCCTTACATACACTGCAAAATATTCTTCTTGCTTTTGTTTTTTTACATTGGTCCTTTTCCAGATTTCAAAATTCAAAGGGTTGTTGATTTGAATTTTTTCATCAGGTAAAATTCCTGTTGGTAAAGAAATATTTTCGAAACGGTTTGTATCGATTGCAACTTTTTTATCTGTTATCGCTTTATGTTCGACTGCAACCAATTCATTAAAAGCATCGATACCAATTTGATGAATCAAAAATTTAATTCTTGCTTTATGACGACTATTGCGTTCGCCATGACGATCGAATACACGCAACACGGTTTCAATATATGGAAGCAATAACTCTTCTTCTAAAAATTCGTGTGTTGTTTTTGCTAAAAATGGCTGTGCACCTAATCCGCCACCGATAACAACTTTAAAACCTCGAACTTGTTTACCATTAATTTTTTTGATGCGTGGAATGATTCCAAGATCATGCATAAAAACTAATGCGCTATCTTTTTCACTACTCGAAACGGCAATTTTAAATTTACGACCCATCTCCTGACCAACAGGTTTGCGTAAAAAATATTCGAAGATAGCATGAGCATAAGGTGTAATATCGAAAGGTTCTTCACTATCAATTCCGGCCATGTCCGAACCTGTAACATTTCTAACAGTGTTACCGCAAGCTTCACGAATCGTAAGATCATCCTTATCCAAAGCGGTCCACATTTCCGGAGTTCGATCAAGACTTACAAAATGCAATTGAATATCTTGCCGAGTTGTTAAATGCAAGTTTCCTGTGGAATATTCATCTGTAACATCTGCCAATTTTTTCCATTGTGCAAAGCTCATTTTACCATAAGGCAATTTAATGCGAACCATCTGAACCCCCTGCTGGCGTTGGCCGTACACGCCTCTTGCCAAACGAAGACTGCGAAATTTTTCTTCAGAAATACTGCCTTCTTTAAAAGCACGGATCTTTTGTTCCAGTTCAATAATATCTTTTTCTACTAAAGGATTTTCTAATTCTGTTTGAAAACTTTGCATTGCTTTTTGGTATTGATGATGATTCTTTAAAATGACAACATTTTAATATCCTATAATTTAAGTGAACTATGCAAATGTATGGCTTGAGTAATAGTTGACAAAGTTTATGGACTATACCAATTTACGAAAATAGAAATAATGACAAATAGAAGACAAATTAAAGTCTACTATTTCAGTAGGGTTTGTATATTTGCCCCTCAATTATGAAATATCAATTCAATTCTCAACAAATTTTTAGTCTCAGTTCTAACATTTCTTTGAAGAACTTAAGTTGCATTCATTTTATGATAACAGCTTGCACTTGCTGCCCTTTGGGGGCATAATTTTTTTCTCAAACTAAGCGTTCAAACATTTCATCTTACTTAACCCTGCCAAAATAATAGACTAATGAAAAAAACTATTTTTTTATTTCTACTCGGAATTTTATCGTTGACAACTCAATCAAAAGCACAAGGTGCTTTTATAATCTCAGGCAAAATACAAGACACAATTAATACACAACCTTTAGCCGGTGCAATCATCAAAATAAAAGGTGCAAATTCCGGAACTCTTGCAAGAGAGGATGGCTCTTTTGAATTAAAAATATTTCAGAAACTTCCTATTACAATAGTAGTTTCTTCCTTGGGATATAAGTCACAAGAATTTCTTATCTCAGATAACAATACCGGAAAACTTTCTATCTCACTTTATTCACAAAATCAATATGCGAGTCAAGTTGTTGTAACAGCTTCAAGAGTTTCGGAAAGTATTTTACAATCACCAGTAACAATTGAAAAGTTAGATCTAAGAGCAATTAAAGAAAGCCCAGCGCCAACTTTTTTTGATGCACTCGAAAATTTAAAAGGTGTTCAAATAACAACATTAAGTATCGGTTACAAAGTACCAAACACAAGAGGTTTTGCAGGTACAACTAATTCACGTTTTTTACAAATGGTTGATGGTGTAGATAATATTTCTCCCGGTATCGGTGCACCTGTTGCCAATGCAGTTGGTCCTACTGAATTAGATATCGAAAGCGTAGAACTCATTCCTGGTGCAGCTTCTGCCGTTTATGGTTTAAATGCCATCAATGGAATTTCAAATCTTAAAACTAAAAATCCTTTTCGTTATCAGGGATTAAGTCTTTATTTAAAACAAGGTGTTAATCATGTTGATGGAAAAGATATAGCACCATCATTATACAGTGAATATGCAATTCGGTTTGCAAAAGCAATCACCAAAAATTTTGCTTTCAAAATAAATGCATCATACCTGTTAGGAAAAGATTGGGTCTCAAATGACACAACCGATCAATATTATACTGCCGGCAATAAAACAAATACTTCTTTGGGAATTGGCGCATCAAATAATCCGGGTGCTGATCTAATTAATCGCTATGGTGATGAATATAACAGCGATCTAAAAACATTAACCTTACATGGAAAAACATATGACGTTAGTCGTACCGGTTATGTTGAAAAAGATTTAACCGATTACACAGTGAAAAATTCTAAAGTTGATGTTTCATTGTATTATAAATTTTCGCACTCGCTGGAAGCATCTTATACTTACAGAATTGGAACAGTATCTAATAATTATCAAAGAGGAAATCGTATCAGGCTTGATGGTGAACAAATTCAGCAACATGCTTTTGAATTAAAAAATAATGAATTTTTCTTTAAAGCTTATTACACACAAGAAAACACCGGAAACAATTCTTTTAACTTCAGACCCTTAGCCGAAAACATTGATATGTCATTTAAAAAATCACCACAATGGTGGGCAGATTATACAAACGCTTTTAATACTGCATTTACTGCTAATGGCGGAGATATTGCGGCATCGCATGCATCGGCAAGAGCTTCAGCAGATAATGGAAGATATTTACCTGGCACAGCTGCATTCGATAGTGTTCGTAACAAAGTAATTCATACTAATAATTGGGATACAGTTGGGGCACAACTTTTATTAAAATCTTCATTCTATCATTTAGAAGGGCAATATGATTTTAGTAAATTAACCAAAGGCATACAACTCTTAGCTGGCGGGCATTACAGAAAATATATTGTTACACCTGATGGCAATGAATATATCAATCCGGATGTTTTAATTGATGCTTCAAAAGCTACTGACAATTTCTTTTATTATAATTATGGCGGATTTGTTCAGGCAACAAAAAAAATATTCGACGACAAACTAAAACTAACTGCTTCTTTACGTGTTGACAAAACAGAATATTTTGATGCGAAACTCAATCCTCGTATTGCTGCAGTTTATTCTCCAAGTGATTTGAATAACTTTCGGATGTCTTATCAAAACGGTTATCGCTTTCCAACTTTATTTGAAGGATTTGCTTTTGTGAATAATGGTGGCGTAAGACGTTTAGGCGGATTAAGAATCATAGCCGGTCCGTTGAATGTGTTTGAAAATTCTTATCTCAATTCATCTGTAACAGCTTTCAAAAATGCAGTGAATGCAGATATCAGCAATGGCATAAATAAGAATACTGCTATTACCAATGAGAAAGGGATTTTGGTTCAAAGCACTTACAGTTATCTTCAACCCGAACACTTAAATTCTTTTGAAGTTGGCTACAAAGGAATTGTTTTGAACAACAAATTATTTATTGATGCAGATTATTATTTTAATGTGTACGATAATTTTATTGGTCAGTTAGATGTTACACAACCTATTAGAGGAACAATTGGACAAACCGGTGGAAGCAACGACAGTTCTGCATATTTTACTTATACAGGTGGCACTTCTGTAAAAAAATATAAAATGTGGACCAACTCAAAAAGCAAAATAAGTAATCAGGGTTTTGATATCGGATTGAATTATAATTTCTATAAAAAATTCAATTTTGGAGCGAACATTAGTTATGCTGCTTTGGTGCAGGTTAATAATTCGGATGCATTTACCCCTGCATTCAACACACCAAAATGGATATCAAATATTTCATTTGGCAACAGAGAAATTATTAAAAATACCGGTTTCAATATTGTGTGGCATTGGCAGGATGCATTTTATTGGAACAGCCCTTTAGCCAATGGAATTGTGAATGCTTACAGTACGATTGATGCACAGGTATCAAGACGTTTACCGGAATTAGGTACAACCATAAAGATTGGGGGAACCAATCTTTTAAATACTTATCACACACAATATATTGGCGGACCATCAATAGGTGGTTTCTATTATGCAACCATCATCTTTGATACAAACTTTAAAAAATAAAAGACAGAATTAAAAGATGGCAAATATTATCATACTTTAATTGATAGCCCTGTGGCCGAGCGGTTAGGTAGTGGTCTGCAAAACCTTTTACGACGGTTCGAATCCGTCCGGGGCGTCACAAAAAATAATCCTACAAATTTGATAGGCTTTTTATTCCTTTGCATAAATAAAATATTATTTTAACATTAGAAACTATACTGGACACAAAAACAAATCAGTCTAACAATACTGATTCAAATAAACTCTTTCCAATTTTTTTAAAATTGGAAGAGCTTCGTTTAACCATTATCGGTGGCGGAAATATTGCTTTGGAAAAATTAAATGCAGTACTTGCAAATTCGCCAGAAACGACAATCAAACTGATTGCGATTGATATTAAAGATGAGATCTGGCAGTTAGCAAATGCTTATTCAAATATTTCTGTTCATCAAAAGGTTTATGATGAAACTGATTTGAAAGAAACCAATATCTTAATTATCGCAGTTAATGATATTGCACTCGCAACAACAATAAAAGAAAAAGCATCTGCTAAAAATATTTTGGTGAATGTTGCAGACAAACCTGAGCTCTGTGATTTTTATTTAAGTTCGATCGTCCAAAAAGGAAATTTAAAAATTGCGATTTCTACAAACGGCAAATCTCCTACCCTTGCCAAAAGATTAAAAGAAATTTTTTCAGAAATCTTACCCAACGAACTAAACGAAGTATTGAAAAATCTTCATTTGATTCGTAACAAATTAAGCGGCAACTTTGTCGATAAGGTAAATAGACTAAACCAGATCACTAAAATTTTATCTGTGGATGAATCGGTCAAAAAGAAGGATAACAAAAAACGCAATAAAAGAATCAGCATTTTATTTGTAATTGCTATCCTTTCTGTTCTCGCTGGTTTTATATTATCGCTTGTTATTCCCGTTGAAATTGTATTCAATCATTCCAGAAATTTTTTACAGCATTTAGACAATCGTTTTTACTGGATGATATTAGTTGGCTTTGGTGTAGAAATGATAGCAGGCAGTATGGGCATGGGTTACGGCGTAATTTGTACTTCGGTTTTATTATCAATGGGATTAAGTTTACCTGTTATTTCGAGTAGCGTACATACTTCCGAAATGTTTGGTTCTGCAGCTTCAACTATCAGCCATTTTCGTTTCGGGAATATCAATAAAAAATTATTCAGAACATTAGCTATACCGGGTGTTGTAACCGCAGTAATTGGTGCTTTGTTTTTAATAAAATTCGGAGACGAATATGCACGATATTTTAAACCGGCCATTGCGTTTTATACTTTATTTCTTGGCGTGAATATTTTCACAAAAGCATTTGCTTCAAAAAAAGTAAACGCCGGAAAATTAAAATACGTTGGATGGCTTGGCGCATTTGGAGGTTTTATAGATTCAGTTGGTGGAGGTGGTTGGGGGCCATTAGTAACAAGTACCATCATTTCAAAAGGTAGACCTCCAAGATATGCAGTTGGCACATCGGTGGCTGCAAAATTTTGTATAACAGTTGCAAGTGCATTTACATTTTTTTCGATTATTGGCATTAGTCAGTGGCCAATTATTATTGGATTAATTTTTGGTAGTGTGATGGCAGCGCCGCTTGCAGCAAGGCTTACAGGGAAATTACCAACTAAAGGAATGTTTATTGCCGTTGGTATTTTAGTTATTGGAATTAGTGTAAGAATTATTTTAAAATCATTCCATTTGATCTAATTCTTTTTAATAAGCATTAAACAAAAAGATCCGAAGGTTTTTATAACCTTCGGATCTTTTTTATTGTTGAATAATGATATGCTGTACAAGTGTGCGACGCAAGGAACGATGCCATGAAAAATAAAAGTTCGCACCAAAAAAATTATGCTGCTTTTTGACCGGCACTATTTCTAATGATTGAAACCACAGTTTCCATTTCATCAGCTTTATCTAAAAAATAATCAGCGCCATATTTATCGCATTCATTTCTGAAAGCACTAATAGTGAAATTTGTAAGAATAATTACTTTAGAGTGCAAGCGGTTTCCTTTAATATATTTCAATAATTCAATTCCGCTTTTATCAGGCATACCAATTTCAAGGATTACAAAATCGGGATCGAAAGAATCAATAATCGATAATGCATTATCTACATCAGTAGAAATTTTAAATGTATTATGTGTCCCGGTTGTACCTAATAATTCTTGTAACCTACATGCTGTGAATATTGAATAATCAACTAACAATATTCTAAAATCATTCGTTTTCATGATCGTTTATTTAACACAAAGCACTCACATAAAACAAACATTTGAAATAACAGATATTGTGAAATATAAGTAGTGGTTCATTCTTTATATTCGGTAATCGCTTGTTCGATATATTGTAGTTAGAATACTACAATTATTTAAAAAAATGACCGTAAGCTTACAATCAAAAATAAAAAAACTGATTTCTGGCATAATTTTCAACATAGTAAGAAATAGTTTTGCCAATCAAAATACAAAACCGTGCAAGTACCTTTTAATTTGTTGAATAAATACAACGTTCCTGTTCCTCGTTATACTAGTTATCCAACTGTTCCTGTTTGGAAAGAAAGCATTGATGTACAAAAATGGAAAAATGTTTTCAGTAAACAGTTTACAAAATGTAATGAAGCTGACGGAATAAGTTTGTATTTGCATTTGCCTTTTTGCGAATCGCTTTGTACCTATTGCGGCTGTAATAAAAAAATCACAACTAATCACGAAGTTGAAGGAGAATACATGCAAGTGATTTTAAAAGAATGGAATTTGTATTTGCAATTGATGGATTCAAAACCAGTGTTACGTGAATTGCATATTGGTGGTGGCACTCCTACTTTTTTTTCTCCTGATAATTTAGTAAAATTATTGACTACTATTTTCAATACTGCCATCATTCATCCTAAACATGAATTTAGTTTCGAAGGTCATCCCAACAACACGACGAAAGAACATTTACAAACTTTATACAACTTAGGTTTTAGAAGAGTTAGTTATGGTGTACAGGATAATGATGCAGAAGTACAACGCATCATCAATCGCATTCAACCATTCGAAAATACACAAAGAGCTGTTACCGATGCAAGAGCTATTGGATATCAATCAGTAAATTTTGATTTGATCTATGGTTTACCAAAACAAACTTTAGAAACGATGGAAAAAACAATTATGCAATCCATCAGTTTGCAACCCGATCGTGTTGCATTTTATAGTTATGCGCATGTGCCATGGACAAGCAGAGGTCAACGCTTGTTTGATGAAAACGATTTACCAAGCACCGAAACAAAAATGAAATTATATCAACTTGGTAAAACATTATTTACCGAGAATAATTACAGCGATATTGGCATGGATCATTTTGCATTAAAGCATGATGATTTATTTAAAGCCAGAGAAGAAGGCTGGTTACATAGAAATTTTATGGGTTATACCACACAGCATACGGGTATATTATTAGGATTGGGCGTATCGAGTATAAGTGATGCGGGAATTGCATTTGCACAGAACAATAAAACCATCCACGATTATTATGAAGCTATTAATAAAGGTGAATTATCTATTACAAAAGGATATTTTTTAAATGATGAAGATGTTGCTTTCAGAAAATATATTTTGAATATCAGTTGTCAGGGTAAGACAAAATTTTTACCTGAACATTTAGATTTGATTCATCAATTTAGTTTTCCTGAGTTACAAAAACTATCGGACGATGTTTTCGTTGATTTTAATGATGAAGGATTAACTGTAACTAAATTAGGATTGAATTTCATCCGCAATATTTGTAAAGCTTTTGATTTGCATTTACTTCGCAATGAATCTAAGAATGAAAAACCGCAATTCAGCAAAGCGATTTAATTTATTGATGAAAAAGCTTTTGCAGTACAAGTGTGCGACGCAACGATGATGCCATGAAAAACAAAAGCTAGCTACAAAAAATTAAACTTCAAATCCCACGATGCTTTTATTATTGATAAGATAATGATTTACTTTTTCGCGTTTGGATTGAATGGCTTCAATTTTATATTCAACAATTACATCGTCGTGTTGTTTACCAATTTTATATCGAACAAAATAAACATCAATTTTATTTAATTCTTTTTCTAATTCTTCAACTGAATATTCGTAAGCTTTAAAACGAATCTTGTATTGTTTTACTTGATGAAGATTATCGAATGATTCTTCAAGACGCGAAAGAACGATTAATACAATTAGCACCAATACAGCTACGAATAATGCAAGTCCGTATAGTTTTAACCCGATACACATTCCCAAAGATGCAGCGACCCAAATAGTTGCTGCTGATGTAATTCCGCTGATATTAATACCCTCTTTAAACACTACACCGGCGCCAATAAAACCAATACCAGTAAGGATATTAGAAGCAATACGGTCGGGGTTTGTAGCAAAGGATGTTGAAAGAATGGTAAATAAACATGAACCCACACAAATTAATATCATGGTTCTGAAACCTGCAGGTTTACTGTGGTATTCGCGTTCTAAACCTAATAGCCCACCGGCAACGAATGCTGCAATGATCTGAATAATGTGATCGGTTTGTATAAACATTAATCTAAATTAAACTCTTCGTGCAATAAAGGAACACGTACATCTTTAAAATTTTTCTTCTCTAATCTTTTTTGAAATTCTAATTGAACCTCTTCTTCTCCATGAACAACAAATAATGTTTTTACCAATGCCGGGTTTTGGCAAGATAAAAATTGGCATAGATCATTATAATCGCCGTGTGCGCTCATACTTCTCATCGTTCCAATTTCTGCAATTACTTTAAAATATTCGCCATAGATCTTTACTTCTTTTACGCCATTCATTAATTTACCTCCGAGTGAATGCGGTTCGCAATAGCCGACTAATAAAATAGTATTTTTCTTATCATCAATGTTATTGGCAATATGATGTTTTATTCTACCTGCATCTGCCATACCACTTGCTGAAATGATAATGCATGGTTGTTGCAGATCATTCAATGCTTTGCTTTCATCAACAGTTTTTATAAATTTTAATCCTGGAAAATCAAAAGGATCACTATCAGTTTGTAATAATTTTTGAATCTTATTATTAAAATTTTCAGGATGACTTTTTACAACTTGTGTTGCTTCCATGCTTAATGGGCTATCAACAAATACCGGAATATGCGGTAATTGTTTTGTGTTAAACATTTCATTCAGGAAATACAATAACTCTTGAGTTCTACCTACACTAAACGATGGAATAATTAATTTTCCTTTTTTATCTACACATGTTTTAATGATCCAATTATGAAACACTTCTAGAGAATCAGAAAATAGGTCATGAATTTTATCACCATACGTACTTTCAATCACAATATAATCTGCTTGAGGAAATGTATGAGGCGAACATAAAATAACATCACCATATCTACCAACATCACCACTAAAAGTCAGCTGAATTATTTTATCATTTTCTTTCAAACGCAGATGTACTGCGGCACTACCAATGATATGACCTGCATCTGTAAACATAACTTCAGCTTCGCTGCAAACAGTTGTCCATTGATTATAAGTGGCAGTTTGAATTAGTGGAAATACTTTTTCAGCATCATCTAAATCATACAAAGGTTCGTAAAGAGGCAAGCCTTGTTTTGCTCTTCGCTTATTAATAAATTTTGTATCGTCTCTTTGAATTTGCGCAGAATCTTCCAATAAAATTTCAGTCAAATCTTTTGTTGCAGGAGTACAAAATATTTTTCCTTTAAATCCCTCTTTCACCAACTTTGGAAGCAACCCGGAATGATCGATATGCGCATGAGATAAGATCATATAATCAACCGATGCCGCATCAAAACCAAAATTTGCATTTAACACATCGGTATCTTTTCCTAATCCCTGAAATAAACCACAATCCAATAAAATTTTTGTTCCAGTTTTTAAAGTCAATAAATGTTTAGAACCTGTAACCGTTCTTGCAGCACCATGAAAAGCAATCTTCATAAAATATTTTTTATGTAACCATCAATCGTACATCTATCAACTTCGTTGCGTCGCACACTTGTACGCTTTGTTCTTTATTCAACAGATACTTATAACCTACAATTCATCAATTAGAACTCTTCGCTTTAAAACTCCATGTAAAAATAAATTTTGCCACTTCTTCATTCGCTTCATTCAAACCAACGGAAGAACATAGCACTGTAACACCTTCACCTGTTGCAACAGTTTGTTCAACAGCTTCAGCAATTTTATTTCCATCAACACTAGTAAAAATTATTTTTCCAACAGCCTTTTTATAAAACTCTCCTTCAACTTTTATTACCAACATGCTGACTGTAGGATTACGTTTATATACTTGACCAACTGCCATGATGCCTGTACTTAATTCTGCAGCCATACTTAAAACAGCAAAATAAATAGAGCGAAATGGATTTTGATTCAACCATTTGAAACGCACACCCACTGAGGCTTTCGATTCATCTAATTCTAAAATTTTTAATCCGCTGATAAAGCCCATCGGTAATTTTGTAAACAAGAACACCTTATATTTTATAGGGTGTGTTATAAATTTTTTGAAAGATGGGAAATGTATGTTCATTAGAAATTCTTATAGTTTTGAGGATTCAATGCTGCCGGAGTCCAATCGTTTAAAAAATTTAAAATCTTCTTTTTATTGTACCCTTTTCCTTCTTCTAAATACTCCGAATTTTGAGTGTGAATTTTATTTCCATCTCCATCAAGAATTATAAAAACAGGAAATCCGAACCGTTGAGCAAAACCATATTTTTCGAATATTTCTTTGTTTTTATTTTCCGGACTATAATTCAAATGATAAACAATATAATTTGCTTTGATTGCAGAATCCATCTGAAAATCTTCGGTAGTAAATTTATTAAACTTTAAACACCAGCTACACCAATTACCGCCAGCTTGTATTAAAACATGTTTGCCTCGTTGTTTTGCTTTTGCAACTGCTGCCTTAATTTCTTCTTTAGCATTTGCATTAGGATTATACAGTTTGGCTGAATCTGTATGATTAGTTGTTGTTGTATTTAATAAAGCAACATTAGTTTGTGCAACTGCTTTACTTACAGCAAAAAAACTAATCGAAAGAATAAATAGAACGGATAAATTTTTTTTCATTATTTAAAATTTCGGTGTAAAATTTATTTTGATTTTAAGTGGGTAAGAAGAATGCAGCTAATGCATAATCGGCAAACAAAATTAAAATACAACTTACCACAACTGCAGTTGTACTCGCTCTTCCAATTTCTAATGCACCACCTTTTACATAATATCCAAAATAAGCAGGAATACTGCTCAAAATAAATGCAAATGTATAAGCTTTATACATTGCAAAAACCATATTGTATTCATTCAAATTCTTGCGTAAGCCAATATCGAAAATATCTGGAGCGATAATACCAGTAAGACTTCCAGCCATCCTTCCGCCCCAAATACCTAACACTGCAGAAATTACAATCAAACAAGGAACAACAATTAATGATGCTAAAATTTTAGGCAAGATGAGATAACTCTTGCTGTTGATTCCCATTATTTCCAACGCATCGATTTGTTCGCTGATGCGCATATTACCTAATTCACTCGCGATCTTACTTCCTACCACGCCAGCTAAAACAATACTTAACACTGTTGGAGATAATTCCAATATCATACTGTCTCTAACAATTTGTGCAATAGTTGATGAAGGCACCAATGGACTTACCAATTGATAAGCTGTTTGCACAGTAGTTACTGCACCAAGAAATAAAGAGATGATCACAACTATAGGCAATGCGCCAATTCCAATTTCAACACATTGATGCATGAGTTCTTTCCAATACATTCTATGATTCTCCGGCTTGGTGAACATTCCTTTAATCATCATCAAAAATGTACCGAAGTGCGTGAAAAAACTCATTTACTAATAGATTTAAAAACTAAAAGTAAAAAAACTAAAGAAGGAAAACTATTTTCT
Organism: uncultured Chitinophagaceae bacterium; assembly: GCA_903870685.1. GTDB lineage: Bacteria > Bacteroidota > Bacteroidia > Chitinophagales > Chitinophagaceae > CAIQDX01. The sequence goes on along the minus strand of CAIQDX010000008.1, from coordinate 73,421 downwards.
TTTCTTTCTCATCCTTTGCCACATATTAGTTTTTTGAACTGCTTCCTGTGTATTTGTTTTATTTTTCATTTGAGCGTCGACCACGGCGATCAATGCCATGTTAACGATACTTCTTTCGCTGCTACCTAATTGTAATACATGAACAGGCTTTTTCAATCCTAATAAAATTGGACCAATTGCATCAGCTCCACCAATTTCTTTTAATAAATTATAAGCCACATTACCGGCTGTTAAATTTGGAAAGATCAAAACATTTACTTGTTGATCAACTAATTCACTGAAAGGATAATTATCTTTTAATATTTCGTTGTTAAACGCAAGGCTGGCCTGCATTTCACCATCAACAATTAAAGATGGATTTCTTTGCTTTACTAATTTAGTTGCGTCATAAACTAATTTTGCTTCAGCAGAATCACTACTTCCAAAATTGCTATAACTTAACATTGCAATTTTTGGTGTAAGATTAAAGTTGCGTACTTCTTTTGCAACTAACATTGTTATATCTGCTAATTCTTCGGCAGTTGGATTAAAGTTTACAGTAGTATCTGCTAAGAACAAAGGGCCTTTCTTAGTCAACAATAAATACATTCCTGCAATTTTTGAAACACCTTCTTCTGTACCGATAATATGCAATGCCGGACGAATAGCATCTGCATAATTTCTTGTAAGACCTGATATCATTGCATCTGCATCGCCAGTTTCAACCATCATACAACCAAAGTGATTACGATCTTTCATGATCTTCATACTTTCATATTGGTTATATCCTTTGCGCTGACGTTTCTTGAAAAATAATTCGCCGTACTCTTCACGCTTAGCTTCCATTGCATCACTGCGTGGATCAAGAATTGGAATATCAGTCAGATCAATATTATTATCTGCTGCAATTTTTCGAATCTTATCTTCAGCACCTAATAAAATTGGATAAGCAATTCCATCATCATAAGCAATACTAGCAGCTTTTAATATTTTTTGATTATCAGCTTCTGCAAATACCAAACGTTTTGGATCATGGCGGGCTTTGTTACCAATAGCACGCATTAATTGATTGTCTAATCCCAAACGTTTATTTAATTCAATTGCATACTCATCCCAGTTAGTAATTATTTTTTGAGCAACGCCACTTTCAATCGCAGCTTTTGCAACAGCAGGTGCAACTGTTGATAATAATCTTGGGTCAACCGGTTTTGGAATAATGTAATCCGGACCAAAAGTTAAGTTCGATTGATTGTATGCCATGCTAACAATATCGGGCACCGGTTTTCTTGTTAACTCTGCCAGAGCCTTTACAGCAGCAAGTTTCATGGCTTCATTAATTTTTGTTGCACGAACATCTAATGCGCCGCGAAAAATATATGGAAAGCCTAAAACATTATTTACCTGATTAGGATAATCAACTCTTCCTGTTGCCATAATCAAATCTTTTCTCACACTTGTTGCATCATCGTAAGAAATTTCAGGATCAGGATTAGCTAACGCAAATACAATTGGTTTTTTTGCCATTGCTTTAATCATCTCTTTCGAAACAACATTACCTTTACTTAATCCAATAAAAATATCTGCATCTTTAAATGCCGATTCAAAACTGCAATCAGGTTTCGTTGTTGCAAATTCTGCTTTCATTCCATCAATACCTGCACGACCTGTATGAATTAATCCTTTACTATCGAACATTAAAAAATTTTCTTTCTTAGCACCCAAAGCAATATATAATCTGCAACAAGAAATAGATGCAGCACCGGCACCATTCACTACAAATTTTGCGTTCTCAATTTTCTTTCCCTGAAGTTCTAATGCATTCAACAAAGCTGCGCCGCTGATAATGGCTGTTCCATGTTGATCATCATGCATCACCGGAATTTTCATTTGTTCTTTCAAATGTGTTTCTATATAAAAACATTCGGGTGCTTTTATATCTTCTAAATTAATACCACCAAAAGTTGGTTCTAATGCTTTTACAATTTGAACAAATTTTTCAGGATCTTTTTCATTGATCTCAATATCAAAAACATCTATATCGGCAAATATTTTAAACAGCACTGCTTTACCTTCCATAACCGGCTTGCCTGCTTCAGGTCCAATATCGCCCAAACCCAATACAGCTGTGCCATTGCTGATAACAGCAACTAAATTTCCTTTGGCAGTATATTTATAAACATCTTCGGGGTTTGCTGCAATTTCCAAACATGGAATTGCAACACCTGGACTATAGGCAAGTGTTAGATCTCTTTGGGTTTTTGATTCTTTGGTAGGCACCACTTCAATTTTTCCGGGACGACCTTTGGCATGATATTCCAATGCCTGTTGTCTTCGTAAGTCTTTATTTTCCATAATTATTTTTTTAGCAAGCTGATGAAACTTTACTCAGCTTCTGTTGTTTTCGCTTCTTCCAGTGGAAGAAGTGCTCACTTGTACTACTTAATATAAGTGAGCCTTAAAAAAATTAATTGAGAGATTGAAGGTACAGTGTGTACAAAATATATTTTATGAGATTCATCATACAACAATTCTCAATCGTTAAAAGTGGTGCAAAATACGATTTAATAAATTGTGAAATTTATTAAATCATTCATGCCATATCTTCCAGTTTTCTTCGGCTTGCAGCTCTAACATTTCATAACCATTTTGAATGGTGGCATTATTTTGTTTGGCGAATTGAAGAAATTTTGTTTCGGCGGGATTGTACACCAGATCGAATAAATAATGTTGCGAATTAATAAACTGATAAGGAATGGCAGGCGCTTCATTAACATCGGGATAAGTGCCAATAGGCGAAGCATTAATGATGATTGAATAGTTGTTTAAAATATTTTCATTCAATTCAGAATAGACAAATTGAGTTCCTGCTTTTCTTCGTGAAACAAACTCGTATCCAATTTTTAATTTTTGTAACACAAACTCAACAGCGGCGGCAGCACCGCCTGTTCCTAATATCAAAGCTTTGGAATGATGCGGTTTTAATTGTTTGATGAAAGATTTTTCGAAGCCAATCACATCGGTATTATATCCTAATAATTTTCCGTCTTTTATTTTAATGCAATTGCAAGCACCCATTTGTTTTACAGCATCAGTAGAATTGTATAAAAAATCAATCACTGCTTTTTTATAAGGAATAGTTATTGCAAGACCACAAAGATTTTTGTTTGCCAATACATCATGTAACAAAGAAATATTTTCGATAGAAAAATTTTGAAAAGACGCATCGGATATTCCATCTTTTAAAAACTTCTCATCAAAATATTTTTTGGAGAATGAATGCGAAAGAGGATAACCAATCAATCCATATAATTTCATCGGCGAAAATTATTTATTCAAATATAAATGAAAAGTATCTCCGCGTAAACCAACACGCATAGATTCTAATGGAAGCACTTCACTTGGTGCAATATTTCCAAGATTAACATTGCAATCAATCAATTCTAAAAAATATAATTGTTGTGCTTTTTGCGGGGCTTCCCAAATAATTTTTTCTTGCGGAATTTGTGTAAGTATTTCCTGTACTAATCCTTCACGCACTTCACCGGTACCACGATAAATACCCACATTACCTGCTTCACGGGCTTCGGCTATAACATAAGTAGAACCTGCTTCCAATTCAGCTTTCATTAATTCGATCCATTTATATGGAGGAATAATATGAGCAGCATCTTTACTTCCCACTTCACTTAAAACAGTTCCAACCTTAGTTAATTTTTCGATATAACCACATTTTTCAGCATGCGGAATTTCTATAGAACCATCACTAACTTCCATGTAAGTAACACCAAATTCTTTGCAAACATTTATATAATCGTTGAACTGATTTCGAATTAAAAAAGCTTCAAATAATGTTCCTCCAAAATAAATCGGCATTCCATAAGATTGATAGACTTGAATTTTTTCTTTCAGATTTGGAGTAACATAAGAAGTTCCAAAACCTAGTTTTACAATATCTACGTGCGGACCGGCAATATCCAAAAAATTATGGACTTCATTTATGCTAAGGCCTTTATCCATAACCATTGTAAGTCCGTGTGCTCTTGGTTTCTGTGTGCGTTCCGGAATTTGTGTAAGATTAAAATTCATCTGCAGTGTTTTAAGGAGCAACAAAAATAGTATAATTAAAGACAATGAAGTTATTCAACATATAAAATGAAATACTAAATTTTATATTATATTTTTTTACCCTTTTTATATTGTGCAATAATATCAATCACCTGATTATTTTGAAGAATGGCTGGATTCAATTCAACAAATTTTTTTAAAAGCCTGGGAGCTTTGGTCATTGCAGTTTCTAATTGCAATAAGCCTTCTTTTGTTTTTCCAGAAAGAAATAAAGAAGCACTGAAATAAAAAATAAAAATTGGTTTTACATCTGTTGCTTTCATTGCAGAAACACATTGTTCGCCAGCTTCATCATAATATTCAGCTTTTAATAAACAACGAATCAGTGCATCCCAACCAGCAGCATTACGTGGTTTGCTTCGTACTACATTTCCAAAATAAATAATCGCATCTTTAAATTGCTGTAAATTCATTTTGCATTCACCCATTGCTAAATTATATTCCGGAACAGTGCGTTGCATACGCATGGCATTCTCTAATTGTTTAATTGCATTTTGCCATTGCTCTTCCTGCATATAAGTGGTGGCGATTTTATAATACAACTTACTGTCTTCGGGATTTAAGTGCACCGCTTTTTTATAATGAAATCTTGCCTGTGCATAATTTCCCAAACGATGAAAGCAATGACCGATTGCTTCATAGATTACATCTTCAGGTCGCGATAATTCCAATACTCTTTCCAATACTTCAATGGCATCTTTATATTTACGCAAACGTAAATAAGCATCGCCCATATTGCGATAAGCATAATCGAATTTTTCATCAATTGCAACTGCATATTTGTAAGCATCGATAGATTTTTCGTACAACTTTAATCCCTGATAAGCCGCAGCCAGATTAAACCACGCAATTTCATTGTAAGGAAAATCATCAATAATTTTTTGATGCAATTTTATGCTTTCTTCGTTGCGGCCTGTAAAATCTGTCCAAAAACATATTTTATATAATGCTTCTTCGTTATTTGGATCATCTTCCAAAATCAATTGCAAACAATCAAACACTTTATCAAACTCTTCGTAATCATCGTACACATCAGCCAGTTCAAATAAAAGATCTAATCGTTCTTCGCCATCAAACATTTTTAAAGCTGCTTCCAATAATTCAACTGCTTTCGCTTGTTGATCGAGAGCGAGGTATGCATCGGTTTTTAAAATAAATAAATTAACATCGGTGCTATCATATAATTCGGCAGTTTCTAATACTTCCAAAGCCAGATGATATTTTCTGTTTGCCAAAAGCATGTCGGCTTTTTTTATCATCAATTGAGAAGAATATGGGAATTGTTCTAATCCGGTTTCTGCAGCTAATAATGCTTCTTTATAATCGTCTTTCTCATCATAATAATCAACGATGCGCTCAAAAGCATCCTCTTCCAAAAAAGAATGGCTGCGACCAAGTTTAATATTTTGGTACTGCTGGAGTAATTCTTTGAGTTCTTCGCGGTCTTCGCGGTACGGATTTTCTCTCATTCTTGGATTAGTTTATCTAAAATAAGGAAATTTTAAAAGAATTACTGTTTTCAGGCAACTATTTTACCATTTAACCGTATCATAGTTATAATATAAATTGTTAAATATGGAAGAAAAACTTAGTTTTGTATCAATGTTACGGTACCGTCACATACAAAAAATTGCTTTTGCTGCCTTATTTATAATGGCTGTTCAGGTTGCTATTGCGTCATTTTCATTTACAGGTATTACTGACGAAAGAGCAAAAGGCAGTAAATATTCCCTCAAGAATTTAAGTTTATACTCTCACAAAAGTATTTCTATTTCGGGTCTAAAATCTGAGTTGCGTTTCAATGGCTCACAATCAGTGTCTCAAAAAACTAATGATGGTGGAATGGAAATGACTTCATTAATTCAGTTCGATAGAGGCAACACAACTTTCGTTTTTCCTTATAAATTCAAGGTTAAATTATATAAGGACAAGATCAGAATTCCTCTTCACTAATTTATTAATTCAGCATTCTGTATTTGCTTAACTGAATATCGAATTTTGATGCCGATACCGGACTTAGATCTATTTTTGTTGCAGAAAAATGTATTCTTTTACCACCAACTTCTTGTGCATCATATTCTAAAACAAGACCAGGCACATTTTTAAACTGATATTCAAATTCTTTTACCGAAGGCGCGATTGCAGATGCAAAAAATATATTATAAATGGTTTCATCTTTTAATTTCAGCGTAGCTTTTTTGCATTCATAACCGAGAATAGTTTTTGTTTCGCTCGAACTACTAATAATTAAACCTTCAAATTTTTTATTTTGCTTTTCCCATGTCTCGTTATCTAATTTGGACATGAATTTATTATTTCCAAATTCTCTCAACACAATGGCTTCTCCATCAGTTTTATCGAAGAAAGTTGATTGAATAAATGCCGGGCTAATTAAATCCACTCTACTGTTATTCCCTTTTATGTAAACTATTTTCGTACTTTCTTTTAAAGATTCGGTTAAATCTTTTTCATTCACACTTGAATCTGCAACAATTGAATATGTGATCGTACATTCTGCAACAATTCTTTGTTGAGCACCAAGATGAAAGATGACAGATAACATCCACCCAAACAATAAAACTGCTTTTTTCATAATTCAATTTTACTTACAACCGAAAATCTATATCAATGTTAATTAAAAAGCCCCGCTAAAATTGCAGGGCTGATTAATTATTTTACAAAATTATTTTTTGTTTTGCGTTTTGTTTTTGAGATCCTGAACTTTTTTCTGCGTTTCCATCATTTGCTCATACTTTTCCTGCCATTTACTTTTTGCTTTTACTTTTGGCGATTTTCTCTTCTCATCAATCTTGGCTAAAATTTTATCGTGATTGATGATTTTTTTCTGAATGATCAATTGAAGAATTAATGTCAAAGTGTTTGATACAGTATAATACCATGTTAATGCTGATGGTAATCCATTAAAAAAGAATAGCATCATGAAAGGAAAAATATACGGCATGTACTTCATCGCAGGATTATCCTGTGTTGGAGTTGATGCCATATTATAAATGGAAATCAAGAAACTGGTCAACACTGCAGTGATTGTAAACAAACTGATATGATCTCCAAAATTCATCGGAACATTGAACGGCAATTTCGCGATCACATCATACGACGAAAGATCTTTTGCCCATAAAAATGATTGTCCACGTAAAGCAATATTCGAATTAAAGAAACTATACAATGCAAAGAAAATAGGAATTTGCAATAACGCCGGAATACAGCCCCCAAGCGGGTTTACGCCAGCTTCTTTAAATAATTTCATTTGCTCCATAGCATAACCCTGCTGATCAGTTCCAAACTTTTTCTTTAGTGTATCTAATTCTGGTTTCAACACTTTCATCTTAGCACCACTTAAATAACTGCTGTAGGTTAATGGCGATGTTACCAAACGAATAAACACCGTCAGTAATAAAATTACCCAACCAAAATTCTTAACAAAGCCCGCAAAAAAATCGAACACAGGCATGATAATGAATTTATTGATGGGTCGAACAAATGAATAAACATCTCTTCCCAAATTCACCATCTTATCCATGCCTGCTGCCTGATTTTTTAAAATAACATAATCGTTAGGCCCATAATATAATTGCAATGGAACATTTACTGAACTTGCACTCTGTAATTTTATTTGTAAAGATGTTTCTGTATTCGCTAAAACATCCGAAGAATCTGTACTTCGTGCAAAATGAACTTCACCGTTAGCAAAATTATTTTTGGCAATTAACGTAGTATTAAAAAATTGTTGAACTATAGAAATCCATTGTACAGATTTTTCAAATTTCTTTTCTGTTTTTGAAGAGATATAATCAAATTCATTGCCTTCCGAAAAACAAATATTGCTTTGCATTCTTTCATACTTCACCGAACTTTCATGACGCTGAGGTTGTGTCTTCCATAAAAAATTGATAGCTGCGCCACTTAATAATTTATCAGCTCCATTCAAATTAATATTCCAATCAATTAAATAATCATTTTTCTTAATTGTGTATTGATGTGTTACTGTTTCGCCGGTTGCATTTTGTAACGTAAATGAAATGCTCTGACTGCCATCTGTATTTTTTTGTAATGCTGCTGCATTAAAAAATAATTCGCCTGTTTGTGCGGCAACATTTGCACCGGTATTTATCGAATAACTTAACACATCTTTTTCGCTACCTATCTGAACTAAAGTACTATCGAACGATCTATAATTTTTTAATTGTACAAATTTCACTCTACCACCTTTATTGGTAAAAGTTACTTTCATCACTTCATTTTCAACAACAGATAATTGTTCGGTACCAATAGCAGCTGTTGCAAAATTTCCTGCAACAGAAACTTTAGAAGCAGAATCTCTGTATAAAGAATCTTTCTTGGCAGCGATAGTGTCTTTAGGTATTGCTCTCAAAGCATTAACTCTGGCAATGGAATCTTGTTGATGTTTTTGAATTTCCATCAATCCCTGTTGCTCCTTATTCGAATACCAGAAAAAAGCAAAAAATAAAATGCCCAACAGCACAAAACCAATGACTGTATTTTTATCCAAGTTCATAGCTAAAAATTATTGAGCGGCAAAGGTAAGGGTTGGCAACTGATTGCGGATTGCCCTTTACAGATTTAGCAATTTTATGATACAAGCGGCTGAAACATCTATTTGGCGGCGGTTGCGTCGCACTCTTGTACTGAAGAATTGAATTAATTAAGCCCTTGTGTCATGAAAATGGAACATTATGGTGCTAACGAAACTCTTACCTGAATACCTGCTCTTGTTGCAATTGTTGGTGCCGAAGTGGAAATGTATGGAGTTACTCTTCGTTGATCGAAAAAGAATTTAATATTGATTCGTTTATTATAAACATAATCGATAGAAGGCTGAATAGTAATTACTTTTTGTCCGCCTGTTCCATACGCATTTGTTTGATCCAACCTACTATTACTTGTTGCATCATCACGCATGGATAAAGTTAAATTAGTGCTCAAATCGTTTTGCAATTTTTTACTATCTGTTCCCGGAATTCTAAATGGCAACTTAATTCCTTTTTTCATCCATTTAAAACCAACAACCCATTCTTTACTGTTTGTTTCGCTTATCTGATAATCAATCAAACTCAAACTTAATTGTCTTGAACGTTTGTATTCAAATTTTAAATTCAAATGTTTAATAGTGGTTACATCAATACCTATCAACGGCGAAAATTGTTCCTGAATAGAAATATTCGGCACTAAAAAATATGGAATATAATTACCACTAACAGTATCAACAAAACTTGGCGCACCATACTTGAAAGCATCCTGATATAATAATGCACTGGTAAAGCTATTCATCGCTAATGTTCCAGAATAAGCATGCGTTATATTAACTGACGAAAAGATTCCTGCCAATGCCGGAATTTTACTTAATCCTGTATAACTCAGTCTCCAATTGGGTTTGGGAATGATACCGCTAAATGGATTTGATTTAATATTTGCATTGCTTTCTTTGATCAGCGGAATTGAGTATGGACTTTTTTTAGTGTATGCTGCAAGAAATGCGGGTATTAAAACATCTTGCGAATAACGACCATAACCTGCTGCATAACCATCACCGGTAAATGCTGAATTTTGTTGCCAATAAGGATTTTGTTGTGCCACTCGATTGGAAATAATCAAACGATTATTTTGGAAAGTTTTAAATGTTTCTGATATCTCGTTTGGATTTGTTTTTCTAAACAAAGTATTAAAGGCAACATAAGAAACACTGAAACCTCCTGTTACATATGGATTCAAATGTTGTTGTGCAATGCCGGAATAAGTTGTGTCTTTAAATAATTCTGTATAATCTTTTGTATAACTTTTTTCGAAACTAATATCAATTCTAAATTCGCGAACAGGCTCTATCTGTGCAGATAATCTAAACTTCTGTTCGAAATTCTGACGATATAAATTATTGAAACTGCTGTCTCTTGTTATCAACCCTTTTGATGCTTTTTGGTTCAACCAACTACTATCGGGTTGGCGTCCGAAAACATAATCCAATCCGGGTTGCATAGTTTTCCAGTTTTGGCCTAAAGCCCTTGTACTGTCCATATATCCCGGCACACGGCTTCTGTAATTTTCAGAATAATTTAATGACACATGTTTTACCATGGTCAATAATTTCAATCCTACTTTTTCAACTTCATTCATCTCCGGTTGTTGCGACTGATTTTGCAAATGTTGTGCAGTTCGCACATCTCGTTTTAGTTTTCGCCATTTATGCAATGCATCCAATTTTAATTTACCGGTTAATTTATTTCCGTTCTTATCGGTGATGGCTTCATCTCTTGTGGGAATAGTTGTTCCTAAAATATTTTGTTGTCCTGATTTTTGTGGATTGAAATTATTTTTATTGGCATTATTATTTTGTGGTGCTTTTTGTGCCGATTTATCTAATGCTCTCAACCATTTGGATTTATTATACAATCTTGTAAAATCCATATCACCTGTAAAAGTATTTTCCTGACTGTTCTCTAAAGTATTTCCTAAAGTAAGAGCTAACCGACTTGCACCTATCCAATTATACGAAGTACCATAACTATATCGTGCCATGATCCAATCAGTCAATGGAAATTTATTTAATGGCAAAGTATAACTCATGATGGCGTGTTGCTGATACAGAGTATTTCTTCCTCCATTTAAAAAATTATTTTTTACAGTATCCTTTTTTTGTTTTGTATTTAATGCACCATAAGGTTCATCAACATAAGCATTATTGGTTGCAGAAAAATCGATGTTCACTGATTTTGCAAGATCCCAACGCATATTATAGAATCGGTTAAATGTAAAATATTTATCGAAGGTTGTATCTACCCTTACTACTTTTTCTGAAGTAATATCCGTATTCACAATTCGCGGAACAAATTGCGCAAACTGACGATTGATATCAGCACGAAAACTTAATAAAGATGGTTTTAAATTATAATTAAAATCTTTTACTAACGCAAACCACGAATTGTTGCTTTTAATTATTTTTTTGAATGGCTGATTATATTTTGTTGGCTTTTGAAAAGTATAACCCATTCCTGCTTTCCACTTGGTAACATCGTTAACTAAAATTTGCGAATTGGTTTGCGATGATTTTGTATAAGAATAACTAACATCAAAATTGCTGATGCTCCATAAATGAATCTTTCCTTTTGGTGCAATACGAACATTGGTAAGATTAAATGTTTTAATTGTTGTTCTGTCCATTGCGGCATTTCGAATAGAATCTTTTAATGCTTTTGATTTTGCAGCATTCAATTTCGTATTCAAAGTAATATCCAAATCATAAGGGTCATATTGCGGCAACACAGTTGTTTCGCTGATACTTGCATAAACTGGAGCTGATAATCTTGCAGATTTGGGAACTAATTTTCCGGCATCAATAGCAATGGCAGCATCAATCTGCATTAAGTTATCTTTTAATCTGTCGTTAATGTGAGAATCTAATGTTCCAAATCCCTGTGAATGTGTATTAACCGAAACTGAAGCTTTACCTAAATCGGCTAATGTTAAATCCATTCTTCCTGTTGCAGCATAAGCGGCTTTTTCATTAATATCAGATAATCGTAATTCATCAACCCACACTTCGGCACTTAATGGTGCAGGGTTATTATCTTTTGCATTTTCAACACCGATCAATACGCCTGTAACCTGCCCCAGATTTGGATTTCCAATGATGCTGTAAGTTTTGTTTCCTGAAATTTGTCTGAAAATATTTGTGACCGATACGCCTGAATTATTTCGCAATAATTTTAAGTTGATGAGATCTTGTAAATTAAAATCAAGATTATTTGCAGTGGGCCAAACAATGGTATCCTGTCCAACAGTATATGTTCCGGGCAAAGTAACTTTTAATGGAATTTTTATTTCATAATAGTTGCTCAAATAATCTTGTCCAATTCTCATCACAAGATTTAGTTCATTATCTTTTACAACATTTCCAACCAAACTTTCAGCATGAGCAAACATGGATAATTTTCCATAACTGCGAAAATCGAAATTGGTGGTTTTAATTACAGCTCTTGCATCGCCATCTGCCAAACCATACGTTTGTAAACTCAATGATTGTTCGTTCTGCAAAAGATTTACACCATTATTACTTAATTGTTGAACACGTTGAATACCAGGAGGAATTAAATAATTTACAGGAGTTCTTCCACTATTTTGTTCAAGGTTAACTGAAGTAACATTAAATGATGTTGAAGAACTTGTTGGTAATGGTGTATAAGAACCAGTTGTATCTAATAAATAAGTAAATTGACGCCAAGCATCTCTAACTAAATTTAAAGAAGCAAAACGCAATACAACCGAATCATTGAACCCGGTTAAATAAGTTCTTATAAAACGAATGGATTTAAAATCAGGAATGCTTCCGATTTTTCTTGTGTAACTTGAAATAGGAACGCGAAATAAATACCAGTTCTCTGTTCCTTTTGTTCCATTGGCATACGTTACAGCCACAGCTTGCTTTTGAGCGATGTAAGGATTTGTTCCAACATCCATTCCCGGCTTTAAATTAATTTCATACTCAAAATATTGTTCAGATTGATTGAGTGTATTATCATGATTAAGATCTTCATTATCGGGATACATGGTTGCTGCCGATGATAATGTTCCCGAAACAATTGGTGAATTTCCTTCGGTATTATTATAATTTTTATATCGCCCTAAAATTCCTGTATGTCTTTCATCATAAGCTGCATCGCGATACCAGGTATAATCATCATTCGAAGGATCAACTAAAGCTTTTTGATATGCAAGAGAATTACTACCGAAATTATTTGATAACTGCACTAAATAATCTTTGTGTTTTACTCTTTCGCTATCATCATTCAAACCATCTAAACCAACATCCTGAAAAGGCCTGTCGGCCGCATTGTTACTAAATGCATTTGTTGTTTGAACTGGATTGAGTGGAACATTTCCCCAATTACTTGTATCGATTGCTGCAGGAGAAGTTGGTGTGCTTAAACCATTTTCATAAAATCTTTTTCCATCGCGTAAAATATCTTCGCTCACATCACCTAAATTAATTCTTAGTTTACCACCGGTGCTGTTTGGATTTTTAATAAAAGGATCCTGTACTAAAAATTCTACATAAACAATATTATTAGTTTCAAAATCTGTTTGATCAATAGCACGCATCATGCCACCCCAACGACTTTGCGGATTTTTTAATTTTCCATTTACATCAATCTGACCTGGACTTGTTTCAAAATTGTACGATCCTTTTTCTGTAGGATAATACGCCATGTCGAATGTGATAGTTTGTGTGTTGGTGATGTTTGTTGTTTGTGCAGGAAATAATTCATTGGTATAAACCATTCTCACACGTGGATCACTTAACTCAGTAAGATTTGCTGCAAGCGGATTATTACTTGATGTTTTATCTTGTAATGTTGGTTCGATATTATACCACGAAAGTTTAGCTCTGTTCTTTCCATAAGTGAGATCATCATTTAAAGATGCTTCAGGAAATTCAGTTGTTCCTTGTGGTGTTGATGCAATGGCCCACGACACCAAAGGAAAACGTAAATCGATATTACTGGTTGTTCCTTCAAAATCATCAACATAAATTAAACCATTTCCACCGGTACCAATTTGTGGTGGATGACCCGGTTTAAAATAAACACCTTCGCCATAAACACTTATTGCAGATTTTGCTTTGGAAGAATAAAATGGTAATTTATTTAAAGCCCTTGTAAGTCCCGGCCACTCTGATTTGTAGCTAAAATCAATGCCATACATTGAGTTACGAATTGGATCTTCACCATAACCCATTTTTGTAAAAAACGGTCTTTCATTTAATCGTTCATAAGTTGCACCAAGAAATAATTTTTTACTTGCAGCATAATCCAATCTTACTCCCATAAAACCACGTTGCTGCATTCCAAACGATGCATTGTTTTCATAAGCAACATTTACCGGAACACCCGAATTTAAAATTGCCTGATTTAAAATTTTTACTGTTCCCAAATTATAATCGATCGCATAATCAACTCCTTCAATCAATGATTGTGAGCCTGCAGTAACTTTTACAGAACCTTGCGGAATATTATTTGCGCCCAAAGAAATATCACCGGCACTTGAACCTTTTGCCTGTCCCTGCATAATAAAACGATCGAGATTTGCCTGCATTTGTGCTCTTGCTTTTATAGAATCGTATAAACTATAAAAAACATATTTTTGTTTTATTGATTGAGGCTGATTGGCAAATGCCAGTGTATCTAAATCTCTACCAAATGGTTCCAGTTCGGGGAAAATTATTTTTCCCTGTTGTGATAAAATTGTAAATCCTTCAACATAATCGAATACACCATCGGGTTGAGGATCGTTACGACTATTTAATCGATCTAAATTTAAAACAGAAAGTAAAGGTCTTCCGCTAACTGATGGAGATGATTCTGGTAAGTATCTGTTTAATCCGCCGCTGGGCTGCTGATATAAAACATTCATTTGAAATCCAACATTGGAAACACTCGACATGTCTAATGAATAAACATTCTTCATCATTAATTTCCATATCGGTAAATTAGTTCTTGCCGATGTTGCTTTCAATAATTTTAAGAATAAAACTTTTTGAACACCTTGTGTTGAATCGACAGTTACATCCTGCGAAAATTCTCCCACCTGATATACTCTTCCGTTCGATGTGTATTGATATGCCACTGCTAAAACATCATCGGGTTGTAATTGTGCATTGAGTGAAATAAAACCGATCTGCGGATTAAAATAGAATTCTGTTGCAGTTAATTTTCTTGCATAAACTTTTTCAAAATCATTAACCGGAGCTAATCCTTTTGAAAGAAGATTATTATTTATGAGTGATGGATTTCGATTAGAAACATCGCCTGCCAAAGAATTGTATAAATCATTTGCACCATTAAAAGGCAATGGACTATTTGATTGAGAATGTATAGTAGAACTATAAGGTTGACTTTCGCCCAAGTCCATCAAACCCACGATATATCTGGCATCTGTGGTGATAGCGGTTTTGTTGGTTACCCAAACTTCGATGCGTTGAATTTGAACCTGACTGTTTACAACAGGCAAATTGCTCATTGCATTTTTAAAGTTCTGTCGAAAATATTGACCAACTAAAAAATGTCTGTTCTCATCATAATCACTTAATTTTTTTTGATAAGTAGTAACCGCTGCACCGCCTTTTAATGTTTGATGTTGTTGTTGCGATGTTTGATTTGCTAATGCTGCCGTGATAGATAATTTTCCAAATTGTAATTGTGCTTTTACACCAAATAAATTTTGCGCACTTGGTATCAATGTTCCTTTTGTTTGAAATGAGATATTGCCTGCTTCAACACTTCGCAGTATCTCATCATCCATTCCTTTATAATTTAATTTTAATTGATTGAGATAATTAAAATTGGCAAGTGTATTATAATTAATGGGCAGTTTTAATTTATCGCCAATGTTTGCATTAACATTTACATTGGCATTCATATTAAAATCAAAACCACCTGTTTTTCTTGCAGCTTCCGGTAATGTTGGGTTCAAAGTATTTTGTCCCTGATAACCCATACCAATATCAACATTGCCTTGCGGTTTAATATCAACCTTTAAACCATTTGGACCCACACCAAAAATTCGATCAAATAATTTTGTATAAACTGTTGGCGGCGGACGTTGTGTTTTTTTATTTAATGCAGTTAATGCATCGGCACGTTGTTTAAAATATAATGATTCTGATTGTTTTGTTTTGATGAGATAATATTCTTCGAAAGTTAAATAAGTTGGTTTTCGATATAATTTTCCACCAACTTTTTCAACAATATAATATTGATTTGTTTTAGGATCGTATTGAATATCCTGTTTAATAAGTGAAGTATCTTTCAGATCAAACGGATTCTTACTTTGCCAACTATAATTGTCGCCTCTTCTATCAGAAATAGGAAAATGTACAGAATCTTTTGATTGAGCCAAAGCAGTTGCACAAGGGCACAAAAATGCCATCACAAAAAATAAAACAATTAAATGAATGAATGAACGATTCAAAAAAAGCAGCCTTGGTTAAGTAGAGGTCAATTCTATAATCAGAGATTTTTAAGTGCTTGTTTAATTATATCTTCTAAAGAAATTTCATCATTTGAAACAGTTACTTTTTTAACAGCATTCTCAGCCATTGGTCTGCCGATACCTAAACCAACTAAAGCATTCACCGCATCTGCATTTACATTGTGAACAAAACCGCCGGAGGAAACTGATTCCAAAGATTGCTTTCCTAATTTATCTCTCAATTCAACAATCAATCTTTCGGCTGTCTTTTTTCCAATTCCTTTTATGTTCGACAATTCCTTCGTATTGCTTTGTATAATTGCTCTTGATATTTCTTCCGGCTTCATGCCCGATAACATCATTCTTGCAGTTGCTGCACCAACACCCGATACACTCAACAACATTAAAAACATTTCTTTTTCTGCCATATCAGCAAAACCAAAAAGTGTTTGTCCGTTATCGGTAATATGCAAATAAGTGTGCAATTGTCCGCTATCTTTATTACTGATAGCTGAGTATGTATGCAAGCTTATTTGCAAATCGTATCCAACGCCATTAACATCCACAACAACATGCGATGGGGTTTTCACTGAATAGTTTCCTCTAACAAAAGCGATCATACTATCTTCAAAAATAGGCTTTTCGGCTTAATTTCAGGCCATTTCACTAACGCTTTTTGCTCTAAATAATTTTAAACCCACGATTAAATTTTGATTTCAGATATTTGCGCTCATTTTTAATTCAATCTTGAATCTCAAGTATGACAAAAATTACAGCAGCAATTACAGCCGTTGGCGGTTATGTTCCTGAAACAAAATTGACAAATGCTGACCTTGAAAAGATGGTAGATACCAATGATGAGTGGATCAAATCTCGTACAGGTATTTCGGAAAGAAGGATCATGAAAGAAGCAGGTAAAGCAACCAGCGATCTTGCTGTTCCTGCCATTCAGGAAATATTGCGTAAAAAAAATCTTGATCCAAAAGAAATTGATTGCATCATTTGTGCAACAGTTACTCCCGATATGTTGTTTCCTTCAACAGCCAATATCATCAGCGATAAAGTTGGTGCTACAAACGCTTTTAGCTATGATATTTTAGCAGCATGCAGCGGATTTTTATTTGCATTAACTACCGGTGCTTCTTTTATTGAAAGTGGCAGATACAAAAAAGTGATTGTTGTTGGTGCTGATAAAATGAGCAGCATTGTTGATTATACCGATCGTACTACCTGTATTATTTTTGGTGATGGCGGTGGCGCTGTTTTATTAGAACCAAGTGTTGATGAAACCGGAATAAAAGATAGCATTTTAAAATCTGACGGATCAGGCAGAGCTTTCTTGCACATGAAAGCAGGTGGTTCTTTAAATCCTGCATCTGTTGAAACTGTTTTAGCAAAACAACATTTTATTTTTCAGGATGGTCAACCTGTTTTCAAATTTGCAGTAAAAGGTATGGCCGATGTTAGTGCCGAATTATTGGAAAGAAATAATTTAACCGGCGATGATATTGCATGGTTGGTACCGCATCAGGCAAACCTTAGAATTATTGATGCCACTGCAAATAGAATGGGCTTATCGAAAGATAAAGTGATGATCAATATTCAGAAATATGGCAACACTACTGCAGGTACTTTGCCATTGTGTTTATGGGATTGGGAAAAGCAATTAAAGAAAGGCGATAATATTGTGCTTGCTGCATTTGGGGGTGGATTTACCTGGGGCGCTACGTTGGTTAAATGGGCTTACGATAGTGAGTAATTTGAAAATGAAATAATTTGAAAATATGCAAATGAAAACGTCAATCAAAAAAATGATTGGCGTTTTTTATTTGTGGAAGATAAAAAATAATTTCAATGTGAAATTTAACGCATCGTAACTTTAAACTTAAGACAATGAAATAAAATATGAGGATTATAACTTGGAATTGCAATATGGCTTTTAGAAAAAAAGCTAACGCTATTCTAAAATACAAACCAGATATTTTAATCATTCCCGAATGCGAACACCCTGATAAATTAAAGTTTGACTCCGATATACCTAAGCCAAATGATTCGTTATGGTATGGAGAAAATCAAAATAAAGGACTTGGTATTTTTTCTTATACTGATTTTCATTTTCAACTTCTTGACATTTATAATCCAGAAATAAAAATGATTATTCCTATTTCTGTATCAAACGAAAAATCAAGTTTTATTCTTTTTGCAATTTGGGCTAATAATCCTAAAGATCCAGATGGACAATACATCGAACAAGTATGGAAAGCAATTCATTATTATGAAAATCATTTAAACAATAAAAACACAATTTTAATAGGCGATTTTAATAGTAATGCAATTTGGGACAAACCGCATAGACCAAGCAATCATTCAAATGTTGTAAAGTATTTAGAAAAAAAAGAAATTTATAGTTGTTATCATTTATTTCTTAAGCAAGCTCAAGGAAAAGAAGAACATCCTACACTTTATATGTACCGTCACAAAGACAAACCTTATCACATTGATTATTGTTTTGTATCAGCCGAATTATCTAAAAAAATTAAGTCAGTTGAAATTGGTGACTTTGATTATTGGATTAATTATAGCGATCACGTTCCCCTAATTGTAATATTCGATTTATAGAAAAGAAGGCCTACAATAATCACTTATACATTTTTCTTCTCTGCTCTCCTTTTATTTTTATATTTGATTCAACTGAATTAATTCAATCATCATGAGCAAACAAAAATTTACCGGATTAAGTTCTGTTGCATTGCATGCAGCGGGTCACGATAATGCAGATTATTCGCACATTACTCCCATCTATGCAACATCCACTTTTACTTTCGATACAGCACAACAGGGAATGGAACGTTTTGCAGGTGATGATAAAACAAAAATTTATTCTCGCTG
Organism: uncultured Chitinophagaceae bacterium; assembly: GCA_903870685.1. GTDB lineage: Bacteria > Bacteroidota > Bacteroidia > Chitinophagales > Chitinophagaceae > CAIQDX01. Next base: position 54,428 of record CAIQDX010000008.1, on the reverse strand, counting down.
GGGTAATCCAACATTTACTGCTGCCGAAAAAATTATTGAAGCTTTAGAATCGTTTAATATTTTTAATGAAGATGGCAGTCCGCTGAAACTAAAGGCACTACTGCATTCCAGCGGACAAGCAGCTATGACAACTTTATTCTTCAGTAATTTAAAAACCGGTGACACCATTTTATCGCATTACAGTTTGTATGGTGGCACTTACGAATTATTTCATAAAGTTTTAGTTGAAAATGGAATTAATATTATCATCGCAGACTTAAGAGATTTGAATGTTGTAGAAGAGAAAATCAAACAAAATAAAATAAAATTAATTCATATCGAAACACCTGCCAATCCAACTATTCAATGTGTGGATATTGAAGCAGTAACAAAAATTGCTAAACAAAATAATATTTTAGTTTCGGTTGATAACACTTTTGCTACGCCTTATTTGCAACAACCATTTAAATATGGTGTTGATTTTGTTTTTCATTCCACCACAAAATTTTTAAATGGTCATGGCACAGCCATTGGCGGAGTATTGTTGGGAAAAGATCTTGAATTCATGAAAACAAAAGCATGGAAATGGCATGTTTTATTGGGTGGCAACAGCAATCCATTCGATGCATTTTTATTGACCAATGGTTTAAAAACTTTGGAACTGCGCATGGAAAAACATTGCAGCAATGCCATGCTTGTTGCAAAATTTTTAGAAAAACATCAGGCCATTGAGCAGGTAAATTATACCGGATTAACATCGCATCCCGATTATAAAACATCGCAAAAACAAATGCGTCATCCCGGTGCAGTGATGAGTTATGAATTAAAAGGTGGTATCGAAGCCGGCAAAAAATTCATCGATAAATTACAGGTTTGTGTTCGTGCCATATCGCTTGGAACCCTTGATACGCTTGTTTCTCATCCTGCAAGCATGAGTCATATGAGTGTTGCCAAAGAAGAAAGAATTAAATTCGGCATTACAGATGGATTGATCAGGATGAGTGTTGGTATAGAAAATGTTGAAGACATTTTAAACGATCTGGATCAAGCATTGAAAGCTTAAAAAAATATTTCTCATTCATAACACTAATTATTTTTTCATGAAAAAGATCATCACCTTGTTGTTCTTATGTGCCAATATTTTCTCATTCGCACAAAAGAAAAATAAAAACATTCATGTAGAAGAAAATCGTTTTGCAGGATTGGATACAACTTTTGAAAAAGTGCTGAAAGACTGGCATGCTGCGGGTTTTGCAGTTGCGGTTGTAGAAAAAAATAAAGTTGTTTATGCAAAAGGTTTTGGTTACAGAGATATTGAAAAAAAATTACCCGTTACACCAAATACATTATTTGCGATAGGTAGTTGTACCAAAGCTTTTACTGCATCGCAAATTGGATTGTTACAAAAAGATGGTAAGATCGAATACGATAAACCTGTTCGTGATTATTTACCTGAATTGAAATTTTATAATGACAACATGAACAATTTAATTACGGTGAGAGATATAATGACACATCGTACAGGTTTGCCAAGACATGATTTTTCCTGGTATGGTTTCGTTACAAAATCGAGAGATAGTTTAATTAAACGAATTCAATTTCAAGAACCAACAGCACCTGTTAGAGAAAAATGGCAATACAATAATTTCATGTTTGTGGTGCAAGGTGTGATTACAGAAAAGCTTACAAAAAAATCTTGGGAAACAAATGTGAAAGAAAATATTTTTGATAAACTCGAAATGAAACGTTCAAATTTTTCAGTAAATGTTTTAGCAAAAGATGATGATGCTGCCATTGGTTATGATTTGAAAAAAGATAGCATCATTAAAAAATCAGATTACTATAATATTGATGCAATGGGTCCCGCAGGCAGCATTAACAGTAGTGTAAATGAAATGGCAAAATGGGTAACAACCTGGATAAATGGCGGAAAATATAATAATATAGAAATCTTACCTGCCGCATATGTAACTGAAGCGCAAAGTAGCCAAATGGTTGTTGGCGCTGGGTTGCCGCAGAAAGATCACCAAGATGTTCATTTATCGAATTATGGTTTTGGTTGGATGATTGCATCTTACCGAGGTCATTACCGCGTTGAACATGGTGGCAATATTGATGGCTTTAGTGCAAGCACTTGTTTCTTTCCAAGCGATAGTATTGGCATTGTTGTTTTATCTAATCAAAATGGCTCGGCAGTTCCAAGTGTTGTAAGAAATATTTTAACTGATAGAATGTTACTACTATCATCATTTCCCTGGAACGATTCATTGAGAGCAGCAACTACAAGAGCAAAAGCAACTGCAAAAGAAGCAGAGAAAAAATCATCAAGCAATAAAAAAGAAAATACAAAACTCTCACATCCTTTAAAAGATTATGAAGGTTTATATAATCATCCGGGTTACGGAACATTTGAAATTTTGTTAAGAAATGATTCTTTATTTGCCATCATGGGAAATGAAAAATGGTGGTTGAATCATTTTCATTATGATATTTTCGAACCATTTGATATGAAAGATGGAATTGACACCAGCGATAAGAGTCCAATAAGAATTCAATTCCTGATTAATGATGCAGGAGAAATTTCTTCACTCACCATGCAATTAGAAGCAGGACTTTCTCCATTAAAATTTACGCGTAAAGCAAAAGCAAAACCTATCACTGTTGATGAATTAAAAAAGTATGAAGGTGAATATGAATTTGCTCCGGGTGCTAATGCAAAAGTTTATATTAAAGGAGAAAAATTATTTGCTTTTGTAGCAGGTCAACCTGAATATGAATTAGTGAATATTGACACAAATAAATTTGCTTTAAAAGTCTTAGATGGTTATGCTGCAAAATTTGAAGTTGATGATAAAGGCATTGTGACATCTGTTATTTTCATGCAACCGAATGGTAATTTTACAGCAACCAAGAAAAAATAAAATAATCATCATGAAAAAAAATTTTGTTTTTGCCTTTTGCTTAACAATTTTTTTTGTTGCCTGCAAACAAAAGCAACAATACGATACAATTATTCGTAATGGAATAATTTATGATGGCAACGGTGGCGAGCCTTTTAAAGCTGATGTTGCTATACAAAATGATACCATAGCTTTCATTGGTGATCTTTCAAACGCAGTTGGAAAAAATGAAATTGATGCAAAAGGAAATGCAGTGGCGCCGGGCTTTATAAATATGATGGGACATAGTGAAGTTTCTTTAATTCAGGATGGAAGAGCACAAAGTGATGTGAAGCAAGGTGTAACCACAGAAATTTTTACTGAATCAACCATGGCTCCTTTAAGTGCCGACATGAAACAACAAATGCAAAAGGCGCAAGGTGATATTAAGTTTGATGTTGCATGGAATACATTGGGCGAATACATGAATCATTTAGAAAAAAAAGGGATCTCGGTTAACATTGCATCATTTGTTGGAACAGGAACTGTTCGTCAATATGTTTTAGGTGAAGATAATATTGCACCAAATTCAAAACAATTAGATAGCATGAAAGCCTTGGTGGCGCTAGCTATGCTAGAAGGTGCATTAGGAGTAACTAATGCTTTAATTTATCCGCCCGATTTTTTTGCTAAGACTGATGAGTTAATTGCACTATCAAAAGAAGCATCTAAATATGATGGTACTTATTCAAGCCATATGCGCAGTGAAGGAAATAAATTTATAGAAGCAGTGAATGAGTTAATCAAGATTTCAAAAGAAGCCAATATTCCTGCAGAAATTCATCATCTCAAAGCTGCAGGAAAAGATAATTGGTATAAAATGGATAGCGTAATTAAAATAGTAGAGCAAGCAAGAAAAAATGGATTGGATATTACTGCAGATATGTATACTTACACTGCAGGTGCGACAGGCTTAACTTCTGTATTACCTCCAACATTACAAGATGGTGGTTTTGGAAAATTAAGAGAAAGATTAATCACACCATCCATTCGTGCACAAATGAAAAAAGAGATGAACACGAATGCACAAACATGGGAAAATTTTTATTACGCTGTGGGTACTCCGGAAAATATTTTGATGTTGTCTTTCAAACAAGATTCTTTGAAAAAATTTACAGGAAAAACATTGGCACAAATTGCTAAAATCAGAAACAGTTCTCCCGAAGAAACTGCGATGGATTTAATTATTCAAGATAGTACGAGAGTTGAAGTTGCTTATTTTTTAATGACAGAAGACAACCTAAAAAAACAAGTAGCATTGCCTTGGGTAAGTTTTGGAAGTGATGAAGCATCGTACACTAACGAAGGTGTTTTCTTAAAGTCAAGTGCACATCCAAGAGCATATGGAAATTTTGCCAGAGTAATTGGTAAATATAACAGAGATGAAAAAGTAATGCCCTTGCAATTAGCCATTTACAAGTTAGCAAACTTGCCTGCAAAACATTTAAAACTGCAAAAGCGTGGCGAATTAAAAGTTGGTAATTATGCTGATGTAGTAGTTTTCAATCCATCAACAATAAAAGATAATGCTACTTACGAAAAGCCACATCAATATGCAGATGGCATGATAGATGTTTTTGTAAATGGAAAACAGATATTGAAAGATGGACAATCTACAAACGTTAATGCGGGTTTATTTTTAAAAGGACCAGGTTATAAAATGAATAAATAATAAAGAAAACTATTGATGAATATTATTATTCGCAGAGCAGAAAAAAAAGATTGTCCGCGTTTATTGGAATTAATTCAAGAACTCGCTGATTATGAAAAAGCACCGCATGAAGTGACTGTAAGTTTAGAACACTTTGAAGAAAGTGGTTTCGGCGCAAACCCTGTGTGGTGGGCATTTGTAGCTGATATTAATGAAGAAGTAGAAGGCTTTGCTTTGTATTATATTCGCTATTCAACATGGAAAGGTCAATGTATTTATTTAGAAGATTTGTTGGTAACAGAAAAAATGCGTGGCAAAGGATTAGGTAAATTATTATTCGAAAAAGTAATTGAAGAAACCAAAGCCAGAAATTTTAAACGCATGGTTTGGCAAGTATTGGATTGGAATGAACCCGCTATTAATTTTTATAAAAAATACAACGCTACTTTAGATCCCGAATGGATGAATGGAATTTTAGATTTTTAAAAGTGCAGATATGAAAATGTGCAAATGAAAAAATAAAAATATTCATCTGCACATTAATTAACTCCATCAACAACAGCTTCTTTAAAAACTTTCTGCACTAAACCCTGCAATACTTTCCCTGGGCCAACTTCTGTAAAATGTGTTGTACCATCGGCTTGCATTGATTGAACAGTTTGTGTCCAACGAACAGCACCGGTTAATTGATCGATCAAATTCTTTTTTATTTCTGTTGCATCATTCACCGCTTTTGCAACAACGTTTTGATAAACTGGACAAAACGGAATATTAAAAGTTGTGGCTTCAATGGCAGCAGCTAATTCTTCTTTTGCAGACAACATTAATGGTGAATGAAATGCACCACCAACAGGCAATACCAATGCACGTTTTGCACCGGCAGCTTTTAATCTTTCGCAAGCAATTTCAATTCCTTTAATAGAACCGCTGATCACTAATTGACCGGGACAATTATAATTTGCAGGCACAACAACTTCTCCTGTTTCATCTTGTATTTGTTTGCAAATTTCTTCAACTTTATCATCAGCCAAAGCCAATACAGCAGCCATTGTTGAAGGGTTTTGTTCACAAGCTTTCTGCATAGCTTTTGCACGGATGCTTACTAATTTTAAAGCATCTTCAAAACTTAAACAACTATTTGCAACCAACGAAGAAAACTCGCCAAGCGAATGTCCGGCAACCATATCTGGTGTTGCAGTTACCAATGTTTTAAATGCAATAACAGAATGTAAAAAAATAGCAGGTTGAGTAACGTTTGTTTGTTTTAATTCTTCATCCGTTCCACTAAACATTGTATCACTTATTCTAAAACCAAGAATTGAATTTGCTTGTTCAAACAATTCTTTTGCCTGTGAATTTGTTTCGTATAAATTTTTTCCCATTCCAACAAATTGTGAACCTTGTCCGGGAAAAATAAATGCATGTTTACTCATAAAACTTTTTAATTGAAGTTTCAAATGTAAAAGAAAACCCGATAACAAAAATGCTATCGGGTTAGTCAATATTTTATTTGAAACCTAAAACTCAGTTTTTATTTCTAAATATTTTAAAAACTCATTCTTTGTTTTTTCTTCTTTAAACTTTCCGCCATAAAAAGCAGTGATAGTTGATGAAGTATCATCTTCAACACCACGACTTGCGACACACAAATGTTTTGCATCAATAACAATGGCAACATCATCAGTTCCTAAAACTTTTTGCAAATCTTTTCCAATTTGCATGGTCAATCTTTCCTGCACTTGCGGACGCTTTGCATAGAATTGTACCAATCGATTTAATTTACTCAAACCAATTACTTTTCCGTTGCTAATGTAAGCCAGGTGAGCTTTTCCAATGATCGGCACAAAATGATGTTCGCAATTGCTGTAGAACGAAATATTTTTTTCAACCAACATTTCATTGTACTTATATTTATTTTCGAACAATGCAACATTTGGTTTATTGGCAGGATTTAATCCACTAAAAATTTCCTGCACATACATTTTTGCAACACGTTTTGGAGTTCCTCTTAAACTGTCATCATTTAAATCTAAGCCCAATGTTTCCATGATGGCTTTGAAATGCAATTCTATCTCAGCAATTTTTTCATCATCTGTTTTTGCAAAAGCATCTTCTCGCAATGGAGTGTCAACCGAAGTGCTCACATGGTTATCTCCCATTTCATCAATCAAAATATCACTCAACTCAATCTTATCACCATTAAGCCGGATATTCAACAAAGTTTCTTTCTGTTTCATACAATTTTATTTTAAGTTCCAAATCCTTGTCCAGTTTAGGTCGTAGCAAATTGTAAATAACAATTGCAATGTTTTCTGCTGTAGGATTTAATGTTGCAAATTCTGCCGTATCTAAGTTTAGATTTTTATGATCGAATTTTTTTATTACAATTTCTTCAATTAATTCGCTCAATATTTTTATATCAATCACATAGCCTGTTTCAGCATCAGGTACACCTGTAACTTTTACAACCAATTCGTAATTATGACCATGATAATTTTTGTTGTTGCACAAACCAAACACTTCTTTGTTTTTTTCATCGCTCCACAACGAATTGTGCAAACGATGAGCTGCATTAAAATGTTCTTTTCTAAAAAGTGCAACCTTATTACACATAATTTTTTTATGTGACCAACTTTATATCGCTTCTGTACTTCCGTTGCGTCGCACACTTCAACTTTCGGAACTATTTTCAGCAATCAAAAAATATATTTTGAGATCTTTCAAGTAATCCTTTTATCAATTGCTGGCACTGTTTCAGAAGTGTGCTGATCAAGTGGCCTTGCAAAAAAGAGAGCCGGTTTATTGATAAATGAGCTTGAATGTATATTCTATTAGCTATTACCGCGCCAAAACTAATCAGTCTGAATCGGTTTGCAAAGGAAATACGGATATAATAACTATCCAAGCTTTATTTTGTTCGGCAATCCAAATAATTTTTCCCTAAAACACAAATTTTTTAACAGTAAACTGCAATTTTGTCGCAAAGGTTTTGTTGCACGGTATTTGAAACAGCAAAACACTTACCTTCAACGCTATAAAAAATCGCAGATGAACATAGGAAAAGAATTTGAAAAATATGCCATAAAAGATCAAGGCATCAGCAGTGCAACATTGCATAATTATCAATCTCATTTTAATCCAATGAGCTTAACGCCATACATTATTGAAGAGCGATCTTTAAATGTGGCACAGATGGATGTATTCAGTCGTTTAATGATGGATAGAATAATTTTTCTTGGCGAAGGCATCAATGATTATGTTGCCAATATTGTTACAGCACAATTATTATTTTTAGACAGCACCGATAGAACAAGAGATATTCAAATGTACATTAACAGTCCCGGAGGCAGTGTTTATGCGGGTTTAGGCATTTATGATACTATGCAATTTGTTAGTCCGGATGTGTCTACAATTTGTACCGGTATTGCAGCAAGCATGGGACAAATTTTATTATGTGCCGGTGTAAAAGGAAAACGTACTGCTTTGAAACATAGTCGTGTAATGATGCATCAACCAAGCGGTGCCATTGGCGGACAAGCAACAGATATAGAAATTACTGCAAGAGAAATAAAAAAATTAAGACAAGAATTATATGCTATCACCGCAACGCATACCGGAAAAGATATTGAGACCATTGCAAAAGATAGCGACCGCGATAATTGGTTAACTGCAACTGAAGCAAAAGAATATGGGTTGGTTGATGAAGTATTATTAATCAATGCAAGAAAAGAAAAGAAAGATTCATAATCAATTGTTGAAGTGTGCGACGCAACTACAGTTGAACATTGTTACAAAAGCTGACAACAAAAAATAAAAAAATAATTAATTATGGTAGAGTCAAAATATATAATCAATCCTTTTTTGATGGGAGAACATGATGATGACGAAGAAACTCCGAAAGAAGAAAAACAACAAGAGCAATTAAGTCCGGGCATGATGAAGAAAATGGAGAAACTTTTCTTCGAAAAACGTGCTGTTTATTTATGGGGCGTTGTTGATGATAAAAGCGCAAAAGATATTGTTACAAAATTATTGTTGTTAGATGCCGATAAACCTGGTGAAGAAATTAAATTATACATCAATAGTCCAGGTGGTGTTGTAACAAGTGGTATGGTGATGTATGACACAATAAAATTAATTCAATCGCCTATCTCAACCATTTGTATGGGATTGGCTGCCAGCATGGGTTCTATACTTTTGAGCGTTGGTAAAAAAGGAAAGAGATATATTTATCCGCATGGCGAAGTAATGATTCATCAACCGAGTTTGGGAGGTTATTTTCAAGCCAATTCTACTGATATTGAAATTCAGGCCAATCAGATCAGAAAGACAAAAGAGATCGGTGCACAAATATTGGCAACTAATTGTGGCAAAACTGTTGAACAGATCATGAAAGATTTTGACCGCGATTACTGGATGAATGCCAAAGAAGCAGTTGAGTATGGTATTGTAGACTCAATTTTAAAGAAAATCTAATATTTAGCCTTTTAGTAGCTGAATAATTGCAAGGTTAAATAATAATATTACTTTTGTTGTTGACAATTGACGCCTACTTGTAGGCTTCACCCCCTAAAATAATAACATGTCTAAACAAAGCCATTTGCATTGTTCATTTTGTGGTCGCAGCAGAGATGAAGTAAAAATCCTCATTGCCGGCCAGGAAGGACATATTTGTGAGCATTGCGTAGAACATGCTCAGGAAATTATTTTGCAGGAATTGAATATTAAGAATGATGCAAATAATTCAGCCTCTAATTTTAAATTAAATGTTCGCAGACCAGCCGAAATAAAAAAATTTTTGGATGAATATGTAATTGGTCAAGACGATGCTAAAAAAATTATAGCCGTTGCAGTGTATAATCATTTCAAAAGAATTGCAAATAAAAGTCAGCCCGATGAAGTTGAGATTGATAAAAGCAATATCATCATGGTTGGCGAAACCGGTACAGGAAAAACATTGCTTGCAAAAACTATTGCACGTATGTTAAATGTTCCTTTTGCAATTGTTGATGCGACAGTATTTACTGAAGCGGGTTATGTAGGCGAAGATGTAGAAAGTATGCTCACACGTTTATTACAAAATTGTAATTACGATGTTGCTGCTGCCGAACGCGGAATCGTTTATGTTGATGAAATTGATAAGATAGCTCGTAAAGGAGACAATCCTTCCATCACCCGTGATGTTAGTGGCGAAGGTGTTCAGCAAGGATTATTAAAAATGTTAGAAGGCACAGAAGTGTTGGTTCCACCGCAGGGCGGAAGAAAACATCCTGAGCAAAAGATGATCAAAGTTGATACCAAAAATATTTTATTCATTTGCGGCGGCGCATTTGATGGCATCGACAAAGTAATTGCACGCAGAATAAATACCAACGCGATTGGTTTTAATGTTAACAAAGATGAACAGGAAATGCAACGTATGAATTTATTACAATTCATCAATGCTCAGGATCTAAAAAGTTTTGGTTTAATACCTGAATTATTAGGTCGTTTACCTGTTGTTACACATCTTAATCCATTAGACAAAGAAACTTTAAGAAGCATTTTAACCGAACCTAAAAATGCGCTTATCAAACAATACAATCGTTTATTTGATTTGGAAGGAATTAAATTGACCATTGAAGATGATGTGATGGATTTTATGGTAGAAAAAGCATTGGAATATAAATTAGGTGCAAGAGGTTTGCGCAGTATTTGTGAAGGTATATTAACTGATGCTATGTTTGAATTACCGGGGATGGGACAAACTGAACTTAACATCACTTTAGATTATGCAGAAAGCATGTTTAAGAAGAGTAAGATTAGTTTATTGAAAGTTGCATAATAATAAATTAATAATATTTAAAGGCGATGGGAATAACTTCTCATCGCTTTTTGTTTTGGTGAGATTAATTTGCAGCATTAATCAGAAATAATAAATTTCAAATCTCAAATAATATGAACGATTTAATTGAACGTTTAACTAAAGATGCAGGCTTAACACCTGAACAAGCAAAAAAAGCAGTTGAAACAATTGCAAATTTTGTAAAAGAAAAATTTCCAATGTTGGGCGGTGCCGTTGATAATATTTTTAGTGCCGGTAGTAAGGATAATGATTAAATAATTATTCGATCAACGCTTCTCTTGCAATAACAATTTTTTGAATCTCTGATGTTCCTTCGCCAATGGTGCAAAGCTTTGCATCACGATAATATTTTTCTACGGGAAAGTCTTTGGTATAACCATATCCACCAAAAATTTGTACCGCATCATTAGCAACTTTAACTGCAACTTCACTGGCATAATATTTTGCCATGGCAGATTGCTTGGTAAGTTTTTGATGACGTTCTTTTAGATCGCATGCTTGATTAATTAACATTTCGGCAGCCATAATTTCTGTAGCCATATCTGCCAGCTTAAAACTAATTCCTTGAAAATTAGAAATCGGCTGATCGAACTGATGACGTTCTTTCGAATATTTTAAAGCTGCTTCATAAGCACCTTTTGCAATCCCAACAGATAATGCAGCAATTGAAATTCTTCCGCCATCTAAAATTTTTAATGCCTGTTTAAATCCATCACCAACATCACCAATTCTTTGTGCATCATTGATTCTGCAATCATCAAAAATCATTTCTGTTGTTTCACTGGCACGCATGCCTAATTTATTTTCTTTTTTTCCGGCAGCAAAACCTTTTGTTCCGCGTTCAACAATAAATGCAGTTGAATTATTACTTTTTCTTGGTTCGCCTGTTCTAGCAATTACAACAGCAACATCGCTACTCTTACCATGAGTGATCCAACTTTTTGTTCCATTCAAAATCCAATCATCACCATCTTTCACAGCAACTGTTTGCATGTTACCTGCATCACTACCAGTATTTGGTTCTGTTAAACCCCATGCACCAATAAATTCTCCGCTTGCTAATTTTGGTAAATATTTTTTCTTTTGATCTTCATTTGTAAAACTTAAAATATGATTGGTGCAAAGCGAATTATGCGCTGCAACACTTAACCCGATTGAGCCACACACTTTTGCAATTTCCTGAATGATGGCACTGTATTCGAAATAACTTAAACCTGCACCGCCGTATTCGTGCGGTACTGTTATTCCCATCATACCTAATTTTCCTAATTCTTTAAAAATATCTATTGGAAAAATTTGAGACTCATCCCATTCCATTACATGAGGCTTAATATATTGTTGTGCAAAATCTTTTGCAGTTTGTGCTACTTGCTTCGTCAATTCATCTACCTGAAAATTCATTGATTGATTTTAGTTTTTGTAAAACTAACAATTGTTAGTTTTACAAAAATAGAATAATATTCTACATCGCCAAATGTTTTAATTTTTATTTAGTAGTGAGATAAGGAGAAATTTTAAGAAACGTTTCTTCATTGATGAAAACTATTTTTTTTATGTCCTCAACGTTCTGAAACAAACCATGCTGATTACGATACATAATAATTGCTTTTGCAATTTCTTTACTGATGAAAGAAGTTCTACTCATTTCATATTCGTTAGCGGTATTGATATTTATTTTTTTGATGGTGGATGATTGAGTTTTTAAAAATGGAATGATGATTTGATAAATAGAATCAGTCATACCCCAAGTTTGTTTCAATTGATTCAAGTCAAAAAAGCCTCCTAATTTTTCTCTGAAATTAATAATTCTATATGGTAATGAACGACCAATACTTGGTATTTGCATCAGATCTTCGGCAGTTGCAGTATTGATATCGAGTACCTTAATATTTTTTATTGTTGTTGATATTTTTTTATTAAAATTGTTTTGTTGAAATGAATTTGACGAAGTACTAATTTTTGCAAAAGGAACAATTCTGTCCGCATCATTTTTTTGTAAACCCCATATTTTTCTGACGTCTTCTGGCTTATAAAATTTTCCGCCTTTGTTACGATAATTCAAAATTGTCTTAATTGTTTTATCGGGAATGCTCAAACGCTTCCAACCTTCAGCATCTAAAGTATTTGGATCAAATTCAAATAATTCAATTTTTGTTGCTGCAGAAGTAGTGTCTGTTTGATCAACTACAGAATCGACTTGTGATTTGCTTTGTTGTAGCTTTTTTAATTCCATTTGCAGTTCTTCTTCAACAACAGGTTTTATTTTTTTTGGTTCAAATAAATATGGCAGGGCAATAAAAAAAATGATCAACGCCAATAAAATAATTACGGCAACTCTTTCTTTACGAGAGAAAGTAAAATAATCTTTGATGATCCTTTTCATACATAACAATTTTGTTAGTAATAAAAAGAGATTATTAATGCAATTTTAAAGTCAATCCATCGTGAGCCAAACGAATATGTTGGGGTAATACTTTATTAATTTCTTCATGCTTGCCTAACTGATGACTGATATGTGTAAAATAAACTTCCGGAACTTCCAATTCAGTTGCCAATTCTACAGCTTGTTCCAAAGTAAAATGGGAAATATGGTTCTCTTTCCGTAAAGCATTCAACACCAAAATTTTTGAACCTTTTATTTTTTCTTTTTCAATTTCATCAATTCGGTTTGCATCTGTAATATAAGTAAAATCGTTCATTCGAAAACCAAAGACAGGCATATTTAAATGCCAAACTAAAATCGGAATCACATAAATATCCCCAATAAAAAATGGCGTTTGACTGATTGTATTCAAATTGATTTGGGGAATTCCAGGATAAGTTTTATCTGCAAAAACATAATGGTATTCTCTTTTCAAGGATTCGATGGTTAAAGTATTTGCAAATACTTCCATTGGTTTTTGTTGCAGATAATTATATGCCCGAACATCATCCAAGCCGGCAATATGATCTTTATGCGGATGAGTAAATAAAACAGCATCTAATTTTTTATTGTGAATGCGCAACATCTGATAACGGAAATCGGGAGTGGTATCAATAACAAAACTTGTTGTTGGAGATTCTACCAAAATACTGCTGCGTAAACGATTATCGTTAGGATCGGATGAAGTACATACATCACAATCGCAGCCAATCATTGGCACACCACTACTTGTTCCAGTACCTAAAAATGTTATTTGTAAATATGAAGAATCCACATGTAAAACTAATTCAAAAACCGATGCGTTTTATCAAACAATTAATGCTGCATTTTTTACAACATCATCGTACAATTTTTGACTTTCGTGTGTAAGTTTATCGAATTCGATATTGAGTTGAGGAATAATCTCGAGTAAAGTATTGATGCGACCTTCGGTATCTAAAAATTTATTAAGCACCACAATTTTTCTTGCTTCCAACAAACACCATCCGCTTTGAAATGTGCCACGTTCATAGCGAACAACATATTCTGATTCTTGCAAAATATCTTCTAGTTTATCTAAATTATGTTGAGTGTATTTCATATTATTTGTTCTTTCAAACTTGTTCAAAGTTAAGTAGGGTTAGGAGTTAGTTGATTTTGTTTTATCCACACATGTTGCAAAAAAGATGACCTATGAACTGAAAGTACAAGTGTGCGACGCAACTAAAGTTTGATTGAAAAACAAAAGCCGGTAACAAAAAATTATTTGCTTTCCATTTTAATAATCGGCACGATCATTTCTTCCAAACTAATGCCGCCATGCTGAAAACTATTTTTATAATAATTGGCGTAATGATTATAATTATTTGGATAGCATAAATACTCATCGCCTTTAGCAAAAATAAAAGATGAATTTACAGTGGGTACCGGCAAACCAGCTTCGCGTGGGTCTTTAAAAGCCAGCACTTCTTTGGGTTCGTAGTTTAAATTTCTTCCATGTTTGTAACGAAGATTAGTGGTTGTTTGTTTATCTCCAATAACCTTGCATGGGGTTTTAACTCTAACTGTTCCATGATCAGTTGCAACAATTAATTTAATTTTTTTATCAGCTATTTTTTTTAATGCCTGATGTAATGCACTATGCTCGAACCAACTTTTTGTAACACTTCGATAACTAATTTCATCACCTGCCAATTCTTTCAACACTTCCATTTCTGTTCTTGCATGACTTAGCATATCAACAAAATTATAAACGATCACATTCAGATCATTGCTCAACAAATTATGAATATTGTTTACCAGATTTTGCCCATCGATATGATTCAGCACTTTTGTATAACTAGCTTTTATATCGTCTTTTTTTAATCGTTTTAATTGAGCTCTAAAAAATTCTTCTTCAAATAAATTTTTACCGCCTTCATCTTCATCGTTCTTCCATTGTTCTGGAAATTGTTTTTCAATATCGATTGGCAACAATCCGCTAAAAATGGCGTTCCTGCTGTATTGTGTGGCAGTTGGCAAAATAGAATAAAAAGTTTCTTCTTCTAAAATTCTGAAACTCTCAGCAAAAATTGGTTGAATAGTTTTCCATTGATCGTATCGCAAATTATCAATCAAAATAAAAAAAGTAGGAATATTCTTTTCAACATGCGGCAATACTTTAAACTGCAGCAAATTATTACTCATGATGGGCGCTTCAGCAGTTTTTGGATTCACCCATTTTGCATAATTTTTAGAGATGAATTTAAAAAACTCTGCATTAGCTTCTTCTTTTTGTGATGCAAATATTTCACGCATTTCAGGGCTATCGCTTTTTTCCATTTCCAATTCCCAGTAAACAATCTTTTTATAAATTTCCATCCATTGATTAAAATCAGGATTATCATTCAACGCCATAAATAAATCGCGAAACTGTTGCTGATAAGCAGTGGTGGTTTTTTCTGCAACCAATCTTTTATTATCAATTATTTTTTTCAAGCTTAACCAAACCTGATTTGGATTTACAGGCTTCAATAAATAATCGCTTATCTGACTGCCAATGGCTTCATCCATCAAACTCTCTGTTTCATTTTTTGTAATTAATACCACTGGAATATGTTGTTTAATTTCTTTAACTTTTGCCAATGTTTGCAAACCCGAAATGCCCGGCATGGTTTCATCTAACAACACAACATCTGCAAAATTATTTTTCACAAATTCAATCGCATCAAAACCATTATTAAAAGTAATTACCTCATAACCTTTACTTTCTAAAAATAATTTTTGCGATTGCAAACTTTCAATCTCATCATCAACCCAAATAATTTTTGCTATCGACATAATTTTTATTTTATTTATTGTTTCCGGTTTTGTATTTCATGGCATCAACTTTTGCCCCTGATTCTTTCAGTGAAAGAATCGCACACTTGTGCTGTTAATACTTTATTCAACAATATAAAACAAACAAATTAAGTGTAGAATTTAAATCAATAACGAGAAATATTTTTAGACAAACAGTTAAATATTATTTTCAAATTTATTCCATCCATTCACAAATAGTACATTTGATATACTGCTTTAACAAAGCAACAACAAGTATGTTAGTTAAACGAAAAATTATTAACGACCCTGTATATGGTTTCATCACAATCGATCATCCCTTGATCTTTGAAATCATTGCCCATCCTTATTATCAGCGTTTGCGACGCATTCATCAAATGGCATTGGCGTATTTGGTTTATCCGGGCGCTGTGCATAACAGATTGCATCATTCATTGGGTGCATATCATTTAATGGGCAATGCAATTAATGAATTAAGAGCAAAAGGAACTGAAATAACCGAGGAAGAAGAAATCGCTGCAAAGGCAGGAATTTTATTGCACGATGTTGGTCATGGACCGTTTTCTCATGCACTTGAAAACGAATTGTTGCCAAATGTTCATCATGAAGATATCAGTTTGCAGATCATGAAAATGATGAATGATGATTTGCATGGGCAACTCACAATGGCTATTCAAATTTTCACCAATCAATATCATAAGAAATTTTTGCATCAACTCATCAGCGGACAATTGGATGTTGACCGTATGGATTATTTAACCCGTGATAGTTTTTTCAGCGGCGTTAGCGAAGGAGTTATTGGTTACGATAGAATTATTAAAATGTTAGTAGTGCACAACGGCGAATTAATGGTGGAAGAAAAAGGAATTTATAGCATCGAAAAATTTTTAGTGGCAAGGCGACAAATGTATTGGCAAGTGTATTTGCATAAAACAGTTTTATCTGCCGAAAGAATGTTAGTGAACATTTTAAAACGTGTTAGGGAAATAAGTATTAATGGAATTGAAGGTTTAACAACCGGGGGTGCCACAGATTTTTTTCTGTATCAGTTCAATGGAGTAATGAATCGAGAAACCTTAGATAAATTTTGCGAATTGGATGATATTGATTTTTCTTTTGCAGTGAAACGCTGGAGCCGACATCCGGATTTTGTATTGAGTGAATTATGTAACCGTTTATTAAATCGTAAATTATTTAAAGTTCATTTACAATCAGAACCATTTGATGAAGATGAAGTATCAAAAAAATTAATTGAAGTTTCTCATCAATTAAACATCAGTACAAAAGATGCGTCATATTTTGTTTTTACTGGAGAAGCCAATAACACGATGTACAAAACAGAAGACGAAAGAATTAATATTTTATATAAAGATGGATCAGTGAAGGACATTTCTGCTGTAGATAATCCGCTCATTCATCAAACAATTTCGGCACCAATTAAAAAATTTTACATTTGCTCAATCAGTTAATTTGTAAATAAAATTTATTCATCATTGGCAATGAATAATAGTTAAAAATATTTTATGCAATTTACTGCCGCACAAATAGCATTACTCCTTGATGGAAAAGTTGAAGGCGACGCGTCTGTTACGGTTGCTTCTTTCGGAAAAATTGAAGAAGCAAAAAATGGCGAATTGGCTTTTTTATCAAATCCAAAATACAATGAGTATCTGTATTCTACACATGCTTCGGTTATTTTAGTAAACGAAGACCTAGAACTAAAGCAAGCAATTTCGGCAACCTTAATTCGTGTTCCCGATGCTTATGCTGCATTTGCAACATTGCTTACAAAATATCAGGAAATAGCAACTCAAAAATTAAATGGTGTTCAGCAACCAAGTTATATTTCAACAACTTCAACATTGGGCCAAAATGTTTTCGTTGCTGCGTTTTCTTATATTGGAGATAATGTGATCATCGGAAATAATGTAAAATTATTTGCCGGTGTTTTTATTGGCGATAATGTTGTGATCGCTGATAATGTTTTATTGCATCCTGGTGTAAAAATTTATCATGATTGCATTATCGGAAAAAATGTAATTATTCATGCAGGCACAGTAATAGGCAGTGATGGTTTTGGTTTTGCTCCATTAGCTGATGGATCATTCAAGAAAATACCACAAATAGGAAATGTTATTATTGAAGATTTTGTGGAGATAGGCGCCAACACAACAATTGACCGTGCAACTATGGGTTCAACTGTTATAAAAGCCGGTGCCAAATTAGATAATCTTATTCAGGTTGCACATAATGTTGAGGTTGGTAATAATACTGTTATTGCTGCACAAGTTGGAATTAGCGGGAGCAGTAAATTAGGAAATAACATAATGGTTGGTGGTCAGGTTGGAATAGCCGGTCATTTAGTAATTGCTGATGGAACAAAAATTGCCGGCCAAAGTGGTATTACAAAATCAATAAAATTAAATAACAAAACAGTAACAGGTAGTCCTGCAAACGATTATGCAGCTTCGCTTCGAAGCCAGGCTTCAGTTCGCAAATTACCCGATTTAGAAAAAAAGATCTTAGAATTAGAAAAATTAGTTAAGCAATTATTAGCCGAAAGAATTCCAAGTGAAGGCTAATTTGCCAAATAAAGATTCTTTAATCTATTTTTGCCGAATTGTTTTCTGAAAAAAACAAGTGAGTGATAATAAATGTTATCGAATAACTCACTCAATAAATAATTAAGAATGGATATTAATTTTAATCCCGACAAACAACATACACTGGCAAGTAGCATCAGTATCAGTGGTACTGGTTTACATACCGGTGTTTTGGTTGATATGAATTTAAAACCTTCAAA
Organism: uncultured Chitinophagaceae bacterium; assembly: GCA_903870685.1. Lineage (GTDB taxonomy): Bacteria > Bacteroidota > Bacteroidia > Chitinophagales > Chitinophagaceae > CAIQDX01. The sequence continues at coordinate 35,990 of CAIQDX010000008.1, read as the reverse complement.
TCCGGGTTTTGGTATACAATTTCAAAGAATTGATCTGCCTAATCAACCATTAATAAAAGCAGATTGCGATTTAGTAACTGATACTTCTCGTGGTACAACTTTACAAGTTGGTGATGCAAAAGTTAGCACCATCGAACATATTTTAGCTGCTATGGTGGGAATGGGAATTGATAATGTTTTGATAGAATTAAATGGACCAGAAGTTCCTATAATTGATGGCAGCTCTGAACCGTTTGTTGAATTAATTGAACAAGCAGGTGTTGTTGAACAAGAAGCTTCTAAAGCCTGGTATAGTTTGGATGATAACATTTATCATTATGATGAAAGTAAACGTGTTGAGATGGTTGCGCTTCCAGCAATTGATTACCAGATAACAACTTTGATAGATTTTAATAGCCCGGTTTTAGGAACACAACATGCAGGGTTAAAAACAATAAAAGATTTTAAAGCAGAAATTGCTCCTTGCAGAACTTTTTGTTTTTTGCATGAATTAGAAATGTTGTTAGATCATGATTTAATCAAAGGGGGCGATATAAATAATGCGATTGTTGTAGTTGATAAGCCTGTGAATCCAGAAGAGATGAGCCGCTTGGCAAAAGCATTTAAACGTGATAAGATCGAAGTGAAAAGCGAAGGCTATTTAAATAATTTAGAATTACGTTTTCCAAACGAGCCTGCACGACATAAATTATTGGATGTAATCGGTGATCTTGCTTTAATTGGTTATCCCATCAAAGCAAGAATAATTGCCAATCGTCCCGGGCATAGTACCAATGTTGAATTTGCAAAGAAGATAAAACAGTACATCAAGAAGAATAAACACATGAAAGATGTACCTGTTTACGATCCGACCATACCACCAGTTTTTAATCTGGAAAAAATAGAAAAATCATTACCGCATCGTTTTCCATTTTTATTGGTTGATAAAATAACTGAATTGACTGATAAAAAAATAGTCGGCATAAAAAATGTAACTTTTAATGAATGGTTTTTTCAAGGTCATTTCCCAAATAATCCAGTAATGCCGGGTGTTTTACAAATTGAAGCATTAGCACAAACCGGTGGCATTTTATGTATCAACGCAATGCCCGAAGGTCAATACGATACTTATTTTTTAAAGATCGATAATTGTAAATTTAAAATGAAAGTTGTGCCGGGCGATACCATGGTTTTAAAAATGGAATTGATGGCGCCAATTAGAAGAGGAATATGCGAAATGAAAGGAACTGTTTATGTTGGGGGCAAAGTTGCAACTGAGGCTGAATTAGTAGCCCAAGTTGTAAAAAGAACTTAAAACCCAAAATATCCTTAATAATTATATTTTTGTAAAGCCAGATAGAGTCTGGCATCTTTTTTATCGCTATTAAAGTCTATGCAAACAATAGTAGCTTCAAAACCCAAAAACAGGATGACGCATCCATACACTTACATAGATCCCAATGCAAGAATTGCACCTAATGTAAAGATCGATCCATTTACAGTAATTCATGGCGATGTACAAATTGGCGAAGGAACTTGGATTGGAAGTAATGTTACCATCATGGATGGAACTAAGATTGGAAAAAATTGCCGCATATTTCCCGGAGCAGTTTTGGGAGCCATACCACAGGATTTAAAATTTGCAGGAGAAAAGACAAGTGCAGTCATTGGAGATAATACAACTATCCGAGAATTTGTAACGATTAATCGTGGTACTGAAGAAAAGGGTAAAACAAAAGTTGGCAGTAACTGTTTGATCATGGCATACAGCCATATTGCACACGATTGTGTTGTTGGTAATCATTGCATCATTAGCAACAGTGTTCAAATGGCCGGACATGTTATCATGGGCGATTGGGCTTGGATCGCAGGTGTGAGTGCGGTTCATCAATTTGTGCATATCGGCCAGCATTCATATATCGCTGGAGGAAGTTTAGTAAGCAAGGATGTTCCTCCTTATATTAAAGCAGTTCGTACTCCTTTAAGTTATGGTGGCGTGAACAGTATTGGTTTAAAGCGCCGCGGTTTTGAACTAGAAAAAATCAATCACATACTTGATATCTATCGCATTATTTTTAATAAAGGTTTAAATGTTTCTCAGGCATTAGAATTTATTGAAGAAGAATTAATTGCTACTGATGAACGTGATGAGATTGTAACTTTTATTCGCGAAAGTGGAAGAGGAATTATTAAACGCTACACCAAAGGTGGCGGGGACGATGAATAAAAATTTTTCAAAAATTATTTTTTTGTATGACGATTCAACTGACTGATGCCGGAAAACGATTTAACCGGGATTGGATATTTCGTCATTTTACATTTACTTTTCAAGAAGGAAAATCTTATGCGATTACCGGTCCTAATGGTAGTGGCAAAAGCACTTTGCTGCAAGCCATTGCAGGAAGTATGAATTTAAGTGACGGCAACATTCAGTTTTCAAACGGTTCAAATAAAATTACAGAAGAAAATATATACCAACACGTTTCCATTGCTGCACCTTATTTAGAAGTGATCGAAGAAATGAGTGCAAAAGAATTTTTATTATTTCACTCCTCATTTAAACCATTGCTTCCTTCTGTTACTCTTGACGAGATCATTAAAATAATTGGATTAGAAAAAACTGCAGACAAACAAATTCGTTATTTTTCTTCGGGGATGAAACAAAGAATAAAATTGGCACAAGCAATTTTTAGCGATGCAAGTATTTTATTATTAGATGAACCCTGCACAAATTTAGATGCAACAGGTTATGCGTTGTATCATCAACTCATTAATAATTATTGCAGCAATAAATTAATTATTGTAAGCAGTAATGACGAAAATGAAATGGATTTTTGTGAAGAAAAAATTTCGATAATAGATTATAAATAAAAGTTCAATTATTTGTTACAGCACAAGTGTGCGACGCAACAGAGGCCTCATTTTTATTCAACAGCTTGCTACAAAAAAATCTCACCCATCTTTTTAAATCTTGTGCATCCCAGTTTATCTTCTGCTTGCAATCAACAAATTTAAATCAGTAAATTTTAAATCGAATTTTTGGCTGATATAAAAATCGGTCAACGCGCCTTTAAATAAATAAATGCCTTCGCGTAAATTAAAATTATGCCATACCATTTCTTCCAAACCACCTTCATCACTTACTGTTAAAAGCAATGGCATCAACACATTGCTGATAGCCTGACTTGCAGTTCGTGCAAAACCGCTTGGAATATTTGGAACACAATAATGTATCACATCATGTTTTACATAAGTTGGTTTTTCGTGAGTGGTTAATTCGCTTGTTTCGAAACAACCACCGCGATCAATGGCAACATCAATAATAATACTTCCGGGACGCATTGCTGCAACCATTTCTTCTGAAACAACAACAGGTGCACGACCAAATTCATTGCTTAAAGCACCCACTGCAACTTCACAGGTCTTTAATTGTTTAGCCAAAATGCGAGGCTCTAAAACGCTTGTCCAGCAACGTTGTCCGAGGTTATTCTGTAATTGTTTTAATTTATAAATATCATTATCAAAAACTTTTACGCTGGCTCCTAACGCTAAAGCATTTCTTGTAGCAAATTCACCAACGATGCCTGCACCAATGATCACAACTTTTGTTGGAGGAATACCACTAATGCCACCCAACAACACACCTTTGCCATGATTAAAACTGCTGAGATATTGTCCGGCAATTAACATCACCGCACTACCTGCAATTTCACTCATGCTACGAACAATGGAATAAGTACCGCTATCATCTTTTAAATTTTCGAAACTCAATGCAGTAATTTTTTTATCCATCATCACCGAAATAATTTCGGCTTTCAATGCAGAATGATGAATAGGAGAAATAATTGTTTGATTGAGTTGAAGTAAATGCATATCCTCTTCAACAACCGGCGCACTTTTAACTAAGATCGGTGCTTTATAGACTTCAGCTTTTTCGTATAAAATTTTTGCACCGGCTTCGCTATAATCATTATCGCTGTAATTACTTCCTTCGCCGGCATTATGTTCTACGGCAACTGAATGACCGTTACTTACCAAAACGCCAACTGCATCCGGCGTTAGCGCAATTCTGTTTTCCTGAAATGCAAATTCTTTTGGAATACCGATATGTAATTCGGCACCTTTTACTTTTATATCAAGTGTTTCTTCTAAAGTTTCGTAATTGAAAGAAGTAGATATAATTGGTTTCGTTAAAGCCATGTTTTATATTTTGATATAGGATTTACAATTTACGATTTATCATTGTAATGTTGAATACAATCTTCTGGTAGCAGCATCTAATGTTTCGATATAAATATTAAAAGTATCATCGGGTAAAAGTGATACTGCATTTTCGGGCCATTCAATTAAACATAAATTTTTACTGAGCAATGCATCTTCAATGCCAGCCTGTATAGCTTCTTCTTCATTTTTTAAACGATACCAATCCATGTGAAAAATAGTTCCTGCAATATTACTTTTATATTCGTTGATGATGGCAAATGTTGGACTGCTGATGGCATCTTTTACTTCTAATATTTCGCATAGAGCATGAATGAATGTTGTTTTACCTGCACCCATTTTCGCATGAAAAGCCCAAACTTTTTTTTGCTTTCCTTCTTTCCATAAAAGTTTTGCAACTGGTTTGATTTGGTCGATGGTAAAAATTGCATCCATGCGGCAAAGATATTTCTATAGCCGAAACATGAGAATTTTATTAGTGTGATATCTTTGTGACGTGCATCACCTTGTTGTTGGATGGGATGATTGATATTTGCGAAACTAGATGATGAGTAATGTTTTGGACGTTGAAGAGTGCGACGCAACGATGTTACATTGAAAAACTAAAGTCGGTAACAAAAAAAATAATTTGATGATGGAGAAAGTTAATTTAAAAGTGGAAGGAATGAGTTGCACTAATTGTGCATTAACCATTGATAAATATTTGAAGAGCGAAGGTTTGCAAAATGTGAAAGTAAATTTTATTGGAGGCGATGTGAGTTTTGAAAAAGATGATTCGATTACACAACAAAAAATTGAAAAAGGAATTAATAGTTTGGGTTATCATGTGAAGCATGAAAATAGTGGTCACGACGATCACGATCATCATGGTGGCTCATTACCATTTAAAAATCATTTACATCGCTTTTGGTTTTGCATGATTTTTACTGCGCCTTTAGTGCTTCACATGTTGCCAGGTGTGCATATTCATTTCCTGATGAATCCTTATGTTCAGTTAGCATTAACCATTCCCGTTTATATTGTTGGAATGGATTTTTTCGGAAGAAGTGCTATTAAAAGTTTGTGGTCTGGTATTCCAAATATGAATGTATTGATTGCGCTGGGATCCAGTGCTGCATTTGGTTACAGCTTATATGGATTAATTGTTGGCAATGCAACTGATTATTTATTTTTTGAAACTGCATGTACAACCATCACTTTGGTTTATTTAGGAAATTGGATGGAAGATGCATCGATAGAAAAAACACAAGCTGCATTAAAAACTTTAGCGAAGAGTCAGAAAGTGATGGCAAACATGATCGCATTTGATGAACATCATCACGAGCAAATTTTTCAAGTTGAAAGCACAGCTTTGCACGTTGGCGATCTGGTTTTAATTCGCAATGGCGAACATGTGCCGATGGATTCTAAAATTTTATGGGGCGAAGCAAATGTGAATGAAGCCATTATTACAGGAGAAAGTGTTCCTATCGAAAAGAAAATAAAAGATCAATTAATTGGTGGAAGTATTTTAGAAAGCGGTACAGTAAAAGCACAAGTAACTGCAGTTGGTGAAGACACTGTTCTTTCCAACATATTAAAATTGGTGAAAGAAGCGCAAACAGAAAAACCACCAGTGCAACAAATGGCTGATAAAATAAGTGCTGTATTTGTTCCAACTGTTGTAAGTATTGCATTATTAACCTTAGCAATTAATTATTTTTTTGCTGATAAAAGTTTTGGCGATAGTTTATTGAGAAGTATTGCGGTATTGGTTATTTCTTGTCCGTGCGCTATGGGCTTAGCCACGCCGGCCGCTGTGGCAGTGGGTTTGGGACGAGCAGCAAAAAATGGAATTCTTTTTAAGAATGCAAGAAGCCTTGAAATTTTTAAAGATATCAAACAAGTTGTTTTTGATAAAACAGGAACATTAACCACCGGAAAATTCAAGATCGAAAATTTTAAATCGGAAATTAATGAAGTTGATTTTAAACGTATTGCTTATTCACTCGAAAAATATTCCAATCATCCGGTTGCAAAATCAATAGTTAATGAATGGAAAATAAAAGATGAGATACGCTGGGCATCTGTTGAAGAAGTAAAAGGTTTGGGTATCAAATCGAAAGATAAAGAAGGCAATGATTTTTTTGCAGGCTCATATTCTATTGCAAGTTCGTTTACAAAAGATGATGCACACAATATTTATATCATTCGAAATAATGAATTAATTGGATGGATAGATGTTGCTGATGAAATTAGACCCGAAGCAAAACAAGTAATTGCATTGTTGAAATCAAAAAATATAAAAACGATTTTATTAAGTGGTGACAGAAAAGAAAAATCGCAAAAAGTTGGTGATTATTTAGGAATTGATGAAGTGGTTGCAGAACAAACTCCTGAACAAAAATTAGAAAAGATCGCAGCCTATACTACCATTGCACCAACAGCCATGGTAGGCGATGGAATTAACGATGCACCTGCATTAGCGAAAGCAACAGTTGGTATTTCTTTAAGCGATGCATCGCAAGTTGCCATGCAAAGTGCACAGGTTGTTTTAATGAATCATGGATTAAAAAATATGCCGTTGGCATTGGGTTTGGGCAAACATACTTACCTCACCATTAAAGGAAATTTATTCTGGGCATTTGCATATAATATTGTTGCTATTCCTGTTGCTGCATTTGGATTTTTAAGTCCAACATTTGGCGCTTTGGTGATGGGATTGAGTGATGTGGTTCTTGCAATAAATTCATTGTGGTTGAATTTTAAGAAAGTGGTTTGATGAGTTGTATCTTCAATTCATAAAATGATCTCGGCAAAACAAACACTTCAACATTATTGGGGCTTCACTTCTTTTCGTGGTGAACAGGAAAAAATTATTCAGTCTGTTCTTGATGGAAAAGATACATTGGCATTATTGCCAACAGGTGGTGGCAAATCTGTTTGCTTTCAGGTTCCTGTATTGATGAAAGATGGATTGTGTTTGGTAATTTCTCCATTGATTGCTTTGATGAAAGATCAGGTCGAAAACCTTCAAAAGCGAGGCATAGCATCAGTTTCATTGCATAGCGGATTAACATTTTATGAGGTAAATAAAATTTTACAAAATGCAGTTCATGGCGATTATAAATTTTTATACTTATCGCCCGAACGTTTAGAAACAAATCTTTTTAAAGAATTTTTGCATTCACTAAACATCAGTTTAATTGTTGTTGATGAAGCGCATTGTGTTTCGCAATGGGGTTACGATTTTCGTCCGCCGTATTTGCGAATAATTAATTTGAGAAAAGAACTTCCAACAATTCCAATCATTGCATTAACTGCTTCTGCAACACCGATCGTTCAAAAAGATATTGTTGAAAAATTAAAATTTAAACAACCGAATATTTTTATTGAATCGTTCGAAAGAAATAATTTGTCGTATTCGGTTTTTAAAGTGGATAGTAAGATCAATAAATTAATCGAGATCTTAAATAACGTAAAAGGCAGCAGTATCATTTATTGCAGAAATCGCAGGCAAACAAAAAATGTTGCCGATCTTTTGCAATTGCAAAATATTTCTGCGGATTTTTATCATGCCGGATTATTGCAGGATGAAAGAAATAAAAAACAAAACGACTGGATCAATAATCAAACAAGAATAATAGTTTGCACCAATGCATTTGGAATGGGCATTGATAAATCGGATGTGAGAACCGTTATTCATTTTGATGTGCCCGATTGTTTGGAAAATTATTATCAGGAAGCAGGGCGTGCAGGACGTGACGGTAAAAAAGCGTATGCTGTTTTATTGTATCAAACTGAAGATGTAAAAGAATTGAAAGTATTGCCAGAACTGCGTTTTCCATCAATGACAGAAATAAGAAAAGTGTATCAAGCTGTTGCAGATTATCTGCAAATTCCTGTTGGATTGGGCGAAGGAAATTATTATGATTTTGATTTGAATGAGTTCAGTAAAAATTTTAAGTTAGATAGTTTTCTGGTGATGAATGTGTTGAAAGTTTTAGAACAGGAAGGACATTTAACTTTCTCTGAAAATATTTTTTTGCCATCGCAGGTAAAATTTACTGCCGATAAAAATGTGTTGAATGATGCCGAAAAAATGTATCCGCAAACAGAAGATGTGATGAAATGTTTGTTGCGCACTTATGAAGGCATTTATGATAATCGTGTTTCGATCTACGAAAAACAAATTGCCAAATTATGCAAGTTGCCTTACGAAAAAATTTATACAGATCTAGAATTGCTGCATAATTATGGCATCATAGAATACTTGCCGCAAAAAGAAACACCGCAAATTCATTTTATATTAAACCGTGCATCGGCAAAAACATTGCACATTAATCAGGATAATTATTTTCAACGCAAAAAACAATTTGAAAAAAGCGTTGAAATAATGTTGTATTATTTGCAATTAGAAAATATTTGCAGAAGTAAATTCATTGCCGATTATTTTACCGAAGCAAAAAACAATAATTGCGGCATTTGTGATAATTGTTTGAAACAAAAAAAAGTTGAGCTTACAACAAATGATTTTAAAAAGATCGAGCAATTAATTTATGCCACCATTCCTCCACAAGGAATTAATGTAAAAGAATTATTGACTGCATTAAATGAAATTAAAAAAGAAGATTTTTGGAAAGTGTTACAACTATTGCAGGATGAAAAAATAATTTCAGCAGATGAAAGAGGCAATGTAAAAAAAGCTGACCATTGAACCGAACGTACAAGAGTGCGACGCCAGTAAAGCCAAACACATGTTAAATAGCTCGTCCCAAAACACTTACCACACAAGCATTTTAGCCGATTAAAAAATAAAGTGTATGTTTGCAGTTCATATTCTCTTTCTTAGAAGACTAGATAACTTTCCTTCCGTCAAAAAGCTCATCAAGTCATAAGTTTCTGAGCATATACAAATTTTAGCCGCACTTTAGTTACAAACTTAGTCTTGGTTAATCATTATTTATTTTAAACAAATACAATTTGTCATTTCAACAATTACAAGTTATTGCGCCCATATTAAAAGCGCTTGACACCGAAGGTTATACAACACCTACGCCTATTCAAGAACAAGCTATTCCCGTTGTATTACAGGGAAGAGATCTTTTGGGCTGTGCACAAACAGGCACAGGAAAAACAGCAGCATTTGCTATTCCCATTTTACAAAAATTATACAATCAAAAAACAGAAGATAAAGCGCCTAAACAAATCAAAGCCTTGATCTTAACACCAACAAGAGAATTAGCTATTCAGATAAACGAAAGTTTTGAATCGTATGGTAAACATACCGGCTTAAATCATTTGGTAATTTTTGGTGGTGTATCGCAACAAGCTCAAACAAATGGTTTGCGCCGTGGTGTTGATATTTTAATTGCCACTCCCGGTAGATTATTAGACCTGATGCAGCAACGTTTTGTTTCATTACAACACTTGCAATTTTTTGTGTTGGATGAAGCAGATAGAATGTTAGACATGGGTTTTATTCACGACGTGAAAAAAATAATTACCAAGTTGCCTGCAAAAAGACAAACATTATTTTTCTCTGCAACAATGCCTCTCGAAATTGCAAAATTATCGCAGAGCATTTTAAGCAATCCGGTTAAAGTAGAAGTTACTCCTGCTGCCACCACTGCCGAAAAAGTGGAGCAAGCGATTTATTTTGTAGAGAAAGAAAACAAACGCGATCTATTAATTCATTTATTGAAAGATAAAAATATTGCAAGTGCATTGGTATTTACCAGAACAAAACATGGTGCCGATAAAGTTGCAAAAGAATTAAACAGAGCCAATGTAAAAACCGATGCTATTCATGGTAACAAATCGCAGAATGCAAGACAAAAAGCATTGAGCAATTTTAAGAACGGAGAAATTCGTGTGTTGGTTGCAACCGATATTGCTGCTCGTGGTATTGATGTAGAATTGTTATCGCACGTAATTAATTTCGAGTTACCTAATATTCCCGAAACTTATGTTCACCGCATTGGTCGTACCGGAAGAGCAGGTGCCAGCGGTATTGCTTTATCTTTTTGTGATAGAGAAGAAAAAGTTTTTTTACGCGATATTCATAAACTCACGGCGCAAGCCATTCCTGTGGTAGACGAACATCCATATAAAATGTTGCAGCCGAGTTATGAAGAAACAAAAGCCAATCATCAAAAAACATCTTTAAATGCAAGACCATTTGCGCCAAGGCGTTCAATGAGTCAAAGAAGATGGAGTCAGTAAAATAATTTTCAAAACCTAAAATTGAAACTGCAAGTTATTAAAATGATTTGCAGTTTTTTTATGTAGCGAGCTGAAGTTTTTCATGGCATCGCCAGTTGCGTCGCACACTTCGAGGTTCTGTTTTTATGGCAACAAATTGCATCCAATTTTTTTTATGATAAAATTCATTTGCACCTTATCAAATAATTCATAGCTTTCACACTTAAAAAAAACAACAGTATGAAATACCTCTTAACAATCGTTTGCTCATTATTTATTTTTTGCACTGCTGCAACATCACAGGCAAAAATCGACAGCACTGCAAAGCCCGAAGAATCTACTTTTTATGATGGCCTATCAAATATTGTTTACATACCGGGATTAGTTATTAAAACTAGATCTGGTCATTATTATGAAATAACTGATAAGGCAAGATTTAAAAACACTGTAGAAAATCCTTCTGTAATAGTTTACAAACAAGGAAAGAAAAAATATCAATTGGTAATTCAAGGAATCGATATTCCTATTGAAGCAAACAAAATTCAGGAAGTGATAGAAAGCAATATCAACGGCGATTTCAAAGGATGGGAAGGTGCCACTGCATTTAGTTTAGTAAACGGTGAAGTTTGGGTGCAAGATGAATTTGGAAGTTTATTCGCAAGCTTATACCGACCAAAAGTTTTTATTTACAGAACTGCTGATGGAACTTATAAAATGCGTGTGGAAGGAGTAAAAGAAGTAATTACAGTAAGAAGAAAATAAAAAATAAAAACTCAGTTTAAAAAAGACATTAATTAATAATTAATGTCTTTTTTATTGCAGTTCATTTCCTTTCCAACTCAAACTCAAACTTAATTGTTGAAACATGTTTTGTTGATAGAACCCGGTAGCATAACGAATATGCAATTTCTTCAACAACACACCAACACCTAATGTAAAACCATTTAATCCGTTTGCCTGATTGTATGCATTGAGGTCGTGACGACGTAAAAAATTATAACCGCTTGTGACTTCAATTTTATCGCCAAGAAAAAATTGTGCCGATAAAACAAGATGTGAGAATATTTTGTCTAAAGTTATATTATTCATCAGGCTGCCACCTTCGTTTGCATTAAAAGTTGTGTCGTTATAATAAATATTAAATGCCTGTAAATGATGTGCCGTCAACGAAAATTGAACAGGTGCTTTTGCCAAACGCTTGGTAACACCGGCTTCTATATCAAATGGCAATTCATTTTTTGGGTTAGTGCCATCATAAGTTTTTAATTGAGTTCCTAAATTTTTAATCAACACACTTACCTGAAATAAACTGGCAGAATCATGATATGCAACACCAATATCGAATGCAATACCATTGCTTTTATATTGCGCATAATTACTGCTGATATATTTAAATGTCATCCCATACCAAAAACGTTGCAAATAAATATGCGATGCCGAAAGCTGCATCACATAATCGTTTGGATGAAATGCGCCAAGAATATTTCCGGCTGCATCGGTTTGCGGAATAGTTCCATAATCGAAATAATTTATTCCATAAACAAAATTGGTATTGATATTATTTGCATGAAATGCAGAAGTAAGACTGTAATTTTTAATGCCCGCTAAAAAATTATTGAATGATGCGTCGAATTGCTGATGCATATTATCTCTCAGCAATGCCGGATTATTAAAAGCCATGCTAACATCGTTGCTGATGTTTGAAATATTAATTCCGCCCAATGCCGAAAGTTGAGATGAGTTGGGCTGATTTAAAAAATTAAAAACTGCACTGCCACCTAATGTTTGCGCATTGAGCTGACTGCAAAATAAAAACAGAAAAGATACTATGACTATTTTTATGTTCATTAAAACATGAAGATAAAGCAAAGCTGTTATTATTAGCTGAGAGCTATACATCAGTACAAGTGTGCGACGCAACTGCAGCTGGGTTTATGATCTATCGATGGCTACAAAAAAATATCCCCCATTAAAATGGGGGATCTTAACCCTTAAAACAACCAACACAAAAAACTGTTGATTGAACTATAACAAAATAATACAGATTTGGTTTGCTTGTATCCAAAATATTTTTGATAAGCGGAATATTTTTTTCAAATGGTTTTAAACTAATGCAAGTTCAAGAACTTGTTGCATTGTTTTTACATAATGAAATTGCACGCCTTTAATAAAACTATTATCTATTTCCTGTACATCTTTTTCGTTTTGCCAGCATAAAATAATTTCTTTTAATCCGGCTCTTTTTGCTGCCAATATTTTTTCTTTGATACCGCCAACAGGTAATACTTGTCCGCGTAAAGTTATTTCACCTGTCATGGCTAAATAAGGTTTAACTTTTCTTCCGGTAAATGCAGAAGTTAATGAAGATAGCATCGTAACACCTGCACTCGGACCATCTTTTGGCACTGCACCTTCGGGCACATGCACATGAACAGATTTTTTAATGAAATCTTCTGAATTGATACCATATTTTTTCGCATTAGCCTGCAAATATGTTAATGCAGTTGATGCACTTTCTTTCATCACATTACCAAGATTACCGGTTAATTTTAATTCGCCTTTACCTTCGCTTAAAACGGTTTCAATAAATAAAATATCGCCGCCAACATAGGTCCAAGCCAAGCCCACAGCCACTCCCGGCATGTTTGCAGTTTTATAAATTTCGTTACTGTAACGAGCCTGACCTAATATTTTTTCAACATCAACAGCAGTTAAGGTTGATTTTATTTTATTTTTCGTTGCAAATTCTTTTGCCTCGAAACGCATGATAGCAGCTAACTGACGGTCTAATTCACGCACACCACTTTCTCTTGTATAGCTTTCAATTATTTTATCTAAAACCTTATCGTTTATTTTTAGTGTTACATTTTTTAAACCATGTGCTTCCTTTTGTTTTGGAAGTAGATGACGTTTAGCGATCTCAACTTTTTCTTCAATGGCATAACCACTTAGATCAATAATTTCCAAACGATCTCTTAATGCCGGTTGAATGTTTTGTAAATTATTTGCAGTGGCAATAAATAATACTTTGCTGAGATCGTATTCTAATTCTAAATAATTATCGTAGAAAGAATTATTTTGTTCAGGATCTAATACTTCTAATAATGCAGATGAAGGATCGCCTCTTTGATCGTTTCCTATTTTATCTATTTCATCCAAAATCATCACAGGATTAGATGATTTTACTTTTCTAATATTTTGCAATATTCTTCCCGGCATAGCACCGATATAAGTTTTACGATGACCGCGAATTTCACTTTCATCGTGCAAACCACCCAAACTTAAACGAACATATTTTCTGCCAACAGCATGCGCAATGCTGCGCCCCAGTGATGTTTTACCGATTCCCGGAGGACCAACAAAACAAAGTATCGGACTTTTCATATCACCCTTCAATTTCAATACGGCTAAGTATTCGAGGATACGTGTTTTAATTTTTTGCATGCCGTAATGATCAATATCCAAAACTTTTTTTGCATTCTTCAAATCATAATTGTCGGCTGTATATTCTTGCCATGGCAAGTCTAACATTAAATCCAAATGATTATAAACAACAGAATAATCTGGCGTTGTTGGATGCATTCTTTCCAACTTTTCAATTCCGCTTTTGAACATTGTCTTTGCAGCTTCTGGCCATTTTTTAGCTTCGGCTTTTTTCTTCATTTCAGTCAACTCTCTTTCATTGCTATCACCGCCTAATTCATCTTTAATACTTTTAAGTTGCTGTTGTAAAAAATATTCGCGTTGTTGTTTATCAATTTCAGTTCTTGTTTTATTTGTGACTTTATCTTTTAATTCTGCAAATTGTAATTCTAATTGCAAAAGTTGCGTGAGTTTTTCGGCTCTCGTTTTTACATCACGTATTTCCAATAAATTTTGTTTCTCGGCAATTTCATTATTGAGATTACTGCTTACAAAATTTATTAAGAAAGATGGGTTCTCAATATTTTTTAAAATGATGGAAGCCTCTGTTGGAAGGTTTGGTGAAAGATGAATGATCTGTGTTGCCAGATCTTTGATAGAACCTATATACGCATTAAAGTTTTTATCATCAACAACTGGTTCGTCTTCTAATAATTGAATCTTGGCTTTGAAATAAGGATCTTCAGAAACTATATCCATTAATTCGAAACGCTTCTTTCCCTGAATGATAATTGTTGTACCACCATCAGGCATTTTAATCAGCTTTGCAATTTTAGCAACGGTACCAATCTTGCACAGATCTTTAATCTCAGGTTCTTCAATATTTGAATCGCGTTGTGCTAAAACACCAATTAATTTATCTGATTTATATGCATCGTTTACAGCTTTAATACTTTTATCTCTTCCAACAGTTATTGGCAAAACAACACCCGGAAATAAAACAGTATTACGCAAAGGAAGTATGGGCAAAGAATCTTGAATCACTAGTTTTTCAAAGTCTGAATCGTTTTCATTAATTGGAATAATAGGCATGAAATCGCTATCATCATCTCCTAAATACATTCTGTTCTTACTCATATAAATTCGTTTCAAATAAAGTCAAATTGTCACCAACCTTTCATCATATCTCTAAAATAAAAGGGATGTAAAGTAAGTCAATATTGATGCCACCAGCAAGAAATTGGTTTGTTTTAGTACAAATTGGCGCAAAAAAATCCCGCCATCGGCGGGACTTAAAATAAATCAACTGCTATTACAATTTAATTCCAATACCTAATTGAATTTGTTGGCTTTTCCAACTATCCTGATTAGCAACATCATTAATATTATTTAATCCAATCACGTAACGTCCATAAATTCTGAATGCTGATAAATTAATTTGCAATCCTCCAACTGCAGCAAAATCGCCGCTTTTAAAAGCATCTTGTCCGTTTTGCAAAGTTGTTTCGTGTGGATTAATTAAAATACTATACTGCGGACCAACAACGAATGTTAGCATTTTAGTTGCATTCAAACGAAGTAAAACAGGAATGGATAAATAATTAAGTTTAACATCCTGAACAGTTGTAAAAGCTGAGCCGAGTGTTGTTGCAGTTCTTCCTGAGGTTTCATTGAATAAAACTTCGGGTTGAATTCCGATTGATTTTGAAAAATCAATTTCCATAAAACCGCCTAACTGATAACCCGATTTAAATCCATTATCAAAAGATTGTCCTGATAATTTTGTAAGATTAGTACCGCCCTTAATACCCAATCTAAACCCTTGTGCATATGATGCTGCTGAAATAAGTAGAACAGCAGTTAATGATAAAACAATTTTTTTCATAACGTTTATTTTATTCATCATAGGCAATGATGATGCCATAAACTAAAATCAAAAGAACTTATAAGTTATTGATAACAGAATATAAGTTTTATGCTATTATAACATGAAAAATATTAACAAATAAATTACGTTAATTCAATCACTGTTATTTCTGGCAGAATGCCTACTCTACCCGGATATCCAATAAATCCAAATCCACGATTTACATATAATTTTTGTTTTCCTTCTTCATATAATCCTGCCCATTGTTTATACATCCATTGCACCGGACTCCATTTAAAATATGGATTCTCTATTCCAAATTGAAAACCATGTGTATGACCCGATAATGTTAAATCAACATCAGGATATTTTGAACGCACTTCTGCATCCCAATGACTTGGATCGTGACTCATTAAAATTTTGAAAGGATACTTTTCTGAGCCTGGATAAGCTTTATCCATTTTACCATATTTAGGAAAACGTGCTTTAGCACCCCAGTTCTCAATTCCAATCAATGCGATCTCTTGATCATTTTTTTCAAGTACAACATGTTCGTTCATTAATAATCGCCAACCCAATTGTGCATGAACAATTTTTAATTGCTCTAAATTTTTTTGTTTTTCCTCAACTGATGACCAATGTACATAATCGCCATAATCATGATTTCCCAAAGTGCTGAAAACACCGAGCGGTGCTTTTAGTTGATTAAACACATCCATGTATTCTATCATTTCTGAATGACGATCGTTTACCAGATCGCCGGTAAATAAAATAAGGTCTGCGTTTTCTTTCAATATCATATCAACGCCGTGTTGCACTGCATGTTTGTTTTGAAAACTGCCGCTATGAATATCACTTATATGAATAATTTTTAATCCTTTGAAGGCAGCTGGCACATTATTGAATGCCAGTTTTATTCTTTTAATTTGATAATTATATTTATTACTGAATCCAAATATTAATGTGGAGAATAGTCCTCCACCAACTCCTATTCCAACCCAGCTTAAAAATACAGAACGGGTAATACCACCGCCTTCATCTGCAAAATGAGCGCCTGTACTTGGAAATATTTTCGCTGTGATCCACATGGCGATACGACGAAAATCGTCCATCAGAAAAAATACTGATCCAATTAATTTCGAAAAGAAAAGTCCGGCTAAAATGGCAAATACATAATTTCTGAAAATTTTGGAAGTCTGTAAAGCCTGAATGTATGGGAATGATAATAATACAATTAAAGTGCATGCCGAAATGATCCAGTAGCCAGTTAATATTGTCATTCGTGTTTTATCGGCAGCATTATTAGAGACTGTTTTTATTGCCTGAAACACATAAAAGTCGAGTAAAACCATTATTCCTGCTATTATCCACCATGTACTTGAATTTCTCATTTTTTGTTTTTAAATTGATTGAAACAACAGCAAAAATGACTTGAAATCAGTTAATCCTGTTTATTTTTTTTGAATGTTGAAAACTTGCTTTCCAATGCCAACATCATTTGGTAATATTGTTTCGGAAGATAGCTTGTAAACTGTATTTTTGTTGACTCCGAAAAATTTTTCAAATGAAATTAACTTATTACGGACATTCCACTTTTTTGGTAGACGTACAAGAAACAAAAATATTGTTTGACCCTTTCATTACATACAATGAATTGGCCAAACATATTGATATAAATAAAATTGAAGCTGATTATATTTTTTTGAGTCATGGTCACGAAGATCATATTGCCGATTGTGTTAGCATTGCTAAACGTACCAATGCAAAAGTGGTTGGCAATTGGGAAGTTGCCAATTGGATTAGTAAACAAGGCATTGCCAATATACATCCGATGAATACTGGTGGTAAATGGAAATTTGATTTTGGAGTTGTGAAATGTGTGGTGGCACAGCACAGTAGCAGTTTACCTGATGGTTCGTATGGTGGCAATCCGATGGGATTTATTTTTGATACCGATGACGGTAATTTTTATTACAGCGGCGATACTGCATTAACATTAGATATGCAATTAATTCCATCGTGGATTGATTTGAATTTTGCTGTGTTACCTATTGGTGACAATTTTACCATGGATGTTACTGATGCCATCAATGCTTCAGCATTTATTCAATGTAATACAATTGTTGGTGTACATTATAATACTTTTGGTTTTATTAAAATTGATAAAACTGAAGCCGTGATGCAATTTGCTAATGCAGGAAAAAAACTATTATTGCCTGCCATTGGTGAAACGATTGATATCTAGTAATGGTTTCTGTTGAGGAATGAGTTTCGGTTGAAGTGTGCGACGCAACCGCAGATGAGTTAAGAGATAAAGTTTAGTACATAATTTTTATAATTATTAAATGAGGGTTTAAAAAAATGGCGAGAATTATTGGTGTAGCAAATCAAAAAGGTGGTGTTGGTAAAACAACAACTGCCATAAATGTGGCAGCAAGCTTTGCAGTGCTAGAATACAAAACTTTATTGGTTGATGCCGATCCACAGGCAAACAGCACAACAGGTGTTGGATTTGATTTGCATAATGTTACCAACAGCTTATACGATTGCATGGTAAATAATGCAAAAGCCGAAGATGTTATTTTAAAAAGCGACATGCCTTTTTTGGATATTCTTCCATCGCATATTGATTTGGTTGGTGCAGAAATTGAAATGATAAATTATCCCAATCGCGAAAATGTTTTGAAGAATGTATTGGAACCTATTAGAGATAAATATGATTTTATTGTGATCGACTGCTCTCCTTCTTTGGGATTGATAACTGTTAATTCGTTGGTTGCTGCAGATAGTGTTATTGTTCCGGTTCAATGCGAATTTTTTGCATTGGAAGGTTTGGGTAAATTATTGAACACAGTTAAAATTGTTCAGAACAGATTAAACCCTGAATTACAGATTGAAGGTATTTTAATGACGATGTATGACGGACGTTTACGTTTATGCAATCAGGTTGTAAGTGAAGTGCGGCGCCACTTTGACGATATTGTATTTGCAACTATCATTCACAGAAATACAAGATTGAGTGAAGCTCCAAGTGTAGGCAAACCTGTTATTTTATATGATGCCGAAAGTAAAGGTGCTGTTAACTATTTAAATCTCGCTAAAGAAATTTTACAGAAGAATGATCTAACAAAAATGACCAACGAAGAAAGAATAATCGAGTAAGTTTAATGTTGAACAGTTTCTTAACCTTTTAAACCTCTTAAACTTCTTAAATTTTTAAACAACCATGAGTACACCCAAACAAAATAATAAAGAGGCAATTGGTAAAGGCTTACGTAGTTTATTGCGCAATATTGATGAAGATCTGAAAACAACAACCGGCGAATTAAAAACAAAAGTTGTTGAACAAACTGTAAGTTCTTCTCGTATTCCAATCGATCAAATTCAAATCAATCCAAAACAACCACGCCGCGATTTTGATGAAGCTGCATTAAATGAATTAGCGGTATCAATAAAATTACACGACATCATTCAGCCACTTACTGTTTCCAAATTAGTGAATGGAAAATATCAATTGATCGCAGGTGAAAGACGTTTCAGAGCATCGAAGATCGCAGGATTAAAAGATGTTCCGGTTTATATCCGTCATGCAAACGATTCGGAATTATTGGAATTAGCATTATTAGAAAACTTGCAGCGTGAAGATTTGAATGCAATTGAAATTGCATTGAGTTATAAACGCATGATGGATGAATTAAATTTTACACAAGAACAGGTTGCAGAAAGAATGGGTAAAGAAAGAAGTACAGTAACCAATTATGTTCGTTTATTAAAATTGCCGCCAAATATTCAGTTTTCTGTTCGCCATGGCAACATTAGTATGGGCCATGCAAGAGCATTGATAAATATTGATACCATCGACAAACAATTATTTGTTTTCAACGAAATAAGAAATAAAGAATTAAACGTTAGACAAACAGAAGAATTAGTTCGCAAACTTTATAAAGCCGAAAAAAACAATGCTGTTAAATCTTCCGTAAAAGAAAGTTTACCGCCTGCTTATAAAAAGATTGAAGATAACTTAGCGTCTCATTTTGGAACCAAAGTAAAATTGGTGCATCAAAAAAATGGCTCGGGAAGTATTGCAGTTGAATATTATTCGCTGCAAGAACTGAATAAAATACTCGACCTGATGAATGTAACAATCAGTTAAAGTTTAATGAAGTTATCTTATCTCATATTTATCATTGCATTTCTACATGTGCAATTTTTATCGGCGCAAACTGATAAAAAAGAATTAATTAAAACTTCTATAATCACAGATAGCAGTAAAATTATTCCTGCAAAAAAAGATTCAGCAATAAAACAAAAACATATTCCTAGAATTGCTACAAGACGTTCTGCAATGATACCCGGCTGGGGACAAGCTTACAATCGCGAATACTGGAAAATACCTCTTGTTTACGGAGCTTTGGCGATACCCACTTTTACTTTTTTTGATAATAATAATTATTACAAAATGTGCAAGTTTGCATACGATGCAGTCTATGCTGCGACAGTTGGCAATAGCAATGGTATAAAAGACAGCTCTCAATTACAATTCATTGACTCGAAAGTTCGAAGAACAGACGGAACACTATTAGGTTTATCGGATTATCAGAATTACAGAAATACATTTCGAAAAAATAGGGATTATTCTATATTCTGGTTTATCATTCTTTGGGGAGTGAATGTTGCCGATGCCACTGTTTTTGCGCATTTGAAAGATTTCGATGTAAGCAACGATTTAACCATGCACTTGCAGCCCAATCTAAATCCAATTACCAAAACTCCTGAAATTGGCTTTGTGTTTAATTTAAAAAGCACACCCAAGCAACCAAAGATTATTGCTCGATAATTTAAGAGAATTGTTTTACTTTGATTTTTTCAAAATTTGTTTTAAGAACATTTATAATTTTTCAAGATGAAAATTGCATTGATCGGTTATGGCAAAATGGGAAAAGTAATTGAAGAAATTGCTGTTGCAAAACAACATGAAATTGTTTTGAAGATCGATATTAATAATGCCGACGAGTTTACAAAAAAAAATATTTCTAAAGCTGATGTTGCTATAGAATTTACAGGACCGCACAGCGCTTTCGATAACGTGATTAAATGTTTGCAGTTTGGTATTCCTGTTGTTTGCGGTTCAACCGGATGGTTAGAAAAATTTGATGAAGCAAAAGAATTTTGTAAAAAAAATAATGGCACATTAATTTATTCGAGCAATTACAGCATTGGTGTAAACTTATTTTTTGAAGTAAATACTTATCTCGCCAAATTAATGAGTAAACATCCCGATTATGATGTTGCGCTAAAAGAAATTCATCATACACAAAAGAAAGATGCTCCAAGTGGAACCGCTATAACCCTTGCCGAACAAGTATTACAGCAAATTACTTCAAAGAAGAGTTGGGTAAATCAGGTAAGCGATAAAAAAGAAGAATTAGAAATTATTTCCGAAAGAATTGATCCGGCACCGGGTACACACAGCATAAAATATCATTCCGATATTGATGATATTGAAATCATTCACACAGCACATAATCGTAAAGGTTTTGGAGGCGGAGCAGTATTGGCAGCAGAGTTTGCTGTTTCAAAAAAAGGAATTTATTCGATGAAAGATGTGTTAGGTTTATAAATTTCATTCTTGTAAATAATAATCTCAACAATTTATTTTTGCATTTCTCATCACAGCCGATTTTAAAATCTTACAAATAACCATAAAAATTTAGGTACTTTTAGGCATGTAATTTCTGGAATGAAGAAATTATTATCTTTCGTGAAACTAAAATTTTATTACACTGCTTAATATAAATTGTTATGTTATCAAAGAAAACTCAATATGCTTTAAAGGCTTTAATTTATTTGGCTGAAAAGGATTCAGAAGGCCCAGTATTGATTTCGGAAATTTCGAAGAAGAAAAAAATTCCATTAAAATTTTTAGAAAATATTTTATTGGAATTAAAGAATGCAGGCATATTGGGAAGTAAAAAAGGAAAAGGCGGAGGTTATTTTTTTGTTTTACCTCCTTCTAAAATTAAGCTGGCAAAAGTAATGCGATTGATCGAAGGTCCAATTGCATTACTTCCATGTGTAAGTTTAAATTTTTATGAGAAATGTAAAAATTGCGAAGAAAAAAAATGTGGTATCAACAGAGTGATGATTCAAGTAAGAGATTCGATGTTGAGCATTTTAGAAAACAAAACAGTTGCTGATATTTCCAATCTATAATCATTAATTTTATTTTCGATAACTATGAAAAAGATATTTTATTTATTATTCCTGATTCCTTTTTTTGCCACTGCACAAAAAGATACAACAGCCGGCAACAGGCTAAGAGACAGAGCTACAGGTAAAAATATTATTAAAATAAATCTGAGCTCATTTGCATTCAGTAATTACTCTTTAATGTATGAGAGAAGTATTGCAAAGAAAATTTCTTTCTCTGTTGGCTTCAGATATATGCCTAAAGCCGCTTTGCCTTATGAGAGTAATTTGCAAAGTGCGGCTGGTGCAAATGCTAATATTAATTTTAGTTTATTTCAAATGGGTAATACCGCCATTACTCCTGAATTCAGATTTTACTCGCATAAGAATATGAGAGGTTTTTATATTGCTCCATATGGCCGTTATGCAAGTTTTGATTTGTCGTTGCCTGTGAATTATACTTATAATTCTCAATCAAAAAATGCGGTCTTTTCAGGAACCATTACTTCTATGAGTGGCGGATTAATGTTTGGAACACAACATAATTTAGGCAAAAATATTATTATAGATATTTGGCTCATTGGTGCACATGCCGGTAGTGCCAATGGAAATTTAATTGCAACGGTAAGTCCTGCAATGTCTTCACAGGAACAAACTGCATTGCAACAACAATTAACTACAATGGATATTAGTCCGTATAAAATGACTGGTACTGTTACTTCTGCAACAACTGCAACAATTGATGCATCCGGTCCTTGGTATGGCATCAGAGGATTAGGAATTAATTTGGGAATAAGATTTTAATAAAACATTTCGTTCATAAAAAAAGTCAGTCATTATAAAATGGCTGACTTTTTTTATGTTGATTTAAAAACAGAACGTTGAAGAGTGCGACGCAACAGGCGATGCTATGAAAAACTAAAGCCGGTGATAAAAAATTATTTCAAATTATCCAACATATCGGCTGTCATTAATTTTAAATCGAAATCCTGTTGCCAGTTCCAATCATTTCTTGCAACGCTATCATCAATACTTTGTGGCCAACTGTTGGCAATGTTTTGACGATAATCGGGTTTATACGAAATAGAAAAATCAGGAATATGTTGTTGAATAGACGCGGCAATTTCTTTGGGCGAAAAACTCATTCCGGAAATATTGTACGATGTATGAATGGAAATATTTTGTGCCGGTGCTTCCATTAATTCGATGGTTGCTTTAATGGCATCGGGCATATACATCATGGGTAAATAAGTATCTTCTTTTAAAAAGCATTCGTACTTTTTATTTTCTAAAGCTTCATAAAAAATTTCAACAGCATAATCGGTTGTACCACCACCGGGTGCGGATTTATAACTTATTAATCCCGGATAACGCAAACTTCTGATATCAACACCCCAACGCTGATGATAATAATTACACCAAAATTCTCCTGCATATTTACTAATACCATAAACAGTACTTGGCTCAATGATGGTTTGTTGCGGACAATTAATTCTTGGTGATGTTGGCCCGAACACAGCAATGGAAGATGGCCAATAAACTTTATGTAATTTTTCTTCTCGGGCAATATCCAAAACGTTCAAAAGCCCCTGCATATTGAGGTTCCAGGCAAGTGTAGGATTCTTCTCTCCTGTTGCAGAAAGAATTGCAGCCAACAAATAAATCTGTGTAATGTTTTGACGAATGACCTGCACATGCAACATTTCTTTATTCATCACATCCAAACTAACGTAAGGTCCGGTGCCTTCTAACAAAGGATTTTGTTCACGCAGATCTGAAGCCACCACATTATTGTTGCCATATATTTTACGCAACGCCAATGTAAGCTCCACGCCTATTTGACCTGATGCACCAATCACTAAAATTTTATCTTTTGCCATGCTTTCAATTTTAAACTAACAAATGTTAGCGCAAAGAAAGCAAAAAGGATTGTAAGTTCGCATTGCATTTTTAATTTTTAATTACTAATTATTAATTCAATCATGATACCAGCATATTTAAAAGATTTATTTATTAATCAATCTTACAATCCCGATAACTTTTTTTTAATTGCCGGACCATGTATCGTGGAGAATGAAGAATTAGTAATGGAAGTTGCTGATAAAGTTTCTAAGATCTGTGCACGATTAGAAATACCATACATTTTTAAAGCGAGTTATCGCAAAGCAAACAGAACAAGTGCTTCTTCATTTACAGGATTAGGTGATGATATTGGTTTGGATCTGATAAAAAAAGTAGGAACAAATTTTAATTTACCAACAACATCCGACGTTCATGCGCACGATGAATGTGCCGAAGCTGCCAAGTTTATTGATATTTTACAGATACCTGCATTCTTATGCCGGCAAACAGATTTGTTAATTGCTGCTGCAGAAACCAATAAAATTGTGAATGTAAAAAAGGGACAATTTTTAAGTGGTCCTTCGATGAAATTTGCTGTTGAAAAAATTAAAAAAGCCGGTAACGAAAAAATAATGTTGACAGAAAGAGGAACAACTTTCGGTTATCAGGATCTCGTTGTTGATTACAGAAATATTACATGGATGAAAGAATTAAATGTTCCTGTAATTATGGATTGCACACATAGTTTACAACAACCCAATCAAACAACAGGAATAACAGGCGGTAATCCGCAACTCATAGAAACCATTGCCAGAGCAGCCATTGCAACAGGTGCCGATGGTTTGTTTATTGAAACGCATCCCAATCCTGCAAAGGCTTTGAGCGATGGTGCCAATATGCTGAAATTAGATTTACTCGAAAATTTATTGGAGAAATTAGTGAAGTTGAGAAAGGCAAGTTTTTAATTACACGAATTAAATCGAATTACACGAATTGAAATATTTATTTGCCATAGTTTTATTTTTCTTTATTAATCAAAATAAAATTGATTGTCAAAGAATAATTATTTATTCTGATAAAAAATTTTCATATACACTTAGAAAAGATTCTATTGATTATGTTGATTATTTAAAAAGTAATGATTCTGCCATAAAAGAAATAATCATTACTCGTTTGAGCGACAATAAGGTTATACAAAAAATTATTCCGGAAGACAATGATTTTGATAGAGCGGGAAAAGAAGGTTTTATTATTGAAGACATGAATTTTGATGGTTTTAATGACTTCAGATTATGCGAAATAAGAGGTAATCATGCTAACGCCTACTATTACTGGATTTATAATCCTATTTCAAAAAAATTTGCAAGAGATACTTCGTTAGAACAAATATCAAGTCCATATTTTGATCAGAAGAAAAAAAGAATTGAAGAAGGTTGGCATGAAGCCGGTTATTTTGGTCAAAATGTATATAAATGGATTAATAAAAAAGCAGTGTGTATTTTTCAAGAGCAAGACAGCCCTATTTATTATGGCGATGATGAACCAAATAATAAAGATGAAGATGGAAACGGGAGAGCAAAATTTAGAATTATAACCATTAATAAATTAGTTAATGGTAAACTTAAAGAAGTTTACAGCAGAAAATTTACTGAGAAGGAGTATGAAAAAATTGATAGCATTTCTTTTCCAAAACCCGATTAAATAAAATTCGTGTAATTCGCTTTAATTCGTGTAATCCTTCTTATAAATCCCTCAACGGATTTCTTCTTGCAGCCAAAATATAATTTTTAATGTTTCTTGTAAATACAAGAATCATATAAATAATCACAGGCGATCCCATGGTTAAAAAGGAAATATAAATAAACCACATTCTAATTCGGGAAGAGGCTACGCCTAATCTGTCGCCAATGGCAGAACAAACCCCGAATGCCTGCATTTCAATTATTTCGCGAAATTTTTTCATAAATTATATTTTAATATACTACTTGGGGGTTGCAGTTGTAATCATTTGCAAATTAGAACAAATTATTCTAAGAAAAGTTTAAATCAGTTTTACACCGCCTTTTGTTTTGCTGTAAATTTGCAGCACAAAAAATCCGTTTATTTCAAAGTATTATAAATTTAAAATCTTAATTATGGCTTTTGATATTGAAATGATCAAAAAGGTATATGCCCAAATGCCCGCAAAAGTAGATGCAGCTCGCAAAACATTGGGTCGTCCGTTAACATTGTCTGAAAAAATATTGTTTGCTCATTTGCACAACGATATGCAATTACAGAATTTTGAAAGAGGAAAATCGTATGTTGATTTTGCTCCGGATCGCGTTGCCATGCAGGATGCAACTGCACAAATGGCTTTGCTGCAATTCATGCAGGCTGGTCGGCCTAAAGTTGCAGTTCCTTCAACAGTGCATTGCGATCATTTGATCACTGCAAAAAACGGAGCAGAAAAAGATCTTGCTTTTGCAAATAACGAAAGTAAAGAGGTGTATGATTTCTTGGCTTCAGTTTCGAATAAATATGGTATTGGTTTTTGGAAACCCGGTGCAGGAATTATTCATCAGGTAGTGTTAGAAAATTATGCTTTCCCTGGTGGAATGATGATCGGCACTGATTCTCACACGGTAAATGCCGGTGGATTAGGAATGGTTGCGATTGGTGTTGGTGGTGCTGATGCTTGTGATGTGATGGCAGGATTACCATGGGAATTAAAATGGCCTAAATTAATTGGTATAAAACTTACCGGAAAATTAAGTGGATGGGCTGCACCGAAAGATATCATTTTAAAAGTTGCAGGTATTTTAACTGTAAAAGGTGGTACCGGTGCTATTGTTGAATATTTTGGTGAAGGTGCTGCATCATTAAGTGCAACAGGTAAAGGAACTATTTGTAATATGGGTGCAGAGATTGGCGCAACTACTTCAACGTTTGGATATGATGATAGCATCAGTCGTTATTTATCTGCTACAGGT
This sequence comes from uncultured Chitinophagaceae bacterium, assembly GCA_903870685.1. Lineage (GTDB taxonomy): Bacteria > Bacteroidota > Bacteroidia > Chitinophagales > Chitinophagaceae > CAIQDX01. Next base: position 9,374 of record CAIQDX010000008.1, on the reverse strand, counting down.
CGCGCCGATGTTGCTGCTGCTGCTGATTCAGTTAAAAAATATTTGAATGCTGATGATGAAGTTTATGCCGATCCTTCAAAATATTTTGATGAACTAATTGAAATTAATTTGAATGAGTTAGAACCACATTTAAACGGACCATTCACCCCCGATTTAGCAACTCCTGTTTCTAAAATGAAAGAAGAAGCTGCAAAAAATAATTGGCCTTTAAAAGTTGAATGGGGATTAATTGGTTCATGCACAAATTCTTCTTATGAAGATTTAAGTCGTGCTGCATCAATCGCTCAGCAAGCCATTGCAAAAGGTTTGGTAACGAAAGCTGAATTCGGAATTAATCCGGGTTCTGAACAAGTTCGTTATACTGCTGATCGTGATGGTTTATTAAAAACATTTACTGATCTAAACGCAACAATTTTTACAAATGCATGCGGACCATGTATTGGAATGTGGGACAGAGTTGGTGCAGAGAAAAAAGAAAAGAATACCATCGTTCATTCTTTCAATAGAAATTTTGCAAAACGTGCCGATGGTAATCCAAACACTTATGCTTTTGTTGCATCGCCTGAAATGGTTGCTGCCATTGCAATTGCAGGAGATCTATCTTTCAATCCAATTACTGATACTTTAACAAATGCAAAAGGTGAACAAGTAAAACTAGATGCACCTCATGGTGATGAATTACCAAAAAAAGGTTTTGCTGTTGAAGATGCAGGCTATCAAGCTCCTGCTGCCGATGGAAAAAATGTTACTGTAAATGTTTCACCCGATTCTAAACGTTTACAATTATTAGCACCGTTTGCTGAATGGGAAAAAACAGATCTGAAAGGTTTGAAACTTTTAATTAAAGCAAAAGGAAAATGTACCACCGATCATATTTCTATGGCTGGTCCATGGTTAAAGTTCCGCGGACATTTAGATAATATTTCTAACAACATGTTGATTGGTGCGGTTAATTTTTTCAACGAAAAAACTGACAATATCAAAAATGAATTAACCGGCGAATACGGCGCCGTACCTGCAACACAGCGTACTTACAAAGCTGCAGGTATTGGAACTATTGTTGTTGGTGATGAAAATTATGGCGAAGGAAGTTCGAGAGAACATGCTGCAATGGAACCACGTTTCTTAGGTGTTCGTGTGGTGTTGACTAAATCTTTTGCGCGTATTCATGAAACTAATTTAAAGAAACAGGGAATGTTAGCATTAACTTTTGCCGACAAAAATGATTACGATAAAATTCAGGAAGATGATACGATTGATGTAATTGGTTTAACAACATTTACTCCCGGAAAATCATTAACACTTGTGTTGAATCATAAAGATGGCAGTAAAGAAGAAATTACTGTTAACCATACTTACAATCAACAACAGATCGAATGGTTTAAAGCAGGTGCTGCATTAAATATTATTCGCAAACAAGTTGCTAATATTTAAAAAAGTAAGTTTAAAAAATAAATAAAAAATCCCGCTGCATGGCGGGTTTTTTATTTCTATGATCGGTTGAAATGGCTGTGTTTACTACGTTTCAAGAAGATGTGAAACAAAACATTAAAAAAATAAAGTGCATTTATTTTTCACATTTTGATATTAACATTTTAATTTGTTCCATATCCCAATACTTTTGCTTTTCTACTTTTTTATATCTGATTAGATAATATTTACCGTTATCACAATCCCCAAGTAAAAAATAATAACAAAAGGAAAGTTGCCAATATGCTTTGGGATAGTTTGATTTATGGAACAGTGATTTCTTATAATTTTCAATTGACCTAAAAAGAAACACACTGTCTTTATTACGCATATAAACCAATAAATAACTTGTGGCTAAGTCACTGTAATAAAGATATAAATTTTTGTTTATGCTATTTGTATCAAGAGACTCCAGTTTTTGTTTAGCTGTAATAACTGTTAAAGTATCATTTTTACCACAGGTTATTGAAGTTAGACTATTACGAATTTTTGCATAATCGATTTTCTGAGAATAGGACGGCAAGTTCAAAACGAAAAGGATAAGTAATGCAATTGTTTTCATAAAGTATTGTTACTTAATTTAAGGATATAATATACCAAGTTATATTAATTCGCCTTAATCGGTGTTTTCACCACGAAATAAGTTGAATAAAAACCAAATCGTACAAGTGTGCGACGCAACCACAGTTCAATAGAATTTCAAAAGTTGGTCAACAAAAAATAAACAAAACTGTTTTTATTCTGTTAGTATAATAATTATTTGTTTCAAGCAAGTTTTTTCTAACTTACAATTCAATAAAAAATAAATTTTATGCAACGTCGCTACTTTTTACGCAACGCAGGATTATCTGCCGGATTATTAGCATTAGCTCCAAAAGATTTAATTGCTGCATTGTTACAACAGCCTGCTTACAAAATAACCATGCTGCGCAATAATATTGGCATCTTTAACGAGAAAGGCGGCACCATCATGTTTTATTTAAGTGATGAAGGAATTGTTGTGATCGATACAGAATTTCCTGATCAGGCAAATCACTTAATTGCTGATTTAAAAACAAAAACAACGAATCCTTTTAAACTTTTAATTAATACACATCATCACGGCGATCATACCGGTGGAAATATTGCTTTTAAAGGATTAGTAGAACATGTTGTAGGTCATGCAAATTGTTTAAGTAATTATAAACGTGTGGCGGCCGAACAAAAATCAGAAGACAAACAATTATTTCAGGATACAACTTTTACCGATACCTGGAAATATAAAATTGGTAAAGAAAAAATTAAAGCACATTATTTTGGTGCAGGACATACGAGTGGCGATGCATTGATCCATTTTCAAAATTCGAATATTGTTCATATCGGCGATCTGATGTTTAATAGAATGTATCCCTATGTTGATAGAAAAGCAGGTGCTTCTTTTAAAAGCTGGATCACGGTTTTAGACAAAGCACAAAGCACTTTTGATAATGATACTATTTTTGTTTTTGGTCATGGCAGTAACAATGCTGTTGTTGGATCGAGAGATGATTTGAAAGGAATGCAGAATTATATTTCGCAATTATTAAAAATGGTTGACGATAATATTAAAGCCGGAAAAACAAAAGATGAGATCATGCAAATTACTTCTGTTCCAAATGTTGGCGAATGGAAAGATGATATGAAAATCATTAAAATGAATTTGGAGACTGCTTTCTTGGAATTAACTACTTAATTTTTATTAATCTCTCCAGTACATAATAAACCGCCGGACAAAAACCAGAATTCTTTAAAGTAATTAACGGTCGTTTTAAAATAACATCTTCATCAGTGTAAGGAAATCTTGCACAGTCGCCGGGACGATGATCGTAAATGCTACAATAATTATCGCTTCCTAAAAAAGGACAAGGAGAATTTTTTGTAACATAATCACCCTCTTTATCAAGGTCTAAATATTTTTCAATGAAATCACCTTCCTTCATTCCCAAATATTTGCTGATGCGTTTTATATCGGGTGTTTTAAATCTGGGCGAATACCCTTTGCAACAATTGGCACATTCTAAACAATCAATTTTACTGAAAGCTTCCTCATGCAGTTCTGGCAATACTTTCAGAACTTTATTTTTATTGGCGCGTTGAAGGAATTGCTTGTATTGCTTTTCATGCTCGGCACTTCTTTTCTCCCAGTTATCTAATTTTATTTCGGACATGTTAAAAAATATCAGTTGATAAAAATTTCACTCAGTTATTGTTTCTTTGCAACAGCATCAAAGATAACAGAATCAAATGAACGACATCAGGCAAGAATGGTTGTTATATATTTCTACACCGTTTTATATAGGCATTATTGTTTTGGAAATATTACTAACCCATTTACAACACCGTAAATCTTATACTTTAAAAGATACCGTTGCTAATATTTATCTCTTATTATTAAATAGTAGTCTCGATTTAGCTTTTCGTGCCATCGTTTATTTTTATATTCTCCAATATTTTTATGCGCATGCTTTTTTTACTTGGAAAATAAATATTCTTTATTGGATAGTTTTAGTGATCGCTGAAGATTTTGTTTATTACTGGTTGCATCGTTTCGATCATGAGATACGTTTTTTTTGGGCATCGCATGTAACACACCATAGTTCCGAGAAATTTAATTTCTCTGTGGGATTCCGATCATCTGTTTTTCAACCTTTATATCGTTTCTTTTATTTTATTCCAATTGCATGGGCAGGATTTAAACCAATGGATATTGCTTTGATATATTCTGCAACACAGATCTATGGAATTTTTGTTCATACCGAATTGATAAATAAAATGGGATGGCTTGAATATATTTTGGTTACGCCATCGCATCATCGCGTTCATCATGGTTCTAATCCAAAATATCTGGATAAGAATATGGGAATGTTCTTAATTGTGTGGGATAAATTATTCGGAACATTTCAGGCAGAATTACCCGCCGAAAAATATCAGCCCATTAAATACGGACTAACAAAAAATTTGGAAAACCCGAATGCTGTAAATATTGTTTTTCATGAATGGAATCAAATTGCAAAAGATGTATTTCAAAAAAACATCACATTCAAGCAAAGAATAAAATATTTATTCGGCCCTCCCGGCTATAGTCATGATGGTTCTCGGCATACCAGCAATGAAATGAGAAAAAAAGAAGATTCGTAATAAATCATTTCACATCCTTTCCCCACAAATAAATATCATTCACATATCCTGTTGATAGGTTGTAAATTTGCGCTTTCTAAAAGGTCAACCTTATATCTATGAATTTATTTCAACAACAAAACACCGAATTTCAAAGAAGACACAATGGACCCAATGAAGCTGATACAGCAACAATGCTTGCAACCATTGGCGTAAAAAGTATGGAAGAATTAATCAGCAAAACTGTTCCTGCTTCTATCCGTTTAAAAAATGAATTGAATTTACCAGCAGCCATCAGCGAGTTTGAATACTTGCAAGAAATAAAACAAGTTGCCGCAAAAAATAAATTATTTAAAACTTATATCGGTCAGGGTTATTACGATACCATCACACCAAGTGTTATTTTAAGAAACGTTTTTGAAAATCCGGGATGGTATACACAGTACACACCGTATCAAGCAGAGATCTCACAAGGTCGTTTGGAAAGTTTATTGAACTTTCAAACAATGGTTACTGATTTAACAGGATTAGAAATTGCGAATGCTTCTTTATTGGATGAAGGAACTGCTGCTGCAGAAGCAATGGCCATGTTGTTTCATCATGTAAACAAAACTGATAAAATTGAAAAGCCTAAATTTTTTGTTGATGAAAAAACATTTCCTCAAACAAAAGATTTGTTGTTAACTCGTGCCACTCCTATTGGAATTGAATTGGTTTTTGGTGATTATAAAACTGCAACCATTAATGAAAATTATTTTGGTGCCATTATTCAATATCCAAATGATAATGGTTCGATAGAAGATTATAAAAATTTCATTACAACAATTCATTCAGTTGGTGCTTTTGTTGTAATGGCAACAGATCTGTTGGCATTAACTATTTTAACTTCTCCTGCAGAACTCGGTGCTGACGTGGCTTTGGGCTCTGCACAACGTTTTGGTGTGCCACTTGGTTTTGGCGGACCACATGCTGCTTTCTTTGCAACAAAAGATGAATTTAAACGCGGTATGCCCGGCAGATTAATTGGTGTTAGTATTGATGCACAAGGCAAACGTGCATTGCGTATGGCTTTGCAAACAAGAGAGCAACATATTAAACGCGAAAAAGCAACAAGTAATATTTGTACGGCTCAGGCATTGTTGGCAAATATGGCTGCGATGTATGCAGTCTATCATGGTCCCGACGGTTTGAAAAAAATTGCGCAACGTGTTGCATTGCTTACACAAACTTTATCGAACGAATTAAGTGCGATTGGTTTTGAAAATAGTAACAAACATTATTTCGATACTATCGTTATAAAAGCAGATGCTGAAAAAATTAAAACGATCGCTGAAAAACATAAAATTAATTTCCGTTATCATGATGCAAATCATATCGGCATCGCATTAGATGAAACAACATCACAAAAAGATGTGCTGGATATTATTTATGTTTTTGCAGAATCTTTAGGAAAAGATGAAGCAGAAGTAAGTTTTGATTGTGATGATGAATTAATTTCTATTCCATCATTTGCAAAACGAACTTCCACTTATTTATCACATCCTGTTTTTAATATCCATCACAGCGAAAGTCAGATGATGCGTTATTTAAAACAATTAGAAAATAAAGATCTTTCACTCAATACAAGTATGATCACATTGGGTAGTTGCACCATGAAATTAAATGCAGCTACTGAAATGATTCCGGTTACTTGGCCTGAGTTTTCTAAACTTCATCCTTTTGTTCCTTCAAATCAAGCCGAAGGTTATTTGCAAATCATTGATGAGTTAGGAAAATATTTAAGTGAGATCACAGGTTTTGCTGCATGCAGTTTGCAACCAAATAGTGGTGCACAAGGTGAGTATGCAGGTTTATTAACCATCATGGCTTATCATAAAGCCAATGGTAATGCAAACAAAAATCTTGTATTGATTCCTATGTCGGCACACGGAACAAACCCTGCAAGTGCAGTGATGGCGGGCATGAAAGTGGTGGTTGTAAAAAGTGATGAAGACGGACATATTGATGTGGCTGATCTAAAATTAAAAGCCGAACAATACAAAGATTCATTAGGTGCATTGATGGTAACTTATCCTTCAACACATGGTGTGTTTGAAGAAAGCATCAAAGAAATTTGTGCAACAATACACCAATTCGGCGGACAAGTTTATATGGATGGTGCCAACATGAATGCACAAGTTGGATTAACATCGCCGGCAACAATTGGTGCTGATGTTTGTCATTTGAATTTGCATAAAACATTTGCTATTCCACATGGCGGCGGCGGTCCGGGTGTTGGACCAATTTGTGTGGCTGAACATTTAGTAAAACATTTACCGGGTCATGTTTCATTGAATAGTTCGTCTGCTGTTTCTTCTGCACCTTATGGTTCTGCAAGTATTTTATTGATCAGTTATGCATACATAAAAATGTTGGGATATGATGGTGTCAGAAAAGCAACTGAATATGCAATCTTAAACGCAAATTATATGCGTGCAAGATTAGACAAGTACTATAAAATTTTATATACCGGAATAAACGGCACCTGTGCACATGAGTTTATTGTTGATCTGCGTCCGCTTAAATCTGCCACAAGCATTGAAGCATCTGATGTTGCCAAACGTTTAATGGATTATGCATTTCACGCACCAACCATGGGCTTCCCCGTTCCGGGAACGATCATGATCGAACCAACAGAAAGTGAAGACAAAGCTGAGTTAGACAGATTTTGCGATGCATTGATTTCTATTTATGAAGAAATAAAAGCAATTGAAGAAGGTAAGTCTGATAAAACAGATAACGCTTTAAAAAATGCACCGCATACACAAGCTGTTATTTGCGCCGATGAATGGAATCATACATACACCAGACAACAAGCTGCATTTCCTTTGTACTATGTTACTCAAAATAAATTCTGGCCAAGTGTTGCAAGAGTAAATGATACGCATGGCGATAGAAATTTAATTTGCACTTGCGAACCTGTTAGCAGTTATGCAGAATAAATAAATTGTTCTCAATAAAAAAGCTGATGAAAATTTTCATCAGCTTTTTTTTAATTAATTTTTTGAAATAATTATTTTCCCCAGCGAAAACATTTTATGTCTATTCCTGCTAAATCTAAAACTCTGTCAACTACAGTGGCAGCAATATCTTCAACGGTTTTTGGTTGCGAATAAAATGATGGTGTTGCCGGACAAATAATGCCACCTGCCAATGTAACCGTTTCCATATTTTTTATATGAATTAAATTATAAGGTGTTTCTCTTACCATTAAAATTAATTTTCTTCTTTCTTTCAACACAACATCGGCAGCTCTTGTAATCAGGTCATCACTAACACCACTTCCAATTCTACCTAAAGTTCCCATGCTGCATGGCGCAACGATCATGATATTATATTTTGCCGAACCTGATGCAAACGGTGCACTAAAATCATTCTTCTCAAAATATTTTACATCATAATTTTTATAATCATCATTATTTAATTCTGTTTGCCAAACTTCTTTGGCGTTGTTACTCATCACCACACTTAATTCATGCCATTGATCTTTAACCTGCATCAGTTTATCCAATAAAACTTTTGCATAAACAGCACCACTTGCTCCGGTAATGGCAACAACAATTTTATTGGGCATCATTAAATTATTTATGTTCTAAACAAATGTAGCATGCAAAAAGTTTAGATGTGCAGCATTTTTAAAACAAGAAAATAAATTAATCACTTAGAAAGTTGGAGTTGGGAAGTAGTAAACTTGGTTCTTACAAAGTATTAAAATATAAAATGCTATTGATGAAAAAACTCCCAGCGGCGAAAAACTTACATGCTTTTTTAAACTGTCCGATTTATAGGGAAACTTTCATTGCATAAGTTATTGTTTTAAATAATTAATTTTATCTGACTAATCAAATGCTGAATTTTGATTAGATTGAAAAACTTATAATTGTTTAAAAAATGAAGCAATATGTTCTATTCTTGATTTTATTTATCATGACAATATCTTGCAAAAGCCAAAAAGATAAAAATTTTAAAGAAATTTGGAATTCCCAGGACTCTTTAGTTTGGAATCAAAATAATCTAAAAAAGTTGGAATCTATTGCAGATTTGGCATATCAGAAAGATGAATATTCAAATGCTATTATTTTATATAGCAAGCTAATAGAATTCGATACTACAAACGGGAAATACTATTATAACAGGGGATATTCATACTCTATGCTATTAAATATGAATTTAGCTATTCAAGATTATCTTAAATCAATAAGTTTAAATTATAGGGTGTCAAAAGCATATCAGAATATTGGTATTAATTATGGTCATATTAATGATAGCATTGCAATATACTATTTCAAAAAAGCCATTGAGAACGACTCGAAAAACGAAAAAGCGAAAACTCTCTTGGATGAATGCATTAAGCGTATAAAGAAAAGTAAAGCAAAAGGCAATGAAATAATTAAGCGTGATACTTAATATTAAAACTTTTGACTTCGTTGGTATTTACACCACTAAATCAAAAGTTCAATAAAATACAAAGCGTACACGAGTGCGACGCAACAGGCGATGCCACAGCATTCTACAGCTGGTAACAAAATAATTATACTCTTTTCGGCGAAATATATTTTCTGTTCGGTAGTTAATAGTTTGCAATGGCTGATTGGTTTTGCAACTATTCTATTTGCTGCTACCTTTCCTATTCCCAAAAAATAAAACACCAAAACACATGAAAAAGAAAATCTTCTTAATCATTGCTGCTGCTTTCTTCATCCAACAATCAACACATGCACAAGCTAAGT
>CAIQDX010000007.1 GCA_903870685.1 uncultured Chitinophagaceae bacterium | reverse complement strand
TAAATTTGCAAACTATTTTAATATTCCTATCACAAATATTATTGGTGATTATTTTAATGGAGAAGAAGCAAACTCAACAAAAGAAGCAACATTAACCAACAGCGATTTTTTAAATGGCATTGTGATGAAAGATGCGATCGACTTGGTGGTTAATCAATTAGTTTTATTAGGCATTGGTAAGAAAAAAATAAATTATAAAATGCGTGATGCTGCATTTAGTCGCCAGCGTTATTGGGGCGAACCATTTCCAATTGTTTGGAAAGATGAAACAGCTTATGCATTAGATGAAAATGAATTGCCATTATTATTGCCCGAAGTAGAATCGTATTCTGCCGGTCCCGAAGGTGAAGGTCCGTTGGCAAATATTCCTGAATGGGTTGCGAAAGAATTAGAGACCAATACAATGCCCGGTTATGCAGGTTCTTCATGGTATTTTTTACGTTACATGGATCCACATAATGAAGAAACTTTTTGTGATAGAAAAGTAAGCGATTACTGGAATCAGGTTGATTTGTATATTGGCGGAACAGAACATGCAGTTGGACATTTATTGTACAGCCGCATGTGGACGAAAGCCTTGTACGACTTAGGTTTCATTGGATATGATGAACCGTTTAAAAAGTTGTTGAATCAGGGAATGATACAAGGAAGTTCGAGATTTGTTTATAGAGTACGAGTAGGAAAAGGTGATGAAAATAATATTTTTTGGGCTCCGTTTTTTATAGTTTCAGATGGTTTAATAACGCAACAAGCAAAAGGGCTGATTGATTACAACAAACTTTTTGAACCGTATTTATTACATTCAAAATTTGAAAATAAATATTCTGATATATTAGATTATCATATTGTAGAACATCATCCACTTCACGTTGATGTAAATTTTGTTGATGGTTATGAATTAGATATTGAAGCATTTAAAAAATGGCGTAACGGTGAATATACAAATGCAGAATTTATTTTAGAAGATGGAACGATTTATAATTCTAATTCAACATCAAAATATATCTGCGGTGCTGAAGTTGAAAAAATGTCTAAATCAAAATTCAACACAGTTAATCCCGATGATCTTGTTGTAAAATATGGCGCCGATACTTTCCGCATGTACGAAATGTTTTTAGGTCCGGTTGAACAAAGCAAACCATGGGATACAAAAGGTATTGAAGGCGTGCATCGTTTTATAAAAAAATTATGGCGTTTATTCTTTGATGAGTTGAAGGGCAAAGTGTGGAACGAGGAAAAAGCAACTGCAGATGAATTAAAAATTTTACACAAAGCCATCAAAAAGATTGAAGATGATACCGAACGTTTTTCTTTCAATACTGCAGTATCGGCTTTCATGGTTTGCGTAAATGAATTGAGTGATGTAAAATGTAATAAAAGAGAAATCTTAGAACCATTATTAATCATGCTTGTTCCTTATGCACCGCATGTTGCAGAGGAATTATGGAAAGCATTGGGCAACACAGAATCTATACTGGATGCGGCTTTCCCGATATTCGATGCAAACTATGTTGTTGAATCAAGCAAAGAATATCCTATCAGTATCAACGGAAAATTGCGCACAACTATTTCTCTCGATCTCAACATTACGCAACAAGAAGTTGAACCAATTATATTGGCAAATGAAACAGTTCAAAAATGGCTCGACGGCAAATCACCCAAGAAAATAATTTTCGTTAAAGGAAAGATGATCAATGTGGTGATTTAAAAACTATAAAAAGTAATAGTTAAAAGCATCAATAATTATTGATGCTTTTTTTATATTTAGTATATGAAAATCGTACTGTTTAGTTTTTCTTTTTTTGTATCAATTCTATTCTGCAATGCACAAAGACTAAAACCTTTTATACCTGATGAAATAAAAAAATTTATTTTGAAGGATCATGAAGTGATGATTTTTGAAGAAGGCGATTTAAATAATGATGGAAGAAAAGATGCAATTCTTGTTTTGCAAAATAAGAATGAACATGAAGCTGGAGAAGATTCGCTCGTAAGACCCTTTTTTATTTTATTGCGAAACAATAAAGGAGAATTATATGAAGCATTGCGAAATGATTCATTGATGCCTAAGTTTAATTATATTTTTTTCGATCAAGATATATCAATTAAAGCACCGGATGTTTTTGAATTATTTACAGGTGGCGGAAGAAGATTTAAATGGACTTACATTTATAGATTTAAATACCTGAAATCTGATAAACAATGGCATTTAATATCTCAAATTGAATCAGGATTTGATAGCGGCGAAATGAAAGATGACCCAACAATAACTGTAGGAGAAGAAGAATTAATAGGAATTACTGCATCGAATTTTTTATACGATGGTCATTATGATGAAACTCAATGGCGTGTGATAAAAGACAAAGTTTTTTTCTATACAAGTCCCAATCTAAAATCAATTCACAGAAAAGCTTATGTTGTTAAAGGAGATGTGCTGAAAATTCATTCCGAAACTGTAAATTTTGTTTTAGCAGATTTTGACAGTAAGGATAAATTTACTACCGGTTATATTGCTAAAAAAGATCTTGAAAAAATAAACCCATCAAAGAACATTCATAAATAAGCAACAAGAATTTTTATTTGTCCCGACTGCATTGGCCCGACTTTCAAGTCGGGGTTTTTTATTTCAGGCTATTGCATATTTAAAATCTATTTTTTATTTTGTTAGCACTCATTTAAGCAAACCTAACATCATGAAAAAAATTCTAAAGATCTTTTTGTATCTGATCGCAATAATTGTGATCATCATTATTGGCATTATTTCTTATGTTACAACCTTTTTACCAAATGTTGGAAAGCCCGAAAACATTACAGTTGAAAGAACGCCTGCACGAATTGAACGCGGTAAATATTTAGCCAACTGCGTTACTGTTTGCATGGATTGTCATTCGCAAAGAGATTGGACAAAATTTGCAGGTCCGATGGTTGCAGGAACTGAAGGGAGGGGCGGAGAAAGATTTGATCAGCGATACGGTTTCCCCGGCGTGTTTTATTCAAGAAATATTTCACCGTATAAATTAAGTGATTGGACTGATGGAGAAATTTTCAGAACCATTACAACCGGTGTTGATAGAAATAATGATGCATTGTTTCCTGTAATGCCTTATCATTATTATGGTGGATTAGATAAAGAAGATATTTATTCCATCATAGCATACATCAGAACATTAGAACCTGTTAAATACGATGTGCCAAAATCGAAAGCAGATTTTCCTTTCAGTATCATTCAACATTTAATTCCGCAAAAAGCCAATCTGCAAAAGAGACCTGCGGAATCAGATACATTGGCTTATGGAAAATACATGACGAATGCGTCGGCATGCAGAGAGTGTCATACTAAAGATAAAAAGGGTCAGGTTATTCCTGAGCTTGAGTATAGTGGCGGAAGAGAATTTGCAATGCCGGCAGGAATTATTCGTTCTGGAAATCTTACACAAGATGTAAGTGGCATTAAAGCATGGACAGCCGAACAATTTATTAAACGATTTAAGATGTATCAGGATACATCATTTCATTCACCAACGATTGGTGAAAAAGATTTCAATTCCATTATGCCGTGGATGATGTATTCGAAGATGAAAGAATCTGATCTGTATGCTATCTTCAAATATTTACAAACGGTGAAACCTATTGCCAATACAGTTATAAAGTTTACGCCAAGAGCCGATTAAAACAATTAAAATTACCATTTAAAATGAATTGCCCCGACTTTCGAGCCGGGGCTTTAATTTTATATCATGATTCAGTTGCTGAAACAATACCAACATATTTTTCATCGGGTAGTTCCATTTAATTCATCAAGCGATAAATTATTGTTGATGGATTTCACTGAAAAAAGTAAAACACTTTCCGAAGAAATTTTTAACGACACAGAAAAATTTTCTAAATACATCAACGATCAATTAATTGCTTCAAATGCAACTTATGGAATTGGCGGATATGATGAATTAAGAACTTTATATGCTAGAAGTAAAGTGTTTGATGACGAAGAACCACGCCGGTTGCATATAGGAATTGATATTTGGGGAAAGCCTGCCTCGCCTGTATTTGCGCCGTTGGGCGGCGTGATACACAGCTTTGCTTTTAACGATCATTACGGCGATTATGGTGCTACCATTATTTTGCAACATCAAATTAAAGCAACCAACTTTTTTACTTTATACGGACATCTTTCTTTAAAAGATATTCAACATTTGAAAGAAGGAAAATTTATTAGCATGGGCGAAACGATCGGTCATTTTGGAGAATCGAATGAAAATGGAAATTGGCCACCGCATTTGCATTTTCAAATTATTTTAAACATGCAAAATTATAAAGGCGATTTTCCGGGTGTTTGTAAATTAAGTGAAAGAGAAAAATATTTAACCAATTGCCCTGATCCTGATATTATTTTACAGATGCTGAAATTTGTGAAATAATTTTTTCATTAATTTGCTGCAATAAAATTCTACATCATGTCAAGTCACAACGAAGAAGTAAAAATAAATTTCACAGGCACTGCTATTTTATCTTTTGTATTGGTACTTTCATTTTTATTATTAATGTCAACATGCCACGGGCCATTTAATGTTGCTTCCGAAAAAACAGCAATAGAAAAGTCTGCAGAAAAATAAAAATTATTTATTGTTGATTAGTATTCGTCAGTACAAGTGTGCGACGCAACTGCAGCTTCATTTTATTCTACAGCTTAGTACAAAAAAATTTGTCCTATTTTATTGCAATTAAAATGCACAAATAGTTTTTGTAGATTTGAGCCGATATGGCAAATCCGAATTTAAATAATGAGAAAGAGAATCTTAATCTGGCGGACAAAGAATTTGAGAACACAATTCGTCCTAAAGAGTTAGATGATTTTTCTGGTCAACCGCAATTAATTGAAAATTTAATCATCTTCATTAAAGCTGCAAAGATTCGTGGTGAGGCATTGGATCATATTTTATTTCATGGACCTCCTGGATTGGGAAAAACAACGCTGTCAAGGATTGTAGCCAATGAGCTTGGCGTAAACATAAAAGAAACTTCAGGACCTGTTATTGAAAAGCCAGGTGATCTTGCAGGATTATTGACCAACTTAGAACCCAATGATGTTTTATTTATTGATGAGATACACCGGTTAAGTAATGTGGTGGAAGAATATTTATATGCTGCGATGGAAGATTTCAGAATTGATATTATGATCGACAGCGGACCCAATGCAAGAAGTGTACAAATAAATTTAAATCCTTTTACATTGGTTGGAGCAACAACAAGAAGTGGATTATTAACCGCACCATTGTTATCTCGTTTCGGAATTAAATCACGATTAGAATATTACAACGCCGAAACACTTAAAAAAATTATTGAAAGAAGTGCAGCCATTTTAAACACAAAAATTTCTTCGGATGCTGCAGGAGAAATTTCGAGACGCAGTCGCGGCACACCTCGTATCGCCAATAGTTTATTGAGAAGAGTAAGAGATTTTGCGCAAGTTTTAAATGACGGAATGATCGATATTGGCATTACGCAACATGCTTTAAAAGCATTGAATGTTGATGAACATGGATTAGATGAAATGGATAATCGAATATTAATTACCATTATAGAAAAATTTAAAGGAGGACCTGTAGGTCTTACCACCATTGCAACTGCGGTTGGTGAAGAAGCCGGCACCATTGAAGAAGTGTATGAACCATTTTTAATTCAGGAAGGTTTTATGCAGAGGACTCCAAGAGGAAGAGAAGTAACTGCAAAGGCATATAATCATTTAGGAAAAACAGTGCCAAAAGGCGCACAATCAAATTTATTCAGCTAATAAAAAGCCTCATGAATTTCATGAGGCTTTTAAATTTATTTATTGAAAAATTTATTATGGTGCAACTAATCTAAATCCGTTGCCATGAATATTTACGATTTCAATATTTACATCATCTCTTAAATATTTACGAAGTTTGGCAATATAAACATCCATGCTTCTTCCGTTGAAATAAGTATCGCTGCCCCAAATTTTCTTCAATGCTCTTTCTCTTGGTAACAGATCATTTTTATGTTCAGCTAGCATTTTCAACAGCTCATTTTCTTTTGGAGATAATGTTTGTGTTTTGCCTTCGTGAATCAATTCACGCAATTTTGGATTGAAATGATAGAAACCAAGATCGAATTCAATATTATCGCTGATCCTATTATCTTCTTCATTGCGTTTTAAAATGGCCTTTATTTTCAACATCAGCAATTCACTGTCAAACGGTTTTGTGATGTAATCATCTGCACCTAATTTATAACCTTGTATAATATCTTCCTTCATTGTTTTTGCACTTAAAAAGAATAAAGGCATATCAGGATCAACATCTCTAATTTCTTCTGCCAATGCAAAACCATCCACATTCGGCATCATTACATCCAATAAACAGATATCAAATTTTTCACGCTGAAATGCAGCCAGACCAAGTCTTCCATCACGTTCCAGAATAACATCATAATCATTCAGTTCTAAATAATTTTTTAAAACCATACCGAGGTTGCTGTCATCTTCGCAAAGCAGTATTTTATATTTTTTTCCTTCCATGTTTTTAATTTTTATTGTGTTATAAAGATAAAACTATGCCAAGTTACAGCCAAGACTGTGCAATCTTTTGTTAAAACGGTTAATCGGCGGTGATATAAAATGAATGAATTGGACTTAAATGTGAGTAAAACGAATGCTTCAACATCAAACAATCCTTTCTTAATAATATTGAAATAAATGTTATTGTTGTAGTTTGATTTATTATTCGATTTAATATGATAGCATATATTCTTATATTTTTTACCGGTTGGTTGGTTAGTTTTTTAGGTCAGTTGCCATTGGGTACCATGAGCATAACATCTACACATATTGCCGTGAAAGAAGGGTTTTCAAATGCATGGAAATATGCTGTAGGCGTGGCGTTGATAGAAATTATATATCTGCGTTCTGTTTTATCCGGAGTTGATTTTATCATGCAGCATAAGTTCTTTTTCACTTTACTGGGCTGGTTAACGGTTGCATTTTTTTTAGGGTTTGGAATCTATAGTTTTATTACCGCAGTAAGACATCATGGAGAAAAAAAATCGCCGATTCTAGATAATAAAATAAATCGCATTTGGTTGGGCATTACCATGAGTGCATTAAATCCGGCACAAATTCCTTTTTGGTTTATTTGGAGTAGTTATTTGATCCATTTGCATGTTTTGCATTCGAATACTTTGGAGTTTAATGTTTTTACCATTGGCTGCGGATCAGGTACTATCAGCGGTTTAGCATTTTATATGTATGGTGGAAATTGGGTGGTTACAAAATTTAATACAAGTAATAAGACATTGGATATTGTGATGGGCATCATTTTTATTATTGCTGCTGCCATTCAATTATACCGAATGATATGGGGTACGTTTGTGTAGAGTCGAGAATCGGAAGTGAACACTGATGATAAAAAAACTTTCATTTATAATTCATCATTCAACATTTAGCATTTCACTAGCCCATTTATCTCTTTCATCAGGTGAGAATTTCCATGGTGCAAAATTATTTTCAATATTACTGAAAGTGCTGTTCCATTCTTGTGGCGCATTACTTTCTTCCATAATTAAATAACGGCGTAATTGAATAATAATATCCAGCGGTGAAATACTTACCGGACATTGTTCTACACAAGCATTGCAGGTAGTGCAGGCTCTTAATTCTTCTTCGCCAATATAATCCCTCAGTAAAGTTTTACTGTCGTCTTTAAATTCTTTATTGGCATTTATATTTCTTCCAACTTCTTCCAAACGATCTCTCGTTTTCATCATGATGCTACGTGGACTTAATAATTTTCCGGTGATGTTTGCCGGACAAGCAGTGGTGCATCTTCCGCATTCGGTGCAACTATAAGCATCCAATAAATTTTTCCAACTCAAATCAAACACATCTTTTGCACCAAATTTTTTAATGTGCTGTTGTGCTGCATCGCCTGTTGGCGCTAATTCAGGTTGCATCGCATACAAAACCTCATTTTGAATTTCGGGCATGTTCTGCATTTTTCCTTGTGGCTCTAATTTTGCAAAATAAGCATTAGGAAAAGCGAGAATAATATGCAAGTGTTTTGAATAAGGCAAATAATTTGCGAACGTAAAAATGCCGATGATATGTAACCACCAGCAAACTCTTTCAGAAGCTACTAATGTTTCGCTACTGAAGTTTTGAAGTATCGGATGCAGGTTAGAAGAGATTAAAAAGTTGCCGGTAATGTGTTCAGCATAATGTCCAAAACCTCTTGCCTGTAATAAAGTATCGCAAGCATTCATCTTCAAAAACAAACTCATCAAAATAATTTCAGTAAATAAAATATAATTGGCATCGCTTCTTGGCCATCCGTTCAAATCCTTGCTGGCAAAGCGTTTTAGCTTGATGATATTTCTTCTTATCAAAAATATCACACAAAAGATTAAAACAGTGATGGCTAATATTTCAAAGAAATTAATCAGCCACACATAAATATTTCCTAGTGGTGAAGCAAATAAACGATGCGTTCCTAAAACGCCATCCATTATAATTTCTAATATTTCGATATTGATGATGATAAAACCTGCATACACAAAAAAGTGCATCACAGCAACCAACGGATTCTTGAACATTTTCTTTTGCCCTAATGCCAACAATAAAACATTTTTCCAGCGTTGTGATGAATTATTACTGAGGTCTTCATCACGTCCCAACAAAATATTTCTTTTAATTTCTACGAACTTTTTTAAAAAGAGATAAACAGCAACAATTGCGATTGCCGCAAATAAGATTTGTTGAATGAATTGCATAAGGCAAAGTTATACGCTAAGATAAATGATTTGAATTGCAGGTTGCAAGGTTGTTATTACATTTGACTATGAAATTTTAATTATGGCGGAAAAAAATTACATACTTACACAAGAAGAAGCATCTTATAAATTACAAAGATTGGCTTTGGAAATTGCCGAACAATTGGAAGGTGATGATGCCGAACTTTTCATCATCGGCGTTAAAACAAATGGTTTGGTAATAGCAGAAAAAATTGCAGAGTTCTTAAAACCATATTTATCAATTCCGTTTAAGGTAATTTCTGCAAGTTTGAATAAAGACCTTCCGGTTGATATTTTATTGAGTGAAGAAATTAATTTCGACAATAAAAATATTATCATCGTAGATGATGTTGCTAACAGCGGAAAAACATTATTATATATGCTGAAACCCTTGCTCAGCTTTCATCCCAAAAGAATTCAAACTTTGGTATTGGTAGAAAGAATGCATAAATTGTATCCTGCCAAACCCGATTATGTTGGCTTATCAATTTCCACAACTTTGCAAGACCATATTCAGGTTGAAGTAAAAGATGGCGAAGTGTTGGGTGCATTTGTAAATTAATTAAACAAATCTTCTTAAACTTGTTGTTCAATAATAAAATTCAATTCTAAAATTTATAATCATGGATGCTGCTACTTTGAAAAACATTAATGTGTGGCTTAACGGAAATTATGATGCTGACACAAAAGATCAAATTAAAAAATTACAAGAATCAAATCCTTCCGAATTAGAAGAATCATTTTACAAGAGCCTTGAATTTGGTACCGGCGGACTTCGTGGACTCATGGGTGTTGGTACCAACCGAATGAATAAATATACTGTTGGAATGGCAACGCAAGGCTTTGCTAATTATTTAAAAAAGAGTTTTCCGGGCGTAGAAATAAAAGTTGCTATTGCACACGACAGCAGAAATAACGGACGCTTCTTTGCCGAAACAACCGCAAATGTTTTTGCATCGAATGGTATTAAAGTGTTTTTATTTGAAGCCCTAAGACCAACGCCGGAACTAAGTTTCGCGATAAGAACTTTAGGATGTAAAGCAGGTGTGGTTTGTACCGCATCGCATAATCCAAAAGAATATAATGGCTATAAAGCTTATTGGGACGATGGTGCACAATTGGTTTCGCCACACGATAAAAATGTAATTAAAGAAGTGGAGGCAATTGCAAGTGTGAATGATGTTAAATGGAGTGGAGGCGAAGTAAATATTACTATTATCGGTAAAGAGATGGATGATAAATATATTGAAATGGTGAAAGGATTAAGTGTATATCCTGAAGTGATTGCCAAACAACATGATCTTAAAATTGTGTACACACCTATTCATGGTACCGGAATCACATTGGTGCCGAAAGCATTGCAGGCATTGGGTTTCACTAATGTGTCTATTGTTGAAGAACAAGCAACACCCGATGGAAATTTTCCTACAGTTATTTATCCCAATCCCGAAGAAAGTGAAACAATGAGCATTGGTTTGAAAAAAGCCAAAGAATTAAATGCTGATATTTTATTGGGAACAGACCCTGATGCGGATCGTGTTGGTGTTGGTGTAAAAAATCATAAAGGCGAATGGGTATTGATGAACGGAAACCAAACTTTGATATTGGCATTCGCATATATGCTGGAAGCAAGAAAAAAGAAAGGTCTTACACAACCCAATGATATTGCGGTTTCTACCATTGTGTCAACCGAAATGGCAAGAGAAGTAAGTAATCAAAACGGTGTAAAATATTATTCCGTTCTTACCGGTTTTAAATGGATCGCATCTTTAATTTTAGAACAAGAAGGCAAAGAAAATTATATTGTTGGTGGTGAAGAAAGTTTTGGATTGATGATCGGTGATAAAGTTCGCGATAAAGATTCTGTTAGTGCTGTTGCATTGATCTGCGAAATGGCTGCTTATGAAAAAGAAAATGGAAAAACATTGTTCGATAAATTAATCGAACTCTATATTCAATACGGATTTTATTACGAAAATTTGATCAGTATCACCAAGAAAGGAATGAATGGTCAGAAAGAAATTGCTGATATGATGGAAGGTTATCGCAATAACCCGCCGTCTGTTATCAATGGCAGCAAAGTGGCGCAGTTACTGGATTACGAACTTTCTGTTGGTAAGAATTTAATTACCGGTGAAAGCTGGAAAATTGAATTGCCAAAAAGTAATGTACTACAATTTATTACCGAAGATGGAAGTAAAATTTCGGCACGCCCTTCAGGTACCGAACCAAAAATTAAATTCTATTTCAGCGTAAAAACCACACTAAATAATAAAGCTGAGTTTGATACAAAATATGTTGAGCTGGAAAATAAAATAAAAGGCATTATTGAAAGCATGAGATTGAAATAAATTTCAAAATCATAATTATAAAATGCTGTGCAAAAATTTTGTACAGCATTTTTCTTTTCACAATGTCCGGAATTGTAATAAATCATTTATGCTTTAATTAGATTTGCTTTGTCTATGAGAAAATACGAAGACAGTTATCAGCATAAAGG
Organism: uncultured Chitinophagaceae bacterium; assembly: GCA_903870685.1. Lineage (GTDB taxonomy): Bacteria > Bacteroidota > Bacteroidia > Chitinophagales > Chitinophagaceae > CAIQDX01. The sequence goes on along the minus strand of CAIQDX010000007.1, from coordinate 50,010 downwards.
ATTACGCAAACAATTGGTAGATCTTTTAAAAGAAAAAGGTATTACCGACGAAAATGTTTTAAATGCCATCAATACCATTCCACGACATTATTTTTTGGATTCTGCTTTCGATAAAAGAGCTTACGAAGACAAAGCTTTTCCCATTGGTGAAGGACAAACTATTTCACAACCATACACTGTTGCATATCAAACTCAATTATTGCAAATAAAAAAAAGTGATAAAGTTTTAGAGATAGGAACAGGAAGTGTTTACCAGTCAACAGTTCTGGCCGAAATGGGAGCTTGGGTTTATACGATCGAGCGACAAAAAAAATTATACGAAGCACATAAGAATTTTTATTTCCGATCAAAATATCCAAGCATCAAATTCTTTTATGGTGATGGTTTTGAAGGATTGCAAGCGTATGCACCATTCGATAAAATAATTATAACTGCCGCGGCACCTTATGTTCCGCCCAAATTAATTACACAATTAAAAGTGGGTGGTATGATGGTTATTCCTGTTGATGAAGGTGATGCTCAAAGAATGTTGCGAATTACTAAATTAGTTGATGGAAATATTAAAGAAGAATCATTCGATCTGTTTTCTTTTGTTCCAATGCTTACCGGAAGAAACGGGTAGAAAATATTTTATTACCTTGTATTGATGAAACATTTTTTGTTGATCATATTATTGTTGGGATTTAATTTCTCTCAAGCACAACATAAATTCCGATTGCATGTTGTAGAGCCATCAACAGAAAGAACAAGTGCTACTTCATTTTATAAAACTGTTGCTGCATGGAAATGGCAACAACGTGATTCTTTAGCATTGAGGGAAATTCTTTCCGGTAACATGCCATCTTTTTATAAAAAATTTGTACGAATAAATACTTCCATCATTGATTCGGCAACAGGAAATGAAATTCATGCATTTTATTTTGTTGCACCCGATTATGTAAGCATTGGCACTAATAATGACTGGGCACGAATTCCATTAACACCAATGGCTGCACAAATTATTGCCGATAGTTTTCATTGTTTTTTGCCAACCCGAAAAATGGTGAATGATATTTACCAACAAGCTGTTGTAAAATTAGAACCGGTGCCCATGTATGCGTTTCGCGACAGCAGTGTAACTATGTGGCAGCATCATTTAATTGTTGAAGGCCAACGTAAGCTGCGTAAGGGTTTGATAGCAGGAATAAAAAAAGATGTGGTATTATCAGGACAGGTTTCTCGTTATCCAAAGCCCAATCATGAAGCCATTTATGGTTGGCATAAATTAGACGGAAAACCTATTCAACCTTTATATATCGGACATATAAATTGGTGGGTTGATTACAGCCACGGAATTAGATTAGTGTATAAAACAATTTGGGTGGATGGAAAGAAAATGGATTATACCGAAGTATTATCAAACCCAACATTAAAAGGATTATTGTGCGATGAACTGTTCTGCGATTTTTACAGATATTAATTTTCCATCGCTTTTATTTTTCAATTAAAAGATCCTATCAACACTTCGATCTCTTTTTCCGCATTATAATATGCAGCCAATTTTCTGATAACTGTTTCTACCAATGCATCCGGACAACTGGCACCGCTCGTGATCAAAACTTTAGGAATATTATTTTCGGGAAGAAAATGTTGTACATGTGATTGTTCTTTTGTTCTCCAATCACAATGAATTAATTCTTGTTGATTAATGATTCGTTCTGCAGAATCAATAAAATAAGTGGGTAATTTCTTTTCACAGAGTTCAACTAAATGAGAAGTATTGCTGCTGTTATAACCGCCAATAACAATCGCCAGATCAGCATCGGTGTTCAACATGGCCGATACTGCAGTTTGATTATCGTAAGTAGCGTAACATAATGTATCTCTTGTATCGGCAAAATGTTCGCCAATATCTTCTTCTGTTAGATGATAATGTTGTTTGATTACTTCTTTTAGATAATCAGATATTTTTTGTGTATCTGATGCTAGCTGTGTTGTTTGATTTACAACACCAATTCTTTGCAGGTCTTTAGCTACATCAAATCCTTCAGAATATCTTCCTTTGAATTCAGAATAAAAAGTTTCGGCTGATTTTTCACCCGTTATATATTTTGCCAGCTCGATCGTTTCTTTCATGTCATTTACCACAACAGTTGCGGTATGTGATGATGCATGCGAAAAAGTTGCTCTTGTTTCTTCATGTTTTGGTTTGCCATGAACTACAATGCTGTAGCCCTTTTCAGCGATCTGTTCACTTCGGTTCCAAACCTTTTCTACAAACGGACAAGTGGTATTATGTTTTTCGGTATGAATGCCTTTTTCCTTCAACATTTTTTCAATATCTAATGTTGTTCCGAATGCAGGAATTAAAACAATATCATCTTTGGTTATTGTTTCGAAAGGAATGATTTGTTTGCCATAAGTATCCTGTAAAAATTGTACGCCTCTTTCTTTTAGGTCGGAATTTACTTGTGGATTATGGATCATCTCACTCAATAAAAAAATTCTTTTTCCGGGATTTTCATCGATCGTATTAAAAGCAATCTCAATTGCATTTTCAACGCCGTAACAAAAACCAAAATGACGTGCTAAATAAATTTTAATAGAACCTAGGTCCAATAAAGTTGGACTAAAATCTTTTTTCAACTTATCATCAATCCTGCGCTTTTGTTTTACAGCACTGATAAGTGAACTGCGATAAATATTTGGAACATTAAATTGTTTCATTCAGTAAGCGATTGAAAAAAAGTTACAATAATAAAGCGTAAAGGTACAAAGTTCGTATTCAACTATTTTTTCGGGAACGATTCCGTAAATAATTAATACAAAGACTTGCAAGGTTTTTACTTTTATAGCATCGATTGAATTGTAAACGAAAAATATGAAATCAAAACTTCTTATCGTATCAACTTTTTTATTTCTTTTATTGTCTGCGATTTCTTATTCGCAGGATAAAAATATTGATTATTATATTCAGCATGCACCATTTAAAATGCCGACTGTTGTTGTTCCGTCATTTGCCGATAAGAAATTTTCGATCAAAGATTTTGGAGCAGTCAATGATGCTCAAACCCTTAACACTACTGCATTTGCAAAAGCAATTGATGCATGTACAAAAGCAGGTGGCGGTAAAGTTATTGTTCCGGCAGGAACTTGGTTAACCGGTCCGATAGAATTAAAAAGCAATGTTGATCTGCATCTCGAACATGGTGCCATTATTCAGTTTACAAAAGATCATGCACAATATCCAATCATTAAAGCTGGAAATAAGAGTAACACTTTTACACCGGCATCACCTATTTATGGTTATGACCTTGAAAATATTGCCATAACCGGTGAGGGAATTATTGATGGAGCAGGAGATAGCTGGCGTCCGGTTAAAAAAGAAAAAACCACAGCTTCGCAATGGAATGAAATAACAAAAACCGGCGTTGTAAGTAAAGATGGAAAAGTTTGGTGGCCAAATTTTGAAGCAATCAATGGAGAAGAATATTTAAAATCATTAAAACAAAAATCAGCAAAGCCAACTACTGAAGATTATATTCCTGCAAGAGAATATTTGCGTCCTTACATGTTGTATTTAGTGAATTGTAATAATGTTTTGATCGAAGGAATTACTTTACGTAACTCTCCAAAATTTGTTTTTTATCCTAATCATTGTAATAATCTAACAATGAATAGCGTGAGTGTTTATAACGATTGGTGGGCACAAAACGGCGATGGGATTGATATCAGTGCTTGTAAAAATGTTGTGATATTTAAGTGCAATGTAAACGCCGGCGATGATGGCATTTGCATGAAAAGCAGTGGTAACAAGGGTAACGGAGCAGAGTTAGAAAATATTTTAATTGCAAAATGTACGGTGTTTCGTGCACACGGCGGTTTTGTTATTGGCAGTAATACCGATGGTGGCATGAATAATATTTATGTGAGTGATTGTAATTTTATTGGAACTGATATTGGCATTCGTGTAAAAAGCAATGCGGGCAGAGGAGGATTGGTAAAAAATATTTACGTTGATAATATAACCATGAAGAATATTGTTCATGAAGCAATTTCATTCAATACTTATTATGAAGATGTGCCTGCCGGAAAAGATATAAAAGATGTTAAGACAACTGTTGCTGATAAAGTTCCCGAGTTTACTTCGTTTTATATCAGCAATATTAATTGTGATGGTGCCAAGCAAGCCATCTCTATTGTTGGATTACCACAACAACCCGTGCATCATATTTATTTTGAGAATATTCTTATAAAATCAATCAAAGGATTTGATTCTGTTGATGCTGCTGATATTGATCTGAAAAAAGTAAATATCATTTCCGACAAGCCAATTTATAATACACATGGTTGTAAAAATATTAATGTACATGATTGAGTTTTAGCAAAACCCCTCTCTGAGAAGAACCCGAAATGAGAATCCCGCTAATGCGGGATTTTTGTTTTATAGATTAATAAGTTGAATGATTTTTTCAAGGTATAATTTATCAGTTTCATCAAAACAATTTAGCGAATCGCTGTCAACATCTAAAACACCAACAACAATTTTATTTTTAAATAGCGGTACAACAATTTCACTTTTCGATAAACTGCTGCATGCAATATGTCCGGGAAATTTTTCTACATCTTCAACTATCAATGTTTTTTCTTCTTGCCAGCTTGTGCCGCAAACGCCTCTTCCTTTTTTAATTCTTGTACAAGCAACCGGTCCTTGAAATGGGCCCAATACCAATTCATCATTCTTCACTAAATAAAATCCAACCCAAAACCAATTGAACTGTTCTCTCAAAGCGGCAGCCACATTGGCTAAATTAGCGATGAGGTCGGGCTCGCCTTCCAATAAACCTTTTATCTGCGGTAATAAAGATTCGTATTGTTCTTGTTTGTTTCCTTTTGTTATCAATAAATCTTCAGACATAAATTCTTTGTTTCTTAGTGGCAAAAAATAATCATTTGTTTGTAAGTGGGTTTCAGGTTTTTTTGCTAACTCTCTTGGCAGCTCGTCGAAACCTTTTTAAAAACAAGTTCAATCCGTATAATAAAAAATCAAATTTACTTCTTTACCAAACTACTGTCATTCGTGCATAAAAATAAACTGCCATCATTAAATGTTTTGATAGGAATGATTATTTTTTTCTTTTTAATTTCTTCTAAACTTAACAGGTCAAAATTTTCTTCATTGTTAAACCAAATCAATTTGAATGTTGGCAAAGCAAACAATGATGCCACTTTATCTGCATGCACTTTTTCGGGTAAAGAAAATACTGATCTTCTTGTAAAAAAATAAACAGCATGATTCGCATTGGAAATGACAGGATAATCTTTATCAAAAAAACTTGTATCATTTTTCAGGTAATGCAATGTTTCAGATGCTTTCCAGTCATCATCAGTATAACCGCCAATACCGCCTTCCGACTCATTTTGATAGGTTTCTTTATCAATTGTATAATGTTGCATTAATAAACTTGTTGCTAAAAATATCATTACAAAAAAGAAAGATAGTTTGATGAATTTATTGCTGATGAATTTTATTATCCGTGGAATACTTTGCGTACTGAACCAAATAAATGAAATGAATAATGGCGATAATAAACGGCTGTTGATTAATTCGTAACGCGATACTGTTGCACTGATGACCATGAACCAACCAAACACTAAAAAGAATGCTGTTGCAATATTTTCGAAACTGCTGTAACGTGTTTGTTTAACAATGCGGTAAATAAATGTGATGACCGCAGCAACTAAAAATAATAATCCCAATAAAAAACTGAATGATTTTGTAAATGATGCAAACGGCAACCAATCGCTTAATACCGAACCAAAATATTCTATATTGGTATGCAATGAAATAACTCCTTTTTGCCGTTGACCGGTAAATGAACCTGATAATAATTGATTTCTGAATAAATTAATTGTCAATAACGAAATGCCGATGAAACCAAATATCAGTAAATGAATTATTTTTTTCTTCCACTTCAATGCTGCAAAACACAATATCAATAAACCACCTGTTCCGATAATTGTAACTCCGGCATAACGTGTAATGCAAGTCAACGCTGCAATGCAGCTGATGAACAATAAATTCTTAATTGAAGTATTTTGTAAATATTTATGTATGAAAATAAAAAATACGATCACCCAAAACACAAATAATGTTTCGGACCAAAGCATCGAATACACATCTGTTAAACATGGACAAAGAATAATGATCAACAACACAAATGCTTTATATAAACGCGATGTTGTTGTAAATTTTTGCATGATACAACCGCTTAAATAGATCACCGTTGCAAACAAAATTCCATTTAGTACTGTCGCAAAAACAAGCACATCCAATCTTGTAATGAACATGATGACACCTAAAAATATCGGATACAAAACCGGAAATAAGATCATCGGTTTATTATCATAACCCAATAACCATTTGCCTTCATTCATGTTTCTCGCAACACTGGTGTACATGATCGAATCAGGCGAAATGCCAATGCCGCCATAATGTGTAAACAACAACACAACAGCGAATCCAATGATTGCTGCCAATAATGCATCGTAATTTTTTTTCAGTGAAAGAAAGGAGGGCATTGTTAAAACAATTTTATCGTTGCGAATGTACAGCGTTTACAACTGTTTTAAATAACCTTGCAACAGCAAAAAAACTATAGTATATTGTTTTACATTTTCTCAAATTAAAACGATTGTTATGCAAGGCTTAATGATGAATTATCCTTTGACCATTACTTCTATTCTCGATCATGGTTATCGTGTGTTTCCAAAAAAAGAGGTCATCAGTATTTTGCCCGATAAGTCAAGACATGTTTATACTTATACTGATCTATATAAGCGAAGCAAAAAATTAATGTATGCTTTACAGCTTAAATTTAATGTGCAACCCGGAGATATGATCGGCACTTTTGCATGGAATCATTTTCAACATCTCGAATTATATTATGGCATACCGGGTGCAGGTGCTGTTTGTCATACTATCAATATTCGTTTATCAGCATCGCAAACAGAATTCATTGTAAACAATGCGGAAGACAGAATCATTTTTATTGATGCAACACTTGTTCCTTTCTTCGAAAAAATTGCGGCGCTATTACCAACAGTTGAAGCATTTATTTTATTGAATGCACCAAAAGGATTTGTAACCAGTTTGCCAAACACAATCGACTATGAAGATTTTATTGCAGATGCACCGGATAATAATGATTGGGTAAAAGTTGATGAGAATGATGCATGCGCCATGTGTTATACCAGTGGTACAACGGGTTTGCCAAAAGGTGTTTTGTATTCGCATCGTTCAACATGGTTGCATGCTGTTGTTTTGTGCTTACCTAATTATGCATGTTTAACATCACAAGACAGAATTTTAGTTGGCGTTCCTCAGTTTCATGTAATGGCATGGGGCGTTCCGTTTGGTGCTGTTTTATCCGGAGCTGTTTTAATTCTTCCTTCATCACATTTACAACCGGAGCCGTTTATTAAAATGATCATTGAAGAAAGAGCAAATAAAGCAAACGGTGTACCTACCATCTGGCAGGGAATTTATGCAGCATTGAAAAAAATGGGACCTATAGATTCATTCCCTTTAAAAACATTCTTAGTGGGAGGAGCAACTGCAGGACCAACTATGATTGAAAACTTTCAAAGAGATTTTGGAATAGAAGCAATACATGCATGGGGAATGACAGAAACTTCTCCGGTTGGTACATTAAGCAGATTGCAACCCGAACATGATTCTTTATCTGATGCAGAAAAAATAAAAATAAGAGCCTTGCAGGGACAAGAAGTTCCATGTGTTGAAATACGAATTATAAAAGAAGATGGAACCATTGCAGAACGTGATGGAAAAACTGTTGGCGAAATTGAAATTAAAGGAGCATGGGTTATTAATTCTTATTATAAAACCATCAGTCATGAAAACTTTAGCGAAGATGGTTGGTTTAAAACCGGTGATGTTGGAATAATTAATAAAGACGGTTATATGCAGATAACCGATCGAACAAAAGATCTGATAAAAAGCGGTGGTGAATGGATCTCGAGTGTTGCACTGGAAGTGGCCATCATGGCGCATCCCAAAGTGAAGGAGGCTTCGGTGATCGCTATTCCTGATGAGGTGTGGACAGAAAGACCATTGGCAGTAATTGTTTTAAAAGATGAGAATGAAAAACTATCGATGGAAGAATTGAATAGTTTTTTATTACCAACGTTTGCAAAATATCAATTGCCCGAAAAACTTTCTTTCATACAAGAAATTCCAAAAACAAGTGTAGGTAAATTTGATAAAAAGGAAATGAGAAAATTATATGCCGAAGGAAAACTATGATGGTAACTTTTTTTAAATAGTGCTATTAGCGGTAGTTTTTCTTCTCATGTATAATTCAATACAAATTATTGCAAAAACTAAAAGAGTAATGTGAGGAAGTATAATTACCCAATCTATTCCTAGATAATTTGCCCTTATGGAATTAGTGTTTTTAATTGTCCATATGCTAACTGTGTTATTTCCTGAACCTAATGAAAAAGTGGTTAAATTAATAGCATAATGAATTCCGGTTGGCATGGCAATTCCCTTTGAATAAATTGCTGACAATCCAAATAGTAGGCCCCAAATTGCTGGGCCTAATGAACTTGTTGGCGTCCACCCATAAGCAATATGAGAAAATGCAAAAAGAATTGATGTAATGATGATAGCTATTCTTATTCCAACTTTGTTTTTTAGTAAATGTAGCGGGTAAGCTCTAAAACCTATTTCTTCCATAAACGCTAACAGAAATGTCGTCAATGAAGCTATAAGAAATTGCGAAAGTTTAAATTTCTGATTCACTTCAATACTTGTATTTGTAAAATAAATAACGCTTCCTGCAAGAAGCCCCATTATTATAACACCTATTACAGCACCTGCAAGAAATTTCACTATGGTACTACGCTCAAACGATAATCCAATATCAGAAAACTTTTTTTTGTCGAAACCTAAAAATAATTTTGTTGTTAATAAACCAACAAGTATTCCAATAATTCCGTGATAAATGCCTTCAAGGCTATAAGGAACTAAATGTCTTGGAAGAAAATTCAGTGAAGATGTGAAAAGGAAAAGAAGCCCAATGAAGAAAATACAAAATATTGTAGCCTTGAAGATATATTTGACTCTGCTCTGAATGAGGATTTGCATGTTTAGGTTATTTATATTGAAATTTCCGTAATTACAAATATATACTCTGTAATTTCTTGACTGTAATGGTAATTTATCTAGATAAACAATAGGTACTTTATCATCTTTTTTTGTGTTAACACAATCGTTAGCTTTCTTACTTACCTTATTCGTACCTGCTTCGGAGATACTCCAATAATTAGTGGACTATCTCCGAACAAGAGCAAAAGAAGTTAATAAAGAAACAGCTGTAAAGCATACAAAAAAAAGTTTCAGTTTAATTAGGATTTGATTTATTCAATAATTTTATTATTATATTTGTAATTAGTGTAAAGCTTGGCAAGGGTTAACGGTTACTAACTACAGTAAAACTATAAGAGCAACGAAGGATGAGCGAAAGATGAACGAAGCATTCAGCCATCATTACTATATCATTACAACCTTTATTGTATGGCAAGAATAAATGGCAATATACTATTACATGGGGCAAGCGGGCATATTGGTAAACAGGTAGTGATTAAACAATATGCTTATGGAAAAGTGCTGTCTAAGTTCCCCAATATGAGCAACATTAAGCCCAGTAAAAAACAAGAAGAAAAACGCAGCAAGTTCAGCGATGCAGTGGCATTTGCAAAGGGCATTTTAAAAGATGCAGCCAAAAAAACTGCATACAAGAAAAAACTAAAACCAGGGCAAACAGTGTATCATGCTGCACTAAAAGAATATCTCCTGCTAAATTAAAGCTGGCATAGCAGATTATTGCCGCACTAATAGTATCAAGTCAGCAAAAGACACTGGTTTCCCTGCTTCTGACTCCCGGCTCCCGACTCTTGACCCCAGACTCAGAACTCCCGTCTCATCCATTATCTTTGCCGCGCATGAAATCAAAAACATTAAAGAAAGATAAGGTAAACATCATCACACTCGGTTGCAGTAAGAACTTAGTGGATAGTGAAGTATTAAGCGGACAATTAGCTGCCAACGAAATTGATGTGGTGCATGAGAACACAAAACTCGATCATAATATTGTGGTGGTAAATACCTGCGGATTTATTGATAAAGCAAAAGAAGAAAGCATTAATACTATTCTCGATCAGTTGGAATTAAAACGCCGTGGAAAATTAGATAAGGTTTATGTGACAGGATGTTTAAGTGAACGTTACCGCAACGATCTCGAAAACGAAATGCCCGATGTAGATGCATGGTTCGGCACATTAGAATTACCGCTTATCTTAAAACAATTTGATGCCGATTATAAAAGCGAATTATTGGGCGAACGTTTATTAAGCACTCCAAAACATTATGCCTATTTAAAAATAAGTGAAGGATGTAACCGCACTTGTTCGTTTTGTGCGATACCATTGATGCGTGGTCAGCACATCAGCAAAACAATTGAAGAATTAGTGAAGGAAGCTGAAAGTCTTGTGCAGAAAGGCGTTAAAGAGATCATGCTGATTGCACAGGAACTTACTTATTATGGTTTGGATATTTATAAAAAACGTTGCTTACCCGATTTATTAAATGCATTGGCTGATGTAAAAGGAATTGAATGGATACGTTTGCATTATGCTTATCCTTCAAAATTTCCTTTGGAGATATTAGATGTGATGCATGAACGCGATAATATTTGCAAGTATCTCGATATGCCTTTGCAACATGCAAGCAATAATATGCTTGCTGCGATGAAAAGAAATATCACGAGAGAAGAGATGAGCGAATTGATCCATCAGATACGCGAAAAAGTTCCGGGCATTTGTTTGCGCACTACTTTAATTGCAGGCTTCCCTGGTGAAACAGAAGATGATGTTGAAGAACTGAAACAATTTTTAAAAGAACATCGTTTTGATAGAGTTGGAATATTTTCTTACAGTCACGAAGAAAATACTTCAGCACATTTATTAGCAGATAATATTTCGCAGGAAGATAAAGAAGCAAGGGCGCAGGAAATAATGGAAGTGCAACAGGAAATAAGTTTAGAAAAAAATCAGGAGAAAGTTGGTAAGATATTAAAAGTGATCATCGATAAAAAAGAAGCAGGAAGATATTTAGGCCGTACAGAATTTGATAGTGTTGAAGTAGATAATGAGGTAGTGATTCATTCAAAAAAGAAATTAATAATTGGTGATTTTGTAAATGTAAAAATTACCAAAGCTTACGATTATGATATTGAAGGCGAAGTTGTTTGATGAATGAACTGAAATAAGAATCTTGATTCTTCTTTCTAACCGATTTGTTTATATTCTTTTGGTGTTTTGCCTGTTATCTTTTTAAAGACCTTATTGAAATTTGAAAGGTTATTAAACCCAACACGATAACAAACTGTTGTTACCGGAATATCTTCATTCATTAATAGTTGACAGGCATTATTGATGCGAATTTCATTCAAGAAATGAATATATGTTTTGCGCGTTCTTGTTTTAAAGTACTTACAAAATGCTTCCGGTGTAAGATTGGCAACAGAAGCGATCTCATTGAGTTTGATAGTGCGATGACTTTCTTTAAAAATAAATTCAAGGATATTATTTAAACGATTGCCATCAAATGTTTTGATAGATCGTTGAATTGTGATCTTCGACAATGGCTTCAGGTCTTTCTTATTTGATAATAGTTTTATTATTTCTACAAAGAGTAATAATTTATCGAATCCATCTGCATCGGCCATCTGTACTAATTTAGTTTTCAATGCTTCTTTTTTTCTTCCGGTTATTTTAAAACCACCATTACTGTTGCGAAAGAAATATTGAAAGGATTTTATTTCGGGCGATTGCCAGAATGGTTTACCAAGTGTGTTCTCGTCAAAGAAAACGGTAATACTTTCTGCCTGTTTCTTCTGTCGAAAATAAGATGCATCATTTCTGAAAACATGCGGCTGATTAGAACCAATGATATAAACATCACCTTCAGTAAAACGTCCAACATGATCGCCGGCAATAATGGTCCCTTCACTTTTAATGATAAGCGTTAACTGAATTTCCTGATGTTGATGTAAGTGATTATAAAAATGAGGTGCTTTATCGATCTGCACATGAATAGCATCTTTTCCTGTTTGCGGTATTTTAAAAGGGATTACTTTCATTTATAATTAATTAATCATTCTGCGGTAAAAATAACATGAAACAGGATAAAATAGTATCAGTATTGATTAATTACAGCAAATACAATGATTTATTTATGGGTTAGATTTGTTTTACAAAAAAAAGTATATGCAATTTAATTGGAAGGGAGTTTTTCCTGCACTTACCACAAAGTTTACTGCAAACGATGAATTGGACTTTGCTTTATTCGAAAAGAATTTAAATGAACAATTAGATGCCGGTGTTAACGGAATTATTTTGGGCGGCACATTAGGCGAAGCAAGTGTTTTAACTACTGATGAAAAAGAACGGTTAGTAAAATTCGCGATCGAAAAAGTAAATAATAAAGTTCCCGTTGTGTTGAATATTGCTGAAGGCTCAACACGAGAAGCATTACAACAGGCTGCTTATGCAAAAGCATGGGGTGCAAAAGGAATTATGATATTACCACCCATGCGATATAAAAGTGATCATCGCGAAACAGTTACTTATTTTAAAACTGTTGCAGATTCTACTGATCTGCCTATTATGATCTATAACAATCCTGTTGATTATAAGATCGAAGTGACATTAGATATGTTTGATGAATTGCAATCGTGTAAAAATATTACTGCGATCAAAGAATCAACCAGAGACATTACCAATGTTACCAGATTAAAAAATCGATTTGGCGATCGCTATAAAATATCATGTGGTGTAGACCCTTTGGCATTAGAAGAATTAGTTGCGGGTGCAGATGGTTGGGTGGCAGGATTAGTTTGCGCCTTTCCCCGTGAAACCGTTGCTGTATATAAATTAGCCAAGAGTGGAAAGATAGAAGAAGCTTTAAATATTTATCGTTGGTTCATGCCTTTATTGGAATTGGATATTCATCCTAAATTGGTTCAATATATTAAACTCGCAGAAAAACAAGCCGGCATTGGATCGGAATATGTTCGTGCACCAAGATTAATTTTAGAAGGTGAAGAAAGAAAACGAATTTTAAAGATCATTGATGATGGAATTGCAACAAGACCATCCTTACCCGAATATTTTAATTTGCAAGTATGATAAATAGTTTTCCGGAAGCAAGTGCAACAGAAATTAATGAAGTGATGCAACGATCGTTAATTGCATTTCATCAATACAGAAATATTTCATCAGAAAATAAAGCATTGTTCTTAGAAACAATTGCAAACGAAATAGAATTGCTGGGTGATACATTAATTGATCAGGCAGCATCAGAAACTAATTTGCCCCCTACAAGATTAATCGGCGAAAGAGGAAGAACAACATTTCAATTAAGAATGTTTGCGAACATGTTGCGTGAAGGATCTTGGGTGGAAGCAAGTATTGATACTGCTATTCCCGATAAAAATCCACCAAAGCCCGATCTGCGCAAACTATTGATACCATTAGGTCCTGTTGTGGTGTTTGGTGCAAGCAATTTCCCTTTTGCTTATTCAACTGCAGGTGGCGATACGGCAAGTGCATTGGCTGTTGGTTGCAGTGTGGTGGTAAAAGCACACCCTGCTCATGCAGCAACTTCGCAAATGGTTAATGATGCGATTCAAACTGCTATTACAAAAACAAAAATGCCGCAATATATTTTTCAGCATGTACATGGCAGTTCTTTTGAAAGCGGAAAAACTTTAGTGCAACATGATGCAACTGCTGCTGTTGGTTTTACAGGATCGTTTGCCGGTGGTAAAGCATTGTACGATTATGCCGCTGCAAGAAAAAATCCTATTCCTGTTTTTTCTGAAATGGGAAGTATTAATCCTGTTGTTTTATTTCCTGATACTTTAAAAATAAATGCCGCAAGTCTTGCAAAGCAATATGCAGCTTCCATTACGTTGGGCATGGGACAGTTTTGCACCAATCCCGGTTTATTGATCGCAATTGAAACAGATGGATTGAATTTATTTATTGAAACATTATCGGAAGAAATTGAAAAAGTTATTCCTGCAAACATGTTGCATGCAGGAATTCATTCGGCTTATTATAAAAAGATGAATGATGCATTAACACAAAAAGGTGTTGCTTTAATCAAACAATCTTCATCCAAGACAGAAAACTTACAGGCATTACCAACCATTGCAAAAGTTAGCGGCGAAATATTTCTTCAAAATAATTTATTGCATGAAGAAGTATTTGGTCCTTATTCTTTATTGGTTGTTTGTAAAAATGTTGATGAATTGATTGAAGTATGGAAATCTGTTCGCGGACAATTAACAACATCGTTAATGGGCACCGATAAAGACTTAGAAGAATACACTTCATTAATTCAAATTGCAGAAACGATTGCAGGAAGAATTGTTTTTAATAATGTACCAACGGGTGTGGAAGTTTGTCCGAGTATGGTGCATGGCGGACCTTTTCCTGCATCAACTGACAGCAGATTTACTGCGGTAGGAATCAATGCAGCAAAGCGTTGGGTTAGACCTGTGTGTTATCAAAATTGTCCGCAACAATTATTACCTGATGAATTAAAGAATAATAATTCAAAAAATATTTGGCGTTTATTGAATAATGAATGGACGAAGAATGATGTTAAATGTTGAGTGTTAAATGAAAAAGCTCACAGCTCATGGCTATTAGCTCGCAGCTTAATTAAAATTGAACAATGAGAAAAAACTTCTTCTGTATTGATGCACATACTTGTGGTAATCCTGTTCGCTTGGTTGCAGGTGGTGGTCCTGTGTTACGAGGAAATAATATGAGTGAAAAGCGCCAACACTTTTTAAAAGAATATGATTGGATACGAAGAGGTTTGATGTTTGAACCAAGAGGTCATGACATGATGAGCGGAAGTATTTTATATGCCCCTCATGATGATGCAAATGATGTTGCTGTTTTATTTATTGAAACGAGTGGTTGTTTGCCGATGTGCGGTCATGGTACGATTGGCACCATAACAATTGCGATTGAAGAAGGATTGATTCTACCAAAAACAAAAGGTGTTGTTCGAATGGAAACCCCGGCCGGATTGGTTTTGATAAAATATAAAAAAGAAGGATCGAAAGTAAAATCAGTTAAGTTGACTAATGTTCCTGCATATTTAGATTCAACAGAATTAACAGTTGATTGTCCTGATTTGGGCGAATTAATTTTTGATGTTGCTTATGGCGGAAATTTTTATGCGATAGTTGATGGTCAAAAAAACTTTAGAGGATTAGAAAATTATACTGCCGATAAATTAATTGCATGGTCGAGAGAAATAAGAAATCGCATCAATAAAAAATATCAGTTTGTTCATCCCGAAGATCCAACGATACATTCCTGCACACATATTTTATGGGCAGGTGCTGTGATGGATAAAACATCTACTGCACGCAATGCGGTTTTTTACGGCGATAAAGCAATCGACCGAAGTCC
Source organism: uncultured Chitinophagaceae bacterium (assembly GCA_903870685.1). Lineage (GTDB taxonomy): Bacteria > Bacteroidota > Bacteroidia > Chitinophagales > Chitinophagaceae > CAIQDX01. Next base: position 34,449 of record CAIQDX010000007.1, on the reverse strand, counting down.
TTGCGGCACGGGCACTTCGGCACGTATGGCGCAATGGTATGCAAAAGGAAAATTAAAAAAGGGAAATGAATTTATTCATGAAAGTATCATCGGTTCAAAATTTATTGGTCGCATTGAAGAAGAAACAAAAGTGAATGGGAAGCCTGCCATTCGTCCGAGTATTGAAGGCTGGGCAAGGATCTATGGTTACAATACTATTTCGATAGATACGGATGATGATCCTTATGCTTTTGGATTTCAAGTGATATAAACTGTTTTAAAATAAATTGATTGCTATGAAAAAAATGTTTGTATGTTTTTTATTGATGATAGTGCAACAATTATCTGCACAATCATCGCTTCAAAAAATGGAAGCGGTTAATTTTTCGAAAGTAAATATCACCGATCATTTCTGGAAACCAAAGATCGATAAAGTAGTTAAAGTAACTATTCCTGTTTGCATTTATCAAACAGAAATAAAAACACCGCGCATCCGAAACTTTCAAAAAGTAGCCAGAAAAAAAGGAGAGAAGCACGAAGGAATTTATTATGATGATTCGGATGTGTTCAAAGCATTGGAAGCAATGGCTTATGCTTTGCAAAACGGAACTGATACAACTTTGCACAATAAAATAGATGAATGGATAGATATTATTGCTGCTGCTCAATTACCCGATGGTTATTTGAATACTTATTTTACACTGAGTGATGTAAATAAACGCTGGACTGATATTGAAAAACATGAAGATTATAATGCCGGTCATTTGATTGAAGCTGCTGTTGCATATTATAATGTTTCGGGTAAAAGAAAATTATTGGATGTTGCCATTCGTGTAGCAAATAATATCGATTCAACATTTCGTTTGCAAAACAAATATTGGTTTAGTGGTCATGAAGAAATAGAATTGGCGTTGGTTAAATTATATCAGGCAACAAATAATGATCGTTATTTAAAATTAGCCGATTGGTATTTACAACAACGTGGTCATAAATACAACAATGGTAAGGGTTGGGGTACACCTGCTTACTGGCAGGATATTTTACCGGTGAAAGAACAAAATAAAATTACCGGTCATGCTGTTCGTGCCATGTATTTATATACCGGTGCTGCTGATGTTGCAGTGCAAACAGGCGATGCAGGTTATGTAAATGCCATGAAAAAAGTTTGGGAAGATGTGGTGTACAGAAATATGTATGTTACCGGTGGCATTGGATCGGCAGGAACGAATGAAGGTTTTAGTGTTGATTATGATTTGCCTAATGAACAGGCGTATTGCGAAACATGCGCATCGGTTGGAATGGTTTTATGGAATCAAAGAATGAATTTATTGACTGGCGAAAGTAAATACATGGATGTGCTGGAAAGAGTTTTATATAACGGTGCATTAGATGGATTAAGTTTAAGCGGCGATAAATTCTTTTATGATAATCCATTGGCATCAACAGGCGAACATCAAAGAGCTGAATGGTTTGGAACAGCATGTTGTCCGGCAAACATTGCAAGATTGGTTACTTCTTTAGGCAATTATATTTATGCAAAATCATCCAACAGTATTTATGTGAATTTATTTGTTGGAAGCAATACGATCATTCCCTTCGAAAAGAATTTAGTAAGTATTAAAACAGAAACAAATTATCCGTGGGATGGTGAAATAAAAATAAAAGTTGATCCTGTTACAAAAGCAAACTTTAATGTAGCGCTTCGTGTACCTGATTGGGTGAATGGGGAACCAGTGCCAGGTGATCTTTATCATTTTGCTAATAATCATTCTGTGCCAATTGTAATTAAAGTAAACGGTAAAGAGCAATCATTTAATTTACAAAATGGTTATGCTGTTATTTCAAGAACATGGAATAAAGGCGATGTTGTTGAATACAATATTCCGATGAACATAAATAAAATTATTTCAAAAGACAGTTTACAATTTAATGTTGACAGAATTGCATTGCAACGCGGACCATTAGTTTATTGTGTAGAAGGAAAAGATAATGCATCGAATGCTTTTAATTTTATTGTGCCTGATAAAACAGATTTTACTACAAAGCCTTATGAAATTTTAAATGAAGCAGTAACTGCATTAACAGCAACCGTTCCTTTTATTGCTGCAACAAATAATGGAACATCAGTTCAAACAGAAAATAAAACCATCACTGCTATTCCATATTATACCTGGTGTAATAGAGGTAGTAATCAGATGCAGGTTTGGTTGCCCACTAAGATCAAAGAAATAAAATTGAATTATTAAATCGTTCATTATGAAAAATATTCTTTCATTCATTTTATGTTGCACTGTTATTCTTTTTTCTTGTAAGAGTTCAAAAAAAGAAAACAACAACTCATCTTCTTCAGATAGTAATCATGTTTCAAAATATCTTTTTGGAATGATCGAAGGAAAAGAAGTGTATCAATTCAAACTCATAAATAAAAATAATGTTAGTGTTTCTATTTTAAATTATGGAGGAACTGTTACTTCAATAAATGTTCCTGATAAAAATGGACAGATGGGTGATATTGTTTTAGGATTTGATTCATTAAGCGGTTATCTGCAAAAAGATAATCCATACTTCGGTTGTTTGGTTGGACGATATGCCAATCGAATTGCAAAAGCAAAATTTAAACTAAATAATGTTGAATATAAATTAGCAGCCAATGACGGCAAAAACACGCTACACGGCGGTTTGAAAGGATTTGATAAAGTGATTTGGAATGTTGTAAATGCAAGCGATACTTCTTTATTATTATCTTATGAAAGTAAAGATGGTGAAGAAGGTTTTCCCGGAAATGTAAAAGCTGAAGTGCTTTATACTTTATCATCAAACAATGAATTAAAAATAATTTATAAAGCAACAACCGATAAACCAACACCGATCAATTTAACCAATCACAGTTATTTTAATTTATCTGCAGGAAAAGATGAAACTATTTTAGAACACGAATTGCAATTAGATGCTGATCAATTTACTGAAGTGAATAAAGAATTAATTCCAACAGGTAAACAAGTTGCAGTTGCCGGAACGCCGATGAATTTTAATAAATCAAAAAGAATAGGATTTGATCTGGAAAAAGTAAAAGGTGGTTACGATCATAATTGGGTGTTGAATAAAAAGCCTGATGTGTTGGCTCGTATTGGTTCCTTGTATCATCCGGCCAGTGGGCGTTTCGTAGAAATATATACAACACAACCGGGCATTCAATTTTATTCGGGAAATTTCTTAGATGGAAAATTAATTGGTAAGAAAGGACAACATTATATTCAGCATGGAGGGTTGGCTTTAGAAACACAACATTTTCCTGATGCTCCTAATCAACCATCATTTGCAACAACAATATTACAACCCGGAGAGAATTATTTTCAAACAACCATCTATAAATTTTCTGTGAAATGAAAAAGATAATTGTATTATTCATTTTTAGCTTTTTATTTTTAATTGTTACTGCACAACCAAAAATATGGTCAGCCGAAAAAGCAAACAATTGGTATAAACAACAAGGCTGGTTAGTTGGAAGTGATTTTTTACCAAGCACTGCTATCAATCAATTAGAAATGTGGCAGGCAGAAACGTTTGATACTGCAACCATCAATCGAGAATTAGGCTGGGCCGAAAATATTGGCATGAATACCATGCGTGTTTTTTTACATGATCTTGTTTGGAAGAATGATGCCAAAGGATTTAAACAACGCATCAATATTTTTTTGACCATCGCATCTAACCATCATATCAAACCACTGTTTGTTTTTTTTGATGATTGCTGGAATGAAGAACCAAGGATTGGCAAACAACCCGAACCTAAAGTTGGCGTACACAATTCCGGCTGGATGCGGAGTCCATCGAAATCAATTCATAACGACAGTACACAATGGAACTATTTAGAAGATTATGTAAAAGATATTCTAACCACATTTAAAAACGATAAAAGAATTCTTTTATGGGATCTGTATAACGAACCTGCCAACAGCGATTATGGTTTAACATCTTTGCCATTGGTAGAAAAAATATTTCAGTGGGCTTGGACAGTTAGACCATCACAACCATTAACAGTTGGTGTGTGGTTTGATAGTTATCCTTCCATTAATAAATATCAACTCGAACATTCGGATGTTATTTCTTTTCATAATTATGGGGATACCAATTCAATGAAAAAAGCGATTGATACTTTACAAAAAATCGGAAGACCAATTGTTTGCACCGAATACATGGCAAGAAAAAACAACAGCCTTTTTATTACACATTTGCTCATCTTAAAAAGAAATAATGTTGTTGCAATCAATTGGGGATTTGTGAGTGGAAAAAGTAATACTATTTTTCCTTGGGGAAGTAAAGAAGGTTCACCCGAACCAAAGATTTGGTTTCATGATATTTTCAGAAAAGATGGAACGCCTTTCGATATCAATGAAACTAATTTCATCAAACAAATAACAGCGGAAAAAAAATAAAAGTTTTTTAGCAATGAGTAAAGTAATTATTATCGGTGGCGGCATTATTGGTTTAAGTAGTGCTTATTATTTACAACAAAGCGGACATGAAGTAACAGTAATTGATAAAACCGATATTACGAGTAATTGTTCTTATGGTAATGCAGGATATGTTTGTCCAAGTCATTTTATTCCACTCGCAACACCGGGCATTGTAACGCAAGGATTGAAATGGATGTTCGATTCAACAAGTCCGTTTTACGTACAACCGAGATTGAGTAAAAGCTTAATCGATTGGGGATTAAAATTTATGCGAAGTGCAACTGATGAAAAAGTTGCAAAAGCCGCATTGCCATTACGTGATATTGCATTATTCAGTCAGAAATTATATGAAGAATGGACAAGCCTGCCGCAATTTAATTTTGCTTATGAACACAAAGGTTTGTTAGAAATATTTCAAACAACAAAAGGTGAAGAGCATGCAAAACATACTGTTGAAAAAGCACATACATTAGGATTAATTGATACTGAATTATTAGATTATCAATCATTACAAAATAAAGAACCGCAAACAAAAATAAATGGATTAGGTGCAGTGTATTTTAAATGTGATGCACATTTATATCCCGATAAATTAATGCAGCAATTGTTGGCGCATTTAAAAAATGTTGGTGTTAGTATTTTATCAAATGAAGAAGTTATTTCTTTCGAAAATAAAAATGCTTCCATTACAAAAGTGATCACAGATAAAAATAGTTATGATGCGGATAGTATAATTATCGCATCGGGTTCGTGGAGCAGAGAATTAGCAGAAAAAATGAAATTAAAATTACCATTAGTTGCAGGCCGTGGTTATTCGGTAACATTAGAAGATTCTCCTTACAAAATAAATCATCCATCAGTTTTAGTGGAAGGAAGAGTTGCATTAACACCAATGGATGGAAATAAAATTCGCTTTGGAGGAACAATGGAAATCACTTCAACTAAAACACCGCCACGAATAAACCGAGTGGAAGGATTATTAAATGCAGTGAAAAGATATTATCCCGAATTTGATATTGCTGTTCCCCCTGTTGAAAAAATTTGGTATGGCTTTCGTCCATGCAGTGCAGATGGTTTGCCTTATTTAGGAAGAACAAATAAATGGAATAATGTTGTGATTGCAACAGGTCATGCTATGCTGGGATTAAGTCTGGGTGCAGCCTCCGGCAAATTAGTTGCTGAACTTGTAAATGAAGAAAAGTTAAGCATGGATATTGAACCATTCAATCCCAATAGATTTGATTAAAAGTTTGTTACTGACCGAAATCATTGCACGTTTAAAACTCTAATTTATCTTGCAGCAAATTTAGATAAATGCAGAAGGTTGAATTAATGAGTCCTGCCGGAAGTTTTGAAGCTTTGCATGCAGCCATTCAAGGTGGCGCAGATTCAGTTTATTTTGGAGTGGAACAATTAAACATGCGTGCCCGCGCCACCATGAATTTTGAAATTGATGACTTGAAAGAAATAGCATCTATCTGCGAAAAGCATAAAATAAAATCTTATCTCACATTAAATACCATTGTGTACGATCATGATCTGGCATTGATGAAAAATATTATCAATGCTGCAAAACTTGCAGGCATTACTGCGGTGATCGCATCCGATCAAGCTGTTATTCATCATGCATTCACACAAAAATTACCGGTACACATTTCAACACAATTAAACATCACCAATATTGAAACAATACAATTCTATTCACACTTTGCCGATGTAATGGTTTTATCGAGGGAATTAAGTTTGGGGCAAATAAAAAATATTTGCGACGCTATTAAAAAAGAAAATATAAAAGGACCATCAGGTAATTTAATTGAGATAGAAGTCTTCGCCCACGGTGCTTTGTGCATGGCGGTTTCGGGCAAATGTTATTTGAGTTTGCATACACAAAATGCTTCAGCCAATCGCGGTGCTTGTTTACAAAATTGTCGAAGAAAATATAAAGTAATTGATTTGGAAGAAGGACATGAATTAGAATTGGATAACGAATATATTATGTCGCCGAAAGATCTGTGTACCATCGATTTTTTAAACGAATTAATTGATACAGGAATTAGTGTTTTAAAAATTGAAGGTCGTGGTAAAGCAGCCGATTATGTAAAAACAGTTACACAATGTTATCGCGAAGCAATTGATAGTTATTATGAAGGAACTTATTCGAAAGAAAAATCAAGTGCATGGATCGAAAGATTAAAACAAGTTTATAATCGTGATTTTTGGGGCGGATATTTTTTAGGACAAGAATTAGGGGAGTGGACAGATGGTTCGGGTTCGAAAGCATTGACAAGAAAAATTTATCTTGGCAAAGGCAATCATTATTATCCCAAGACAGGTATTGCCGAATTTTTAATTGAAGCATATTCATTAAATGTTGGCGATAAAGTTGCCATCATTGGTCCAACAAGCGGTGTTACAGAAACAACAATTACTTCATTGCACGTAAACGATGAAGGTGCAAAACAATCTGCAAGCAAAGGCGATCTATGCGCATTTCCTTTGGATCTTGTTGTTCGCCCTTCCGATAAATTATATAAAATTGTAGAAGCTGCTGTGGAGGAAAAAATATAATGCCCATCATCATTCAACAACGCAATAAATGTATCGGCTGTAACTATTGTGTAGTGCAAGCTCCGGAGCATTGGCGCATGAGTAAAAAAGATGGTAAGGCAACTTTAATTGGTGCGGTACAAAAAAAAGAATTCTGGTCATTAAAAATTCAGGAAGCTGAAAAAGAAAAAAATATAAACGCTGCAAAAGCTTGCCCAGTAAAGATCATACAGATTAGGTGATTTTATTTTTTTTGTTGACGGGCTGCGGTATTTCAATTAAACTTTGCTGGCGTCGCACACTTGTACGGTTTATACTATTATCATCAAGCATTTAATGCATCAGCCAATTTTATCAAATCATCATCAGTATGCAATGCATTAATAACTGCACGATTTATTTTTTTGCCTTTTGGATCGGGATAGGCAAACGATGAAATAATAATATTCTGTTTTGCAAAAAAATCTTCATCATATTCTTCCCTAAAAATAAAAACAGGTAGCTCGGGATGAAACTTTATATCAAAATATTTGGAAAATAGCTCTAGCAAAAACTTTTTATTCTTGTTTAAAGTTTCTCTTTGTTGCTGATATATTTTTTGTGAATGATTAAACGCATACAACATTGCCGGAGAAGGCGGTGTAGTGGCTGCATACCAATTGCTGTTTCTTATTTTATCGGCAGTGTTTTTATTGCTGCAACTAATTGCGCCAGCTTGAATATTCATTGCTTTCGACAACGAATAAGTAATGATGTATTCAATATTTTCTTTTTTGGGTAATCGGCTGCTGATGCCTTCGCCATTGATTCCTAACAAACCCATACCATGACTATCATCAATAATGCAAATTATATTTTGTTTAATAGAATTTAAAAAAGAAAAGTCATACACTTCGGCGGTTAATTGATTCATTGAATCACTTAAAATTACCGGAGGTGTAGCGTAATTATTTTTATTAATTGTATCAACCGTTTCGTTTGCCCAATCGCTAAAAAATAAAACAGAATTATTATTTATTCTAATTGCGGGATGGCAAAATGGTGCATGAAATAAAGCAGTATCTGCTGCAATAGTTTCAACCGATGCTTTGCCCGCAGTAAAACCACTTTGCATTAAAACCGTATCGGCAGTTTGTGTAAGATCGCTTAATAATTTTTCTGTTTCGGAATATAAATTTAATTGGGTGTTGGATATTCTTGAACTGGGAAATACTGCGCCGTATAATTCAATTCCTTTTTGTACATGTTGTAAAAATTCAGTTACATGATTCATTCCCAAATAAGCATAACCCGAAAAAAACAATAGTTCTTTGTTATCAACAAAAGCTGTTCGTCCCGGCGTAAAATTTAATTGAAACATGTTTACCTGAATTATTTTCAAAGTTAATCATATCCAATATTCAACTTTTTATTTCATTAGTGAAAAGGACAATGAGGTCGAATAAGTATCCTAATAAATATTTACTATTACACAGGTATCGCTATACTTTTTTAAACTCTTTAATTGGTCATCAATAGAATTAACCCAATCCTGTTGTCTTCTAAATTCACCATGACCTGCTTCACTATCATATCTTTTTTGATCTTCGCGATATTGGTCATAATACTTTTTAAATAATTTGGGAATATCTCTTTTATATGTAGAGTCGTAAAAAACTATGTTACTTAATGCCTGCCTGATTTGTCTTGCATATAACTCAACTATATCAAAGTGATGTTGTTCATGCTCTAATACCAGATCGCTTATAATTTTAGCGGGATTATTTACAACATCGGGCTTCACCCAAGATTTATCAGATACAAACCAAGCCAATATTGTAAAATGAATTTGATGTTCAGGTGTTACAAAATATTTCTGTTCTAATTTTGATGAAGTTACTGCCCTGATTCGCGAAGCCATATTGATACTATCGGGTTGCTTCTTAAAATCATTCCATTTTAATCTTTTCTTACTCCATAAAATATTGTGGTTGTTTTCTTGAAATAGAAAAGAACTGCAGATGATGAGAATTAAAAACAAAAATTGTTTGATATAATTTAGTTTTTATAAAAATAGTAAACTTTTATTGTTTACATATTTGAAATATGATTATCTAAATTATTTTCAAAGTTAATCTTAACAGATACTCAACTTTTTATTTCATCAATGAAAAAAAACAACAGATGTGATTATATTTTACATTTGATATGAAATGCGGTTTATCTTAAACAAATTCAAATCTAAATGAAATCTTCTCTTTCAATTCTGCTTCTTGTGATTCTAATTGGGTACGGCTGTAAAAAGGAAACAAGCTTGTCAACAGTTACTAATTCAAAGCCTTCAGTAATGTCTCTTCTCACAGCTAAACAATGGATCTTTGATTCTATGTACATTAATTATACGAGACCCGGAACCGGCACATTAGGTTTTTCAAGAGCAGGGAATATTACAATAATGAATGTTACTAATTACCGATATGTATATTGGCCGGATCTGAACGTTGATATGTTTACGCCAACCGGATATTTACAACAGCCATGGGCATTTACAAATACCGACAGCACAGTGCTTTACTATGTTCCAACTTCTTTTAGATCATATTCAGTTTATCAAAGAATATTAAAGCTTGATGACTTGCATCTTACCGTATATGACTCAACCAGTTCGCAACTGGATATATTTATTTATAAACCATAGTTAATATAAATTCTTCTTTTGCCTTTGTTGACGTTTTCGCCAACAGCATAAAAACTGCAGCCATAAAAACATAACGTTGAAGTGAGTGACACAACAGTTGCTGCAATAAAAAACCTCAGCCCGTAACATAATTTTATTTTTATCATCATCCATTAATCCAATTAAAAAATATTTTAGTTAAGTTGTGTTAAAATAAAAACGATGGCACTCAGCAGATTTTGGCTTGCAATTATTTTTACTTCGATAGTTTACATTTTAGCGATGTTAACTTGGGGCTCATCTTATTCGATAGATAATATTGTGAACGGAAAAAAAGATGATCCTGTTTTAGTAAAAGAAATTTTTTTAAATAAACTTCCATTGTTTTTGCAGGACACATTGGCAAAATCAAAAGATCATAAATATGTTACCGCGCAAAAAGACACTACCTATTATTTAGATAATAATGTTGTAAAGGTTTCGACCGGAAAGCTAGCCACAGATGGCATTTTGCCCACTTGTAAAAACACCATCTTAGATTTAATTATTCCTTTGATTGCTTATTTATCTTTCTTCTGCGGTATCCTGCAATTATTAATTGATTCGGGTGCATCCGAAAAATTAGCAAGATTTTTAAGTCCGGTTTTTATAAAAGTATTTCCCGAAATTCCTGCCAATCATCCTTCTATTTCTTACATGACTTTAAACTTTGCAGCAAATTTTTTAGGATTAGATTCTGCAGCCACACCATTTGGTTTAAAAGCCATGCAGAGTTTGCAGGAAATAAATCCTGATAAAGAAACAGCCAGCAATTCACAGATCATGTTCATGTGTTTGCATGCAGCAGGATTAACATTGATACCAACTTCCATCATCGGTTATCGTGCGGCACAAAATGCACAAAACCCTGCCGATGTTATGTTGCCATGCATCATCACATCTTTTGTTGGAACTGTTGCTGCATTGGTTATTGTGGGCATCCGACAAAAAATAAATTTCAAAAGTGCAACGCTTTTATTGGCTGTTGCAAGTATTGTTGGAATGATAGCAGGATTATTAATTTATATTACAAGATTAGATCTCATTGAAAAAAATCATTTCACCAATAATGTTTCTAATGTTATTTTATTGATGATCATTTTGATGATCTTGGTTTATTCATTCACAAAAGAAAAAGTATTTGATGCCAATCATAAAAATGTGTTTTCATCTTTTGTTGAAGGTGCTATGAACGGATTGGAAACAGGTAAAACGGTATTCCCGTATATTTTGGGAATGTTGGTTGCCATTTCATTATTTAGAAACAGCGGTGTGTTTGAAATGATATCTAATTTAATTTCAAAAATATTTATGGCGTTTGGTATTCAGAAGAAAATTGTGGATGCTTTTCCAATTGCAATTTTGCGTCCGTTTAATGCTGCAGGTTCGCGTGGATTTATGATTGATGCGATGAAAACCTATGGCGTAGACTCTTTCACAGCAAGGCTTTCATGCGTTTTTCAATGTGCTGCTGAAACAACATTTTATGTAATTGCTGTTTATTTTGGAAGTGTGAAAATTAAAAATACACGTTATGCATTATCAACCATGTTGTTGGTTGATTTGATCTGTGTAATTGCTGCGATAGGAATTTGTTTGATGTTCTTTTAATTAAAAATTATTTTATTCTAACTGTTTGCGATGTCTTCGAAAAAAGTTTTTGTCAGTGGTTGTTTTGATATGCTGCATAGCGGTCATGTTGCATTCTTAAAAGAAGCGGCTGCGCTTGGTGATTTATATGTTTGTATCGGTTCCGATAAAACGGTGTATGGATTAAAAGGAAGGTATCCTGTTATTACCGAAGATGAAAGAAAGTTCATGATCGAATCTTTGAAATGTGTTCATGAGTGCAGAATTAATTCGGGAAGTGGGTTAATGGATTTTGTTTATGAATTTCACGATATTCATCCGGATATATTTTTTGTAAATGAAGATGGTAACACCGTTGCTAAAAAGAAATTGTGCGAACAGTTTGGTACAAAATATATCATTGCTCAAAGAATTCCTTTTCAACATTTACCTGCACGTTCTACAACAGCGTTAAGAACAACAAGTACTATTCCTTTTAGAATTGATATAGCAGGTGGTTGGTTAGATCAACCTTTTGTTTCAAAATATCATGCAGGTGCTGTATTAACTATTTCAATTGAACCAACTGTTGAATTCAATAATCGCAGCGGCATGGCAAGCAGCACAAGAAATAAAGCTATTGATTTGTGGAAGATTGAAATACCAAACGGCGATCATGATCAATTAGCAAAAATTTTATTCAGTTACGAAAATCCGCCGGGCACAAAAGAAATTTCAGGTTCGCAAGATTCATTAGGGATTGTTTTGCCGGGCTTGAATAAATTAAATTATGAATCTTCTTATTGGCCATCATCGGTTGAAAGTATTCATGATGAAGATATTTTAAGTTGGCTGGAAGATAAATTGTATTTGTTATCGCTCGGACCAAGAGAAAGTAATTATAATGTTTTAAGTGAAACGAACATTTCAGTAGAAGTTGCACAGGCATTGGCTTTGGCGGCAAATGATTGTTGGGATTCTATTATGAAAAAAGATATTGATGCCTTTGGAAATGCATTTCGTACATCATTTGAAGCACAAATAACAATGTTTCCAAACATGGTTGATGCTGCTATTTTAGAAATGATAAACAATTATAAACAGCAATGCAAAGGATATAAATTATCGGGTGCAGGTGGTGGTGGTTATTTGATTTTAGTGAATGATACACCGATAGAAAATGCGATTAAAATAAAAATACGACGCAAAGATTCTTTCTGATCAATCAATCAACATCATGAATTTATTTTATCAACTAACAGGTTACAGTAAGAATGATAAAAAATATATTCTTCCTTTCTTACTCGTAACAACATTGTTTTTTTTATGGGCATTTTTGCATAACACGAATCCAATATTGATTCCGCATTTAAAAAAAGCATGTCAGTTAAGCGATACACAATCCGCATTAATTGATTCGTCAGTGTACATTGCATATTTCATTGTTGCATTACCTGCCGGAATTTTTTTAAGAAAGTTTGGATATAAAAATGGAATATTATTCGGATTGTTTTTATATGCATTGGGCGCAGTATTATTTATTCCGGCATCATCATCACGGTCTTATATTTTTTTTCTAACTGCACTATTTATCATAGCAAGTGGTGCAACATTTTTAGAAACAGTGGCCAATCCATACATGACATTATTAGGCGATCATAAAAGCGGTGCACAGCGTTTAAATTTTGCACAATCATTCAATGGAGTTGGTGCTTTTTTAGCACCGATATTAGGTGGAAAATTTATTTTATCCGGCATTGAACATTCAAAGGATGAATTGTCAAAAATGCCTGAAATTCAAATACAGCAATACTTGCAGCATGAAGCAGATACTGTTAAAATCCCTTATCTCATCATTACAATTGCTGTTTGTGTTGTTGCTGTATTAATTTATTTTAATCATGTGCCAGAATTAAAAACTGAAATGGAAGAAGAAAAACATGAGCCGCTTTTTTCTTTTCATGTTTTTAAATACAGTCAATTAAAATGGGCAGTGATTGCACAATTTTTTTATGTTGGTGCACAAGTTGGTGTAGGAAGTTTTTTTATTCGCTTTTCGAAATATGTTTCAAACATGCCTGAAAAAGAAGCGGCATTTTTATGGGGCTCTATTGCCATGGTTGGTTTTATGGTAGGAAGATTTACCGGAACTTTTTTGATGAAATATATTCGTGCAAATGTTTTATTGATAATCTACGCCATTATAAATATTTTATTATTGATGTTATCAATTTTTATGCATAACAATATTGCAGTTTATGCATTGATGGCTGTTCCTTTTTTTATGAGCATCATGTTCCCGACGATCTTTGCATTAGGCTTGGATGAAATGGGAGAAGATGCAAAATTGGGTTCATCATTTATTATAATGAGTATTGTTGGCGGTGCAGTAATACCATTGTTAATGGGTTATATTTCAGATAAAACTGGAAGCATTCAATTAGCTTATTCTATTCCGGTAATTTGTTTTATAGTTGTTGCCTATTTTGGATGGAAAGGATTTAAACCGTCTGCAGTATGAGTAAAAAATATTGTCTGGCATTAGATTTAAAAGATGAAGCAGAATTAATTGCAGCATATGAAGAACATCATAAAAATGTTTGGCCTGAAATTATTGCATCTATAAAATCATCTGGAATTATAGCATTGGAAATTTACAGAATTGCTAATCGTTTATTTATGATCATGGAAACGAATGATGATTTTTCTTTTGAAAAAAAATCACAACTTGATGCTGCAAATGAAAAAGTAAATGAATGGGAAACATTGATGTGGCAATATCAACAAGCATTACCATTTGCAAAGCCGAATGAAAAATGGGTATTGATGGATAAGATTTTTGAGTTGTGATATAATTGCTGAAGTGTGCGACGCAACTATGTTTCATTGAAATACAATAGCTGGCTACATAAATTTATTTCCAATTATCAATTCGCAGTTTTTTAAAAAATTCTTTTTCTTCTATTTCTTTAACACAGCCGGGTTGCAGATCATCTAAAGAGAGATCTTCAATGGATAAACGAATCAATCTTTTGCAACGATGCGAAACTGCTTTTACCATTTTGCGTATCTGATGAAATTTTCCTTCTGTTACAGAAATGGTTAACCATGTATGCGGTAAATGTTTTTTGATTTCATTTTCGCTGATGGAAATGATTGATGGTCTTTCAATTATTTCTGCTTCACAAGGAGAAGTGATATAATTGCCACCACCTTTTACCTGAATGCTTACACCTTTTTTCAATTGTTCGATTGTTTCAGCTGTTACTTCATTTTTTACCTGAACGAGATAAGTTCTTTTATGCGGAGTTTTACTTTCAAATAAAAGTCGTGTAACTTTTTTATTGGTGGTTAAAATTAATAATCCTTCAGAATGATTATCTAATCTTCCAATGGCATGAATGCCTTCTGGAAAATTAAAATCAATATCGCCCAATAATCCAACTTTATCGGGACTGATAAATTGTGACACCATATTGTATGGCTTATGAATGATAAAGTATCGATGTTTGATCTTGCTCATGAGTGTTGTGAAGTGAAAATAGGGTATTTAAAAACATCAATCTTATATGAATCTTTTCTTGCCTTTTTTGTAGTAAAAAATGGAATAAGAATCTATCATTTTCATCAATTTTATTGTGGTTTACATTAATAAAATCTTTACATTTAATGTACAATTAATCCTATGAGTACTACTATTGTCCGCAAACCGATTTTATTTGCCAGCGATTCCAAAAGAGTTATAGCAAGATTTTTTTATCCGGGGCCTGAAAGCCGTGTCCTGTCTATCATTGGGATGGTTAATGATATGCCTGATGAAGCTGCTAAACTTACATTGAATCAATCTTTAAGAGACTTTTCTTCACGTCACAGAAACATATCAAGAATCTTTCAAAAGCATTTTATTAGAATGCGAGATATGATCAATGGCAGAGGTGGCGATGTGGAAAGTTTGCCTGATTATAAAAAGCTATTAATCGGTGCATATTTTACTTCAGAATATAGCATTGAGTCTGCTGCTTTTTTTAATCCTTCAATTGTTGAAGATCCGGATCAAAGCGGATTGCAATTTGGTGAAAAAAGAGTGATCATTAGTTTTAGAGCAACAGGCGAAGGTCATATTTCTTCTATCGTTTTCAGAGGTGGTATATTGGATGAAAACAATAATTTAGAAATTAATCCAACCGGCAGATTGATCGATGAAGCAGAAGCTGTAAAAAATTATATTTATTCGAAAGAAATTTTTTGTCAGAAATTATCTGAGATGCATGCCGATCAACCTATCGTAAATGCAGTGATGGATAAACTTGCAGCAGAATTTGATTATAATGAATTGAATAATGCCATCCAGGAAACAAGAAGAGAAGTTAATCCTGACGACCTACAAAAAAAGATATTACAAACCATAAGTTGGTTAGGTGCTTCGCATTACGAAATTACTTTTTCGCTTGACACCGGAATATCTGATCGTGTTATTTTTCCAATCGCTGCTGCTGAAAGCAATGGTATTGAAGATGCACGTTTCGTAAAGTTTACAGATGATGATGGCAGAGAACGATATTATGCAACTTATACTGCATACAATGGTTACACCATCATGCCAAAATTAATAGAGACAAAAGATTTTTATCAGTTTAGAGTAATGCCTCTTCTTGGTGAAAATGCACAAAATAAAGGCATGGCAATTTTTCCAAGAAAGATAAATGGCAAATATGTCATGTTAGGAAGAATTGATGGTGTAAACAATTATATCATGTTCTCGGATGATATTAATTTATGGGGCGATGCAATTAAAATTCAAGGACCAAAATTCCCATGGGAATTTATTCAGGTTGGGAATTGTGGGTCGCCAATTGAAACAAAATATGGATGGTTAGTGATTACGCATGGTGTTGGAACAATGCGTAAATATTGTATTGGTGCAATGCTATTAGATCTAGCCGATCCAACAAAAGTTATCGGAGAACTTTGCGAACCATTGATCATGCCTAATGATGAAGAAAGAGAAGGTTATGTACCTAATGTTGTTTATTCCTGTGGAGCAATAATTAATAATAATGAATTGGTATTGCCTTACGCGATGTCGGATACTTCATCAACGTATGCAACAATTAATTTAGACGAATTATTACAACAACTTGTTCCATCCGATTATACCAGGAAACATGGCGTAAAATCTAAAGCACATATTTTAGTTGTGGAAGATGAAGTGATGAGTCAGAAAATAATTGCGCAAATTTTAAAATCTGAAAATTATGAAGTTGAAATAGCACCTGATGGTGTTGTTGCTTTGATGGAAATTGGTAGAAAGAATTTTGATTTGATTTTATCGGATATAGCAATGCCTAATTTTGACGGATATCAATTACTTGATTTTATTAAGCAACATAAAATAACTATTCCGGTTGTTTTCCTTTCAGGCTATACCAGCGAAGAAGAAAAAAGAAAGGGATTAAAATTAGGTGCTGTTGATTATATAAACAAACCAATTGACGCTGACCAATTACTAGAAAAAGTAAGCAGTATTTTAAAAAGTAAAAAAGTGTTTTAAAATAGAGTTAGAAAAATCAAAAGGCACTGCAAATATTATGCGGTGCCTTTTTTCTTGATTACAACAAAACACTACCCTTTTAAAAAAACAACTATAAGAAAAATTTTAATTTTTAATAATTAGAAACATCTTCGGTAGTAAACACTTCAACTTCAGCAGAAGGTATTTCAGATTCAAAATATGGCGCAGCAATTAACCAGGCCATGTGATATGCAATTGTGCTTTCGGCACCTTGATTACGATTAATACTAAACTCTTCAATACCATCATTGCAACCACAAGTATCTACATCATACAATGGCAGATCCAAATCATTAAGACCCAAGAACCATTTGAATGAAATTTGTAGTTTTTCTTTTGATGCATTATCTTTTTTCAGTTGATGAATACTATCATATAAAACAACCATTGCCATTGCATCGATAGGTTGCTGTGCAAATAATTCGTAATCTTCATCCATGCGTAACCATCTTCTGTTTCCGATTAATGAAAGATGATTTCTTAAAAAACATTTTGATTCAAGAAAATTTGTTGTTGCATCAGCTACATCTAAAAATCTTTTTGTTCCGGTTAATTCGTAAGCTTTATATAATGATGCAGGCAATAATCCATTATCATAAGTAACGATTGATTCGTACCATTGCCAGTTTTCTTTGCTTGATTTATCATATCCATCACATAGAATTGTTGCCAATTCGCTGATCATTTTTACAAATCTATCTTGGTCAGGGAATCTATGTACATAATGATATAAACCTAAGATGCAATTAGCATAGCCACGTGCATGAGTTAAGTTTGGAATATGATTCAATGCTTTGTGAAATAATTCAATGCCTAATTGAAATAAATCGTCATTTGGTGCATAACGAACCAAATACCCTAATGCCCAAACTGATCTTCCAAAAGCATCTTCAGAATTATCATTTTCGAGTAGTGAATGAGAATAGCTCATAAAATTAGCGAAAAGACCATCCTTATGCTGCATATGATTTATATAAGCAAGATATCTTACAGCAAGTGTAATATATTTTGGTTTTTTAAACTGTTGAAACGCCATCATGCTCAATAATAATGCTCTGGCATTATCATCTAAACAATAACCTGTTTTGTAATTAGGTGTGCAACCATGTGCATGTTGAAGAATTCCGGTTGAATCGGTCATTCTGAAAATATGTTGTGCATTGAAAGGAAAATCAATAAGCTGATACTGAGATTGTATGCGTTCATTTATATTTATAGGAATGACTGAAACGTTTTCGAACAAATCAATATAATGTTGTCCAATTGTTGGCCAAGCAATGGTACTGCCATATGCATAAGCTTTTTGTTGCATCATTTGAAGTTTCTTTGGCTCATCTAATAATTCAATAACTTGTTTTGCAAGGCCATTAAAATCACCAAAACCAAAAAGTCCGCCACGTCCATTTTTCAAAACTTCTTCTGCATGCCAATAAGGAGTTGATAAAACTGCGCATCCGCCACCCAATGCATAACAAAGTGTTCCGCTTGTAATCTGTGCTTTATTCAAATAAGGGGTAACATAAATATCTGCAGAAAGTAAATGAGATACTAATTGTTGTTCTGTAACATATTCATCAATGAACTGAACATTATTTTGCAAGTTTAATTCAGCAACCATTTTTGTTAACCATTCACGATATTCTTCGCCGGCATATCTTACAACATGCGGATGTGTTTTACCCATAATAACATATAAAATATCGGGATGTTTTTTTGCAATTTCTGAGAGTGATTTGATAACAGTTTCTATTCCTTTATTTCTACCCATCAAGCCAAAAGTCAACATCACTTTTCTTCCTTCCCATTCTTTTGGAGATGCCGGTAAAGATGATTTCATTAATTCAAAATCAGGAACACCATGTTCGATACAAACAATTTTTGATGCAGGTACTTCAAAAATTTCTTTTAAGAAATCGATGGCAAGTGCGCTCATCACAACTATTTTGGAAGAATATGATGCTATCTTTTTTAAAACTTCTTTTTGATGAAAATTTGGTTTCTGTAATACAGAATGGAGTGTTGTAACAACAGGTACTTTTAATAAACGCATTAGAGCAAGCAATAGAACGCCACTGTTGCCACCAAATATGCCGTACTCGTGTTGAATTAAACAAACATCAGCACCAGACTGATTAATGTAATCAGCCATATCTACATAATCACTTTTATGCTGATCACGAATTGTTTTGGTTACGATTGAGGGATAATCATAGGTTTGATCTGATTCATTCATAGCAATCACTTCAATTTCTATATCAATTGATTGAATGAGTGCGGCTCTTTGCAATGCGCTAATTAAATTTTGTGTGAATGTAGCTATACCGCATTGGCGAGGGGGGTAGTTGCCTATACAAATAATTTTCATAGGTAGTAGTTTTAATTGGATATGTTTTAGTTGAACAAAAAATAAACAGAAATCAAAACTAGTTAGCGATCTTATTTGTAATTATTTTAATTGAGGGAACTTCTAAAAATTCAACATAATTACAAAAAACACTTAACTATAATTATACTTAAATTAAAATTTATTGTATAATTGAATGTGTATGACTGTTTAAAATTTGTTTTACAAAGTAATAGCAATCAACCCTAAAAAATTGTAGTGAGTTATACCATAATCATGTAGTCAAACGGCTTACAATTAAGCAACCACGTTAAAAATGAGTAATAGATTTTTTTTGATGTTATGTATTTTCTTCAAAAAGAGTTAGTCCAATCTCTTTATTAAAATATCGTCTATCTTTTTAAAAAGATGATACGGATTATAAGTGCGCCATTCGGGTATATCCATTAATTCGATATAATAATTTAATTTCTTTTTTTTGAAATCGTATTGCGTTGCTTCGGGCATATTTAATGCAACGATCCATCCATTTTCTTCACTCACTTCTTCATACCATTCCTGATAATAATCTCTGTCGCTGCTGTGAAAATTTAAAATATTTTCTGTGAGGAGAATGAATTTTGAAATTTTTTGTTTGGAGAAGAAATCAATTACTTCTCTTTTCAATTCCATGATATCATTTTCTATTGCATCATTCCATTCGCCAATCATTTCAATTATAACGAAATTTAATTCATAGTCAACATCCAAAATTTTTAGATACAAAGTTCTGCTGCCAAAATCATCCCATTGAGGATGGATATAATAATTATAAATTGTTTGAGAAAATTCGAACTCGCTGTAGATTCTTCCGTAAAAAGGAGAACGTTTATCTTCTTCTGAAACGTAGATGTGACGCCAATTATAGAAAGGCTCAATGTTGTGCATGACCACTCATTTGCATCGCATTAACAGCTTTTTTTACACTACCGTGTTTTAATAAAAGTTCTTTAGCTGTTTCGTAATCGTTCATATTTAATTTATCCATTACCATTTTAACACCACGGTCAACCAGCTTAACATTCGTAAGTTGCATGTTTACCATTTTATTATCTTCTACTCTTCCTAACTGTATCATCACTGTTGTTGAAATCATGTTCAGCACTAACTTTTGAGCAGTGCCACTTTTCATTCTAGTACTTCCTGTAACAAATTCTGGTCCTACCACAACTTCAACCGGATAATCTGCAGCAGCACTAACAGGAGAATTTGGATTGCATGAAATACTTCCTGTAATAATATTATTCTTGCGACATTCTTCCAATGAACCAATTACATAAGGAGTTGTACCGCTAGCAGCCAAACCAATAACAACATCTTTATCAGTGATGCAAAATTTCTGAAGATCGGCCCAGCCATCTTCTTTACTGTCTTCTGCAAATTCGACAGCTTGAGTGATTGCTTTTTCGCCACCTGCAATTATTCCGATAACCAATCCATAGGGAACACCATATGTTGGAGGACATTCGCTTGCATCAACAATTCCTAAACGACCACTTGTTCCAGCTCCGATATAAAATAATCTTCCGCCAGCTAACATTTTATCACCGATAATAGATACTAATTTTTCTATTTGCGGAAGAGCTTTCGCAACAGCCAAAGGAACTGTTTTATCCTCATTATTAATATTGATCAAAATTTCTTCAACAGTCATCTTTTCTAAATGCCTGTAATTAGAAGATTGTTCAGTTACTTTTTGGAATTTGTTCATGTTATTTTGTTAAGCGTGATACTTAACCAATCCATCCATTGGCTTTTTTAAAACATTGCCGAGTTCTAACTCGTAAGTGCTGCAAAGTTCTTGTAATATATCCTTAAAACCAAATGCAACACTTCCAATAAAATTAATAGGCATAATCCAGCTTTCTCTGAATTTATAAAGATGTGTAAAGAAAAAATCATTTAATCCATCTTCAATAATATTCTCTATCATATAATGCCCACGGTTCTCAGCCAAAAAAACTGCAAAGGTTGCAAGATATCTGTTGGCTAAAGGTTCTTTATATACCCTCTCTAAAATTTCAACAGTATTGGTTGTAAATTTTGCATCAAATCTCGACATCAAATCTTCGTCAAAAGTATGATACAAATAATGTTGAATGACTTTTTTTCCTAAGAAAGCACCACTGCCTTCATCGCCTAAAATATATCCTAAGCCCGGACTGTTCTTTACGATCTTTTTTCCATTATAATAACAGGAATTTGAGCCGGTACCTAAAATGCAGGCAATACCTTTTCCACTGCCGCATAAAGCTCTGGCAGCTGCTAAGAGATCGGTATTTACTTCAACTTTTGCCGAAGTAAATAATTTTTTTAAAGACAATTTTATGATCTTGGAATTATTTGGATTACTTAAACCGGTTCCATAAAAATAAAGTTCATCAACTTTTATTCCTTTTAGTTTTGGCAGTAATTCTTTTTGTAATAATGTGATGATTTGTTGGCTGTTTAAAAAATAAGGACTAATACCTTGAGTAAGAATTGTCTTCTTTTTACCATTTTGTAATAAACACCATTCGCATTTTGTAGCACCGCTATCTGCAATTAGTTTGATTGACATAAAATATTTTTATAACCGTTCGGATATTTTCAAACAAGCGTATTGAATTTTAATACGGATATTCGCTTTTAAAGTATTAAGGTACAAAGAAGCAACAATTATGGGAACAAAAAAATTACATATCTGGTTACCGCTATTATTTTCGGTGATGATGATCTTGGGTATGATGATTGGTTACGAAATAAAAAGCAGCACAAAATCAAACAGTTTTTTTTCATCTTCCAGATCCTCTTCTTTACAGGAAGTGCTTGAATTGGTAAAAGGAAAATATGTTGATGCAGTTCCGTCGGATAGTATTAACCAAATTGCTATTGATGATGTGTTAGATCATCTCGATCCGCACTCAGTCTATATCCCGGCTTCAAATTTTAAAGATGTAAATGATGAACTGATGGGAAATTTTCAGGGTATCGGTGTAGAATTTCAAATGTTCAATGATACCATCAATGTTATGCATGTTATAAAAGATGGCCCTTCGGATAAAGCAGGAGTTCAGGTAGGTGATGAAATAATTAAAGCAAACGATACAATCATACTTGCCGGCAAAAAATTAAAGCCCGATAGCATCAGAAAACAATTACGTGGAGCAGCCGGGTCTTCAGTTAAAATAACAATTCTTAGAAATGGCGCATTAAAAAATATTGAACTTAAACGAGGTAATATTAATGTTCCTTCTGTTGATGCAGCTTATATTATTGCACCACAAATCGGTTATATTAGAATTAACAAATTTGCTGACAGAACCTATGAAGAGTTCATGCAAAATTTAGAAAAATTACAAAAACAAGGTGCACAAAAATTAATTATTGATTTACGTGGCAATGGCGGTGGATTGATGAATGAAGCAACAAGTATTGCTGATGAATTTTTGGATGGCGATAAATTGATTGTTTATACGCAAGGAAATAAATCGCCGCGTAGTGAATATCGTTGTCGCAAAGAAGGCTTATTTGAAAATGGAAAATTAGTTGTATTGGTTGATGAAACATCGGCATCGGCTAGCGAAGTACTTTCTGGTGCTTTACAAGACTGGGACAGAGCTTCAATTGTTGGACGAAGAACTTTTGGGAAGGGTTTAGTACAACAACAGTTTAGACTAAGTGATGGAAGTGCAGTTCGTTTAACAGTTGCACGGTATTATACCCCGTTGGGTCGTAATATTCAGAAACCATATAACAAAGGCAAGGAAAAATATGAAGAAGAATTAATGAATCGGTTTCATGATGGAGAAGTTCTAAAAGGCGATACTTCAAAAAAGAGCGGACCATCATTTAAAACTGCTTCCGGTCATATAGTTTATGGTGGTGGAGGAATTACTCCTGATTATTTTGTGCCTTACGATACCTCAAAATTAAATGCATCTATCGCAAAACTGTATTATAAAAATGTACTTAGCAATTTTGTGTATAAACAATATATACAAAGAAAAAATTATTTTCAATCTATAAAATCACCTGCTGAACTAATTGCTAAATATAATCCGGGAGAAACTGAATGGCAGCAACTAAATGTACTTGCAACAAATGACAGTATTAGTTTAAAAGATGTTCCTGTTAAGGACAGAACTGAAATTTTTAAACGGGTAAAAGGGCTAATGGCAAGGCAGATATGGGGTGATGATGGCTATTTTGAAGTTATGAATGCTTGGGACAATATTGTTAAAAAAGGATTAGAAGTTTTGAAATAAACGAGTAAATTTGTCCTTGCTGAAACTAATCTGAATGATTCACTTCATTTTGTAAACTACATCTGCAATAATGGACAAGATTTATGTTCTTAAGAAAGATATGATGATTCATGGTCCATATAATATGCAATCGATAAAAAAATTTAAATTAAGAAATACAGATAAAGTTTGGTATGAAGGTTTAAACGATTGGACACCCGTTACACAATTAGATGCTTTCCAAAAAGAAATAAAAGACCGTCTTGAACGTAAAGAAACATTTTTTGGAAAAGTTTTTAGTTTCTTAAAATAATTTTTTCTTCTTTTATTGACTAAGTTTTTTCATCGATTCCTAAACCATAGCAAGGTATAAACACCACCGATTTATAACTAACAAATGGTTGGTTTTTAATAGGCAGTTAAAATTTGATATTATTTGTTTGAATGAAACTTGAAGTACTATATTTGTTAAACAAATCCCCCTATATTTTTTATTAGTACTATAGTTCCTTATCCTTTGATTTATTAATAGATCCAGTCCTTTTAAATGAATGATGCTTTGCGATTAGCATAAAAATTTAACAGGAGTAATGAAATTAATTTTACATTTTATTTTTATGGGTACTGTTTTAACGGTTGGTTCTGTTATGAATAGATACGCCATTTTTGAACTATCTTTTGGATATCTTCCTTTTTCAAATAACAAAGTTTTCGAGTATAATAAAAATTATCATACTGAAAATAGTTTAACAACATTTGCTGAAGTAGATGCAGCTGCAGATAATTATGCTTCTACTAAGGCTTTGTATAATTTTAAAGAGTCAACTGAACTGATTAAAAAGTTACGTCTGCAACTTGAAACTAACACAAGCAGCATTGCTTTAAATTGGGCATTGATGCGCTTTTATGCATCTGCTCCCAACTTTGTTGGAGGAAATAACTCACTTGCTTTACAATATGCCGGATATATTTATTCTTTAAACGAATATTTAGGTTGTCTGGCATTCGAGTATGTTTATTCCAAAAGAAAAAATTATGAAGATGCTGAACACTGGTATCGTCAATCGTTAAGTGTAGCATTGCCAAAAGATATGTATTGGGAAGAAATTATTTACATTAAAACCTCACATTTAGGTATTAAAGTAACCGGCAATTTTAATAATTGGAAAACACAAAATATGTATTCGGGTAATGGCAGTATTTTCAAAAGAAAGGTAATGGTTCCAAAATGCGAAACTTGTGTATATAAAGTAATTGTTGATTATAGTTTAACTAATCCTACAAAAGAAGAAATGACGGTCAACAGTTATTGGTAAGAGATTAAAATAAATAAAGAGCCGATTTTTTACGTCGGCTCTTTCTCTTTATTTATTATTTCAATTTTGATTGTAAGTTTTTATCTAACTCATCTAAAAATTCTTCGGTATACAAATAATGTTCGCCATGATTTACTTTATTGCCGTAAATACAAACAGCTAAATCTTTTGTCATTTTACCGCTTTCTACTGTTTCAACACAAACTTCTTCCAATGCATGACAAAATTTAATTAAGGCATCGTTGCCATCTAATTTTCCACGAAACTCTAAACCTCTTGTCCATGCAAAAATAGATGCAATAGGATTTGTAGAAGTTGGTCTTCCTTTTTGGTGTTCGCGATAATGGCGTGTAACAGTTCCATGAGCTGCTTCTGCTTCCATCACTGTTCCATCAGGTGTAACTAATACAGAAGTCATCAAACCCAAGCTGCCAAAGCCTTGTGCAACTGTATCGCTTTGAACATCTCCATCATAATTTTTACATGCCCAAACAAAATTACCGTTCCATTTCAAAGCACTGGCAACCATATCATCAATTAAACGATGTTCGTAAGTGATGCCGGCAGCATCATATTTTGCTTTGAATTCATTTTGATAAATCTCTTCAAAAATGTCTTTGAATCTGCCGTCATATTTTTTAAGGATAGTATTTTTTGTAGATAAATACAAAGGCCATTTTTTTGTCAATGCCTGATTAAAACATGAACGAGCAAAACCTGCAATACTTTCATCGGTATTATACATTGCCATTGCAACGCCATCGCCTTTAAAATTATACACTTCAAATTCTTGTTTGGTACCGTCTTCACCTTCAAATTTAATTGTCAACTTTCCTTTGCCTTTGGTAACAAAATCTGTTGCACGATATTGATCTCCAAATGCATGACGGCCAATGCAAATTGGTGCTGTCCAATTTGGAACTAATCTTGGAACATTCTTACAAACGATGGGCTCACGAAACACAGTGCCATCAAGGATATTGCGGATAGTGCCATTAGGGCTCTTCCACATTTGTTTCAACTTAAATTCTTCAACACGTGCTTCATCGGGAGTGATGGTTGCACATTTAATTCCAACACCATATTTTTTTATGGCATTAGCAGAATCGATTGTTACCTGATCGTTTGTTTGATCACGGTATTCGATTCCTAAATCAAAATATTTGATTTCAACATCTAAATAAGGAAGGATCAATTTGTCTTTAATAAACTTCCAGATAATTCTTGTCATTTCATCGCCATCCAATTCAACAACAGGATTAGCTACTTTAATTTTTTGCGGCATACGTTACTTGTTTTAGGATAAGGCTGCAAATTTAAGTGATAAACCTTTTTAATTAGAAAGTAATTGAAGAAGTTATTTTTTGTGATTAAACGTTCACAATCAACACAGGAATTTTTAATTCGTGACGAACAGCTTCAATAGTTTCGCCAAATAAATAGTCTTTAATACCCGAATGGCGATGTGCACCCATTACTAGCATTTCGGCATTCGATTGATTTACGATGCGTACAATTTCTTTATTACGGTTTCTATAACCAATATGTGTCTCAACCCTGTAACCCAATGCTAGTAACTGTTCTGCAAAATTTTCTAAACGTAGTTTGTCTTTTCTGGTTTCATCATCATCACTTTCTTCACCAAAAAATCTGGCAGAAACACTTTCAACAATGTGCAGTAAAATATAGGTTGCATCCTGATGACCTTGATTAATGGCATGTGCTATTAGTTTTTCATCATTCAAACTAAAATCAAGAGCGATGGCGATTCTTTGAGTATGATTAATGCTTAGATTTTCTAATGATGGTACTTCACTATGTAAACGAATACTGTTTTTGCGATGTTGCTTTTGAATCATCGGCAAAAATGTCATGGTTAAAAATAGCCATATAAAAACAAGAGCAGCAATCAAAATAATAAATTTCCAAATCAACATTCCTTCGTGGTTAAACAATATCATGCATTGTTCAATCACCATTTTTGAATTAAGAAATAATAAAACCCCTGCAACTAACCATGAAATTGTTTTAGTGAATTTTTTTATAGCAAACTCGCCCATTGTTTCTTTATCACTTACAAAATGAATTAAAGGAATTACAGCAAAACCCAATTGAACGCTTAATATCACCTGACTTAAAACTAATAAAGCATCGATCTTATCATCACCATAAATTGTGATGACAATAAAAGTTGGAATGATAGCAATTAATCTCGTCAACAATCTTCTCAACCATGGATTGATACGCAATTTTAAATATCCTTCCATAACTATCTGTCCGGCTAAAGTGCCCGTTATTGTTGAGCTTTGGCCTGCAGCAATTAATGCGATCGCAAATAAAATGGGTGCCAGTTTAGAACCCAATAAAGGTTGTAATAATTTATGCGCATCTTCAATTCTTGCAACATGGTTATTGCCTGATGTGAAAAAAACAGTTGCTGCTAAAACAAGAATAGCAGCATTTACAAAGAAAGCTGCATTTAATGCAATGCTGCTGTCGATCAAATTATATTTGATGGCACGTTTAATTCCTTTTACATCCGATTTTATTTTTCGCGTTTGCACCAATGCCGAATGCAGGTATAAATTATGTGGCATAACAGTAGCGCCAATAATTCCTACAGCAATGTATAAAGCATCATCACTTAAAAAAGATGGAGTAAAACCTTTTACAATTTCACCAAATAAAGGTTTTGCTAAAAATATTTCTATTAAAAAAGAAAATCCAATTATAATTACCAATCCAATAATGAAAGCTTCTAATTTTCTGATGCCGTAATTCTGCAACCATAACAATAATAAAGTATCTAAAACAGTTATACCAACGCCCCACAAAATAGGTAATCCAGTGAGCAAATGAATACCCAAGGCCATTCCTAATACTTCGGCTAGGTCGCAGGCTGCAATTGCTATTTCGGCTAAAACATACAAACAAAAATTTACAACTGGAGGATAAACTTCACGGTTTGCTTGTGCCAGATCTCTTCGCCTAACAATACCTAATCTTGCACTTAAACTTTGAAGTAATAATGCAATTAAATTGCTCATCAACAAAACCCATATCAATTGATAACCAAATTGAGCACCACCTTGCAAATCAGTTGCCCAATTGCCCGGATCCATATAACCAACACTTACCAAATAAGCCGGGCCAATATATGCCAATCCTCTGCGCCATCCTGTTCGGTGCTGAGTTGTATCAACGGTTTCATGAACTTCGCTCAAAGAATTATCGCTATGAAAATTTTGTTGGGTCATTAATTGTTCTGAAATAAATTTATTTTGATATTCACGATAATAAACAATAAAACTAACGACAGAAATATTATTTTTAAGGAATTAAATCTCTGCATGAAAAATTGTTTTATTTTATTGCTCGTTCTTTTTGCTTTCAGTTGCAAACAAAAAAAGATTGATTTGTCCGGCAACACACCTGTAAAAATAAATGATTTTATAGCAGCATTTCAATTAATTGAAACGCAATTTACAACAGCTGATTCTACATTGACCAAATATGCCGATAGCACGATCATCGGATATAAAGTGTTCACACAATTTATTCCCGACAGTGCTTTGAGCAAAATGATAATCACGAATAACCACACCATCATTCAGCCCGTTGGCAGAATTGAAAAACAAAAAGAGATTTATTTATTGGCAACATTTACACTGCATAAAAAAACAATCCTTGCAACATTTGTCTTAGATAAGAAAAATAAATTCCTTGCTGCGAAAGAATTGCTGAGTAATAATAATGACGATGATTACAGCCGGTACATTTCAATAAATAAAGAACCAACATTTTTAATCAGTCGTGAAAAATTAAATGCCGATAAACAATTACAATTCACTCGTGTTGGTTGGGTCTATAATAGCGGCGGTAATTTTATGGTAGTGGTAAATGACAGCAATGAAGATGAAAATAAAAACAGTGTAATTATTAACCCCATTGATACACTGTCTCATAAAAATAAATTAAGTGGTAATTATATTAAGGATAAGAAAAATTTTATTTCTCTGCGTGATGGAAAAAATGCAAACAGTTATTTATTCTTTATTCACTTCGAAAAGAAAGAAGGATCTTGTAGCGGAGAATTAAAAGGCACAATGAAAATGAAAACAGCAACTACTGCTTTATATGCCGAAGGTGGTGATCCTTGTGTGATTGATTTTACTTTTGATGGTAACACCATCACAATAAAAGAAAAAGGAAGTTGCGGTAATCGCCGCGGAATGAATTGTTTTTTTGATGATACATTCATCAAGAAAAAAGATATTAAACCTTCCAGAAAAAAATAGTCGAACAATACTTTATTGACTTATTCTTACAATTTATTTTATTTAAAGTTGTAACTGTTTTATTGATTAAAACTGCTATATAACTCAGTTTCTCCACAATTTAATGTGTATAAAATACATTTTGGACAAAAGCCTTTATATTGCAGCTCCAAAAATTTGTTCAACGAAACAACAGTTTATGAATTTTAGAAGTTATCAGGTTCCTTTTCCAATTGATGATCAGTATTCTAAGAAAGCTGCTTATTTTTCAATGGAGTTTGCAATTCATCAACCATTAAAAATTTATAGTGGTGGATTAGGTTTTCTTTCCGGTTCACATTTACGTAGTGCTTATGAACTAAAACAAAATTTAGTAGGCATTGGTATTTTATGGAAATACGGTTACTACGATCAAACGCGAAATCAGGATCAGAGTTTGCAACCTGCATGGATGGAAAAAAATTATTCTTTTTTAGAAGATACAGGAATCAAATTTCAGATTTTAATACACGATCATCCTGTTTGGGTGAAAGCTTTTTATCTCAATCCTGAAACATTTAAAAGCGCACCGCTCTTTTTATTAAGTACAGATTTACCTGAGAACGATTATGTTTCTCAAACAATCAGTCATCGTTTGTATGATGCAAATGTTGCAACTAAAGTTGCACAATTTATTTTATTAGGAGTTGGTGGTGCAAAGTTGATGGACGAAATTGGTTTCAATCCTGATGTGTATCATTTAAATGAAGCTCACGGAATTTCTTCAGCATTTTATTTGTTGAATAAATTTAAGAGCGTTGAAAAAGTAAAAGAACATTTAGTATTTACAACACATACACCGGAAGAAGCAGGTAATGAAAAACATGATTTGTATTTATGTCATAAGATGAGTTATTTCTGTGGTTTAAGTATTGATGAAGTAAGAAAGATTACAGGAACAAAAGACGATCAGTTTAATCATTCCTTAGCTGCATTGCGTTTTGCAAGAAAAGCAAATGGTGTAAGTGCCTTGCATGGTGTTGTTAGTAGAGAAATGTGGAAGAAGTATGAAGGTATTTGCGAAATCACTTCTATTACCAATGCACAGAACTGGCGTTATTGGGCCGATAAGCAGATGCATAGATTTATGGAAGAAGGAAATGATCTGGCTTACGACGACAGAAAAGTTTATTTAAAGAAACGTGCATTTGAAATTGTTGCAGATCAAACAGGAAAAATTTTCGATCCAAATGTTTTAACCATCGTTTGGGCTCGACGTTTTGCAGGATATAAACGTGCCGATTTTTTAACGCAGGATATAGAACGTTTTGAAAGATTAATTAATGATGCTAAACATCCTGTTCAAATTATTTGGGCTGGAAAGCCTTATCCTGTTGATTATCCGGCTATCAGCCAATTTAATAATCTTGTTCATTTAAGCAAGAATTATAAAAATGTAGCAGTGTTGGTTGGATATGAATTAGGGTTGAGCAAAAGATTAAAACAAGCTGCCGATGTTTGGTTAAATAATCCTCGTGTACCACGTGAAGCAAGTGGAACTAGTGGTATGACTGCTGCCATGAATGGCGCTGTTAATTTTTCTACTGATGATGGATGGATACCGGAATTTGTAAATCATGGCAACAATGGTTTTGTTGTACCTAAAGCTGATTATGACAACATGAGTGTTCATGATCAGGATGATTATGATTTGAATAAGATCTACGAAATATTAGAACAACAAATCGTTCCATTGTATTATGATAATTATGACACATGGCGTCAGATTATGAAAAACGGAATGAGAGATGTTCGTTTTCAATTCGACAGTAACCGTATGGCTGCTGAGTATTACAACATCATGTATAAATAAATTGAAAGAATTTTTATTTATAAATCCCTTGCAAATTGTGAGGGATTTTTTTTGAACAAAAGAGAATCGATTTTGTTTTTACTTTTAATATTTATTGGAAAAATTTATTAGTAAAATGAATAAAAATATTTTTTACATTCTTATCTTAATAATTAGCATGTCAACAACAATTTCAACTGCACAACCAGTTCAAACGGTTCCCAATGTGGACCTAAATAAATATGCAGGTAAATGGTTTGAGATTGCCTCATATCCTCAGCCATTTCAAAAAGGTTGTCATTGTACCACTGCAGAATATTCTTTAAGTGATAAAGGCTATGTGATTGTTGAAAATAGATGCAACAGAAAAAGCATCAATGGCAAACAATCTTATATCAAAGGCAAAGCTTTTGTTGATAAAAATTCGGGTAATGCAAAATTAAAAGTTCAGTTCTTCTGGCCGTTCAAAGGAAAGTATTGGATCATCGATTTAGCCGATGATTATAGTTATGCGGTTGTTAGTAATCCTACAAAAAAATATTTATGGATTCTCTCTCGAACTTCAAAAATGAATGAGGATGTTTATCAACAAATTCTTTCCAGATTAAAAGAAAAAGGATTTGATTTAAATAAACTTCAAAAGACAGTACAGATTTAAGTATCATAGAATAGTCTTTTTAAGAAATTTGTTTGCTCAATAATGTTCCGAACGCACAAGTGTGCGACGCAAGCCTCATCTGCCTTTCAGGCATCTTCTCCTAAAGGAGAAGAGAAATGGATGCAATCTGTTTGTGCCATGAAATACTTTCGCCGGTAACATAAATTTTTTAAACTGTTACCATCAATCTCTTACATTTATATTCTAAAACAAACACACGAATGAGAAAGATTTTATTTCTTCTATTGTGCATTCCATTTATTGTTACTGCACAAACAAAACAAATTACACTCGACGACATTTATCGAAAATCAACTTTCAGAGCAGAGAATGTTCCGGGCTTTAACAGCATGAAAGATGGTCGTTATTACACCGAGCTCGATAACAGTGGAAATTTATTAAAGAAAAATTTTGTAACGGGCGAAACCGTTGCTACGCTGATTTCTAAAGATGATATTAAAGATGAAAAAGGAAATGTTTTATCGCTGCGTGACTATGAATGGAGTGATGATGAAGCGAAATTATTATTGTTTGTAAACCGAGAATTTATTTACCGTCATTCATCAAAAGCAATTGTTTATGCTTATAATATTGCAACAAAAAAAGTAAACAAAATCGATTCTGGAAAAATCATGCACGCCACTTATTCGCCCGATAATTCTAAAGTGGCGTTTGTAAAAAATAATAATCTCTATTTCAAAAATTTAGCGACAAATAAAACAACGCAGATAACAAAAGATGGTAAATGGAATTTCATCATCAACGGTAATTGCGATTGGGTGTATGAAGAAGAATTTGGTTTTACACGTGCATTTCAATGGAGTCCAAAAAGTAATTATTTAGCTTATTATCGTTTCGACGAAACCAAAGTTCCCACTTATGCTTTTGCTGTTTATGATAGTTTGTATCCAACACAATACACTTATAAATATCCTAAAGCCGGCGAAGTAAATTCCGAAATTGAAATTCATATTTACGATACAAAAACTGCAGCAAATATTAAAGCAGATATTGGAAAAGAAAAAGACATTTATATTCCAAGAATCGCATGGACAAAGGATAACAGCAAACTTGCTGTTACCTGGTTGAATCGTTTGCAAAACGATATGCGTTTTTTAAGTGCTGATGCAACAACAGGAAAAACTTCGATTTTTTACGAAGAAAAAAATAAATATTATGTTGATGTAGTGAATATTAATTTCTTAAATGACGGTAAACATTTTTTGATCAACAGCGATAAAGATGGTTTCAATCAACTTTATTTGGAATCAATCAATGGTAATGAAGAAAAACAATTGACCAAAGGAAAATTTGATATTGCAAATATTGAAGGTGTTGATGAAATAAATAAAAAAGTTTATTTTATTGCAGCATATCATTCGCCGTTGACAAAAGATTTTTGCAGTGTTGATCTTGATGGAAATAATTTTAAGTTAATGGATGAAAGAATTGGTTCGCACAATGTTCGTTTCAATGCCGACTTTACTTTTTATACCGACGATTATTCTACCATCACCAAACCAAGTAATATCAGCATTTTTGATATCAACGGAAAAGTAATTCGCACATTAAAGGATAATAGTAAACTCGCTAAAACCATTGCTGACTATGGTTTTGCCAATGCTGAGTTTATTAAAATACCAACCAGCAAAGGCGAAATTTTAAACGGCTGGATGTTGAAACCAACAAATTTTGATGCAACAAAAAAATATCCAGTGTTGTTTTGTAATTACGGCGGACCGGGTTCACAACAAGTTTCAGATCGTTGGGGTGTTGTAAATACATGGCAACAAATGTTGGCGCAAAAAGGTTATATCATTGTTAGTGTAGATAATACCGGAACAGGATTTCGCGGCGAAGAATTTAAAAAGAAAACTTATTTGCAATTAGGAAAATTTGAGATCGAAGATCAAATCGATGCTGCAAAATATTTAGGCACATTGCCTTACATCGATGCAAAACGCATTGGGCATTGGGGTTGGAGCTTTGGCGGTTTCATGAGCAGTTTGGCAATTACAAAAGGTGCTGATGTTTTTAAAGCGGCTATTGCTGTTGCGCCGGTAACAAGCTGGCGTTTTTACGATAATATTTATACCGAACGTTACATGCGCACACCACAGGAAAATGCAAAAGGTTACGATGATAATTCGCCGTTGAATTTTACCAATAAAATAAAAGGTAAGTTTTTAA
The DNA here is from genome assembly GCA_903870685.1 of uncultured Chitinophagaceae bacterium. Classification (GTDB taxonomy): domain Bacteria; phylum Bacteroidota; class Bacteroidia; order Chitinophagales; family Chitinophagaceae; genus CAIQDX01. Next base: position 749 of record CAIQDX010000007.1, on the reverse strand, counting down.
TTATTCATGGCACTGCCGATGATAATGTGCATTTTCAAAATTCGGTGATGATGATAGATAAGATGATCAACAATAATATTGAATTCGAAAGTGGTTATTATCCAAATAAAAATCATGGCATTCGTGGTGGCAATACCAGCTATCATTTGTATAATAAAATGACAAATTTTATTTTGAATAATTTATAAACGATTTAATTACGTTAATAAAAATCCCGCTACAATTGAATTGCAGCGGGATTTTTATTTTGCTACCGGCAGTGATAATTTAATTGGGCTGTTGTTGTGTCGCACACTTCAACGCCTTATTCTTCATTCAACATAAGCAATTAAAATTATTTTATCCTCGGCTGAAAAGCGCTTTAATAATCATACCGGCCATCTTTGGATTTTCTTTTAAACGGCGGGTGCAATAAGCAAACCATTGTTTTCCGTAAGGCACATACACACGCATCGTGTGGCCTTTATCTACAATTGATTTCCGTAACTCGGGCGTTACGCCATACAACATTTGAAACTCGTACATGTTGTTAGGAACATTATATTTTTCTATGAGTTTGTAGGCGCCATCAACAAGCGGTTTATCGTGTGTGGCAATGCCCACATAAATTTTATTTTGGAAAATAAATTCAAGATCATCTAGAAAATGTTGATTAATTTCTTCATAAGATTTAAAAGCAATTTCGGCTGGCTCGGTATAAATTCCTTTGCATAATCTGAAATTTAAAGCCGGTACATCAAGCATATTTT
>CAIQDX010000006.1 GCA_903870685.1 uncultured Chitinophagaceae bacterium | reverse complement strand
TTCAAGGCCGCAATACGTTTTTTTATCAATTCCATACCGCGGCTTTTATGCGGAGCTGATCGTTTTAACGCACTGCTATTCTCAACTCCAATACCATTATCAATGATATTGATCAATAAATTACCAATTTGTTCTTTAAAATTAATTTCGAGTTCACCTGCAATCATCGAAGGTATAATTCCATGCAATAAAGCATTTTCCAAAAGTGGTTGCAGCATCATGGTAGGTATCATCAATTGATCTAAATCTAAGTTATCATCAATATTAATCTTGTACGAGAACCGATTAGTAAAACGCATTTGTTCTAAGCGTAAATAAATTTTTATATTTTCTAATTCTTCTTCCAATGGAATAAAAAATTGTTGTGAGGCTTCAAAATTCTTTCTGATCAACGAAGCAAAATCGCTGAGATAACGATTCGCATTTTGTCTGTCTTGCACATTTATATAATGCTGAATACTGTTAAGCGCATTAAAAACAAAATGTGGATTCATCAAAGAAGCAAATGCCTGTTGTTCTAACGAAGCAGTCTGCACATTTGCAATTTCTTTTGCCAATTTAATTTCTTTTCTTTTTTTCTGCCACCTGCTCACTAAATACATTGATATAAATTGCAAACCAATCACCACCAATAACCAAAACCAAGTAGCTTTCCAAAAAGGTGTGGCAATATTAAATTGAATACTGCAAACTTTATTACTGATATTTCCATTTACATCAATAGCTCTTACTTGCAAAATATGTTGTCCACTGTTTAGCTGAAGATTTAATGTATTCTCACTTAAGAAAATCCAATTCTTATTATTATCTATAGTGTATTGTAAGTTTTTAAAATGACCGCTTAGTTCTATAGCTGAAAAACCGAGACTGATATTTTGCTGGTTATAATCAAGATCATATTTTGAAGCAATTATTGTATCCCGTTGATTAATACTGATATTTATAATTTGTACAGGAATATTAAATTCAGGGATTGAAATATTTGCAGGCACTACAGATACCCCATCAGCTGTAGTTGCATAAATTGTATCGTTGTGATACAACATCTCATTTATTTCATTATTGGTTAATCCATCATTAACCGAAATGTTCTGAACAGAGGTATTAATTTTCGAATTAATTATTTGATATTTAATTTTACTGATGCCTTGTGTTGTTCCCAACCATACTTCGTTTTGTTTTACTGTTGTAATGCTTCTGCACGAATTGTTGATAATGCCATCATTGGTAGTTATATGAAATAATACTTTATCATCTTTCGTCACAACAATTCCATTACTTGCTGTTGCAATCCATAAATAATCATCGGCTGTTGTAGATATAGCTATAATTCTTTCATTAAATAATAAGTGATTAGCGACAAGCGATGTAATTTTATTTTGCTGATAATTAAATTTATACAGCCCATCAGTTGAGCCAAAATATACAATGCCCTTTGAAGTTTTAGCCATTGCAGTTACTCTTTTAGCAATTGATTTTAATGGAGTAATTTTTTGTGTAACCGCATTCAGTTTCAATAATCCAGAATAATTACCAATAATTATAATACTATCGGAATAAGCAATTGCAGTTTTTGCACTTTGCGGTAAATTATTTGCCAGATTTTTTAATGATATTGTATAATCCATCACAATACCTTCTTCCGAGAAAGTAAAAGTGTGTTTACCTGCGAAAATAATTTTTCTTTGCCGCGAAGGAATTTTTTTTGACACTGTATGAACAATAAATTGTTCTTTATTTCTTTCTACTATTTCTCCATAATAATTTCCAAACAGCAAATTGCCATCAGGCTTTCGGGCAATACTTAAAAAATTAGTGTTGGTAAACCCAGAGGGCATTTTAATATTTGGAAATTGTTTTTTCTTATACACTATCAAACCCTTGTCGATAGTAGAAATCCAAAGATTTCCCTTGCTATCATTATAATAAGAATTGGGCAAATAATTTCCGCTGATGATATATTGTTGTTGTAAGGTATGTTTATCAAAAACATAAATTTTTCCTGAATAACTAATTAAATACAAAGAAGTTTTTGTAAATGCAAAATTAAAAAACACTTCTGGGATTGTTATCGAGTCTAATTTATAACGAATGGGATTTGTTGCTAAAGACGAATAAATAAAACATTTTTTTTTCTCTCTATTAAACAGATAAAATTTACCTTCATCAATGTATGGCATTAGGTAATCAGTTGTATTCTTCAAATTACTTTGAACACTATCTGTTATTTTTCCTTGATAAGTTTGAAATATTTCTGACTGATAAGTTTTAAGTTGTTGATTAACAAAATAGCGTTTCCATCTTAGTTGTGTTCCATTTATATTTTCTTTTATCAGAAAACCATCTTCATTTTTATGAGCTAAATATTTTATTAATTTTTTTTCTCTAAAAATAAATGAACCTTTCTCATTAATATACATGATCCCCCCTTCTGGCAAAGCAAACAAATACATTAATGAAGTTCCTGAAATTTCAGGCAAGCTACTGTCTGCAACTGCAACAACAAATCGATTTTTAATTTCATCAAAATAAGCGGGGCTTTGTTTAAAACAGTTTACCCAAATACAACCATTGTTTTCTTTTACAACAGCAAGCACTTCATTATCGGGCAAACCTTGTTGAGTAGTAAATACTTGAAAATGTTTTCCATCAAACCGTGCAATACCTGCATCAGTAGCCACCCATAAAAACCCTTTATTATCTTCAACACATCTATAAACATTATTTCCTGGCAAGCCGTCATTGATCGTAAATGCCGAATAATCTCCATGCTGTGCTTCGCATAAAATAAGTTTAAAAAAAAATAATACAAACAAAAAAATGAAGCGCATTACATAATTATATTTTGAGCGATACTAATTAAAAATTAAATTATTTCCCAAACATCAAACTGTCGGTTTTCATTTTCTGTAAAAAATTTTCTAATTGCCTGCGGCTGATACTCCACTGATTTCCATCCGTCATTTTTACTATCCCTCCATCAGTAGTGCTGTATTCTTTTATGTAACGCATGTTCACGATATAAGACTTATGTATTCTTGTGAACTGAGTTTGATCCAATAATTCTTCGAATTCTTTCAATGTTTTTGTAACCACTAATTTTTGCATATTATTCATATGAATAATTGTATAATTACTATCGGCCTGCAACGAAACAATATTATCCACTTCAATAAAACTAATTCCGCCCAATTGTGGCAATGCAATTTTTTTGGGAAATTGTTTTTTATGAATTGTTTCCAGAAAATTTTCAAGCATTAACTGATTCTGATCAGAGGTTATATTATTTTTTACTGCATCTTTCAATTTTTCAACTGCCTGTTTCAGCTCATCAATATTTACAGGTTTTAAAATATAATCTAATGCGCTGGCTTTAATTGCCTGAATGGCATATTGATTATACGCAGTAACAAAAACAACTTTAAAATTTCGTGATGTAAGACTCTGCAAAAATTCGAATCCACTTTCGCCTGGCATATTAATATCTAAGAAAATAACATCAACGGTATGATTGGTTAACCATTTTCTTGCTTGTACAGCATCATTTGCTTTTCCTGCAACAGTCACACCCTCACAATCGTTATTCAATAAGAATTCTAAGCTTTGCAGATTGTTAACTTCATCATCAACTAATAATGCTTTTAACATGCTCCATACATTTATTAATAAAGATACATATACTAAGTTCTAAGTTTTAGCAAATGAGTAAATACTTGTAATGAATGAGCATAGTATACAATGGGTGAGTAAACGGACTTAGATTAAATATAAAAAAAATCACCTAAAATGCATCAATTAAGTTGCGTTTTAGGTGAATGAAACAGAAACATTGTTTTAACTACAAAAACAAAAAGAACAAAGGTTTATTTGGATGGTTTATATCCAATAACAACAATCAAAATAAGAAATTGAACAACTATGTCTAATAAAAGTGTTTGTAATGGAAGTTCTTTTTGAAAATAAACTATACCCCAACAAACTAATGTTAGGAAAGAAAGTATTCCCATCAATCTCAATAAAATCGGGTTCTTATCGGGATTCCATGAAATGTATGCAGATACTATTCCACCAAATAACATATTGGCTCCAAGAATTCTAAAAGCACTCATCAAAAAATTGTCCGGATTTGTGGGACCGCTATAAAGGGCAACAATATTGTCAGGAAGAAAAAGACTTACAACACCAACTCCGCATTGGTAAACAAAATTAAATCCAAAAATTATTCTTGCTATTAATCTCATAACAAAAAATTTAATGTTTAGGAAAATAATTCCTTTATTATTCTATGAACAAAAAAATTAAGAAGCTGCAAAAGATTTACAGCTTCTTAAAAATTATTTTGCTCCTGCAAAAGTTCTAATAAAGTTTACCAGATTCCATCTATCAGTATCATTTGGTAAATCTTTTTTTGCTTTTGGCATTTCGTTTCTGCCTTCAGTGATTTTATAAAAAACAGCACCATCAGTTTCTGCTTTAAAAGCATCTTTTGTAAAGTTGCCGGGAACAGTTTTTAAATCTGCAGCTTTACTTCCATTTCCTAAACCTTTTTTTCCATGGCATGATTCGCAGTTTACAGAATACAAAGCTTTACCCGCAGCAATAGATTTAGCATCTGCTTTAACCGGATTAGCCATGCTCACATATTTTTCCGGAACAACCCATGCAGGTTGAACAATGATCTTAAATGATGTTCCAATTATTAAGATCGATAGTAAACAAGCAATAGTTAAATTAATTTTTTTCATCGTTTTCATTTTAGTTTATTAAAAAATATTTATTGTTTGATTAATTAAAATTCCATTTTCTTGTAATGTTGAATCCAATTAAAAACTGGTTGAGTGTATAATTATTTTGATTATACATATTTACATATTGCTGTAAAATATTGCTGCTGTTTGCAATAAAAACCTGAAATATGTGACCACTTGTAACAGATTCGAAACCAAAACAAAGATTGGGTAATGGATTATTAGTTAAGTGTTGAGTTAAGGGCTGATCGTAATTGGCAATCAAATGAAATTTTTCGGTTAATTTATATCTTCCTAAAAAAGCTATTGCAAAATTATTATTGTTCATCGTTGGTGCGATGTTTCCGTTCTTATCAACATAAGCAGCAACATTATTAAAATGAGTTAAACTTGGTGATACTTGAACAGATAATTTTTCTGTCACCTTTCTTGCAAACATTATTTGACCAAAATAAGAATATCGATCTGCATCGTCAACAAAGTTTCCAGGTTTAGGGCGTCCATCAATGCCAACCGTTCCAAATAAAGTAATGCTTACCGGAAAACCACCATGATCCATTTGTTTAACTAATGCATACTTAGCATTAAAATCAAATAGTGAATTCATTTTTGTACCGCCAAACCCAATCGCTAAATTATTTATTGGAGTATAATTAAATCCTAATCTGATATTAGCTGATCCAAAAATTCCCCACATATCTTGTTTCCCTTTATCAACTGTGCCAAAGCGATGTTGAATAGTAACAACTAAAGATTTTTTTCGCGGCACAGTTGCAGTTTGATTATCAACCATATATTGAGACTCAAAAATAGTTACAGGTACAGGCTTCGGTTTTTCTTCAACCACAGTCGAATCCTGTGCCAGCACTGCATTCCAAGAGCTCAATAAAAATGAAAGCATGCATAAAGCCGTCATTTTAAGAATTACTGGAAAATAATTATTTATCTTTTTCATAATTTCTTTGTTTAATTATTTTGAGCTTTTTGAGTGATCCATGTAAGAACCAAAGCATTTAGATTTAATGGATTACTTGCGCCGGTTAAAGGCATTGCGGGACTTAACTGTCCGGTTAACCGCATATAAAGTGCACTTTTTCCGGGAGTTGTTACATTTATAAACCCACCATTTAGTAAAGAATTATATGCTTTGGCTGCAGATAAATCAGGACTCTGGCCACCAGAAGCATGACAACCTGTTAACGCACATTTTTGTGTGAAAATCGGCACAAGATCTTTTGAAAAACTAACTTGTTTACCAACTACAGCATTTGCATTCAAGTTCAAAGTCGCATCTTTATAACACCCTGCAAGTAAAAAGATGAACATCAAAGCAAGTAAGTACGATAATATTTTTTTATTGTTTTTCATGATCTTTTTTTTATAGATTTCATAATGAAAAGCAATAAATTATTTTACAAATCGCAATAATAAACCAGGCATAATAGCATGTTGATTATCGGCACCGTTATACATTAACCCTATTCCAAAATTTTGATCTACTAATGATGAGAAATCTGTATCATATGTTGTGTCACTTGTTTTCAATGCACGTTTTAATAATAATCTCCAGCCTGTTCCTGTAAAAAATGCATTGGCTGTAACATCACCGCGACTACCGGTATATGCATCTACAATACTTCCCGGTATACATTTCGCACCATCATAAGAACCTACTTGTTGATAAGCTGTACCTGATGCTGCTGTATTAGGATCGATTTTTGTTCCATTAGAAAGTGTAAGAACACCAACAGAATCGACAGCAGTAACTTTTAATGCTGCACCTGTAGCAAGTGTATCTTTTAATAAAATAGCACTGTTATTATAAGTACCGCTTGGAATTACCCACAATGGAACTTTCACAGAAGTTTTTGCTACATTATTCATTTTTAATGTTTGTGAATTACTGAAACCCCCATCTGCTGCTTGTGCTGATTGAAGTGCTACCGGTACGGTTGCTGAACTTCCGTTATGTAATTGCCAATCACCATGAACTTCATTCTTGTCAACTGTTCCACTCATTCCAGCACCAACACTTGCACCATCATCAATAAAACAATCATTCAATTGATTTTCATTTACAATTTGCAACATACGTGCTCTCCAAACATCTAATACTTCAGTAGGACCATTTGTAGACATCACTCCACCTGAAGCAGGAGTAACTCCTGAGCCAAAAGAAGAATTAACATGACATGCTACATAACATGATTTTGTTGCAAAGCCAACACACGAATTATTTACATTGAACATCATTGCAAATTGATCTTGTGCTGCAGTTGGTCGCATTGTACCATCAGAATTTACATTATAATTTGTACCCGCAGCATTTACTGTTGAAGCCACTGGTGTTGTATAGTTAGTAACTTCTTGTGTCCACAAATGCATGGTTGGATTAAAATACCATAGCGCACTTTTAGCGTTTGCTTGCGGTTCATCCCACTCAACTAAAAAATAAACATTATTTGCATCATACAATGAACGAATCGATACACTTGTTGAGTTGCCAACGTATCCTGTAAAAGTTCCATTACCTAAATCAGGAACAGTAACTGTTGTTGTTAATTTTTGTGCATTGTTCCAAACAGGTTCTATAGTTCCATTCCAAGCAGTACCACCAATAGCTTGAACAGTTGGTGCTGTTGTTGCTTTCAACGAATACAAAATATTGTCGGTAGATGTTGATCCACTATCCAATACCTGATCATGTTTAATACAATTGGATAAAAATGTACTTGCAAAAAGCAAGAATGCAATTACAAGATATTTTTTTTGAACATGTTTCATAACATTTAAACTTTTAGTTGTTATTGAAAATTTGTTTGTTTAGATATATTAATTTTTGACAGTTTTTATTTTTGTTTCCTCTTTTATTTTTTTAAGCTGATAGAAAAGGAAAAAATAAACTAACCACACGCCACCAAAAAGTGATGATATTGTTATAACAAGTGGAAATGGTGCAGTTGGCTCCCACAATGCACGGGGGAATGGTTCTTTTTCAATTGCAAGCACAGTTCCCCAAGGCTCGGCTACTTTATTTTCTATCGATCCAAATTTTTCGTTGTTCTCAATTTTTGCAACTAATGTGATCACACCTTCAGTACTGCCGGGAATATTTTTAGGATATGCAAATGAAGCTTCACCCTTATCATCAGTTGTAATATTATTATCTTCTGATGCTGGCATTGTACCAAATAAACGACACACATAAAATTTCAACTCAACACCTTTCACAGGAATCTCTTTTCCATCCTTGCTCATCTCAGTTACTTTGGCAATAACCATTCGATTAGTATCTTTCGAATCTAAACTGAACGATAAATTCGCTTCTTTAAAATGCATCTGCTCTTGTGCATTTTCAAACTGATTATTGTTTTCTATTTTAGCGATGATGTTGAAATACATACTATCGTTCAAAGGCAAATCTTTTGGCAGCAAAATATTTGCTTCTCCTTTATTATTTGTGTTTGCACTTTTAATTAATTGTTCGTCATTATTATGCTTTGCATAAAAATTAACTTGAACATTATTTGCAGGTATAAATTTTCCTGCTTCATTTTTTGCTGTAACTAAAGCAACTGCTATTTTGCTTTTGTCTGCCTTTTTATTATACGACATTTCGATAGCAGTTTCTCTTTTACTTTTTACTTCTGATTTATCTTGTGCAGTAGAAATAACACAAATCAAGCTTGTAAAAATTATTGACAGAGTTATTTTGTTTATTATACTTTTCATCTTCATAATATTGTTGATTTATTATGCCTGTTGTATGATTGGTTCGTTAGCTGTTCCGGCGTTTCCTAAAATATTTTTTGCTTCTTCTGTTTCTCGTTGTTCTCTTAATTCAATAGCAGCTTGTTTATCATATTCAATTTGAATTCCTTCTTCAACTTCCCATACTGCCATCATTGGAAACATTTTTGCAAATAATGTGATCACGAGAAATATGCCTGCAAGACATGCAGCAGTTACTGAAAATTCAACATAGTTTGGAAAATATGTTGACCATGAACCCGGTACTTCCTGAATTGGCATGAAAGGATGAAGTAATGTTGGTACAACTATCAGATATCTTTTAACCCATGCGCCAAGAACAATAATTATACATGTAATAGTTATTGGAATTAATTTTCTTCCTGCAGGAATTGCCAAAACAATTATTGGAATAAGAACTGTTCCAAATTGGCAAGTCCAAAATGCAATTGAATAACTACCTGAGAAAAGATCGTTTAATAAATGTCCTTCAGCAGTTGCCATTTTATAAGCAGGGATCCAGTATTCATTTAAATTCAGATAAGCATAGATCATTGTTAGTGCTAATACAATTCTTCCCATCAAATCAAAATGTCTAGGAGTAATATATTTTTCGAGACTATATAATTTTCGAAAAGCAACCATACCTAAAATAACTCCGGCTGAACCTGAGTAAAGTGCACCGGCAACAAAGTATGGACCAAACACAGTACTATTCCATCCCGGACGCAAAGTCATTGCGAATATGTAACTAACAACAGTATGCACTGAAACTGCGACTGGGATGATAACTATTGTCATAATGGTCATAGTTAATTCTAATCTGTGCCACTGTGTTTTTGTTCCCTGCCATCCTAATGCCATTTTAGTGTACAACCATTTTCTGAATTTATCGAATTTTGTTTCACATACTTTTAATCGGTCGCGGCATAAAGCCATATCAGGAATCATTGGTAAGAAAAGGAATACGGTGCTTCCGGTAAAATAAGTAAGGATAGAAATCACATCCCATAATAATGGTGATTGAACTCTTCCAAAAATTACAAGGTTTGCAATTCTATCAGGTCGTCCCAAATCAATGATCGGCATGATACCACCAAATAATAACGATACAAAAGTTAAAAGTTCAGCTGAACGAGTTATGGGTCTTCTCCATTCTTGTTTTGTAATTCGAAGAATGGCTGATACTAAAGTACCTGAGTGACTGATACCAATAAAAAATACAAATGTTGAAATATATAATCCCCATGAAACATAGTTTCGCATCGCTGTTACTCCTAATCCGTTTCTTAATTGATGTATATAACAATAAAGACCCCATGCCATCACCATCAACAAACTTCCGATCCATATTTGTGTAGAGCGTCCCCATTTTCTAGTTGGACGAAGACAATCTTCCCGAACTTGTTCGATTTCTTCTTTAAGATTATATTTTTGATTTGCCATATTTTATTTTGTTATAAGTGGATTAACATTATTGATTATTTCGGCCTACATATGCATATCACCCATATTCAATTCAGTTGGTTTTTTATTTTCTCTTCCACCTGGTGCGTTTACATTAGGTGTAGGATATTTTCTATTCTTTGGTGGTAAATAATATACTCTTGGTTCAGTTCCTAATTCTTCGAGATGTCTGTATCCGGCATTATCTTCCAAAAGTTGACTTAGTTTCACAGTTACACCTGATGCATTTGTAACGGCGTCTTCATTCTGATCACCAAAATAAATTACATTCATTGGGCATCCGCTTACACATGCAGGCATCTTACCTTGTCTGATCATATCAGGACAGAAATCACATTTCTCAACAGTACCAATTTTTCTAGGAACACTTTGTTCTGGCGAGTAAGCTGCATTTCCTAATTGTGCAGTTTGTTTTTCATCTGGAGCACTCCAATTAAAAAATCGTGTAGAATATGGACAAGCTGCCATACACATACGGCAACCAATACAACGTTCATTATCGATTAATACAATTCCATCTTCTCTTTTAAATGTTGCATTTACCGGACAAACTTTTGTGCATGGAGGATTATCGCAATGGAAACATGGCTTTGGAAAATAAAAAGGAGCTGTTGCTTCTGCTTCATGCATTTTGAAAACTTTTATCCATTCACGATCAGGTTCTGTATAGTGCATTGCCTGACAAGCTTCCGTACATTTTTTGCAACCATCACATTTTGCCAAATCAATTACCATTACAAATTTTTTGTTTGGTATTCCTTTTCTTGCTTCAGCATTTGTTACAGGTCCGGGACGATATTCTTTTAGTTGAGTTGAACATGTTTCGTACACTTTACCATCCGGTGTAAGTACTTTCACTGTTTCTCCTGGGTCGTTGCCTTCAGAAAAAACTTTTTTCAATCCAATTCCTGCAACTGTCAATCCTGCAGTAAGAAATCCATACTTCAATAAATTTCTTCTGTTGGTAGTCTTTGATTCAGGATTTATATTTTCTTTGTTTTCTTCTATCATATAATTGCAATTTTTATCATCAATTAAGAATAAATTTTATAATAACGTTTTTATGTATGTATGGCAGTGCAGGTGACATCTATTAGTGCAATCGTTTAAAATGAGGAATGGCTAAATCAATTTGTTTAAACAATAATGTTTTGACTTTATTGTTGCAACTTTAATTGTCAGTAAAATTAGAAGTAGAGATAGCAGTTAAACGATGATTAAAGTCATAAAAAAATATGATTAAATTCATAAAAATAAATGACAATAATCATGTTACTTTTTAAATCAGTTCAGTAAAAAAATTTACAAATAAGCTAACAGATATTTTTTAACCCCCAAAAAGAATAAACAACATTGGGCGATTTTACCCTTGTTATAAATAAGTTTTTATAAAAAATGTAATTACAGAATATTTCCAAAGTTTAGAAATGGCCTACTAATGAATCTTTTAACAATTCAACAAAATGATATACTATCAAATCATTTAAAAAATAAAAAAACTATTATTACTATATAGAACTTACTATGGACTAATAGAATCTCCCAGCATAATAAAAAATAAAAAACGAAGCTTTATTTGTAAATTCGGAAATAATTGTTCCTATGAAATTCGAGTTTATACTTACAGAAAATGATATTACAGTTGATCTGACCATCTTAAAAGATCTAATAGGAGACGATATTCTATCTATCAAACCTTTTATCGAACTGTTTATCACAAACATGCCACGCACCATTGAAACACTTAAAAATTATTATGACCAAAAAGATTGGGAGAACGTTTATAAAACTGCACACTTTACCAAATCTTCGGTTTCAGTAATAAATGGATTCCCCGTTCAAACAGCCCCCTCAAGATCGCATTATACAGCCCCCTCATTTTAGGCTGCCATTTTTAGTTCAATCTTAATCTGTTTTTTCTCATGTTTTAGCTAAGTTAGTTTTTAAAAATTACCGATTCAATTTCATCTTCATTTTTTACATGTTTTTTCTTTCTTAACGAGTCTCCTTTCATCTCGATTCGATGCGCATCATGGACTATTCTG
>CAIQDX010000005.1 GCA_903870685.1 uncultured Chitinophagaceae bacterium | reverse complement strand
GAGGGAAATTTTAATGAACCGATAACTGTTGCAACTGGATAATATGGAAGCAAAACCAATGCTACAGGCATTTGTATCAATCCGCCACCACCAACAACTGCATCAACTAAACCTGCAGTAAATGCAGCGATACAAAGTAATATGATTGTAGTAGTGTCCAATGAAATTAATGTTTAAGATTAGCGATTATCAATCCAACAATTACTACAACTCCACTCATTAAATGAACAATGGTAAATTGTTCATTTAAAAAAATTACAGCTTCAACAGTACTGAACACCGGCATTAAATTACTGAACAAAGAAGTTCGTGCCGGACCAATTCTTGCGATGGATGCATTCCAACATAAAAACCCGATAACTGAATTTCCAATGCCTAAATATAAAATTGTAAACAGCATTCCATTTGTCCAATGTAAAGGTTCTGTCACTTGTGTTTCGATAATATAAAATGGAAGCAACATTAATGTTCCGAAAATAAAAATCGTAACCAAAAAACTCATCGGTGCAATGGTTACAGGTTTCTTTTTTACTAAAATACTGTAGATAGAAAATACAAATGCACTTGTCAATATCCAAAGGTCGCCTTTGCCAAACTTAAGCTGCATCAGCTTTTGCCAGCTTCCCTGAGAAAGTAATAATAAAATCCCGGTAATACAAAAGATCATTCCGACAATTCGAAAATTATTTATTTTTTCTTTTAAAAATATTTTTGAAAAGATAGTAATGAAAACCGGGGCAGCAGTTGTTGCAATTAAAACAAGATTGATGGCAGAAGTAAAATGACCGGCAACATAAATAAAAGTGTTGAATAGTGTAACACCTGTTATTGCAGTAAAAAATAAATACCATTTATGTTGAAGAAGAATATTCTTTTGTTCGATAAATTTTTTCCAACCAATTAAGATAATAAAAAATGATGCAGTACTCCAGCGAAAAAATGCGATGCTGATGGGTGGAATTTGATTGGCAATCCCTCTTGCAATTACATAATTGCCCGACCAAATAATAATGGTGATCATGGCAAAACCAAAACCAATAAATAAATTTTTATTCGGAGATGAATTCATTTAATTAATTCGGTCAATGAGCAAAATCAATTTCAAAATTTCCTTTGATGCGTTCTATCGGCGGATTAAAATATCCAAATTGCACATTCGGAAATTCTTCATGAATTAATTCCTGCAATTGTTTCACGCCCATCATTTCACCGGTTTCTGTAACACAAATCTGACGGAGATACCAATCGGGATCTATATTAAAATTTCGCCATTGAATCATACTTAGATCTGTATCAATAATTAATTTTCTCAACGCTTCATATTCTTCTACACTATCCGTCATTCCGGGAAAAACAAAATAATTTATACTTGCCCATTTTCCATAACTGCGAACAACTTTCATGCTCTCAACAATATCTTCAAACTGATAATTATTGGGGCGATAATAATTGGTATAAATATTTTTGCGTGCAGAGTTGGTGCTTACACGAATGCTATCCAAACCCGCTTCGCACAAGGCTTTCACGGCACCAGGTTTAGAACCGTTGGTGTTGATATTGATGCTTCCTTTATTAGTATGTTTGCGAATTTCGATGATAGATTCACGAATGGTTTCCCACATCAATAATGGTTCACCTTCGCAACCTTGTCCGAAACTGATAATCGGAAACGGTGCATTCATTAAATGTGGAACCGTGAACTCAACAATTTCTTCGGCAGTTGGTTTAAAGGTTAATCTGTCTTGTGTTGCAACTATCGTTTCTTCTTCGGGTTGAAAAGAAATACAACCCAAACAATTTGCATTGCAGGCAGGTGAAGATGGAACCGGACATTCCCATCGTCCTAAAGAAAAATTTCTTGCCGCAGGGCAATGATAAGTATTACAACAATTTTCCATTAAATGTTTCACCAAACGATTATGCGGATATGTTTCAATTAAATGTTGAGAACCGGATTTAATTTTTTTATCATCATAGCCAGCACATTCTTGTCGGATATCATTTTCAATTCTCACTGCAGTTACATAAAATTTTTTATCTAACCATGCTGCAGCTGTGTAACAAAATAATGGGAGAGTAGGTGCATCTTTATTTGTTTCGAAGGCTGATAAAAATAATCCGGTATGTGCAGGTGGAATAAATGCAGCAACAGCCCAACCTTTATCGCATAAACGCATATTGCCGCTTATTACATCAATACCAATGGCTTTGCGACCGGGTAATTCGTATAAATTTCCGCCATCGGGTAATTCGATCCAATCATCTGTTGGAACAGGAAATGCATCCCATCCTGCGCGTCCAACAGCATAAAGGGAAAGATCTTCATAAATATTTCCTTTGCCATCAGAATATAATAAATAGGGAGATTGTTGTAAAGACATGTATGAGTTATAAGTTGTAAGTGATAAGTTTTAAGTTGAAGCTAATAGCTGCTTTTTGCAAAACTCGTTAAAATCTTTCTCATCCGCTTCGCTAATATCCGCATCAATTTCTTTTTGAATGAGTTTATTATTTTTAAGATCGATGGTGAGGATATTATCCTTCAGGATCGCATTGGCAATATCTTTCCATAAATATTTTTTTTGCGGAAATGAATTGAAAACAATTTCATTTTCGTCAAAAGCCGCCTCCGGCAATACTTTCAGTGGCTTTTCTAAAATACAAGCCACTAAATAAGCGATGCTTATGAACAGCCATTCCTTTTTATTTAAATACCATCCACAGGCAGCAACCAGCAAAGCAAAACGGAAATAAACTTCTTTACCTTTTCTTTTTTGAATAAAGCAATAGATCAACCAATAAAAAATAATCGCTGCGGCCAAAAAATAAAGTGTTGAAATATTTTTAATTCCTGCCAGCACAAATGCGGCAACGCTCATCAAAAGCATCAACTGACTGAAAAAATCGATCAATTTATGTGATGAGGGAGTTTTAATAACAATAATGTAATCGTATGTTTTAGATTTTGCCATATGAATTTTGTAAAAATAGGATTATTGAAATAGTGTTAAAATAAATCTATAAAATTACGAATAGCGGAAAGTGGTATAAATACTGCAAACTGTCATTCGGAATAACCCTTTTTTAGAATTACTTTTGCAACTTTAAAGCAAGAAACATGAAGAAAACACATATCATAGTTTTGGTTCTGATAGCTGCTGCCATCACAATTTTAATTAGTTATACCGGTAATTTGACAACATACGAGACTATTGCATCTGCGCAGCAAAAACCAGGAAAATTTGTGAATTTGATTGCTAAGATTGACAAGAATCAGCCATTGGAATATGATGCCATTAAAAACCCAAATTATCTTTCTTTTACAGCCATCGATACTTTAGGAAATACTGTGAAAGTGGTTTATCGAAATACTAAACCAACCGATATGGAAAAAAGTGAAAGAATTGTATTGAAAGGAAGAATTGACGGAGATCATTTTGAATGCAAAGATATTTTATTGAAATGTCCTTCAAAATATAAAGACGATACAAAACAGGTTACTAAAAATGTTGAAGCTGGCAGTTAATTATTTTTAATAATTATCGATCATCAAAAAATAAATATATTTCGTTACGATTGACTGAAAAAAAATTATAATGCAATACATAGGCGAACATTTACTACCCGGACAGTTCGGGCATTTTTTTACCATACTTTCTTTGGTTGCTTCCTTGATTGCAACCATTGCTTATTTTAAAGCCAATAGAATAATTGATATAAACGAAAAGAAAAGCTGGATAAGGCTTGCACGTATTTCATTTTTTGTTGAAACAGTATCTGTCTTTTCTATTTTCGGGATAATTTATTTTTTTGTTTCTAATCATTATCACGAATATTTCTTTGCTTGGAATCACTCATCACGCTCGCTGCAACCAAAATATTTATTTGCCTCTATTTGGGAAGATCAATCAGGAAGTTTTTTATTGTGGAATATTTGGCATTGTGTGTTGGGATGGATATTGATCTGGAGATCGAAAGATTGGGAAGCACCGGTAATGACCGTTATAAATTTTGCACAGTTCTGTATTGCAACCATGTTGATAGGTATTTATTTCTTCGGAACAAAATTGGGTAACAATCCATTTATTTTATGGAGAGATAATATGCCTGAATTACCATTATTCAGCGATCCAAATTATTTACAATTACCACGTGTGCATGAAGGAAATGATTTGAATACTTTATTGCAGAATTATTGGATGGTGATTCATCCGCCGGTTTTATTTTTAGGATTTGCATCAACCATAATTCCATTTGCATATGCTTATGCGGGCTTGGTAAATAAAAAACATGACTGGATTAAAATAGTATTGCCATGGGCATCTTTCTCAGCAGCAGTCTTAGGTGCAGGTATTATGATGGGTGCAGCATGGGCTTACGAAAGTTTATCATTTGGTGGTTATTGGGCTTGGGATCCGGTAGAAAATGCATCGCTTGTTCCATGGATAACTTTAATTGCAGGATTGCATTGCAATCTGGTGTTTAAAAAAACAGGATATTCTTTACGCAGCACTTATCTTTTTTACATCATCACTTTTATTTTGGTTTTGTATTCTACTTTTTTAACAAGAAGCGGAATACTTGGAGATACATCAGTGCATGCATTTGTTGGATCGGATATGACTATTCAATTGGTTTCATTTGTGCTGTTATTTTTTGTACCGATCATGATCTTATTTTTCATGCGATATAAATCAATTCCATCCATCGTTAAAGAGGAAAGCACTTACAGCCGTGAGTTCTGGATGTTTATTGGTTCGTTGGTTTTATTTTTATCGGCCATCATCATCACTGCAAAAACATCTGTTCCTGTTTATAATAAAATTACAGGATCTAATATTGCACCTTCGGAAGATCCGGAATTTGCTTACAATCAAATTCAAATTTTTGTTGCCATCATTCTTGGATTATTAACTGCAACAGTTCAATATTTTAAATACAAAGAAACTACCAACAGTTATTTTGGTAAGAAGATTTGGCTGCCTACTTTAATTGCATTACTGATAAGTGTTGCAATTAGTTTGTTTGGCAATATTGATTTTACAAAAAAAGGAATTGGTTTTTTAGGTGCCATTCATGTTGCCATTTTTGCTGCTGTTTATTCTATTGTTGCAAATGCAGCATATATTTTTATTGTGATGAAAGGGAAAATAAAAATTGCCGGTGCATCGGTTGCACATATTGGTTTTGGATTGGTGTTATTGGGTATTTTAATCTCATCGGCAAAGAAAGATGTATTGAGTAAAAACACAACGGGCATTACTGTTTTTAGAAAAGATAAAAATGAAGATCCTGCCGAAAATATTACTTTGTTTAAAGGATTACCAACCGATATGGGAAAATACATGGTAACCTATAAAACAGACACTTTTAATGTTAGAGAACGCAAACGTTTTTTTGAAATTGATTTTAAATCGAAAGATGGTAAAGATCATTTTGAATTATATCCCGATCTGATAAAAGGAAATAAGGGCATGGAAGGTTATTCGGCCAATCCTTCTTCACAACATTATTGGTACAAAGATATTTTTGTTTACATCTCTGCATTTCAGGAAAGTAAACCAGATACTGCAACTTATCGAAATAAAGAATTAAGAGTTGGTGATACTTTATATTACAGTAATGGATTGATGATTTTGGATAAAGTTTCAAAAAATCCTGTTGAACAAAAAGCAAGATATGATGCTGATGAATTGGCTGTGTTCCTTGATTTTACTGTTGTTTCAAAGGATGGAAGAAGATATTCTGCATCGCCAGGTGTTGCTGTTAAAGGGCAAACCTTGCGTTCGATTCCCGATACAGTGAAGACACAAAGTCTGGCTTTACAATTCAATAAAATTACTGATCAAAATGTGGGCAAATTTGAAGTTGGAATAAAAGAAAGTAGTTCAATCACTGAATTGATAACTTTAAAAGTGTATGAATTTCCAATGATCAATGTTTTATGGATTGGTATAGTAGTGATGACCATTGGTTTTGGAATGGCGATCTATCAACGATTAAAATCATTAACAGCAATTTAGGGTTACCTTTTTTGAACAGGCAGCATTAATACAAAATAGAAAGTCTATTTTTATAAATATGCAACGGCTGATAAAAAATATTATTTGTTTTTTTCTTTTTGCTGGTACAATTTGTTTCAGCACAAAAGTTGTTGCACAAGAGCATGGCGTATATGATACCTTAAAAGTGTATGCCTATGTTACTCCTGCCGGCGATACTATTCCAATGAGCTATCTTCCTTTTGTAGAAGTTCGAGCAAGATTAATGAGAGAATGGCAAAAGCATTGGGCCGAATGGACAAGATTGCGTAATGCAGTTTATGTTACTTATCCGTATGCAAAAACGGCGGGTAAAATAATGAATGAGATCAATGCCAAATTGGTGAATGTTACTGATAAAAGAAAAAGAAAAGAAATTATTCATTCGCGAGAAAAAGAACTGCGCAAAGAGTTTACAGATAAATTGACCAATCTTTCTATTTATCAGGGAAAAGTTTTGATGAAATTAATTTACAGAGAAACGAATAACAGTTGTTACGAAATCATTGGTGAATATAAAGGTTACTTTACTGCTGCAATGTATCAAACAGTCGCTTTCTTCTTCGGCACCAGCTTAAAGCAAAATTATGATGCAAAGAGTGGCGATAAAGACATTGAAACTATTGTTCGTGATGTAGAAAAAATGTATGGCTACAAAAGCTAAACAATATGCTGTAATAGTTGAATGAATTGTTGTCGCATGATCATCTTCGCTCCTAAACTTTCTAAGTGTTCTGTATAGATCTGACAGTCGATCAAAACAACACCTTCTTTTTTTAATTGCTCCACATATTTTATAAATGCAAATTTGCTTGCGTTACTTTCATTACTAAACATGCTTTCACCAAAAAAAACTTTACCCAATCTTACGCCATATAATCCACCAACTAATTTTCCATCTTTCCAGGTTTCAGCGCTGTGTGCAAATCCCATTTTATGTAAATTATTGTAAGCTGCTTCAACATCATCTTTGATCCATGTTCCATCCTGACCTTCACGCTTGGTTTCTTTGCAATAATTAATCACTTCTGCAAAAGAATGATTGATTCGAAACTCTAAAGCATTTTTTTTAATTAATGCTTTCATGCTTTTACTAACTTTTAATTCATCGGGAAATAAAACAAATCTTGGATTAGGGCACCACCACAAAGGAATATCGCCATCATACCATGGAAAAATACCTTGTTTATATGCCAATAAAATTCTTTCGACACTTAAATCTCCGCCCATGGCTAATAATCCATCTGGCAAAGCTTCTTCAACCGGTGGGAACCATATAGATTCATTTAAAGCATACAAAGCCATGCAACAAAAATAAGATTTGAAATGAAAGTTAGCTAAGTTAAAAATGAAGAAATGATCAATGACCTACAGCTAATTCTTCGATGGTAGCACCAATTCCTCTATCGGTAATGGCATCGCACATGGGTTTTAAAGTATCGTAGTCGCCTAATTTAACAGCGTATTTTCCTTTGGTATGAATCAGCATGGCACATTGCTCTGCCTGCTCTTCATTATGACCGCAGATCTCAATTAAAGTCTCAATTACCCATTCAAATGTGTTCACTTCATCATTCCAAACAATAAGACTAAAAGGGTGAATATTTTCAACCAACGTATCCACCTCTTTCTCTTCACGAGGTTTACTTTCAGAATATTTAGTTGAATGGTACATCGCCACAAAAATAGAATATTCTTTTAGAACACAAATATTGAAGGGATGATTGTTTGTATGTGGGCATATATACCTTCCCCATACAAAAGAGCTGATTACTTGCTTGAAATAGTATCTAAAGGAAAAGTTCAGCCTGCTTTTCTACCTGGATAAATATATCCAATACTTAGGCAATTATTGAATTAAGCTATTATTAACCTAAATATAACCCTTATATAAGCTGACTCTTATTTATGTCGGGTCATACATTCTTTATACCTAGGTTATACCTTGGTTATACTCGGGTTATATCAAAAGGAAATAGATATCTGCTGGGGCACAACTATTATTTGCCTTTTGCTTAGAAAGCAATTTGCTGGAGATTAGCAATTCTTTAGCCGTAGGGTTAGAATACATTTTTAATAATCCGGAAAAATTTCCCAAGCAAACGTTCGATGTTGAGTTTATGGGACTTTGATTAATAAAACGTTTGTTTGGGAATAGGTTGACAGTTGGCAACAGCAATTCTTATCAAAAATGGCATGATGCAATAAGTGTCTTAAAAAAGGAACGTTTATTTGAGACTGCTAGGAAATATCGAATAATTTATTACCTATAAAGTCTACTTTTTATTCACCATGTGACTTAGAAACCAAAAAAATATTTTTAGAATTATGCTAATTTTTTATCGAAGACTGACTGAAAGAGTCCTATTTACCCGATATTTTTTATTGATCGTTTACTCTAATAAAAATAATTAATTCATGCTTAGTCATTTTATATAGTTAACCAACATAATTGGATATATTAATGTATTATAGTAAAGATATCAGTGTTAGTAATACTATCAAATGGTAAAGCTGCATTCTTCTTTAATTTTCCATTATACCAAATAATGTCATAAAGCGAACCATATTGTTGATTCCCAGATAAATGAATTTTTAGGGTGTCATCTACTCCAGATTTTAAATGAATAATATTGATTGTATATTGATTTATAACATCATTATTGTTAGACCCTGTAACAATGGTACTGCTAGCCCATGGAGACCAATAAAATCCAAGAGGAATTAAAGTTTTAACCCCATTTTGATAATCATACACTTTAAGAGAGTCTTTATAATATCCGTTTTGCCCATCGGTGAATAAAAGATGTCCATTGTTATCAACATAAGTAATCTGTACAGACGAGTAAATATCTCCACCACTCTTTTTACAAGCTTGTAAAAAAATAATTGTAATCAGTATTAAATAGAATATTTTCATTTAAGTCAACTAAAGATGAATATTATAAATAATTGTTTGAAAATATGGATAATTGATATTGCCTGGAAAGTTGGTATAATTGATACTGCAATCATAAAAACCATCATTATTAATGCCGCCAGGTTTGTAATACCCTTCCCCCCAATTCATATGAAGCAAAGATATAGTTTGCCATGAAGTATATGTGGTTTGAGAATATGTTCCAGTATAATTTACATATGTATTTGTGGTACCCCAATAATAAGTTGAGATATCACTACCATCACATACCCATGAATGGCCATTTCCATTTGGCACCCACAATAATAAGCCTGAAAGACCTAAATACCATGGATGAACCTCGTCAGGAAAAGCTGATATTATACAAGGTCGATTATTAGTTGTTATCTCATTAACTAATAAATCGGCATAAGCAGTATAATTTTGTGGTCCATTAAAAACTTGGTCAGTTATTGTTTCTGTTCTTGAAGCTGAATATCCAAATAAGCCAAATACATAAGGGCTATAGGTATCCTCTGCACTTGTAATTTTATCCTGATAATAAGCAAATTGTGCAGTTGGGAATAACCCGTTATTAAAGGCACTTATAAACACTGGACCGGATGATGTTCCTATATCATGTACTAATCTCGCAGATTCAGTAAATCCAGCAGCATTAGCCGGACCCGGTTGAGTTGCAGGATTATTTCCATCAATATATTTAATCATTGAAGTCCAATCGTAAGTACTTGGGGATTTGTAGTAATACATAATTTGAGCCATTGCAGTTGGTAAACAACCTGTTGGAACATGGCCGCCTGAAAATGATCCAGCAGGACAATATTGATTATACGGATATCCTTGATTCCAAAATGTTCCACAGAATGGGACTACAATTGAATTAGTATAATTATATGCTGGAACAGAAGAAATGAGAGTTGGTGGATCGCCTGGTAAACAGCCACCGCAACCACAACCGATACAAAATGGAGTCGGGTTAGGTTTACTAATACTCAAATTTCTGGGTTTTATTGTACTATTTGAAGAATTAGAAACAGTAAAATCAATATTTCCGAAAGTTTTCCATAATATTTTATTTTTTTTGACAATAGAATCAGTATAAGAGTTTTTATTATTCCTTATATAATCAAGTTCATGTGCATGTTTGTTTATCCAACGCACAAGACCTGCGTTTAAATCATTTTGAGCAAAAGAAAAATTTCCAGTATTATCATATGCTAATAAAGGGCTATAAGCAGAATCTGGGGAAAGAACCACAAAACCTTTATTCGCATTTATTATATGAAAATAAGGTATGCCATTTTTTATAATTGTTTGAGAATTTTTAATAGTTACAGTTGTATTAGGGTTTTTGCTTTGTAAAAACTTAATTGCAATTCCTATAGCTTTAGATAAAGGAATTGAATTTGAACTCGAAACAATATCTATTGTAGTTGTTTGCACAGTTGTTGGTTTTTCAGTAATTACTTTACCACATGAATATAACATTACTAATAAGATAAACAGCAGTGTTGGCAGGATTTTGACTTTCATTTTTTGTAAATTTTATGATAAATTATTTGGTTTCTTTTATAAGTAACATCTTTAATTAAATAAAGAGAATGTTCGTCAACCCCTTCATAAAATCAATATAAAGATTAAAATTCGTCATAATACTTTTACCCAGCAATACGTGATATCACTGCAATTTTCATTATAGAAAAATTTCGAGTGTTTTTCTCATAATCGCGTATTCAATTATTTGATATATTGCATTACCCCAAAATCGAATAGTTGAACCTTGTAAATAAGTTTGTAATGATTACTATTGCTTTGGCGGAAGATTATAACCCTACATTAAAGAGGTTTTTAGATTATTTTACTATTTTAGAACAAGATTATAAAGTAGTAATTCAAGCTCTTAATGGACATGATTTAATACTTAAAATAAATAACCTTCAACAATTACCAGATGTTATTTTAATCGACATTAATATGCCAACAATAGACGGCATGTCAGCTACATATTATTTAAAGCTGCACCATCCTTCTATTAAATTAATAGGACTTTCAACTTACAGCGACGAAAACAGTATTAAGAATATGATATTAAGTGGGGCTGATGGGTTTGTAATGAAAGCATTAGCAGAAAGTGTTTTACAAGATGCTATTAAATCTGTTTTGCTTAATGAATTATATATTGATAAAAGAATAGAAGTTGATATGCAACAAATAAATTCAGTATTAATTAAGCGAAAAGAAAGACTATTAAATGAAAATGCATTTAATCTTACTAAGCGTGAGAGGACATTCATTATGCTAAATGCTACACTCCTTTCGTTTGAGCAAATTGCTGAAGTAATGTTTGTTTCTCCGAAAACTGTTCAAAGTCATTACGATAGAATTTCAAAAAAATTAAACGTGCATAATAGACAAGCAATAACGTTTTTTTCTTTACAAAACGGATTAGCAACTATTGCAAACTATAGTTAATCTAATTTTTATTAGCATTTTTCATAAACCCTTATGCCTCACTTTTTAGATATCAGGCTTTTCTGGACTACTATTATCAGTGTCTCATAAAACGACCATTTAATTGGGACATATACTGGCGATAAAATTGAGAGGCTTATAATATATCTTAAAAAATAAGTCAATTAGAGAGATACTAACTGTGATTGATAATTAAGTAATTATCCTAATTAGATGTAAAACAATTAACAATAAATAGCTAATGTGTCGAAATAAACTAAAATACAAAGGGTTTCAACAATTGAAACCCTTTGTGGTATTATGTGGGAGTTGACGGGATCGAACCGCCGACCCTCTGCTTGTAAGGCAGATGCTCTAAACCAGCTGAGCTAAACTCCCTTTTTTGAACTATATCTTGTTTAATTGGGAGTGCAAAAATAGGCGCTGGAAGATAACAGCCAAAATTTTTTTAATTAAGTTGTACTGCAGGTAGACGATATTGCTGACTATCGTAGACAAATAACTCTTCAATTACGTAAGTCCAGTATTTGTATAATGGCGTTTTTGTTAGATAATTATCAACTTCAGCTTTAGTTTCAGCATTTAAAGTTATCCAACAAGTTTGGCTCTCCATACTTACTGCATAAAGGTCTATAACACCTTTATTGATCAGATAATTAATATATGTTCGATGTGCCGGAACAAAAGTCATAAAATTTTCGTCCATCGTGAATTTAATGATTGCCTGAAATTTTTTCATAATCTACATTTTCTGAAATAAATAATTACAATTTTCATGCTGTTTTTATTTCGTATGGCAAACTGTCAAAAAGCAAGATAGAAACAAACTGCAATTATTCAATGGCAAATGAAATTTTATTTTTTGTATAAAAAACAAGAAAGCACTTCGAGAACGAAGTGCTTTTATTTCCCACTGCTATTAAAAAAATCAAAATCAAAACTTGATTATAATAACAGACAGATTATGTAATGAAAGGTTTAATTGAAATAATTCTATAAAACTAATTTTGCAATTCGTCCATTGTTTCCTGCCAAAAAAACAGCATTCCCTTTTTTTGCTTTTTGTACCACATGGAAACTTTCAGTAGAAATTAATTTCCAATTCAAACCACCATCATTCGAAATATCTATTCCGCTTGTGCCGCAGGTAACCAATTGTTTTTCGTTGATATAAATAACACAGCTGCGGTAACCATGTGGCGGGATTTGGGATTTGATGAATGTTTTCCCAAAATCATTTGATAAAACGCAATTGCCTGCTGTGTCTTTATCATTTGCAAAATCACCACCAACAATTATCATTTCATTATTATTATTTATTGCCACAGAATTTGCGCCGGTACTTTCTTTTCCCTGAATCATTGGAATAATAAAATTTTCTTTGTTAGTAAAAAATCTTGAACTCATTCCACCAGAAGCAAATCCGCCGATCAATCTATTATTATCATTTCTTTTAATAAAAATATTTGTTCCGCTTGATGCAAAAAAAGCTTCATTTAAAAATAATGTTGGAAGTTTTGAAGTATCACCTCTCACGGGATCAATCCATGTTTCTCCTTGATCTATTGTCATTGCAATAAATGGTTTGTTATTAATTGGATCGCCAATTACCATTCCTGTTTCTTCATCAGCAAAACACATTGCATCCAAAAACATTCCCTTGGTACTATCTTCAAAAACTTTATGCCAATTTTTTCCGCCATCTTTTGTTTTTAAAATTAATCCCGGTTCTGCGACCGCCATAATAATAGCGGTATTGCTATCAAACGCTTCAATATCTCTGAAATCTCTTTTCTCAAAATCCTTTACAATCAGCCACTGCCAAGTGTTTCCGCCATCGATGCTTTTTATAACTGTACCGTTACTGCCGCTTGCCCAAATAATTTTATCGTTCACAACACTTAATCCGCGGATAGAAGTTTTTGTTCCTGATTGCAAAACTTGAATGCTTTGTGAAAATATATTATTGCAAAAAGTCATCAATAAAAAAAGAAAAATTGAGTTTATATTCTTCATAAAAAATTAATTGTACAATAAATAAGGTTGAATTTCCTTTTGCCAATTATTTGGTTTTATTATTTGCTGAATGGTTTGTAAAAATTGATTAAAAGGCAATTCAAATATTTTTTCACTGTCGGCAATTCCCATTAATTTATCTAGATGATTTTTTCCTGTTGGATTAACATTGGTAGGATATGGCCGCCATTCAAAATGTTGCGGATATAAATTTTTGATCAGTTTAATAAATAACAAACCGGTAAATACAGATTGATAGGATGAGACATGCAATAAATTAAATTTTATGCTGTTGCATTTTTCATTTGGGTATTTATTGTGTGTTGCAGTAAAATTTATTGCTTCTGCTTTAACATCATCAATTTCTAATTCATTAAAAATTGTAGCAACTTCTTTTGCATCCATCCATGGAGCACCGGCTATTTGAAAAGATAATACAGTGCCTCTTCCTTCGCTGATGTTAGTTGCTTCCAATAAACACAATCCCGGGTATAATAATGCAGCATCAAAATTTCGGATGGCGGGAGAGGTGGGAACAAATTCTATTTCCCAGTCTTTTTGAAAATAATCCCGATTCCAGTTCTCACATTTTATGATCTCAATATCTGCATTGATATTTTTTGTTTCATTAAAATATAATGCCAGCTCTCCCAATGTACAACTATGCCTTATTGGGATATTCCATCTGCCAATAAAAGAACTGCAATTAATTTCATCCAACATGGGTCCTTCTACCAGAGATAATTTTCCTGATATAGGATTTGGCCTGTCGAGAATAATTATTTTTTTATTTTGTTTGCTGCAAGCTTCCAACATGAAAGTCATCGTCCATAAATAAGTATAAAACCTGCAACCGATATCAGGGATATCAAACAATACAATATCAATATCTTTCAAATCATCTTCGGTTGGCGCTAATTTATTATTGTATAAACTGGTGAAAGGTAATTTCGTTAACACATCAATTCCATCGCTCATTTTTATTCCATCAGCACCTTGAACATTAAGTCCATGTTCAGGCGAAAATAATTTAACGATATTAAAACCTGCTTCCAGCAAGGCTATTCGAGAAGAGACCATTTTATTTGTTGTTGCGGCATGATTGGTAACAAAACCAATTCGTTGTTTTTTCCATAAAGTATCTTGCCGTAATAAAATATCTATTCCAAAAAAAATCATATTATTGTTTTAGTATTCTTCCAAAATCGTTGGCATGGTTTTGGAAAGTTAGTTAATAAAAATTTTTATCTATGAAAAAAAGTATTGTTGCATTTTGTATGTTTATTGCGTTTTCATTTGTGTATAAAGTAAATGCTCAAGTGCGAGTTAATTTGAATTTGAATATTGGAAATCAACCATGTTGGGGACCAACCGGATATGATCATGCAGAATATTATTATTTACCCGACATTGAATGTTATTACAATGTTCCACGTCATAGATTTGTTTATCAGAATAATGGCAGATGGATTTTTTCAGAATCATTACCGTCAATGTATAGCAATTATAATTTAAATACCGGTTATAAAGTGGTGATGAATGAACCACAGCCATATTTACATTTTCAGGAACATCGTGATCAGTATAGTCGATACAGAAATTATCAGGAAAGACAACCAGCCATTCATGAAAGTAATGATGATAGATACAGAAAACATTGGGATGATAAACGTTATGGTGGAGATAGAAGAGATGGTGATAGACGCGATGGAGATCGCAGAGATCATTAATTGAAAATGAAAATTTAATTTGAGGAACTCATAAAATGGGTTCCTTTTTTATGCTTTAAATTTTAGCTTTATTTTTAATTTTTCTACCACATTAAAAATAATCGGACAACGATCGTAATGCATAAAAGTTGTAAATAATCTTTCTATAAAATTTGGTAAGTGCATAGCGGGAAATTCGCTGCAACCTCTGAAACGATTTTCGTAAACCGTACATTTATTTTCGACTAAAAAATGACAAGGCATTTTATTCATGATCATCATGCCATTATTTCCTTTTTCAACATATTGTTCAGCAAAAATTTTTCTTGTTTGATTTAAATGAACGGCAATTTTATCAGCTTCTTCGTCGGTAATATTGATCATTAAAGTTTTACAGCAATTACCGCATTTTGTGCAATCTATTTGTGCCGAAATATTTTCGTTCAATTGGAGAACAATAGCATCAATTTCTTTGCCATCAAGCGTTTTGAGGTATGCACAAAAATCATCGTTCTCATTCTTCTTTTCAGAAGCGATCTGTGCAATGGAGGGCAAATTAATTTCTAAATATGGTTGGGTGATATTGATTTTGCAAATGTAACAGATTGTAACAAAAATATTTTTGCAGATGTTTTATCCACATTGTTAATGAATTTGTAGAAAAAAGAAAAATGATTAGCAGTTTGTGGTAGTTAGATTTGCGGGTTGAGGTAAATGTGCAGATGGGTTTGTTGAATATATATTTTAAAGTACAAGTGTGCGACGCAACTGCAGCTGAGATTAGTGCAAATGCTAAGTACATAAAAATCTAACGAAATAAATTATGGCTGAAATAAAACAAACAAATTATACTGAGGACGATATTAAAAGTCTTGACTGGAAAGAACATATTCGTTTACGCCCGGGCATGTATATTGGTAAACTGGGCGATGGCAGCGCACCCGATGATGGAATTTATGTTTTGATGAAAGAGATCATCGATAATTGTATTGATGAACACACAATGGGTTATGGTAAACATGTTGATATTGTTGTTGAAGGAAAAAATGTTTCGATTCGAGATTATGGTCGCGGTATTCCGTTGGGTAAAGTAGTGGATGTAGTGAGTAAAATCAATACCGGCGCAAAGTATGATAGCAACGCGTTTCAGAAGAGTGTGGGTTTGAATGGTGTTGGTTCGAAAGCCGTGAATGCATTGAGCAGTTATTTTAAAGTAACTTCTTTCAGAGACGGAAAAGAAAAAACTGCTGAGTTTGAAAGAGGTTTTTTATTAAAAGAAAA
This sequence comes from uncultured Chitinophagaceae bacterium, assembly GCA_903870685.1. Lineage (GTDB taxonomy): Bacteria > Bacteroidota > Bacteroidia > Chitinophagales > Chitinophagaceae > CAIQDX01. Next base: position 26,797 of record CAIQDX010000005.1, on the reverse strand, counting down.
TAAAGAATCAAAGACCACCGAAGAGAATGGTACGCAGGTGAATTTTATTGCTGATGAAAACATTTTTAGAAATTATCATTTCCGCAACGAATTTATTGATGCACAACTTTGGAACTATTGTTATTTGAATGCAGGATTGGTCATTAATTTTAATAACAAACGTTTTGTAAGTAAAAATGGTTTGTTGGATTTGTTGCAACACAAAACCAATCCTGATGAATTGCGTTATCCCATCATTCATTTAAAAGGAGATGATATTGAAGTTGCATTATCGCACAACAACGATTATGGTGAAGATATTTTTTCGTTTGTAAATGGTCAATATACAACACAGGGTGGAACACATCAGCAAGCATTCAGAGAAGCTTATGTAAAAGTGATTCGTGATTTTTATAAGAAAGATTATGATGCCTCTGATATCCGCACCAGCATTGTGGCTGCGGTTTCGGTTCGTGTGCAGGAACCTGTGTTTGAATCGCAGACAAAAACAAAACTCGGTTCGCAATATGTGAGCGAAGGTGGTCCTTCGATGAAAAAATTTATTGAAGAATTTTTGATGAAGGAGTTGGATAATTTTTTACATCGCAATCCAACCGTTGCCGATGCGTTGAAAAAAAGAATTGAACAAAACGAACGCGAAAGAAAAGAATTAGCAGGTATAAAAAAATTAGCAAACGAAAGAGCCAAAAAAGCGAATCTTCACAATAAAAAATTACGCGATTGCCGAGTACATTTTAATGATGAGCCGCCATCAAAAAATAAAGATGAGTTTATTGTTCTGCAAAACAACAGCACCATTTTTATTACCGAAGGTGATAGTGCCAGTGGTTCAATTACAAAGTCACGAAACGTAGATACACAGTCGGTTTTCAGCTTGCGTGGTAAGCCTTTGAATTCTTTTGGATTGACAAAAAAAGTTGTATACGAAAATGAAGAATTTAATTTATTGCAACATGCATTGAATATTGAAGATGGTTTGGAAGGATTGCGTTACAACAACATTGTAATTGCTACCGATGCTGATGTTGATGGTATGCATATTCGTTTGTTGCTGATGACTTTCTTCTTGCAATTTTTCCCTGACTTGGTAAAACGTGGGCATGTTTATATTTTAGAAACACCGTTGTTTCGTGTAAGAAATAAACAGGAAACAATTTATTGTTATGATGAAACTGAAAAACAAAATGCCGTTAAAAAATTAGGAAGCAAACCGGAGATAACAAGGTTTAAAGGGTTGGGTGAGATTAGTCCCGAAGAATTTGGAAAATTTATTGGTCAGGATATTCGTTTGCAGCCGGTTTTGTTGGAACAGGGCGATCATATTCAACATTTGTTAGAATATTATATGGGCAAGAATACACCACAGCGACAGGATTTTATTATTGAGAATTTGAGATATGAATTGGATTTGATTGAAAATTGAGACGAATTAATAATTTAAAATTAATAATTGAAGGAGAATAATATTATACTTGAAAAGAGTTTTCAATTTTCGTTGAGGATATTGAAATTGTTTCAACATTTACGAGAACAAAAAGTTGAAAGGGATTTATGTACTCAATTATTAAGAAGTGGAACTTCAATTGGTGCCAATGTTGAAGAAGCAATTGGTGGTTCGTCAAGAAAAGATTTTATTCATAAACTTGAAATTTCATATAGAGAAGCAAGGGAAACAAGATATTGGCTGAGGCTATTAAAAGAAGGAGAGTTGTTGGATGAAAAATTTGCAATTTCATTTATCGCTGATTGCGATGAAATTATCAAAATTCTTTCGGCAATTATTAATTCATCCAAAGGCAATAATTCTTAATTACTAATTTTTAATTCTTAATTAATAAAATGATACATATAGTTTTTGAAACAGCAAACATAGATGCACTAAGCAAAGCATTTGAATTGGATGAAAATTTGAAAGGCAATATCATTGAAATAAAAGATGATTATGCGGTTGGTTCGGTGATAGATATTTATGATGAATACGGTTATCAGCAACGCAGGGATTGGTGGAAAGAATTATTGCAACATTCACCTTATGAAGAACAATTAACTATTGTGGATGATAAATTAACGGTTCATCATTTATTAAAAATATTAGATGATAATGTTGAAGAAACCGTTTGGATCTGGATGGGACAAAATCAACACGATGTTTGTGGCTATTATTGGTTGATGAGTCAGTTGAAAAATTATCAGGGAAGAATACAGGTTTTGTATTTGAATAATTTGCCTTTCATAAATGAGAAAGGAAATATTTTTTACCCAACTCATTTAAGTGAGATTCAACCCAAAGAATTCTTGAAAGCAAAAAAATTAGCGCGTCAAATTACTTTGAGTGAGTTTGAATTAGATCCTGATGAATGGAAAAAATTGTGCAACGAAAATGCAATTGTAAGAATTTTAGAAGGTGGAAAAAAGATAGTTGGTAAAGAAGAATCGTTTTATGATAAAGATGTGCAAAGTGCCGTTACTGCTGAGTTTCAGAAGTTGACGAAAGTATTTCATACCATGTTTTCTAAAATAAAAATTCCGACAGGGGATGTGTTTTTAGTGTGGCGAATTAAAAAATTAATTGAAGAAGGAAAGATAGAAATGCAGGGCGATTGGGAAAAAGGTTGGAAAGAAGTTGAAATAAAATTAGCTGCTGTTGCTGAATAAAGAACAAAGCGTACAAGAGTGCGACGCAACAAAAGTTATATTGAAATACAAAAGCCGGTTAAAAAAATAATTATAGAAAGTGGCGAAAGAAAAAATTGATAATAAGGTTTACGAAAACGAAAGCGGTGTGCAGGGCCAATATAAAAATTGGTTCTTGGAGTATGCATCTTATGTTATTTTAGAACGTGCTGTCCCGGCAGTTGAAGATGGGCTGAAACCCGTGCAGCGCCGCATTTTGCACGCGATGAAAGAAATGGATGATGGTCGTTATAATAAAGTGGCGAACATCATTGGTCAATCGATGCAATACCATCCTCATGGCGATGCAAGCATTGGTGATGCGTTGGTAAATCTCGGACAAAAAGATTTGTTGATTGATACGCAAGGTAATTGGGGCGATTCGAGAACAGGAGATGAAGCTGCAGCACCGCGTTACATTGAAGCACGATTATCGAAGTTTGCTTTGGAAGTTGCATTCAATGCAAAAACTACTGAATGGCAATTAAGTTATGATGGTAGAAAAAATGAACCGATTGTCTTGCCAATGAAATTTCCATTGTTATTGGCACAAGGTGCAGATGGCATTGCAGTTGGCTTATCAACTAAAATTTTACCACATAATTTTTGTGAAATAATTGATGCATCAATAAAGTATTTGAAAGGAAGAAGATTTGAATTGTTTCCCGATTTTCAAACGGGCGGAATGGTTGATGTCACCAATTATAATGATGGCGAACGCGGTGGTAAAATTAAAGTGCGTTGCAGGATTGAAGAGCTCGATAAAAAATCATTGATCATCCGAGATGTGCCTTACGGCGTAACGGTTTCACAGCTTTGCGAAAGTATTACCAAAGCCAATGATAATGGTAAAATAAAGATCAAAAAACTAACAGAATTTACCGGCGCAAATATTGAAATACAAGTTGACCTGGCAGCAGGTATTTCGCCCGATATAACTATTGATGCATTGTATGCTTTTACTGATTGCGAAGTAAGTATTTCGCCCAATGTTTGTATCATTGACGATCATAAACCACGGTTTGTAACTGCAACCGACTTATTAAAATCGAGTGTTGATAAAACAAAATATTTATTACAACGTGAATTGGAAATTAAGTTAGGTGAGTTAGAAGATAAATGGCATTACACTTCTTTAGAAAAAATATTCTTCGAAGAAAAAATTTATAAAGAGTTAGAAAAGAAACATGATAGTTGGGATAAGGTTTTGCAAGCCATTGAAGATGCATTTATTCCTTTCAAAAAATTATTTAAACGAGAAATTGCAAGAGAAGATGTGTTGAAGTTGACAGAAAAACCTGTTCGAAGAATTTATAAATTGGATATTGATGAACTGAATGAACAGATAAAATCCATTGAGGCAGATATTAAACAAGTAAAATTTGATCTGGAACATTTGACTGATTTTGCTGTTGCATATTTTGAAAATTTATTAAAGAAATATGGCAAGGGCAGAGAAAGAAAAACAGAGATCAGGCAATTTGATACTATTAAAATTCAACAAATAGCGATTGCTAACACCAAGCTGTATGTCAATCGTGACGAAGGTTTCATTGGAATGAGTTTAAAGAAAGATGAATTGTTGTTTGATTGTTCGGACATGGATGATATAATAGCATTTACAAAACGTGGCATCATGAAAGTGGTGAAAGTAGAAGACAAAACTTTTATTGGAAAAGATATTTTACATGTTGCTATTTTTAGAAAAAGTGATGAACGCACCACTTACAACATGATCTATGCCGATGGTACAACTGGTGTTAATTATGCGAAGCGTTTTAATGTTACCGGTGTAACTCGTGATAAAGAATATGATCTTACAAAAGGAAGTGATAAAAGCCGAGTGCATTATTTTTCTGCCAATCCAAATGGTGAAGCGGAGGTTTTAAAAATTGTGTTGAGCCCGAATTGTTCTGCAAGAATTAAAGAACTCGAATATTATTTTGAAGAATTAGAAATTAAAGGAAGAAACAGTCAGGGTAATATTGTTACAAAATATCCAATTAAAACAGTGCGGTTTAAAGAAGCAGGTAAAAGTACTTTAGCCGGAAGAAAATTATGGTTCGATAATAAATTCGGCAGATTGAATACAGAAGAAAAAGGAATTTTTCTCGGCAGTTTTGAAGATGAAAATTTATTGGTAATTTATAATGATGGTAATTATGAATTAACGAACACCGAAGAGACACAAAGGTTTGATGGAGACAAAATTTTATTAATTGAAAAATTTAGTCCCGAAAAAACAATTACAGCGGTTTATAAAGACAACGATAAACTTCAATTTAATGTTAAGCGTTTTAAAATAGAAACCACCACGCTCAATAATAAATTTTTATTTATTAAAGAAGGTGATGGGAATATTTTATTTGCCGCTACAACTGAGGAAGAACCGATATTAACTGTACATACTGGTCGTGGCGCACAGGTGCGGAGTGCTAAGTTTAAAATTGCAAAGATGGTGGAAGTGATGGGCTGGAAAGCAGTGGGAGCAAAGCTTATGGACTTTAGCAAGAGCATTGAAATGGCATGGGAACCCAAACCAAAAGATGAAAATAAACAACCTGAATTGTTTGAATAAAATTTATTTTATTTTTTGTTGCCGGCGATGAATAAAAATGTGGCTGTGGTTGCGTTGCACTCTTGTACGCAAAATTATATATTCAACAGTTGAAGTGTGCGACGCAACAGTTGATGCCATGAAATACAAAAGCTCGTCAACAAAAAAATTAAAACTTCAAATGCCTTACGGTCATTCCTTTGTTGATGAGTTGTTTTAAAGAATCAATACCTATTTTTAAATGTCGTTCAACAAAATCGGTAGTTACTTTTTTATCACTGGCTTCTGTTTTTACACCATCTGGTACCATGGGCGAATCACTCACTAACAACAATGCACCAGTTGGAATATGATTAAAAAAACCAACAGCAAAAATGGTTGCTGTTTCCATATCAACCGCATAAGCACGAATTTTTGTGAGGTAAGATTTAAATGCTTCATCGTGTTCCCAAACACGGCGGTTGGTGGTATAAACAGTTCCGGTCCAGTAATTAACTTTATAATCGCGGATAGTTGTTGAAATAGCTTTCTGCAAAGCAAATGCAGGCAGGGCAGGCACTTCGGGTGGAAAGTAATCGTTCGATGTTCCCTCGCCACGAATGGCGGCGATTGGTAAAATTAAATCGCCAAGTTTATTTCTCTTTTTTAATCCGCCACATTTACCCAAAAATAAAACTGCTTTTGGTTGAATTGCTGCAAGTAAATCCATAACTGTTGCAGCACCGGGACTTCCCATTCCAAAATTAATAATGGTTATACCGTTTGCAGTTGCACATTGAAAAGGTCTGTCTTTTCCAATGACTTTTACTTTATTCCATTTTGCAAACATGTCTACATAATTTCCGAAGTTTGTGAGCAACACATATTCTCCAAAATTTTCTAAACTTTCACCGGTATATCTCGGCAACCAATTATTAATGATTTCTAGTTTTGTTTTCATAATTCTTCTTTGTGTTCGTTTTTCTTAATTGGTAAAAATAAACAATTTACTTTTATCGTCATGATTACAATCATTTATCCAAAACATGAATTTCGTTTTAAGAAAGAAGACGATAAAGAATTCATTTTTGATGAAGTGCGCAAACAATGGCTGCGACTGACTCCTGAAGAATGGGTTCGGCAAAATTTTTTGCAATATTTAATTCTCTCAAAAAAATATCCTGCTACTTTAATTGCCATCGAGAAAGAAATTAAATTGAATGATCTGAAAAAGCGTTGCGATATTGTTGTTTATAAAAATGATAAACCCTGGATGATCGTTGAATGCAAAGAGATGAATGTTGCATTAAATGAAAACACGATTGAACAAATACTAAGATATAATATGGTGATGAAAGTAGATTACCTCATCATCACCAACGGCACAAATATTCATGCATGGAATATTGCTGATGGAAAAGCAAATGAGATTGATTCTATTCCGGATTTTATATAAATAAAAAAGACCGCTTCATTGAAACGGTCTTTTTTATTTTGAAATTAATTTTTATTAAGGGAAAATTCCTAATTCAACATAAGAAATAGCAACCTTGTTAATAGCGCAAACATACGCTGCTGTTCGCATATCGGGGATTGCTGGATTTGAATGCCATATATCTACAATTTCTCTTGTTGAAGAGATCATTGTTTCTTCCAGTCCGCTATGTACCAGATCAATTTCATCTGCACCATGCATAATAAAATTACGTTCTGAAGGTGTAACTTTTTTATCAGTCAAATTTTCAATCTGACTTAAAATATGTGTGTTCATATTTTCAGTAAATCTTTTTTCCATTCTTCCATAACGAACATGACTTAAATTTTTCAACCACTCGAAATAAGAAACAGTTACACCACCAGCATTTAAATACATATCTGGAACAACTAAAATACCTTTTGCAGCAAATATTTCATCTGCTTCGGGAGTTAACGGACCATTAGCAGCTTCGCCAATAATTTTTGCTTTTACCTTATTCGCATTTGTTCCATTGATAACATTTTCTAATGCAGCAGGAATTAAAATATCGCATTCTAATTCTAATGCATCGCCACTGTTTACAATATTAGTTGCACCGGGAAAATTTAAAATTGAACCGGTTGATTTTCTATGAGCAAATACTTCTTCTTCATTCAATCCGGCAGCATTATAAATGGCACCTTCATATTCAGCAATGGCAATAATTTTTGCACCGCCTTGACGGAAAAATTTTGCAGTATAAAATCCAACATTTCCTAAACCCTGCACTACCACTGACTTTCCAACAACACCAGGAGTTAATCCTGTCTTCTTCATCAATTCAGGAATATTACATACTTCACGGATGCCAAAGAAAACGCCAAGACCTGTTGCTTCTCTGCGACCATTTACGCCACCTTGTGAAATTGGTTTTCCTGTAACACAACCTGCTGCATCAATCTCTCCTGGTTTTAATGATTGATAAGTATCAACGATCCAAGACATTTCTCTTTCGCCTGTTCCATAATCGGGTGCAGGAACGTCAATACCGGGGCCAATGAAATTTTTCTTTACTAATTCGGCTGTATAACGACGAGTAATTTTTTCTAATTCGTATGTGCTGTGATCGCGGGGACTAATTTTAATGCCGCCTTTTGCACCACCAAATGGAACATTAACGATAGCACATTTGTAAGTCATTAAACTTGCCAACGCCATTACTTCATCCTGATTTACTGCTAAACTAAAACGAATACCACCTTTACAGGGTGTTTTGTGTTGCGAATGTTGAATTCGATAAGCTTCAATAACTTCAATTCTACCATCATCCATTTTTACAGGAAACTTCATGCTGTAAATACTGTTGCATGCTTTGATCTGTTCGAGCAAACCCTTATCCCACTTGGTAAATTTTGCAGCTTTATCAAAACTTTTTTCTACGCTTTCGAAGAAACTGTACTGTTGATTTGACATAACAATCTTATTTGTGTTTTAATGTTCAATATAGAAACAATCGATATAAAAAGTTAGAAGTACGAAGTATCAAGTAGAAGTTTTTAGTTCGTACTTCTAACCTGGTACTTCGTACTTTATTTTATTCTTTTTCGAGATTTGAAATCTTTCTGTCAAGATTAATTAAGTACAATAATAATCCTAACACAATAACAATAACAACACACATCACCACATAAATTTTACCATTACTTTTCATCACATCATTGTTATCGGGTACAACATTTTGTGCCTGTGCAAAAACAGTGATCAATGCCAGAGCAATTGTTGCAACAATTCTTTTTAATTTATTCATTTGATAATTTTTTTTCTTTTAAAATTTGAAGTCTGATTCTTAAAGTGGTGATCCAAACGCCTAATAAAGTCCAGCCAATAAAAGCAGGATACATTACTATTCGCATGGCAGATGTAGTGTCTTTTGGATTTAATCCGGGATTACCTTCACTTCCTTGTCCGCCGGGATGAAGACTTTCAGTTAATCTTGGCAATATCCAAATGGTTGGAAACAACATAAAAAATGCAAAGATGTTATACACTGCACCAATCCTCGATTTCTTTTCATCATCATTCAAAGAACCACGTAAAACAAAATAGGCAAAATACATCAGCAATGCAATAGCTGCGCCATTTTGCTTGGCATCACCACTCCACCATGCACCCCATTGATATCTTGCCCAAATAGAACCAGTAATTAATCCTAGAATGCCATATACAACTCCTGTTCTTGCAAATTCTAAAGAATAGGTATCGTATAAATGATTTGGATTACGTAAAAATTTTACAGCATAGAATAACGATACAAAAAACAATACCATCATACCTATCCACATAGGAACATGAAAGAAAAGGTTACGAATACTATGTCCTAATGGCACTCCGGGAGGGGTGGGCACTTTTACTAAAAAACCCATTGAGCAAGTATAAATCAACAAAACAAAAGTTAAAATCTTCCACCATTTTTGTTTGATCATATCATCATTTTTAGGTAAAGCTATTGTAGGCATAGCGCACAATCGTGGCGCAAAATTAGGGGAATAGCTTGCAACTAAAGAAGCATTTCACAAATTTTACATAACTATTAAACTCTTATTCTCAACACCGAAAATCTTTCAATCATTTTAATAAAATCTTTGAAATTATCATGTCATTTTTCATCAAATTGGTGTAATGCTATTGTTTCCTTACCTTCGCACACTTCAAAAAAATTCATGCCGTAACATGAAGCGAGTCGCCCCGTAAGGCGGCGGCAACCTGAATGTGGCTATCATTTAAAACAAAGGATCAGACACATGAAATTATCACAGTTCCGTTTCGACCTTCCGCTTAATTTAATTGCCCAAAACCCTACCAAGAAAAGAGAAGACAGCCGAATGATGGTTGTTCATCGTAAAACAGGGCAGATGGAAAACAAACATTTCCGCGACATTCTCGATTACTTCGACGACAAGGATGTGTTTGTAGTTAATAACACAAAAGTATTTCCGGCAAGAATGTATGGCCGTAAAGAAAAGACCGGCGCAAAGATCGAAGTGTTTTTATTACGCGAATTAAACAAACCAAACCGTTTATGGGATGTAATTGTTGATCCCGCAAGAAAAATTCGTGTTGGTAATAAATTATATTTTGGAGAGAACGAAGAATTGGTTGCCGAAGTAATTGACAACACAACAAGCCGTGGACGTACCATTCGTTTTTTATGGGATGATGATGAAGAAAGTTTTAAAAAGATGTTAGAATTTTTAGGCGAAACACCTTTGCCTAAATATATCAAACGCAAACCCGATGAAGAAGATAAAGAACGTTATCAAACTGTTTATGCAAAATATGAAGGCGCTGTTGCAGCGCCAACTGCCGGTTTGCATTTCAGTAAAGAATTAATTAAGCGTTGCGAAATTAAAGGAATACGTTTTGCAGAATTAACGCTACATACCGGTTTGGGAACATTCCGCCCAATTGAAGTGGAAGATCTGAGCAAACATAAAATGGATGCAGAATATTATCGCATTCCCGAAGAAGCATGCAATATTGTAAATAAAGCAAAACAAACTGGTCATCGTATTTGCAGTATCGGCACAACAACAATGCGTGCCATGGAAACAAGTTTTACTGCTCAAAAATTATTGAAACCAAATGAAGGATGGACAAACCATTTTATTCATCCTCCTTATAAATTCAATGTAGCTGATGCTTTGGTAACTAATTTTCATTTACCAAAAACAAGTTTGTTGATTATGAGTTGCGCATTTGCAGGTTACGATCTGGCAATCGAAGCTTATCAAAAAGCAATTAAAGATAAATATCGTTTCTTCAGTTATGGTGATGCGTTGATGATCATTTAATGTAACCGAATAAGATTAAAAATGCCGATGAAATATCATCGGCATTTTTTTAAATTATTTTTTTATTGACGAGCTTTTGTATTTCAATTTAACTGCTGTTGCGTCGCACACTTGTACGCTTGATACTTTGTTCAGCAGAATTTAAAAACTTTCTTTCGCCGAAATTTTATCTTTAAACAATTGTGCTTTCAATTCATCTAATCCATTAAATTTTACTTCGCCGCGGATATAATGTTTTACATGTACAAATAAAGTTTGTCCATAAATATCTTCATCAAAATCAAAAATATTTACTTCAATCATTCTCTTCTTTCCATCAACAGTCGGGCGTACACCAATGTTCATCATGCCTGTAAATGTTGAATGTTGAATGTTAGATATTAAATGATTTTCTGTTGTTGTTTTAAAACTCCTGACTCCTGACTCCCGACTCCCGACTTGCACTTCAACCGCGTACACACCATTTCCAGGAATTAATTTTTCTTCACTTTCAACAAGCAAATTGGCTGTTGGAAAACCAATGGTTCGGCCCAATTTATTTCCTTCAATCACAATTCCTTCAAAAAAATAATCGTACCCTAAAAATTTGTTGGCTGTATCAACATCGCTGTTTAATAATGACTGACGAATTTTTGTAGAGCTGACAATAATTTCATTCAACAGTTGTTCTGGGATTTCTTTTACAGTAAAACCAAACGACTCGGCATATTGATCCATTAAATGATAATCGCCTTCGCGTCCTTTGCCAAAACGATGATCGTATCCGATGATGATAGTATTTGGTTTGAAATATTTCCACAAAAAATCTTTGATGTATTGTTCTGCAGTTTGATTGGCAAATAAATAATTAAAAGGCACCACTACTAAATTGTTTATTCCTGCAGCTTCAAACAAAGCAATCTTTTCGTCTAAAGTATTCAGCAGTTTAATATCACCGGGAACCGATGAAACAATTTTTCTTGGATGCGGATGAAATGTAATAATAACGGTCTCTCCGCCAACTTGTGCAGCCCTTTCTTTTAATTGCTCAATGATCTTTTTATGTCCCAAATGAACACCATCGAAAGTGCCAATTGTTACAACAGCATTTACAAAAGACGGTAATGTTGATAATTCCTTATAAACTTTCATACGATGGCGCAAAACTAAAGCTTTTCAGCATTTATCATTCTCGTACTTTTGTATTGTTATTTTAAAGTAATGTAAATTTTTTCAATAATGTCTCTCTATTCACAACGCGGTGTATCTGCACAGAAGGAAGAAGTACATGCGGCTATTAAAAATTTAGATCAGGGATTATATCCAAATGCATTTTGTAAAATGTATCCTGATTATTTAGGTGGCAATACCAAGGTTGTAAATATTTGTCATTCCGATGGTGCAGGAAGCAAAAGTATCTTGGCTTATTTATACTGGAAAGAAACGGGTGATATTAGTGTGTGGAAAGGAATTGCGCAAGATGCCATTGCCATGAATATTGATGACTTGCTTTGTGTTGGTGTGTATGATAATTTTTTATTTTCTTCAACCATTGACAGAAATAAAACTGTTATTCCCGGTGAAGTGATTGAAACTTTGATCAACGGTACACAGGAATATTTTAATAAATTAAAATTGCATGGTGTAAATATTCATTATCTCGGTGGCGAAACTGCCGATGTTGGTGATGTGGTAAGAACGATTGCAGTAAATGGAACTATGACGGCTCGATGGCCAAAATCGAAATTGATTACAAACGATAAAATTGCTCCCGGTGATGTGATCGTTGGTTTCTCAAGCAGTGGTATTGCATCTTACGAAACCGAATACAACAGCGGCTTAGGAAGTAATGGCTTAACAAGTGCCAGGCATGATGTGCTGAGTAAATACTATGCAAATAAATACCCCGAAACATTCGAACCGAAATTATCGAAAGAGGTTATTTATATTGGAGCGAGTAAGTTATCAGATGAAATTGCTATTAATCTTGAATTGCCATCAACCAATATTGGAAAATTATTGTTGAGCCCAACAAGAACTTATGCGCCTTTAATGAAAATATTTTTGGAAAGATATTTTGATGATATAAATGGTGCCATACACTGCAGTGGCGGCGGTCAAACAAAGTGTATGAAATATTTGCCACGAAATATGCGAGTGATAAAAGATAATTTATTTGATCCGCCAATTATTTTTAAACTCATTCAGGAAAATTCGAAAGCCGATTTTACTGAAATGTATCAGGTGTTTAATATGGGTCATCGCTTAGAAATTTTTACGAATGAAAACACTGCGGCTAAAATGATAAAAGTTGCAAAACAATTTAATATCGATGCACAAATTGTTGGCAGGGTAGAAGCATCATCCAAAAAAGAATTGATTCTAAAAGGAAGCTTTGGAGAAATTAGATATTAATCTTTTCAACTCTTAGTACATACTATTTTCGAAGGAACATCGTTATCAAATAACTTATTTCAGTTAAAATTTGAGTTATGTCAGAAACAATTGTGTCTATCAATAATGCCAACATTTATCAGGGTAATTCACTCATTTTATCTGATGTGAATTTTACTGTGAATAAAGGAGAATTTGTTTACCTGGTTGGAAAAACAGGAACCGGCAAAAGTAGTTTGCTTAAAACTTTGTACGGAGAACTAACTTTACGCGAAGGTTCAGGAACTGTTGTGGGCTTTGATTTGAAAGAGATGGATTGGAAGAAAGTTCCTTTCTTGCGCAGAAATTTGGGTGTTGTATTTCAGGATTTTCAATTATTGACTGATAGAACTGTTCACGAAAATTTGCGTTTTGTTTTGCGTGCCACCGGATGGAAAGATGAAAAATTAATGGAAGAAAAAATTAATGATGTGTTGGATAAAGTGGGATTAAAAAGTAAAGGATTTAAAATGCCTTTTGAAATGAGCGGCGGCGAACAACAACGTGTTGATATTGCAAGAGCATTACTCAATTCTCCTAAATTAATATTGGCTGATGAACCTACAGGTAATCTCGATCCCGAAACGAGTGATGAGATCATGCAATTATTATTTCAGATCGTAAAAGATTATGGAGCATCTATTATCATGGCAACTCATGATTTTATTGTCATCAATCGTTATCCTTCTCGTATGCTTAAAACCGAAGGCGGTAAAGTGATTGACAGTGCCAACGTTCGTGCAGCAATTACAGACGAGTTCCCTATTTAATTTTATTTCATGCAACAATTTTATTGCAGAATTTCAACTGTTGATGATGCCGAATTATTAATGGACATCAGTCGCACTACTTTTTATGATACTTATAATGAGTTCAATACAAAAGAAGATATGGATTTGTATATGACTCAATATTTCAATCTTCAAACTATCATTGATGAATTAAATAATCCTTCCAACATTTTTGTTTTTGTTTATGATGGAGATGAATTAAGTGGTTATGCGAAGTTGTGTGAATCTATCATTCCGGATAAATTGAAAGGCTTTACAGCACTCGAAATTTCAAGAATTTATTCAATTAAAGAAAAGATTGGAAAAGGTATTGGAAATAAATTATTGGAAGAAAGTATTGCCATTGCCAAACAAAAAAGTAAACAAATGATATGGTTAATAGTTTGGAAACAAAATGTAAGAGCCATTGCATTCTATCAAAAAAATGGGTTTGAAATTTTTGATGAACAAGATTTTATTCTAGGCACTGATGTGCAACATGATTGGAAGATGAAAAAAAAATTATTTTAGTGTGGTAATTTTTTACTCAACAAACCATACACCCAGGTTCCTGCAATAGCGCTGAATAATGTAACTGTAATTACTGTTGCACCGATTCCAATTTGTGCAAACAATGGTCCGGGACAAGCACCTGTTAATGCCCAACCAAAACCAAATAATAAACCGCCAAAAATTTGTCCTTTACTGAATTCTTTTGGATAGAATTTTATTTCTTCGCCGTAAATAGTTTTGATCTTTAATTTTTTGATGATGAAAACCGAAATCGCTCCGGTTACAACAGCAGAGCCAATTACACCATACATGTGAAAACTTTGCAGACGAAACATTTCTTGTATTCTGAACCAGGATATCACTTGTGCTTTTATTAAAATGATCCCGAAAAATATTCCTGCAAAAAGATATTTAAAATTAAACCACCAGGGATGCACTAATTCACTTTCGTTAAAACACATGGCATCTAATGATCTTACTTCAAAATCTGTATTCGTATTTTTTGTCTGCATGAATTAAAATTTTAAAATAAAGGGAAGAAAAAGATTGGCTGCAATAAATCCACCAACCATAAAACAAATTGTGGCAACCAAAGATGGCCATTGCAAATTACTTAGTCCCGTAATCGAATGTCCCGATGTACAACCGCCGGCATAACGAGTTCCAAAGCCAACAAGAAACCCACCAACTATCATCAAAATAAACCCTTTAACTGATAATAATGCTTGCCAGTTAAAAATATCAATCGGTATTAATTGAGTATAATTGTTGATGCCGTATTGATGTAATTCCTTTACCAGTGCTGGATTGAGTTGTACAGGATTTGGATCGTTTAATAATGTACTTGAAATAATTCCACCGAAAATAATTCCAACTACAAAAAACAAATTCCATATTTCTTTTTTCCAATCGTATTGGAAATAAGAAATTTTTGTTGGTAAACAAATGGCACATAGATGCCGCATGGATGATGATATTCCAAAAGTTTTATTTCCGATAATTAATAATGCAGGTACTGTTAAACCAATCAAAGGTCCTGCAACCCACCATGGCCAAGGCTGAGAAAGCCATTCCAATAATTTCATACTATACTAATTTTGTAGAGAATTGGATTCAAAGATAATGGTAAAACCATTTCGCAATACAATTAGAGTTTACTGATACCAACTCTGTGATGAATGAATTGATTGGCTGTAATTTCATTCAACATAAAAAGAGCCAGATCTCCTGCAGCAATTTTATAAAAATTTGGTGTAGGAGGATAATCTGCATTGGTAATATATTTTCCGGTAGCATCCTCGTCAAGAATGTCGGGCGGACAAACAAAAGTCCAATCAAGTCCAGATGCTTCTAAATTATAATATGCTTGTTGATGCTCTTTTCCAACAGGAAAAAACATTTGAGGATAATCGGGTGTATCAATGATCAAATTTTTTTCATCGGCATTCAAAACACCCATTCCACCTAATGCTACAATTCTTCTAACCCCGGCAGTTTGCATGGCATGAGCAATATTTTTTATACCCAGACTTCTTGTTCTGTCCGAGCCATCAAAAGATCCTCCCAATGTAGAAATCACAGCATTACTTCCCTTAATTGCATTAAATACTTCAGCAGCATCAAACACATAACCCTTTATAGCTATCAAATTATCGTCACGATTTTCTTTATCTATCAAACTTTCAATATTTCTTCCGAAAGCTCTTACAGTATATCCTTTTCCAAGTGCTTGATTCACTATTCTTTTGCCAACCTGCCCTGTGGCACCAAAAACTGTTATGATCATAAATTAGGTTTCATGCAATTTACAAAATGGTGGATAAAAAAATATTTAAATGATAAATATCATGTAAAAATGTTCAAAAAAATTACTGAACTTCATTAGACTAAATCTTACAGCTATGAATTATGTAAAAATTAATCAGACAGAACTCCATCTCGAATATGAATTATGGAGTAAAGAATTAACTTATTGGAGAGATGAAATTAAAGTGCTGGAAAAATATTTGACGGGATTAGATCATAGAAAATTACCGATTGGTGCAGGTGCTGAAGTGGAACATTTTCAAAATCAATTTATTCGAAATCGTGATGTAGTGCATGATTTAAGACATGAGGTTGCAAATCACGAACATTTATTAAAAGAACTAGAACGTACAAATAATAATGAAGAAGTACAAGAAAAAATTTTAGATATTCATACAGAAATACGTGAAAAAGTAAATACAGGTCGTAAAATATATTCTGAATTAAAAGACGAGTTTAGAAATTGGCTTGCACAAAGACTCTAAACTTATACCTCCTATAAAAACCTCGGGCATCTATTTGTTTATTAAATAGGTGCTTTTTTATGACAGTTTTAAAGCTTCTTCAACTATTTCGTCAAAGTAAATGCTGCCGTGACTTTCATCAAAAACACAGTTACCTTTTTTAATAACTAATACCTGCGGTGATTGATGAGCGATGTTAAAGTCTTCGCTTATTTTATTAGAAATATTTCTGTTGGCAATCAAATCGAGAAAATTGAAATCAATATTTGAAGGAGATTCGTTTTTTTCTAATCTGCTTAATGCAATGCTGCTGATCGAACAACGTGTACTATGTTTAAAAATTACTTGTGGTGTTGTAAATGATTTTTCTTTGATGGTCTCTAATTCATCAATAGAATTCAAATTAATCCAATTCATTTTTAATAGAATTTTTCCAAGCAGAATTTACTACTAAGGTTTAAAATAATTCTTGTTAGTAGTTGGGCAACCTTTGCCATGGTTTGCTGCACAAGAAGAAATTAATGTGGCTATTAAAATAAAACATACAGAAAAAAGAAAAAATTTTTTCATAAATTTTAATGTTGACATTAGTGTATTTTGCATTGTTGTTTTTCAAAGATAAGGTTTCAGTTCAAAACGTTACTTAAGATAGAATTAAATTGCAAAACTTTTGCATTTACCAGGTATCATTTTGACTATCACTTGTTTAAATAGTTTTATGAAAGTACATTTTATTTCAATAGGAGGAAGCGTAATGCATCAGTTGGCAATTGCATTACATAAAAAGGGTTATGAAGTTACCGGAACAGATGATGAAATTTTTGAACCAGCAAAATCTAACTTGGAAAAAGAAGGGTTGCTTCCTGCAACTATAGGCTGGCAACCTGAATTAATTACAAAAAATATCGATGCTGTTATTTTAGGAATGCATGCAAAAGCTGATAACCCTGAAATGCTGAAAGCAAAAGAACTCGGTTTAAATATTTATTCTTTTCCTGAATATATTTATCAGGAAAGCAAAAATAAAACAAGAGTTGTTGTAGGTGGAAGTCATGGCAAAACAACCACTACAAGTATGATCATGCATGTGCTTAAGAATGCAGATAAAAATTTTGATTATTTGGTTGGTGCAAGATTAGATGGGTTTGATCAATCAGTAAATATTACAGATGCACCTATAATTATTTGTGAAGGTGATGAGTATCCGGCAAGTGCCATTGAGAAGAAACCAAAGTTTCATTTTTTGTTTCCGCACATTGCAATCCTTACAGGTATTGCATGGGATCACATCAATGTATTTCCAACTTTCGATTTTTATTTAGAACAGTTTATCATCTTCATCAATAAAATTGAAAAGGATGGTATTTTAATTTACAATGAAACTGATTTGATATTAAAAGAATTGGTAGAGAAAAATAAAAGAATTGATATTCGATATCAACCTTATAAAATTCCTTCACATAAAATTGAAAACGGTAAAACTACAGTTACAATTAATAAAGTTACCGGAACATTGAAAGTTTTCGGTGATCATAATTTGTTGAATTTACATGCTGCATATTTTACCTGCAAAGAATTAAAAATTTCGGATGAAGAGTTTATAAATGCAATCGGTTCATTCACAGGTGCAGCAAAACGTTTGGAATTAATTGGTAGTAATGATTTAACAAATGTGTATCGCGATTTTGCACATGCTCCAAGTAAAGTAAAAGCTACGATTGACGCGGTTAAGCAACAATATCCAAACAGAAAATTAATTGGCATTTTAGAATTGCATACGTACAGTAGTTTGAATGAAAATTTTATGAATGAATATAATTGTGCAATGGAAAAAGCCGATACTGCTGTTGTATTTTATTCGAAACACGCATTGGAATTAAAACGAATGCCAGAATTACCAAAAGAAAAAGTTATTTCAGGTTTTGCGAAAGAAAATTTAATTGTGGTAAATGATAAAAACGAATTGTGGAATTGGTTGCAACAACAAAATTATTCAAATGCAAATATTGTTTTAATGAGTAGCGGCAACTATGATGGATTAGATATGCTTACATTCGCAAAACAAATTTGTTCTTAATTTTTTATCATTCAGAAACTTATAATGAAACTTCAATTAACAAGGCCTATTGCTTTCATCGATTTAGAAACAACGGGTATTAACATCAGCATAGACAGAATAGTTGAAATAGCGATCGTTAAGATTTCTTCTGATGGCAGTAAGATTGTAAAACGTAAACTCATCAATCCTCAAATGCCCATTCCTGCTGCATCTACAGAAATTCATGGAATAACAAATGAAATGGTAAAAGATGCACCCACATTTAAACAAGCTGCTAACGAAATAAAACAGTTCATCGATAATTGCGATCTCGCAGGATATAATAGTAATCGTTTTGATATTCCAATGTTGATAGAAGAATTTTTACGTTCGGGTTTGGAGTTTAGTGTTGATGATAAAAAGTTATTGGATGTTCAGAAAGTTTTTCACATGATGGAACAAAGAACATTAAGTGCTGCGTATAAATTTTATTGCAGCAAACAATTGGAAAATGCCCACAGTGCCGAAGTGGATGCTACTGCAACATGGGAAATTTTAGAAGCACAGGTTGAACGTTATTCTCAAATTGGAACAACTGTTGAAAGCATTGTAAAATTTACCGGAGAGGATGATATTGTTGATTTTGCACGCAGGTTTATAAAAGATAATGGTATTGAAATTTTTAATTTTGGTAAGCATAAGGGCAAACCTGTAACACAGGTTTTGAAAGAAGAACCTCAATATTATGATTGGATGATGAAAGGTGATTTTCCAATGAACACAAAACAAAAACTTACAGAAATACTAAACAGAACCTTGGTGAAACGGTAGTTATTAACATAATTGATAAAAATATTGTCAATTATTTTGTAAATATTACTTTCCTGTTAGAGAAATCTATTCTAAAATATTACTTTAGTGTATTAATCTAATCATTCCCCCTGATTGAATAAAATAGTAATTATACCCACTTATAATGAGAAGGAAAATATTTCTTCCATACTTGATGCAGTATTTTCATTGAATCAGGGTTATCATGTTTTAGTAGTTGATGATAATTCTCCGGATGGAACAGGCGCAATAGTTTCCAACCTTTTTTCAAAATATCCGGGTCAGCTTTTTTTAGAAGAACGTATTTGTAAATGCGGTTTAGGCACGGCATATATTCATGGATTTAAATGGAGCTTAAACAGAGGATATCAATATATTTTTGAGATGGATGCTGATTTCTCGCATAATCCAAATGATTTAGAGAGATTATATCTTGCTTGTAAAGAAGGAGGTGCTGATGTTGCTGTTGGAAGTCGTTATGTTGAAGGCGGAAAAATTTTAAATTGGCCACTCGATAGGCATTTATATTCAAGAGGAGGAGCTATTTACACAAAGCTAATTACTTGGTTGCCTGTTAAAGATCCTACTGCAGGTTTTGTTTGTTATACTTCAAAAGTGCTTGACTCAATTAATTTAGATGAAATAAATTTTATTGGTTATGCTTTTCAGATTGCCATGAAATTCACTGCATGGAAATTAGGATTCAAGATCAAAGAAGTACCAATTACTTTTCAAGACAGATTAATTGGTGTAAGTAAAATGAGCGGTAAAATTCTAAAAGAAGGAATGTTTGGTGTTCTTAAAATCCAATGGCAGAGCTTATTTGGAAATTATCATAAAAGAGTTTCAAGTAATTCTGCAAAAATCATTGAAGCTAAATTCTCTCCCGAAAAGAAAATGATTGCAAAAGTTATTAAGTAGAAATAATTTTTTAAGAAGAAAAACTTTCTTTCATTTTTCCACACAGATCAGATTGAATCATTTTCTCAGCAAGTAAAAACATATTTTTAAATGCAACAGCACTGCTGATACCATGACCAATTATTACCGGTTTAGCAACACCTAAAACGGGAGTGCCGCCGTAGTTTTCATAATGGAAACGTTGCATATAAGAATCGTGATGCAAATTTCTTTCTTGCGCAACATCATAAAAACTTTCAGCCATTTTTAAAATAATGTTACCGGTAAATCCATCGCAGATCATTACATCTGCTTTATCAGTAAACACATCACGACCTTCGATATTTCCAATGAAATTAATTTGTTTATTTTCTTTTAAGAGAGGGTAAGTTGCCTGACATAATAAATTGCCTTTTCCTTCTTCTTCACCAACATTCATCAAACCTATTTTTGGTTCTGTGATGTTGAGAATATAATGAGAATATAAACTTCCTAAAACTGCAAATTGATTTAATTGTTCGGGTTTACAATCAGCATTCAAACCAACATCTAATATCAAACCTGCACCACCATTTATTTTTGGAACAATAGCCGCAATGGTTGGTCGCAATACGCCTTCAATGGCTTTAATGGTAAACATCGACCCAACTAACATAGCTCCTGTATTTCCTGCACTGATGAATGCATCAATCTTTCCGGTTGCCAATAAATGAAATCCAATGGCAATAGAACTTTTTTGTTTTTCTTTTAATGCTTTGGTAGGATGCTCATGATAGCCGATCACTTCAGGTGCATGAACTATTTGAATATTTGTAGATGGGATTTTAAATTCATCCAGCAAAGGGTTTATCTGTGCTTCATCGCCAATACAAAATACCAATACCGCATCATGTTTTTGAGACAGATAATGCTGTAAACCTTTCACCGCTTCTAACGGTGCAAAATCTCCACCCATCATGTCAATTCCAATGTTCATGTGCGGTTTATTACAATTATCTTAAAAGTAACAAAAATCTTTCAGCTAAGGTCATTAAAAAAAGGAAAGCCCTTTTAATAAAAAAAGAGCATGCAAATCTATAACCTTATACCTCTTTTAGAGATTGGGTTTAGGCTTTTAAAGGTGCTTTTTCAGCAACTAATTTTCCTTTGTAGAACAATTTACCTTCACTTACATGTGCACGATGGCGTACATGAGTTTCACCGGTTGTTGTGTCTTTACTTAATGTCACTTCTTGTGCAACATAATGCGTTCTTCTCTTTGCACTGCGTTGTTGAGAGTGACGGCGTTTAGGATTAGGCATAACTCGAAATTTATAATATCAAAAAAATTATTCTATGTCTTTAAACTTTTCTAAACCTTTCCATGCATTATTACTGTCCTTTCTCACTTCTTCTTCCATCTTCCTCAGTGTTTCCAGCACTTCTTTGTTGCATTGTGGTCCACCCATCTCTTCTGGACTACACATTTTCTGCATTGGCAAACTTAAATTAATGAATTCATATATCCAATCGCCCACTTGTAAATGACTTTCGCTGCGACTGATATAATACACATCAGGATCTTCTTCTTGTTCATTCATCAATTCTGGATCATCTACCATTTTTACAATGATATTGAACTCATCCCATAATTGCTTGGTTAAACTGTTACCGCATTTATCACAAATAACATCTGCTGAGCCAACAAGATCAAATTTCAATAACATGAAACTTGTTTTCTTATCTAAACTCAGTTTAACTTCACAAACACAGTTTTTAAAATCCTGTTCGCCATATGCTGCAAAGAACTTATCCTCAATCCTGTACTCAAATACATGAACGCCCGGTTTTAAACCCACAAATGCTATTTCAAATTCCCTCCGATGGCTCATGTTCAGATTTTTAGGGTGGGCAAAGGTAAGGTAATGAGGGGAAAAGGCAAAAGGAAAATTGAATTTATACGATTTCTTAGTTACTTTATTCCTGAATCATGAAATCAAATAGAATAAATAATGTATTTAAGGGACTTTTCTGGCTAAAATGGGCAATTCCTGTTTTACTGATTGCTGCTATTCAAATCATCCAGTTATTCCCGAATTGGATCGAACAAAATTATAGTACCAACTTTTATTTAAACATTTCCATCATCCTTAGAAATATCACAGGGTGGATCCCTTTCAGCATTGGCGATATTATTTATGTTTTATTCGGATGTTGGTTATTGATAAAATTGGTAATGTTTTTTATTTCAATTTTTATAAGACAGTTTAGTTGGAAATATCTGGGTCAATCTATATTAAGAGTATTAAGAAAATCAATGTGGCTCTATATCTGGTTTAATATTTTGTGGGGATTGAATTACAGTCGTCAAGGCATTGCACACCAACTAAAATTGCAGCCACAAGAATATTGCAAGGAAGAAGTAGTGGCATTAACCAATCAACTTATTTTAAAAGTAAATGAATGCCGCCGGCAAATAAAAGATACCTCTTTACCACTACCATCATTGGAACAAATTTTTGATGAGGCAGATAAAAATTATCAAACAGTTTCAACTGATTTTCATTTTCTGCAATATCAATCAAAGTCAATAAAATCAAGCCTCTACAGCCGATTAGGAAACTATTTTGGGTATACTGGTTATTATAATCCATTTACCGGAGAAGCTCAGGTTCGCAGTGATATTCCAAGAATATTAATTCCGTTTATTGCCTGTCACGAAATGGCACATCAAATTGGTTATGCCAGCGAAAGCGAAGCAAATTTTGTTGGCTTTCTTACTGCATCGGTATCGTCAGATATTTATTTTCGTTATTCCGTTTATCTAGATATGTTTTCCTATGCACAAAGCGAAGAAATAAAAATGTTTTTGTTAGATCGCGATATCGGTGGATTAAAAAATATCATCAAACAAAATAAAAACAACCTCGATTCATTGGTTCGAAAAGACAGAAAAGAAATCCGTGAGTTTTTTTATAAACGTCAAAACAAAGTGTCACCCATTGCTTCAAATGTTTTCGATCAATATTTAAAACTTAATAAACAATTAGCCGGAATCGAAAGTTATAATGAAGTAATTGGATGGTTACTGGCATATGAGAAAAAGTATGGAAAGTTGTAAGTAAAAACATTCTAACTTATTACCTACAACTTAAAACTTACTACTTTAATTAAAACTTATTTTTCCACATCATACTTTCAACGGGCATGTTGGGTTGATGACTATATTTTGCATTTCCTTTTTCATTGTATTTAATTTCAATTTCACCATCAACAGGAAAATAAATTAATTGCCCGATGGGCATTCCTTTGTAAATTCTTACCGGTTGTTTTACAGAAATTTCCAATGTCCAGTTGCCGCAAAAACCAACATCACCTTTTCCGGCAGTGGCGTGAATATCAATACCCAAGCGGCCTGTAGAAGATTTGCCTTCTAAAAACGGAACATGTGCATGCGTTTCGGTATATTCTAAAGTAACACCTAAATAAAATTCGTGCGGATGCAAAACAAAACCATCTTCAGGTATTTCGAAGCATTCAATTTTGTTATGTTTTTTGGCATCTAATTCGGCATCAATATATTTTGCCAATGTGTTTCCCAAATGAACATCATAACTATTACTTCCCAGATCTTCGCGACTGTATGGAACAATTTTTATTGTTCCTTTTTCCATTTCTTCTAAAATTCTTTTATCAGTTAAGATCATTTTTTATTTTTTTTTTGTTACCGGCTTTTGTATTTCAATCAAGCTGTTGTTGCGTCGCACTCTTCAACTTTCATAATAAAAGTCAGCAAGAGTTTGCAATATAAATCGTAAATCTGCAATCATAAATCATAATTCGCATTGGCTTTATTTTATCAACATAATATTAACGATACAACTAAATTAGCCATTTGGAAAATTGAAGAACCAGCTTCGTTTTTCTTAGAACATGTTCCATTACAAAGAGAAATTACTCATCCGCATAAAAAGCTGCAACACCTTGCCGGGCGTTATTTGCTGCGATTCTTGTTCCCTGATTTTCCTTTCGACGAAATATTAATTGCCGATACCAAGAAACCATATCTACCATACGAACAATATCATTTTTCTATTTCGCATTGCGGTAATTATGCCGCAGCAATTGTTAGCAGCACGCAACGTGTTGGTATCGATATTGAAATTCCAACCGATAAAGTTTTACGAATTGCACATAAATTTTTGCATCCCGAAGAATTAAAAATATTCAACATTCAACATTCAAAATTTTACATTCAAAATTCGTTACTCCCGACTCCCGACTCTCGACTCTTAACTCTCCTTTGGTCTTGCAAAGAATCTATGTTTAAATGGTGGGGTTGGGGTGAAGTTGATTTTTCCGAAATGCTGCGCATCAATCATTTTGAATTAAAAGAGGATGGAAATATTGACAGCAAATTTATACGCCAATCAATAAATGTTTCATTGCAACTGCATTATAAATTAATGCCAAACCTTTGTCTGGCATGGCTTTCAACTGAAGCGGCGAATATTTAATCTGCAACCCTTGCACTTGTTTTTGGAATAAATGTTAGACTTTTTTTAAGAGTTTGTTTCAATTGCATTTTTACAATTTGCCCCATGGTTTTTGCTTTCAAAAAACTGGGTTGATGAAAATGTTCGGCTAATTCCTGTTTCAACTGATCGATCTTTTCTTTTTTAGAAATGTCTTCATCGGTCATAATATCCAATAATTCTTTTACTCTGTATTTTGCTGCACTTAAACGAAATGCCATGGATGTTCTTTCTTCGGATTGATATTGTGCAATGGATTCTTTATTCAAATGTTTGCTTACAATATCAACATATGGTTTGTTCTCTTTAAAAAATTGCGGCAAGTATAAATTTTTTCTTCCTTCATAAGATTGCTGATCGAAATCGATGCTGCGAAAACGATATTGATAATTCAACACATCGGGTGTAATGCTTACCACAAAATTATAACTGCGCATATCGCCGAGTAACTGCGTAAAACATCGTTCATTGAATTTTACAAATTCTTTGGCCAAACGAATTTGATTGGTGGAAGAACTGTTTAAATAATCTGTCACAAATATATCGCCGGGAATACCCGGAATATGTTCTTCGACCAATGTATTTTGATTGGTAAAATAAATAATACGATTAGGCGATAATAAATGTTCTAATTCCAAACCATAAATTCTGCTGGCATCGGCTTGCTTGATATAATAATGATCGAAGTTGGCGTTGTATTTATTAATAATGCGAATACGAAAAGGTTGACTGTTTCCAAAATAACAAAAATCAATTGCTGCAACATCAAGATGATTTACATATTCCATATCACCTTTTGTTTTTAAGATAGCATAATTTTTTACAAGATTTTCGCGCAGGAAATCCCATTCACGCATATCGTATGAAACCCTTTCCCAGGAAGAGTCTTTGCCATCTTTTCCTTTTAAAGGAACAGTGTAAGTGAATCGTCTTAGATCTTCGTACAAAGCAGGTAAACTAACTTCTCTTCCATATTGCGTTAAGTAATTACGCAATGGTGCATTGACAGGAAAAATGGGTTTCTTTCTGCTGGGCTTTTCTACGTAAACTTCTTCTTTTTTAATTTCGATCATAAAATTATTCTAACAATAATGCATCCGTGTCATCGATTAAATTCATGTTCACATCGGTACCTGCAATGCCTTCGATGGAACCTTTTATATGTGCTGCATTTAATAAAACTTTCTCTAATTGTTTTTCGCGTGCCTTCCATAATTTTTCCATGGCATCGCGTTCTTTTTGAATGGATAATTTCATACTCATAAAACCTTCCCGAATGGCTTTCCATTGTTCGCCAAATTCAGAGTTGGTTAAATAATCATACAACATCACCATCTTATCGCCTTTATTATCCTGACTTTTTTTTGCTTCGAAAATTTTAAGCAAAGCATTGCGTAATAATAAAGCAACACTTCTTACTTCAACAAAAGTGCAAATGTAAACACCGTCTTTTTCGCCAAAGCGTTCCATATCTTTTGGTAAAGCTTGTGTGACAATAACGGCAACATCGGCACCCAGACTGCGCATATCGGTTTTTAATTTTTCAATCCAATCATTTGCAAAATCTTTTGTGCGCTTACTTTCATAAATAATTTTTCCAACTTCATTACCAAATTGATTTCTGATAGTTTGAATACAATCGGCACCTCGAACACCTTTACCAACTTCTTCAATTTTATCAAATGGAAAAGTTGATTGCAATAATTCTTCCAATAATAATTCCTGTGCTTCACCTTGCAATTGCATAGAACCCTGTTCGGCCTTGCGTTTCATCTCATCCACTAATTTTTTCTGATCCTCGATTTGTTTTTCCATTTCACGCATCCGCAATTGATATTCCTGATCTTTTAAACTTATTTTTTCATTTTCTTCTTTCTGAAATTGTTCTTTTAATTTTTCTCTTTCGGTCATTAATTGCCGCTGAACATTTAATTCTAATTCTTCTTCTTTTATTTTGAGCGATTGTTCTTTCTGTAAAAATTCTAATTCTTTTTTGCGGGCTTCTTTTAATTTTTCTTCGGTATCCAAAGCCG
>CAIQDX010000004.1 GCA_903870685.1 uncultured Chitinophagaceae bacterium | reverse complement strand
TCTAATTCATCTTTAAAAGTGCCGTCTTGTTGATTGATGTATAAATAATCTCTTTCAAAAAAATCATTCGATACATAAACATCGGGCCAGCCATCGCCATTCACATCTCCGATGGTTACACCCAATCCAAAACTTATTAAACTTCCGTGAATACCTGCCTGATAAGTTACTTCTGTAAAATGTCCGTTATCATTTCTAAATAAATGATCGCCGCCACCTTTTAAAAAATCAGCAACAGGCCAATCTTTTGCAGGCAAATTTCTTTTGTTGGCATAGTTTAAAGTGTTGACAGGAATTGGTGAATTGTTTACGATGAAACAATCCAGATCGCCATCGCCATCATAATCAAAAAAAGAAACTTGTGTAGTGTAACCTGTATTTGCTAATCCATATTTTTCGGCTGACTCAGTAAAAGTCAGGTCATGATTATTGATGAAGAGTTGATTTTTGCGCAAAGAAGAATCCATCATATTACCTGCATTGCAAACAAAAATATCTAACCACCCATCGCCGTTTATATCAACTAAAACAACGCCGGTACTCCATTGTTTTTTATCAGTGAATCCAGCTTGTGCAGAAATATCTTCGAATTTAAAATTGCCTTTATTCAAATACAATTTATTGCTTCCCTGATTAGCTGTAAAAAATATATCAGCCAATCCATCATTATTCAGATCGCCAATAGCAACACCGGCGCCATTATAAAAATTTCGGTAATTAAAAATATTCATTGCTTTAGTATCATGAATAGTATTACTGAAATCAACACCGGTATTTTTTTTCAATTCAAATAATTCATCAGCATTTTTTTTTGAATTACACGCCGACAAAAAAATAGAGAAAGCAAGAATTAATGAGAGAGATTTTAAATTGCACATAGTTAAAAGTACAAAAAGAGGTTGTATTAAATAATACAACCTCTTTTAATTAAATTATGATTTTACAATCAATATTAGTAACCCCAGTTCTGTTTCAAATTAGGATTTGAAGAAAGGGCAACTGTAGGAATTGGGAAAAGACATCTTGAAGGATCAGATGCAACAGATCTTTGACCAACCGGTGCATTAAATACTCCAAAACGAACCATATCCGTTCTTCTTATTGCTTCCAGATATAATTCTCTTCCGCGTTCAGCCAATAAAGTTGGTAGATCAACAGCAGTTAAAGCTGATGCTCCTCTTAATGTGCGAAGTTGATTAACGATTGATAATGCAGTTTCGCCACCTGTTGGTGAACCACCTCTTAAGATTGCTTCTGCTTTCATTAAACGAGCATCTGCAAAACGGAAGAATACAAAATCATTCTGACTAGCCCATCCACCACCTGCAATTGCTGTAGGATCTAAAGGATATTTATTGAAACGAATACCTTTTGATTCAGTAGAGAAGAATAAACTTACATCAGGAGTAAAGATCAATGGGTTACCACTTCTATCAGTTAAGTTAACAATTGGATTACCCATGGTACCGCTTTGTGGTCCTTTAATTTGACCAACTTGAAAACCAACTGTGCTACCAACCTGATTTGTATATCCTACTAAAGCACCGCCTCTGCGTGTATCAGTAGATTCAAAACTATTGTAGAAATCAGATAAAGTTGTAAACCCGTTCCAACCGCTAGGTGCTTGATTATAGTGATTACCCATATAGGTTTGCCACATAACTTGGGCACCATCTGCAGCTTCACGTGAGAAGATAATTTCTGTTGATGCAGTTCCATTATCCCATTTAAAATTATCGAAATAATTTGCAGATAAATGTAATGCAGCATTAGCAGCGATCGCATCGCATAATGTGATCACTTTATTCATATCAGCAGCTGCAAAAGTGAACGGTCCGGCTGGTTTTGTAGGATCATTTGTATAAACAGCTTTGTTCAAATAAATTCTAGCTTCTAAAAATTGAGCAGCTTCTTTAGTTGCCTTATTTCTTGTTGCTTTTGTATAACTTGGTAAAGCAGCTATAGCAGCATCCAAATCAGCCAAAACAAAAGTCGTAGCATCTAAACGAGATTTTACCGCAGGAATAACATCAGGTCCATCAGCAGCAGCTCTGTAAGGTAGTTGACCAAAATAATCAAGTTCATAAGTAGCAAAGAAAGCTCTTAAAAATTGTGCTTCAGCTTTTGTTTGTCCCGAAGCTGTTTCAGCTAACAAAGTAGCTTGAAACACATTGCCATTTAATACATTCCAAGTAGTTACTACCTGATTATGTGTACCATCCCAGGTATGTAAATGCAATCTTCGCCAGGTTCCAAAATCATCCCAGTCGGTTCCACGTGTTGGGCCTAAAATCTCATCAGTGGTATGTTCGTTCAGAGCAAACCAATCCCCCTGATCGTTAGTCATATTGCCGTTTAATTGATTATACACGCCGCCTAAACTACCCGGAGGTGTAGAGCCGGTTACAGGAGGTGCAATGCTTATTGTACCATAAACGGTTTCATTAAGCTTTGAACAAGACGACATTCCAATGCCCGTTAACAAAGCAAGAAGTGGAATGAATAAGTGATTAGTTTTTATTGTTTTCATGACAAAATTCATTTTAGTTTTTTAAATTAGAATCCAACGTTTATACCAAGAGAAACTGTTCTTGGTTTTGGATAACCAGCATAATCAAATCCACGTGAAGGAACACCACCAATATTGTGATCGATGTTAACTTCAGGATCCAAACCACTATACTTAGTGATCAATAATAGATTTTGTCCAGACAATGTTGCTGTTAAAGTCTTAATGAAACTTGACTTTTTAATTTCGAATGAATAACCAAGACTTGCATTAGACAATCTGATGAAATCACCTTTTTCTAAGAAACGTGTTGAAACGCTACCAGGGTTAATTGGATCTTCATTTGAATTTGCTACTGAATAAATAACATTGTGTGCTGTTTTCAAGCTGCCTTTTAAGAATAACGCATTAGCTGTGTTATTGTATATATAGTTTCCTTTAACTGCATTGAAGAAGAAACTTGCATTCCATCTTTTGTAAGTAAAGCTATTGGTTAAACCAGCAGTAAATGTTGGTAAAGCACTTCCTACGTATTGGTTAGCAGCACCTTTGTCGTAACGGGCATTACCGTTTCCGTCAAAGCCTAAGAAAACAGGCATACTCCATTCGAATAAAGAGTAACCGTTAACAATGGCTTGTGCATAAGCACCTGTCAAACCTTGACCGTTAACAGCACCTGTAGAATAGAAATTCGAACCAAAGTTTGTTACTTTATTATTAAAGAATGACATGTTGTAATTGATATCCCAGCTAAATGATCCCTTGTTTCTTCTGATTGCCTGGAAGTCTAAACCAAGTTCAACACCTTTGTTAATAACATTACCCGGGAAGTTAACCATTCTGTTTGCAGAAGCAGCCGGTTGAGGATAAGAAGCGATGAACAAAAGGTTCTTAGTTGATTTATAGAAATAATCCAAAGTACCTTTCAATCTGTTATGAAATAAAGCAAAATCTAAACCAACACCTGTTGTGTTTGTTGTTTCCCAGGTTAGGTTAGGATTTGAATTTGAAATAACAGTAGTATTACCGGTTAAAGTTTGTTGTAATGCTAAAGAAGAATAAGGCGGAATATTTTGGTTACCCAAACTTCCGTAGTTTACTCTGATACTGAAATCGCTGAATATTTTACCTAAAGAGTTAGCAGCAAAATCTTCGTTCAATACTTTCCATTTTGCAGCGAAAGCGGGGAATGTACCATATTTATTTCCTGCACTGAATTTAGAAGATCCATCAATTCTCACTGTTCCTGTAAAATAATATTTATCTTTTATGCTATACTCTAAACGACCAAAATATGATTGTGTTTCATATTTACTACTATCACCAGGCCACCAGATATGATTGGTGAAAGCACCAAGACTTTTATTAAATACATCAGTAGCTGTAACTACCGGTGTGGTAATACCCCAATAGATAAAATTATTATCGTAATTAGTTGTTGATTGATACGAGAAACCACCAATAGCAGTTAAATGGCTATTTTTAAATGTCTTATCATAGTTCAAAGTATGCTCAATCAATGTTGAAGTAAGCGTTCTGTTTTGTTGAGTACCTCTACCATTACCTTGAATCTGGTTATTCAAATTAAGATTACCATAACTCAATGTACCGCCAAATGAATTTGAACTTAAACGTGGATCAGCAAAAGCAGTTCTTACGCTTTTGGCATTATCGTAACCAAATGTTGCTTTGTAAGTCAAATCTTTAGTAATATACCAACTTAAACTTACGTTAGTCAAGAAACGATTGGTATTATCTTTATCAGTAAAATAAGCCAGCATTTCTGCAGGGTTTCTGTTACCATCTAATGGATCAAAATATGTTCCATCAGCATTAAATACCGGGTAGGTTGGGTTAAATGCAATAGCAGCACCAATCAAACTTCCCTGATATCCTGCATTGTTTGAAATTGGAGGATATACTTTTTTCATGTTTGAATATGAAACCTGAGCATCTAATTTCAATTTATCCTGAGCAAATTTTTGAGAGAAGTTAACACGACCTGTTAATCTCTGAAGATTACTTGTTTTTACTATACCGTTTTGATTATCATAAGAACCACTTAAACGTAAAGATGTTCCTTTTTGAGAAAAGCCCCATCCTAAATTATAAGCCTGAGAAATACCGGTTTGGAATATTTGATCTTGCCAATTTGTATTAGCACCCTTATCAATTAATTGAACCGCTGCAGCTGCAGTAGCTGGATCTGTGCCGGCATCAATATTTGCTTTCTTTACACCCCACAAAAAATCCTGAGAATTTAATAAATCATATCTGCTTGCAGGTTTTGAACTACTTGTTGTGATTCCAAATGTAAATGCTCCTTTACCTTTACCGCTTTTTGTTGTGATCAACACAACACCATTAGCAGCTCTGGCACCATAAATAGCTGCAGCAGATGCATCTTTTAAGATACTGATATTTTCAATATCGTTAGGATTTAAAAACGCTAATGGATTTGATGGAGTTGAAGAACCTTCAATACCACTCATTGTTCCGTTAGTTGCACTTCCATCTAATGGAATACCATCAACAACAAATAAAGGCCCGTTACCACTGGTAACAGAACTTGTACCTCTGATGTTAATATTTATAGCACCACCCGGTTCGCCGCTTGCTGGAGTAACTGTTACACCGGCAGTACGACCTTGGAATAATTCTTCAGGAGAAGCAATTACACCTTTATTAAAAGATTTTTCACCTAAAGAAACAACAGAACCTGTTGCATCTTTAACTTTTCTGGAACCGTAACCAATAACTACGATATCGCTTAATTGCTCAGTTGAAGCTTTTAACGAAATATTTACTGTAGTTGCAGAACTTACATTGGCTTCTGTTTTTTCATAGCCAACAGATGTAAATACTAATTTAGTTGTACCTGATGGAACAGTTATTTTAAAACTTCCGTCAGCTCCGGTTTGCGCACCGGCTTTACCAGAACCACCAGTAGCTAAAACGCTTACACTGGGAATACCAGCTCCTGATTTTGCATCAGTAACTTTTCCGGTAATTACTTTGTTTTGGGCTAATGCCGTGGTTGAGAGGAATGCCAAGCATAGGTATAACATACCTTTGGCAAGTGTCGATAGGTTCATAAACAAACGTTTAGTGTTAAGATAAATAAACAAACTATAGATCTCAGAAAGCATTTCAAAAATCTCATTCATCGAAAAAACAAGACTAAATCAATACTTCTTTAAAATATCTATTCGATTTATGGCATCAAACTTATTGTAAAAGCTGCATATCAAGTTAATATATTTAACAAATAAGTAGCGCAAACGTTTGCGAAGATGTTTGCGGTGGAAAAGTTTTAAAAAATCGGTGACTATAAATTTAATCTAGGTGAAGGGCCATTATGGCACTCATATTGCAAAACTCCGTTGATCAATTAAAAAAATTCGCGGTATTCCACGGTCTGTTATTAACAATACCAACCTTATTACCTTCTTCGTATTTTCTTCTTGTTTCCTTCTCTCTTTTCGGCTAATTTCTTCGAAAGTTGTTCGTAAGGCCTCGAACAAAACAGCAAGAATATAATAAGAAAATACGAAGGAATCAGCAATAAAATACCTGTTTATTACTTATCTGCTTCGAGACTATATTTGGTAATATCCACACATCAACAAAGCATCACAAAAGCATTCAGGAAGAAGACTAACCCGAGTTCGATCACAATTACTAGAATTTTAATTTTTTGTATCCAAAACTCATTGTAACTTATCTTGCAATTCTACAAAAAACCATGACCACTACAACTCTAAAAAAAATATCTCAAGTATTGGGTTTAAGTATTTCTACTGTATCAAGAGCATTAAAAAATCATCCTGATATCTCAGAAAAAACAAAGAAAAAAGTTATTGAATTAGCAGATACACTTGAATACGAACCAAACGCAAACGCCATAAATTTAAGAACAAGCAAAAGCAATGTGTTTGGCTTAATTGTACCGCAAATTTCTAATTTCTTTTACGACAGTTTTATTTCCGCTGTGGAAGAAGAAAGCAGATTGCATGGTTATACATTAATGATCTTGCAATCAAGCGATGATCCTGCTATTGAAATTGAAAATTTAAAACTTTGTCGCCAAAACAGAGTAATGGGATTATTTGTTTGCATAACAGCTGCAACAAAAGACATCCATGCTTTTTTGAGGTTGAATGAATTTAATATTCCTGTCATATTTTTTGATAAGGTTCCGGCTGAAAATTCATGCAATAAAGTTTGCGTTGCCGATTCGGAAGCGGCCATCATTGCTGCAGAAAAAATCATTCATAAAAAAAAGAAAAATGTTCTGGCTATTTTCGGAAATAAAAATTTTTCGATAACCAAAAAAAGATTAGAAGCATTTGAATCGGTCTTCATTGATAAAGCAAAAAATATTAAAATAAACATTGCAAATGCACTTTCTGCAGATGAAGCAAGAAACATAAGTAAAAAATATTGTCAGTCGAAAAATAAACCCGACACCATTTTTTGTATGAGGATGAAATATTAACAGGTGTGATGAAAGGCATACAGGAATTGAATTTGAGCATACCTAACGACATTTCCATCATTGCAATTAGTAACGGATTCTTTCCAAAATTATATTCACCCGAAATTACTTACGTTGAAACAAGCGGATATAAATTAGGTAAATTGGCCTTTTCCAGAATACTTTCATATATGGCAGGTAATACCGCTAACGAAGAATTAATTCAGGAATCTGTTTTAGTAGAAGGCGGCAGTATTTAAAAATCAATACCGATCCATTTCCTTTTATTCTTCTCGTATTTTTCGAAATTGAATTTGTATAATTTTCCGGGACGATGCGGAACATCTTCTTCCATTTCTCCTACATCAATTAACAGATCCATACTTGCAAATTTTTTACGAAAATTTCTTCTATCTAAACTAACACCCAATATCGCTTCATATAAATTTTGTAATTCGCGCAACGAAAATTTATCAGGCAATAAATTAAATCCTAATGGATGTTCCTGAATTCTTTTTTGCAACCATTTATAACAAGCATCTAAAATTTCTTTATGATCGAAAGCAAGTCCTTTGATGGAAGAAAAACTATGCCAATGCAATTCGTTCTTATAAATTTTTAATTCGTGATGCTGAATATTCAATAATGAGCAATAAGCTACTGTAATTACTCTTCCGGCAGGATGCCGTTGCGGATGGCTGAATGCTCTAACCTGATCGAGATACACGTCATTCATACCGGTTCTTTCTTTTAAAACACGATAAGCAGCATGATCCAACTCTTCATTATTTTTTACATTATCGCCCAACAAACTCCAAAGTCCTTTATACATTTCCAGATCACTTCTGATCAATAAAACCTTTAATTCACTTTCTTCAAAACCAAAAATAACACAGTCAACCGTGATGGGAACTTTAGGATATGATGCCACCAGTTTTCCGGCATCTTTAATCAATGAAGTGGTTGATTTTTCTAAGGGTTTATCAAAAACATTTTTCGTCATGGCAATCAGAAATTAATATCCTTTTTTAAAAAGAATAAGCTCGAATAGGAAAGTTAAGGTACATTATTTTCCGAAATGTGTACTTTTTACATAATAAATTTTTTGAAGCCTGCTTCTGAAAAAAATAACGCCTTTACAATATGGATGCTATATGGACCCGGTATGGATACTATATGACAATAGTATGAAGCAGGTTTTAAAAAGAGAACTTAATAATTATTAATCTTTACATTCTTTGCAGCATTAATTTTATAGCCTAATTCTTATTATGTATTCTGGCGAACAAATTTTGAATCTAAAACAATTAACCGATCAGTTGTTACAATCAACTGATGAAAAAAATATTGCTCAACAAATAGAATCACTAAAAAAAGTTCTTCGTTTTCACGAATACAGATATTATGTGCTGAACGATCCTTTGATCAGCGATTACGAATACGATCAATTATATAAATTATTAGAGAAGATCGAAAATGAAAATCCGCAACTCATCACAAAAGACTCTCCAACTCAAAGAGTCGGAAGCAGTTTGAATGATGGTTTCGAAACGGTACAACATTTAGTGCCGATGTTGAGTTTGGAGAATAGTTATAATGCTGATGATTTGATTGATTGGGACAGAAAAGCAAAAGAATTAACCGGATTAAATAGTATTGAATATTGCATCGAACCAAAGTTTGATGGTGCAAGTATTTCTTTGATTTATGAAAATGATATTTTAATTCGTGCAGCCACTCGTGGCGATGGTGTGGAAGGTGAAGACATCACCAATAACATCAAACAAATCCGGTCAATCCCTTTATCAGCGCCATTTTCAGAATATGGCATTCAGCAAATCGAAATTCGTGGCGAAGTATTAATGAGCAAAAAATCTTTTGCAAAATATAATGATTGGTTGGTTGAACAAGGTTCATCAGCATTAGCAAATCCACGCAATGCGGCCAGCGGAAGTTTGAGAATGAAAGATCCAAAAGAAGTAGCAAGAAGAGGATTGGAAGCTTTTTTATATCACGTTAGTTATTATGTGAACCAAGAACTTTCAACGCACAACTTACGACTCACGACTCACGACTCATCCCTACAAATGCTGTGGGAATGCGGCTTTCGTTCTCCTCAAAAAGAAAAATTAGTTGTTAAGGGAATTGATGAAGTGATAAAACATGTGCAAGATTTTGAAGAAATGCGTGACACACTACCGTACGAAATTGATGGTATGGTAGTGAAAGTAAATGAATTTGCTTTGCAAGAAAAAATGGGAATGACAACTCATCATCCGCGATGGGCCATTGCATTTAAATTTAAAGCAAGACAAGCAACAACAAAATTAATTAATGTAGAATTTCAGGTTGGAAGAACCGGTGCGGTAACACCAGTTGCAAAATTAAACCCTGTTGCAATTGGTGGTGTAACCGTTACGAGTATTTCAGTTCACAACGAAGATTACATAAAAGAAAAAGATTTAAAAATTGGTGATACTGTTTTAATAGAACGTGCCGGTGATGTGATTCCGCAAATTGTGAAATCATTACCGGAGTTACGCAATGGAACTGAAGCAGAGGTAGAGTTTCCAAAAGATTGTCCGGTTTGTAAAAGCAAATTATTTAAAGAAGAAATGGAAGCTGTTTGGCGTTGCATCAACATAGAATGCGAAGCACAAGTGATGGAACGCATTATTCATTTTGTGAGTAAAGATGCAATGGACATTAAAAGTTTTGGTGAAGCCAATGTTCGTAAGTTTTATGACTTGAATTTACTGAAGGATATTCCCGGAATTTATCATTTAGATTTTAATGCGTTTAATACTATTGAAGGCTTCGGAAAAAAATCGATCGATAATTTACAAGCTGCTATCGAAGCATCTAAACAACAACCATTGCATCGTTTAATTTATGCATTGGGTATTCGATTTGTTGGTGAAACAACTGCAAAAACATTGGCCAATGCAATTGAAAATTTATTCGATCTTCAAAATAAAACAGAAGAAGAATTAAAAGAATTGGAAGATGTTGGTGTAAAAGTTGCACAAAGTATTTTTCAGTTTTTTCGCAACGAACAGAATATTGCAATGCTGAATGAATTGCAGAAAGAAGGATTACAATTTAAAAACGAAAAACGTGAAATTGTTGCTGCAGGCGGATTATCAGGACAAACATTTTTATTTACCGGAACACTCGCTAAATTAAAACGCAGCGAAGCAGAAGCAATTGCCGAACAACATGGCGGAAAAATTGTTACAGGTGTTAGTGCCAAATTAAATTATTTGGTGGTGGGTGAAGATGCCGGAAGTAAATTAGAAAAAGCAAAAAAAATAAACACAGTTAAAATAATTACTGAAGATGAATTTCTTCAATTAGTAAAATAACAATAAAATGTTACAAGCAACAACAATTAAATTCTTAAAGGATTTAAAAAAGAATAACAGCAAAGAATGGTTTGATAAAAACAGAAAAATTTATGAAGCAGCAAAAGAAGATTTTGCTTCGTTAGTAAATAATGTTATTCAGCAATTCGGGAAAAAAGATGAAACGATTGCAACATTAACTGCAAAGGATTGTATGTTTAGAATTAATCGTGACGTACGTTTCAGCAAAGACAAGAGTCCATATAAAACTAATATGGGAGCGGCTTTCACTAAAGGTGGAAAGAAAGCAATTGTTGCCGGTTATTATTTTCATTGCGAACCCGGACAAGCTTTTGTTGGCGGTGGTTTATGGATGCCTGATGCTGATGTAGTAAAAAAAGTAAGACAGGAAATTGATTATTGCTTTGATGAATTTTCTAAAATAATCAAGAATAAAAAATTCGTAGCACAGTATAAAAGTTTAGAAATAACAGATGAAACTTCCTTAACACGAGAACCAAAAGGTTATGAAAAAGATAATCCAGCTATTCAATTCATCAAACTAAAAAGTTGGTTAGCGATGACGGCATTAACAGATGCAGAACTCACGGATAAAAATTTAACCAAGAAAATTGTTGCAGCATTTGAAGCATTGCAACCATTCATTGAATTTTTAAACAGAGGAATTGAAGGATGATCAATACCATCTTACAGCAGCCTCAATTCTGTTTTTAATATTCGGATATAATTTGCGATACAATTCGTTGGTAATTTCTTCGCGACTTATAAAACCCTGATTGCCTCTTTTGTTAATTAATCTCCAATCAACTTCATCCAATGCATCTTTATCGCCGGTAAAAGTTGCATATTCATTCTTACTAATAAAATCATCGGTATAAGATTCCATGCAAATATTTCTTCTGGTATTAAAATCAACAATTTCAAGATCCATTCTTCCGCGAACAATCATTGTTTGTTCATAGATTGCAATATTTGCCGTAACAGTTTTGTAAAGGACCTTACCTTCTTTATCTCTTCCATCTTCTATTTGTTTACTCACTGTTCTCAATCTTTTTTTATCCTGAGGACGAGGTTGATCAAACTTTTGGAATGAAATATTTACACTCCAGTCGGGCATCATATTATTTCTTCTTGCTTCCCAATCTGTAAAAAATCGAACCGGATAAAGGCTTGCATAACTACCACCCAGTTCACGAACCAATGTTTGTGGAAAATTATCGTAAGAAAAATTATTGAAATTATTCCAGTGATTATTCGTAACCCAATTGTTATCCCGAATTGGATTAATGATCACATTAATGATTGAATTCTGCCAGGCAATTTGTATCAAATTCGCAACATCCTTATATCCTTGAACCCAGGAGTTAGCTCTTTTAAATAATGCATAAGCAGTACGTGCATCAATTTTATTGTTAGTGTTATTTAAACGGAGTGCTTGCTGGTAATAAGCTTCAGCCGCATTCTGCCGAAGCTGATTCAATGCAGGTTGATAATTTTCGGCCTTAACTAAAACCGATGCAGTTGGAGAAAAAGCAATGGCTTCATACATTTTTTGCAAGCTGCCATATTCATTCGATAAATCATCCCATCGCGACAAATCAGTATTCATTTGATACCTATCAATGTTTGACAAATGTTGTTGCTGCAATCGTGGATAAAGAACAACGATGGCTTGTTTAGCACCAGCGTCATCAGGGTTTTTTTCAAGAAACTTAACAGCATCTAATAAAGCCCTTTCCTGATTTTTTCTTGTTAGAAAATCTCCTGTAGGCTTACACGAAATAATAAACATTAAAATCGTGATCAGGGCGAAGTATTTCTTCATAAATCAATTTTCGTATTAAAATAGAAATGCAATCATTACGCATTTATTAATCTCTCAAAAAATTAAACGCTTTTCCAATTGCATCAATCACATCTGTTGCCAATAAACTTTCTGTCGATTGATTTTCTAATGCAAGATCGGCAGCTAGTCCATGCAAATAAACTGCAATCTTTGCTGCTTGTAACGATTCATAATTTTGTGAGAGTAAAGAACTGATCATTCCTGTCAACACATCGCCGCTACCAGCTTTTGCCAATCCAGCATTACCTGTTGTGTTGAAATATCCTTTGCCATTTGCGGCGATCAAAGTATAATGACCTTTTAAAATAATAATGAAAGGATATTGATTTGATAATTCAATTGCTTTATTCAATCTTTCAAATTCATTTTCACAAACACCAACTAATCTTTCAAATTCTTTTGGATGTGGTGAGATGATTGATCCTTCCGGAATCAGTTCTAATAATTTTTTATTTTCTGAAATAATATTCAAAGCATCGGCATCTATAACCATTGGTTTTTTATATTGCTGCAATACTTGTAATACTATTTTTTGTGCATCGTTATTTGTTCCCAATCCCGGTCCAATACCAATCGTTGAAAAATAATCAAAGGAGTTTTCATCATCTCTGTTCATCGTCATTGCTTCTGGAAGAAATGAATTTATCGTTGATTGATCTTGTTCAGGAATATTTACTGTAACCAATCCTGCACCAGTTCGTAAACACGCTTTTGCAGTCAATAATGCTGCGCCCATCTTTCCTTTATTTCCGGTGACCAGTAAAGCATGTCCGTAATTTCCTTTATGAGTGAAATCCTTTCTTGGCTTGATTTGTGAGACAATCTGTTCAAGAGAAATAATTTCAAAAACAGTTTCAGTGGATTGAATGAATTGTTGAATCAATCTAATATCGAGTACATGCACTTCACCAAAATAATCTGCATTTTCTGCAACTAAAAAACAAAGTTTTAAAGATTGAAAAGTTAGAGTATGTTTTGCGTGAACAATGGTATTTCCTTTCGAACTTTTATCAATACTCATTCCACTTGGTACGTCAATGGAAATAATATTTTTTGTTGATTGATTGATGTGTTCAACTATTTCTTTGCTTAATAATTGTAATGGCCTGTTTAATCCAGAACCATATAATGCATCAATGACAACATCCGCTTTTTCAATTGCTGGAATAAATTCTGATGATTGAATAAAATAGATTTCTGTTGTGAGCTGATGCAACAGATGAAGATTGATTTGAAAATCATTTGTTCCTCTTGCACCAAATTCTAAAATATAAACAGCAACGTCATAATTTTTATTGATCAATAATCTGGCAATAGCCAATCCATCACCTCCGTTATTTCCTTTCCCGCAGAATATTTTTATTTTATGATCTAAAAAATCATTTTCTGAAATCCAGTCCACACAACATTGCGCAGCTCTTTCCATCAGATCAATTGATTCAATTGGTTCGTGCAGGATGGTAAATGCATCCCATTGTTGGATTTGATGTGCAGATAATAAAAGCACTGATTGATTTTTTATTTTAAAATATTCTCTATAAAGTTAGACAAAGAAAAATACAATCATACAATCTGATTGAATTCTAAACGTTCGCCATCAGGGCCGATAATATTAAAATATTTACAGCCATTTTTCCAGAAAGCAAGAAACACTGGTTGTTCTTCAACGATATGAAATGAATTATTTTTTAATTCAGCAAAAGTTGAATCAATATCATCCACATCAAATGCAATATGATCGATATGGCCATTATTTCTGTTCTTGATTTCTTCCAATTCCTTTGCTGGCATCTGATAAATTTCGATGATCATCTCACCCAATTTCATCATCGAAACAAAACCTGTATCACCATTCATTTCAAAAGTAGAACGCATCACATTTTCAAATCCTAAACTTTTATAAAAATTTTCTGATCGTTTTAAATCGGTAACCGGAATTCCTAGATGCTGAAATGAATTGATCTTTACATTCATGTTTTGTTTTGAATAAAATATTTAATGTAATACCATACTCTTATCCATATCTTCTAATGCAATACCTTTTGTTTCGGGCATCATTTTCCAAACGAATAATAATTGCAAAACCATCATCACTGCAAAGAATCCGAAAATATATCCGCCACCAATTCTGTTGGCGAAGTAGGTGAATGATTGTGAAATTAATGCGGCAAATAACCAATGCGTTAAACAACCAAACGATGTTCCTGCTGCACGAACAGAGTTTGGAAATATTTCGGATAAGAAAACCCATATAACAGAACCTTGTCCGATGGCATGTGCAGCAATAAATAAAAACACAAACCAAGTAATGCCGCCATGAATGAAACCATTAAATGCTAAAGACATTAAAGCAAGTGAAATAATATATCCGATAGAACCAATGAACATTAGAGTTCTTCTTCCACTTCTGTCGATCAAATACCAACCTAATACTGTAAATAAAAAGTTGATGATTCCAATACCGGCACTTGATAAAAATGCTGCATCTTTTCCTAAGCCTGCCATTTCAAAAACTCGCGGAGCAAAATAAATGATTGCATTAATTCCTGAGAGCTGATTAAAGAATGCCAACAAAAATGCAAGCATTAATGGTTTGAAAAATTTGCGCGAAAACAAAAACTCTTTTTGTGTTTGATGTGTGTTTTGAATCTCATGAATCAATTCATCCGCGTTAGCGCCACTCTTTTCAAATATGCGTCTGGCTTCAGTTTCATTGTTTTTATACAATAGTAACCAACGAGGACTTTCGGGAGTAAAAAACATCATCACAGAAAATAATAATGATGGAACTGCAATCAATCCCAACATAAAACGCCAATCATTATTGCCGCCAAATCCTTGTAACAAATAATTAAAAAAGTAGGCGAGTAAAATTCCGCTTACAACATTTAACTGAAAAGCAATTCCCATTTTTCCTCTGTGTTTTGGCGGAGCTATTTCAGAAATATACACCGGTGCAACAACAGAAGATGCGCCAATACTTAATCCACCTAAAAAACGAAAAGCCATAAAAACATAAACATCTTGAGCCACTGCACTGCCAATTGCAGAAACTAAAAATATAAAGCCAATGGCTATTAATGTTTTTTTGCGACCGAATTTATTTGCAGGAATACTTCCACCACCGGCTCCAATAATAGTTCCATACAAAGCCATTGCAATGGCTGTGCCATGCATTAGATCACTTAAGTTCCATAAATGTTGAATACGTTGTTCGGCACCGGAAATATTTGCTACATCCATTCCAAACAACAATCCGCCCAATGCAACTGTGATTGACCAGATAATAAGATTTCTATTCATATGGTTAAGTTAGTGATAGGTGAATATATTTTTATTTTATTTCGAAAACAACAGCCTCGTATGGTTTTAATGTTTTGTTCTTTGAAGTAATTGAATAATTTGATAATAATATTTTCGCTTTGCTTAAATCATACACGGTTTTGAATGAAGTATTTTCTTTTGTGAAATTTAAAACTACTAGTAATTTTTTACCATTTAATTCCCTGGTGTAAGCATACACTTTTTCATTATCGGCATCAATCAAATTATACTTACCATACA
Source organism: uncultured Chitinophagaceae bacterium (assembly GCA_903870685.1). GTDB lineage: Bacteria > Bacteroidota > Bacteroidia > Chitinophagales > Chitinophagaceae > CAIQDX01. The sequence goes on along the minus strand of CAIQDX010000004.1, from coordinate 59,632 downwards.
CCAATACTTTATTTTGTTTGCGAAGTTGAATTGCTTTTCTAAAATAATTCAAGCAAGAATTAGCGTCTTTGTTTTCTAATTCTGCATTGATAGTTTTATAATTTGGATTTACTGGAAGCCATGATTTACCCGTGCCAAAACCTGCATTGATACTGGTATTCCATTGATATGGTGTACGCCCGTTATCTCTTCCGCTTTCTTTCAAAAAAGTCATAAACTTACTTGTATCTCCTTTAATACTTTGCACATATTTATAACCATTCAATGCAGCAATGTCTTTATAATCTTCAATTTTAGATAAGCGAATATTCGTCATTCCTAACTCATCGCCATTATAATAAAAAGGGGTACCACGCATGGATAATAAAAATGTAGTCAACATTTTTGAAGAGACTTCCCTGTATTGGGGTTCATCATTACCAAAGCGACTTACCAATCTTGCATTATCATGATTTGCCAAGAAAATACTTAACCATCCTTTATTTACAAAAACACTATCCCATTTAGAAAATATTTTTTTCATCTTCAGCATACTGTAATCCTTTGACCAACGTGCATCGATTGGATCAAATGCATATGCTAAATTCAACTCGTTACGATCAGCATCCACCAAATCATGTGCATCTTGAAAATTTCTTCCGGCACCTTCTGCAACACTCATCACATCATATTTACTCAAAACATTATCATACATTTCTTTCAAATAATTATGAATGGGATCAACCATTGCATGATATTTTATAAAATCTTTTGGATAATCTTCTTTTGGAAAAATAGGCCATGTTGTGTCTTTACAGGCAAATTGAAAAGCATCTAACCTAAAGCCATCCACACCTTTTTTTGCCCAAAAATTCATCATATCAAAAACTTCTTTTCTTACTTTCGGATTTTCCCAATTTAAATCGGGTTGCTTTGTAGAAAAGAAATGTAAATAATATGCATTGGTTAATGAATCATATTTCCATGCATTATGATTTACATCAAACTGACTAAAACGATAAGGTGGCTCGCCTTTTTCTGCCGGCCACCAATGATAATAATTTCTGTAAGGATTTGTCCGGGAGCTGCGGGATTGTTTAAACCATTCATGCTCGTCGCTACTATGGTTTACCACAACATCCATTACAAATTTAATTCCGCGATCATGCAAACCTTTTAATAACACATCGAAATCTTTCATCGTACCAAACTCTTTCATGATGTTTTGATAATCGCTGATATCGTAACCATTATCATCATTGGGTGAACTATAAATTGGATTCAACCAAACCACATCAACGCCTAAACTTTTAATATAATCTAATTTTGAAATGATGCCTTTTAAATCGCCAATGCCATCTCCATCACTGTCTTTAAAACTGCGGGGATAGATCTGATAAACGACTGCTTCTTTCCACCATTTTTGATTGGTTGAATTTGTTTGAGAAAAATTATTTGTAATGAATCCAAAAAAGAAAATAAATACAGCAAGCATTCGCATTTTCATAACACCGTTTTAGAGATTTTAAAAATACTGTATTGCAATTAAGAAAATTTTATCTTATTTCAGAAATCGATTGCGGTAACGATTATTGTGTAAATAATAATCATTTACTCACAACCATGTTTATGCCTTGTATCAATCAAGTATTGAATTTTCCATTGACCGGAAATTTTAACCAATGTAAAATCATCAACTCCGCAATGTGAAAAAACAGAATTGAAATAAAATTTATAAGGTGCCCAAACATTTGCCAGCATGCCATCTTCACGAATTATATCAAATACAATTTTTTCATCCGCAGCATTCTTTGGCAGCTTGGCAATACTTGAAACGAATTCTTGAAGAGTTTCATCTTTCACTACTAATTTTCCTTCTTTACTTAATCCAATTGTTTGCAAAATAGGATTGCTCACAAAACATGAACGAAGTAAAACGGTATCCGCATTTTTCATTGCGATAAATAAATTATTGATAGTTGATTTAATACTGTCTTGTTCGCTTTGTGCCTGAGATGATGAAAAAGCAAGAAATAAAATGGCAGCAAGAAATATATTTTTCATTGAATTATTTTAAAAAGAAAAATAATCAATTTATATAGCAATACATAATAAAAAAGGAGATGAAAGTATCATCCCCTTTTACTAACCATTACTTTAAAACTATAACAATCCTTTGCCCATCATATATTCTGCAATTTGCACAGCGTTGGTAGCAGCGCCTTTGCGAAGGTTATCACTCACGATCCACATGTTTAATGTTTTTGGTTGCGTTTCATCTCTGCGTAATCTTCCAACAAATACTTCATCTTTTTCGTGTGCCCATAAAGGCATTGGATAAATTTGATTCGCATCATCGTTCTGTAAAATAATTCCTGGAGCAGTGCTTAATAATTCTTTCACTTCATACAAATCAAATTCATTTTCAAATTCAACATTCACACTTTCACTGTGACCGCCAATTACCGGAATACGAACAGTTGTAGCAGTAACACGAATATTATCATCCTGCATGATCTTACATGTTTCTTTCACCATTTTAATTTCTTCTTTGGTGTAACCGTTGTCTAAAAAAACATCTATCTGCGGAATAACATTCAAATCAATTTGATATTTGTAGGCCATCGGGTATTCTTCTGTGCTTCCTTTTTCTGCTTTTGCTCTTTCGCCAAATAACTGATCAACTGCTTTTTTACCTGTTCCTGTAACACTTTGATAAGTGCTTACAATCACTCTTGTTATTTTATATTTTGCATGCAATGGTTGCAATGCAACTACCATTTGAATGGTTGAACAATTTGGATTAGCGATAATAAAATCATCGGCAGTTAAAACATCAGCATTCACTTCAGGAACAACTAATTTTTTTGTTGGGTCCATTCTCCATGCCGATGAATTATCGATCACTTTAATTCCTGCTGCTGCAAATTGCGGTGCCCATTCCAACGATGTGCCACCACCAGCTGAAAATATGGCTACGGCCGGCTTTGCTGCAATACCATCTGCCATGCAAACCACCTTATATTTCTTTCCTTTAAATTCTACTTCTTTACCAACCGATCTTTCGGATGCAACGGGAACTAATTCCGTTACCGGAAAATTTCTTTCTGCCAATACCTGTAACATTTTTGAGCCAACTAAACCGGTAGCTCCAACAACTGCCACTTTCATTTTGTTTTGTTTTTAATTGATAAAATAATTTTTATGTTTCAAACTTCTGTGTTTCAATTTCGCTTCGTTGTGTCACTCACTTTTACTGCAACAAATGCTTCAACTTTTATTTCATAAAAAATAAAAAGCCTTCCCGTTTAGGAGAAGGCCTTCAGTTAGTTATGATTGTACATACTTAAAACATCAAGCATCTTCTCCTGTTGAGATGATCTTCTTTATGTTCTTTGTATGTTTCAAATTATTCATTTCGTGTGCGAAAGTATTGTCTAAAATAATTAATGCCAAAATTATTTTTTTGTTAGCCCAAATCAATATCAAAATTTACTAATTGAACAAATTCTTTCAAACGAGCATCAATATCTTCTTTTGTAATTTCTCTTATCCTTTGTGTACCAAATTTTTCAACACAAAAACTTGCCATGGCACTACCAACAATGATGGCTGTTTTCATATTCTCGAAAGAAATGTCTTTTGTTTTTGCAATATGACCAATAAAGCCACCAGCAAAAGTATCGCCGGCACCAGTTGGATCAAATACTTCTTCTAATGGTAATGCCGGTGCAAAGAAAACTTTGTCTTCATGAAATAACAATGCACCATGTTCTCCTTTTTTAATGATGAGATATTTTGGTCCCATGCCCATAATTGTTTTCGCAGCACGAACTAAAGAAAAATCACCACTTAATTGGCGAGCTTCACTATCATTCACCATCAACACATCCACTTTTTTTAATAAAGCTTTTAGATCATCCATTGCAATGTCCATCCATAAATTCATGGTGTCCATTACAATTAATTTAGGACGAGTTTTTAATTGATCGATCACACTCATCTGTACCGATGGCGTTAAATTTCCCAACATTAAAAATTCACTGTCCTGATAACTATCGGGTACAACTGGTTTAAAATGTTCCAACACATTTAATTCTGTAACCAATGTATCACGACTATTCATGTCCATATGATAACGACCACTCCAGAAAAAAGATTTTTCATCTTTTTTTATTTCCACACCTTCCAATGCAACATCACGAGCCGTTAGAGCATCCAATTCTTCCTGCGGAAAATCGCCACCAACAACTGAGATCTGATTAACATTTGTAAAGTTTGAGGCACACCATGCAATATAAGTTGCAGCGCCACCAACAATTTTATCACTCTTACCAAACGGTGTTTCAATTGCATCGAAAGCCATTGAACCAACTACAATTAAAGACATAATTTAAGTTTTAGTATCGGGCTGCGAAACTAAAGCATTAAGCGCAAATATCTTTATCCACTTCAATCACACTAACAAAAAAGTTCTTTTGTGCTAACGATTGTTAGCGTAATTTTGAAAAATTATGGGAAGAATAAAAACAGAAAATAACAGCAGCCGCAAAGATGTCATAATAAAAAGTGCTGCTCATTTATTCAGAGAAAAAGGTTACAAAGCAGCCAGCATGCGTGAATTAGCCGAAGTAGTTGGTGTTGAAGCCGCCAGTTTATACAATCATATTCGCAGTAAAAGTGAGTTGCTTCATTTAATTTGTTTTGATGTTGCCAACCGCTATACGGTGATGATGGATGAAGTAGAAGCCGAAAAAAATTCGAGCCTACAAAAGATAGAAAAACTATTACGCTTTTTAATTGGCGGCATGATAAACAATTTTGAGGAAGTATATGTGAGCGATCGTGAATGGAAATATTTAGCCGAACCTTATCTTTCAAATTTTCAGGCACAGCGCCGTGCCTATCGCAAACGTTTTGCCAACATTATTGAAGATGGCATTAAGAAAAAAGAAATAAAAAAAATAGATGCTACAACAGCCGTGCTTATTATGTTACATGCCATAAGCGGTATTGAAAGTTGGCATCGCAGTAAACAAAAAATTAACGGCAAAGAATTGGAAGAAAATATGATTACTATTTTGGTGGGTGGATTGAAGAAATAAAATTATTACATCAAATACGGCTCCATAATTTTTTGCCAAATGGCATAACCTTTTGCATTCATGTGCAGGTTATCTTCAATAAAAATTTCTTTTTTAATACTGCCGTCATCATTCAACATCGCATTAAAGACATTGATAAATTTAGCATGTTTTTGTGTGGCAATAAAATCAATGATAAGTTTATTTGATCGTTTAACTGTTTCCAAAAATTTTATTCTACTCGGACTTGGTTTAATTGATACAAAATCAATTTCAACATTTTTAAGTTTCGAACGAATAAGAAAAAATAATTGCTGATAACGTTTCAAAACTATTTCGGCAGTAATGGTATCGGATGATGCAATATCATTTTCGCCGCAATAAATAACAATCTGCTTTGGTTGATACGGAAAAATAATTTCATCAGCATATCTAATCACATCAGGCAATGTTGATCCGCCAAAACCACGGTTGATAATTTTATGCGATGGAAAATATTCCTGCACATCAGTCCATTTTCTGAATGATGAACTTCCTGAAAATAAAATTTGTTCTTTCTCAGGAAATGCAACACTATCGAGCTTTTTAAAAGCATCAATTTCATCTTTAAAAGGCTGCGCAAAAATGTTAGAGGCAGCAACAAAAACGATCAGAAATAAAAAGAAAAATTTTTTCATACTCAGAAAATAAAAATCCAAGTTAATTCATTTGTAAAAGAAGCAACAAATTATTACATCAAGCATTCTAAAAAATTAAATTTAAATTGTACTAATTATTCGTCATGAATGCACTAATAATATTAAAACCGATTCATGCATTCGTGCCAAAAAAATTAAAATATTATTATGTCAAATTTTTCGCAAGTTGCTGTTGATACTATCATCAAACAAGATAAATATTCAAGTTGGATGGGAATTGAAGTTTTAGAAATAAAAGAAGGTTATAGCAAAATAAAAATGAAAGTTCGCAATGAAATGCTAAATGGTTTTGGCATTGCTCATGGCGGTGTTACATTTTCCTTTGCTGATTCTGCATTTGCTTTTGCTTGTAATTATAGCGGCAAAATTTCGGTTGCATTAGAAGTTTCTATTTCGTTTACTAAACCTTGTTTAGAGGGAGATGAATTAATTGCGGAAGCAAAAAAAATTAGCGAAACCAACAAAACCGGATTGTATGTTATCGAAATAAAAAATCAACACAATCATTTGGTAGCAATGGTTAAAGGCACTTGTTACAAAACTGAAAAAAATTTGATGTAAAATATTTAATACTAAATTGATTGTATAGCTTACATATGTTTTTAAGGATTTAAGTCATTAAATTAATCTTTAGTTCTGCACATATGAAAAAGATTTCTTTTTGGGCAAGCACTCATCGTGAATTATCGTGGATAATCATTACTCTTTGCCACGTTTACATTTATTTTTCGGCAATGTTTGTTGGATCAATGCTGAATAATATAGATTTTATTTTACCCAAATCTTTCTTGCTAACAGCATTATTATTTTTATTTCTTTTTCTATTATTTTATTTGGGCAATACAATTCCTTATAAAAAATATGTCTTGCAAAAAATTTGTGATTTCGGAATTGGACTTTCTGTTTTTGTTTGTTTGTGTTTTGTTTATAACAATAACACTCTTGTTTCGTCTTTAAATACTTATTCTTCTTTACATGGAAGTTTAGTTATTTCAAGAGACCATAATAAAAAAGACAAAACCAAAACTTCTGTATTATCACGTTCAAAAAAAATAACTAAACAACAATCTGAAAAATTAAAAAGATTATTATCGAACAAAGGACAGGACGAAAACGAAAATGTTGCTTTGAAAATATTTTGGGTTATTCTGGTTACAACAGGAGTAATTGCCGGATTATTGTTAGTAGCAGCCTTAGCTTGTTCGCTCTCCTGTTCAGGGGCAGATGCAGCCGCTTTTCTAGTTGGAATTGTTGGATTTGTTGGAATTCTTATTTTGGGATTTTGGGCGATTCGTAAAATTTGGAAAAAGAAATCACATTCAGAAAAAGAAAAACAATAAATGGCTGCAAAGAGATAATTCTTTCATTACATCTTCATTAAAGTATCTTCGCAAACATTCAAATTAAAACGTGTCAGAGAAAAATAACTTCATAGATTATATCCGCATTTTTTGTCGCAGTGGTCACGGTGGTGCAGGTATACGTCATTTCATGCGAAATAAATTAACGGCAATGGGTGGCCCCGATGGGGGCGATGGTGGTCGTGGTGGTCATATCATTTTAAAAGGCAACACACAACTGTGGACATTGTTGCATTTGCGATATTTTAAAAATGTTTTAGCCGATGATGGTGAAGCTGGAAGTAAAAATAATTGTACCGGCCATGATGGAAAAGATATCATTATTGAAGTTCCATTAGGCACCATTGCAAAAGATGAAATAACCGGAAAAATTGAAGCCGAAATTTTAGAAGACGGACAAGAAATTATTTGGATGCGTGGTGGTCGCGGTGGATTAGGAAATTCAAATTTTGCAACACCAACCAATCAGGTTCCCGAACATGCTCAACCCGGCGAAGATGGTGTTGAAGGTTTTAAATTTTTAGAGCTGAAAGTATTGGCCGACGTGGGTTTGGTAGGTTTCCCCAATGCAGGCAAATCAACTTTATTAAGTGTTATCACTGCAGCAAAACCAAAAATTGCCAACTATGCTTTTACAACTTTAGTTCCACAATTAGGTATGGTAGAATATCGTGATGGAAAAAGTTTTTGTATAGCAGATCTTCCCGGAATTATTGAAGGTGCTGCCGAAGGAAAAGGATTGGGTCATCGTTTTTTACGACATATTGAACGCAATTCAGTTTTATTATTTTTAATTCCTGCCGATAGTACAGATCATAAAAAAGAATTCGAAATTTTATACAATGAGTTGAAAGAATATAATCCCGAAATGCTGCAAAAAGATTTCATCATCGCAGTAAGTAAAAGCGACATGTTGGATGATGAATTAAAAGAAGCAATTGTAAAAGAATTGCCACAAAATATTCCTCACTTATTTATTTCATCATTAACCAATAAAGGTTTGATAGAATTAAAAGATCTGTTATGGCAAACATTAAATAAGCCGGTACAAGCATAATTGAATTGTAAATTTTTTCTAAAAAATAAATGTTTCAACTGCAATTTTAAGTTGAAAAAATGCAAATATTTATTGAATAATATTTGATTGTATTTCAATTTTAAGTAATTTCAAACTATTAATTAACTTAAACTTGCTGCTATGAAATTATTCAAAAACTCTTTCAGGGGAATTTTGTTATTAGCAATTGCTGTAAGCATGATGTCTGCTTTTCCGGTTTCAAAAAAAAGCGAACCAATTATTGTTTCAATTGAAAAAGCAACAATGCCTACAATTTATGCAGAGGCAGTGCCTGTTCCATTATTACCTGATAACGGAAATGTTGTTTCTAATTCATTGACTAACTCTTCCAAAATCTTATCAAATGAAGTTAATAGTAAGAAAGCTGAGTTGAGCCACAGACAAATGAATAAACTGCAAAGACTAATTGCCAAAGCTGAAAGTGGCGGAACAAAATCTTGGGTAGCTGCTATATTACTTTGTTTCTTTCTTGGAACATTAGGTATACACAGATTTTATTTAGGTTATACCTGGCAAGGCGTTGTTCAATTACTTACTTTAGGTGGTTTTGGTATTTGGACTTTAATTGATTTTATCAGAATTATAATTAAAGACTTGAAGCCTAAAGATGGCAATTATAGCGAGTGATTTTTTTATGAATAATTAGGAATCAAACCTCCGATGTTTTAAAAACATTGGAGGTTTTTTTATTGATAACAGTTTATATAATATTTCTGTTTATTGTTAAACAAAATTCTTTTAAAATAATTAGCGGGTTACCTTTCTTTAATACCAGTATTAATAGTTGTAAAAGCAGATCTGTACGTTACATTTTAACGCCGCTGCTTGTCTACATGAAATAATATCCTGTATCGAATTGCAACTGACCATTTAATGAAATTTACTGACGAAGATTTGAACGTTCAAAGCATTTGCTTGTGCGTATGAGGTAACTATTTTTTAATCATTAAAAAGGAAAAAGACATGAAAAAGCAAACATTAAACACGATCGCAAAAAAATTTTTTGCAGGAAGTATTTTAGCAACCGTATTATTTTTAACAGCACAAAATAAAATTTATGCTAATGATAATACCAACAAGGGCGTTGTAACCGGAAAAATTTCTACTAACAATGCAACAATAAAGTACGAAGGAGTTAATAAAGAATACTTATTGTTCAGCGTTAAGTTTGATAACATCAACAACGATTTTTTTACATTATCTATTGTTGATGAATTCGGTGAAGTTCTTTACCGCACTGCTTCTAAATCAACCAAATTTTCACACACTTATGCTTTACCAAAAGATACTGATGTAAATAAACTTACTTTCGACATCAAATCGAACAAAGCAGATTTTCATCAAAGTTTTGATGTAAACATTAACACGAGTTATGTTGAAAATGTTGTGGTAAGCAAAAAATAAAATTAATTATCAGCAATGATAAAAGGAAGACATGATCATGTCTTCCTTTTTTTATGTTCGGTATCAAGCATAAAAAAACCTTCGAATAAAATTCGAAGGTTTAAAATTATTTTAATAATCAATTATCCAAATGCTTCCACTTTCATTGATTTAGATGCTTTCTTCCTGTCTTCTTCATCTAAAATAGTTTTACGCATTCTGATATTTTTCGGAGTTACTTCAATACACTCATCTTGTTGAATATATTCCATACACTCTTCTAAAGTAAACTGAAGTTTCGGTGTTATTCTAACGCTATCATCGCTACCACTAGCACGGTGATTGGTTAATTTTTTCATTTCTACTGCATTCACATTTAGATCTCCCGGCTTAATATGTTCAGCAATAATTTGACCTGCATAAACTTCTTCCGCAGGATCGATAAAGAAACTTCCGCGATCTTGTAATTTATCAATTGAATATGCAGTAGTAGTGCCTTGAAATTTTGCAATCAATACCCCATTATTTCTTCCGGGAATATTTCCTTTCCATGGTTTGTATTCATTAAAACGATGCGCCATAACAGCTTCTCCTGCAGTATTGGTCAACATTTGCGAACGCAAGCCTATCAAGCCTCTTGAAGGAATTTCAAATTCAAGATGCTGCATCTCGCCTTTACTTTCCATCACATGCATTTCGCCTTTGCGTTGTGTAACCAGATCAATTACTTTACCACTAAATTCAGCAGGTACATCAACCACTAATGTTTCGTAAGGTTCATGTTTCTTTCCTAATAATTCTTTGACTAAAACTTGCGGCTGACCAACAGTTAATTCATATCCTTCGCGGCGCATGGTTTCAATTAAAATACCAAGATGCAAAATGCCACGACCAAATACCAAGAAGCTATCGGCACTATCTGTATCCTCAACACGCAATGCTAAATTCTTTTCAGTTTCTTTCATCAAGCGATCACGCAAGTGGCGCGATGTAACAAACTTTCCATCTCTTCCGTAAAAAGGAGAATTGTTGATTGAAAATAACATGCTCATCGTTGGTTCATCAACACTGATAATTGGTAATCCTTCAGGAGTATCAATATCACAAATCGTATCGCCAATATTAAATTCTTCTAATCCAACAACAGCACACAAATCGCCCGATAACACTTCTGTTACTTTGCGTTTGCCCATTCCTTCAAAAACGTATAATTCTTTTACTTTAGATTTTTTTATGGAACCATCAGCTTGAACCAATGCAATTGTTTGTCCTTCTTTTACAGAACCACGAGTTACTTTTCCAATAGCTATTCTTCCTAAGAAAGAAGAATAATCCAATGAAGTAATTTGCATTTGCAGTGGACCTTCATTAACTGTTGGAGGTGGAACAAATTTGATGATACCATTCATTAACGGAATAATATCTTCTGTTTGTTCTAAACTATCGTTGAACCAACCATTTTTTCCGCTACCGTAAAAAGTAGGGAAATTTAATTGTTCTTCCGTTGCATCGAGATTAAAAAACAATTCAAAAACTGCATCGTGAACTTCGTCTGGGCGGCAGTTAGCTTTATCAACTTTATTAATAACAACAATTGGATGCAAATTAAGATGCAATGCTTTTTGCAACACAAATCGCGTTTGTGGCATTGGTCCTTCAAAAGCATCAACCAATAATAAAACTCCATCGGCCATTTTCAAAACACGTTCAACTTCACCACCAAAATCACTGTGGCCCGGAGTATCAATTACATTAATTTTTACTCCGTTGTATTGAACAGATGCGTTTTTAGAGAAAATGGTAATGCCTCTTTCTCTTTCAAGGTCATTGCTGTCCATGATCAGATCGCCGGTTTCCTGATTCTCTCTGAACACTTTAGTAGTTTGTAAAATCCTATCCACCAAAGTAGTTTTACCGTGGTCAACGTGAGCAATAATAGCGATGTTTCTGATTTCCATGTAAAAATTTAAGGCGGCGAAGTTACGCTTTTGCAGCGGGTTTCGAACTTTTTATTGATTGTTTAATAGCAAAATAACATTGTTTATAGTAATTTAGATGCAAACCTAACCGCAATGAAAAGATTACTGCTGCTTATTACTATGATGGCACTCTTCTCATTTATAAGCGAAAATAATTATGTATCTGATAAAATTTTAGCTCCTCCCGGAACAGTTCAGTTGAAAGACAGTTTATATATTGATAAATGCGAAATTTCGAATACTGCTTGGAGAGAATACTTATCGTATATTTTAATAGTTGAGAAAGATGAGGATCGCTACCAATCAATGCTTCCCGATACCACTGTTTGGAAAACACAATTATTTAACAATTCGGTTTTTATAGATTTTTATTTTCGTCATCGCGATTATAATAATTATCCTGTAGTTGGTGTTAGTTACGAACAAGCACAAGCATTTTGTGAATGGCGAACAGACAGAGTAAATGAACTTTTAGAGCGAACACCAAAAGCTCCTTACAGGAAAGTAATTTATCGTTTGCCTACAAAAAAAGAATGGGAATTGGCTGCAAGCGGAAACTTAGATGTAGAAAAATATCCATATGGATATGAAAGCACTGAGTTTAAATCGCATGGAAAAATGTATAACACTTTTAATTGTTTGTATTTAAGAATTGATTCAACAGCCAACTTAAGATCAAGTGTTTTTCCGGTGCTTTCATCTGAACCGAATAAATATGGCCTTTATAATATGATCGGTAACGTGTCGGAAATGGTTGCCGAGAAAGGCATTTCAAAAGGTGGTCATTTTAATTTATTTATTGAAGATTGTAAAATTAAAAACGATCGCATATATAATTATCCTGAATGTTGGTTGGGCTTTAGATGTGTTTGCGAAATAGTAGATAATAATCCGGCTCTTGAAAAAAAGAGTAATAAAAAACAAAAAGGGAAATCAAAGTCGAAAGAATAATAAAATTATACCCACATAACAATATAACTTTGTGCCAACGATTTTAATTATGAATCTCTGGAAAAATATTATTAAAAGTCCCACTTAGTTTTTCTCAATTTTATTTCATTCAATTATTTTTTTATTCGAGCCAATGGTTTTTATGGCATCTTAGTTGCGTCGCACTCTTGTGCTGTATCAACTTTATTCGACTTCGTTTTCATTTATTATTCAATCAATAAACATTTAATTATGCATACAATCATAGAACCTTTTAAAATTAAATCGGTTGAGCCTATTCACTTTACAACAAAAGAACAACGCATCAATATTCTTCGAGAAGCTTTTTACAATCCTTTTTTAATTAAAGCTAGAGATGTGATCATCGATCTTTTAACGGATAGTGGCACCAGTGCTATGAGCAGCGAACAATGGGCAGGCATAATGCGCGGAGATGAAAGTTATGCAGGAAGCGATAGTTTTTTCAGATTCGAAGAAACAGTTTCTTCCATCACGCACATGAAATATATTATTCCAACACATCAGGGAAGGGCTTCAGAAAAAATATTATTCAGTATTACCGGTGGCAAAGGAAAATATTTTATCAGCAATACTTTGTTCGATACAACTCGTGCCAACATTGAGTTTGCGGGTGCAGAAGGAATTGATCTTTTATGTGATGAAGGAAAACAACCATCACTCATTGCGCCATTTAAAGGCAATATAAATTTAATTGCATTAGAAAAATGCATTCAGGAAAAAGGGGCAGAAAATATTCCGTTAGTAATAATTACGGTAACAAATAATTCAGGCGGCGGACAACCGGTTAGCATGTCAAACATAAAAGCTGCAAGTGAAATTTGTAAAAAATATAATGTTCCTTTTTTTATTGATGCTTGTCGCTTTGCGGAGAATTGTTATTTTATCAAACAAAGAGAAAAAGGATTTGAAAACAAAAGCATTTTCGAAATTGCTCAGGAATTATTTTCTTATGCTGATGGTTGTACAATGAGCGCAAAGAAAGATGCATTTGCAAATATTGGTGGCTTTCTCGCAATGAACGATGAAACGTTGGCAATGAAATGCCGCAATCTTTTAATTATCACTGAAGGATTCCCAACTTATGGAGGCCTTGCAGGACGAGATTTAGAAGCGATTGCTATTGGATTGAAAGAAGTTATGGAAGAAGATTATTTAAAGTATAGAATTAGAAGTATTGAATACATCGGAGATAAATTAGATGCAGTTGGTGTGCCATATATAAAACCAACAGGTGGACATGCGGTGTATTTAGATGCAAAAGCTTTTTTACCGCATATTCCTTCAACAGAATATCCCGGACAAGCATTATGTGGCGAATTATTTTTAGAAGGTGGTGTTCGTGGTGTAGAAATTGGAACAGTTATGTTTGGTAAATATGATGCTGATGGTAAAACAATTCCAGCACCAATGGAATTAGTAAGATTAGCTATTCCGAGAAGAGTGTATACACAAAGTCATATTGATTATGTTGCAGAAGTAATTATTGAAGTATTTAAAAGAAGAGAAAAAATTAAAGGTTATAAAATAATTTATGAAACACCATTGCTGCGTCATTTTACAGCAAGGTTTGAACAATTATAATTTCGAATGCAATGCAATAAAAAAAGCTGTTTGAAATCAAACAGCTTTTTTTATTGCTAGAAACTTATTTTATACTCTGATATAAATTTTCTTTTTATCCATGAAATAACCAACGCTCCAGCAAACCAGCATATAACTTATAGCAAAAGCTAATGATCCAAAATAATCGCCTGCATAACTAAAAATATTTTCGTAGATCCAGGAGAATAAACTTTTATCACCAACTTGAACCATATAAAAAACTGTTGCCATTAATTCGGATAACAAATAAATGGTTAATGGATTTTTCCCAACCACTTCAAAAAAGTAAACTCCTTTTGTTTTGTTTTTAAAATCGACGATGTAAATGATCGCAGACAAGATCATACAATCCAATCCCACTGTGTGTATCACGAAAGAACTTGTCCATAATTTTTTATTGATTGGGAATGATAAGTTCCAGAAATATGCAATAACAAATAATGAGAAACCTGTCAATAATAATTTTGATAATCCTTCATAGCTCTTTCCTTTTTCCTGAATAAATTTTCCTGCAACATAACCGCCAACAACATTTCCGATAGCAGGCAAAGTACTTAACCAACCTTCAGGATCAAATGCTACTCCTTCGCCATGATATAAATGTTTATCGCCCATTAACCATAAATCAAATTTTATTCCGGCATTACCCAACATTGTATAATCGCCAAAAACATACATCAATAACCAATACACAAATAATAAAACAACAGTTACAATTACTGCAAGTTTTGGTTTTAAATAATAGATCATTAATGCGGCAATGCCATAACACAATGCGATGCGTTGCAACACACCTAGAATTCTTGTCTCGCTGAAAGGTGCAGAAATAATATTTCCTGTTTCATCTAAACGAAAAAATGGAAACCAATACATTAAATAGCCAAGCAAAAAAATTAATGCTGTTCGTTTAAAAATTTTATACAAAACTACTGCCTGTGTTTTTGTATTCCATTTTGGCATTACAAAACTCATGGCATTACCAACCGCAAATAAAAAAGATGGAAATACCAAATCGGTTGGTGTAAAGCCATGCCATTTTGCATGTAATAAAGGAGAAAAAGTAACATCGTTTCCAGGAGTGTTTACGATGATCATAAAACAAATGGTCAATCCGCGAAACACATCAAGTGCTTGAAATCGTTGGGTTGAAGACATGCTGTTGATTTTATTTTTTCGAATATAAACAATCCGAAAGAATTCTTGTTATTCAATTTTATATCCCTATTTTGTATTAGAAAAATAATTATTGATGAATTTTTGGAGTAAAGACAAATAATAATTTCATCTGCTTTAAAAATTTATTATGCGTTTGCTGAGAAATTTAATTTTTATACTTCTTGTTTTATTATTTGTTTATATTATTGGTCCGCACCCATCAACACCAAAATATAATCAGGATTTATCCGACATTCCTTCAGATCCTATTTTGTTACAACAATTTATTTCTAATAAAGAAGCATTACATAAAATAAAACCAAATAATGAAGCAAGAATAGTTTGGGCATCCGATTCACTCAAACAAAAAACAGAGTACAGCATTGTTTATTTGCATGGATTCAGCGCATCGCAAGAAGAAGGAAATCCTGTTCACAGAAATATTGCTAAACAATTTGGTTGGAATTTATATTTATCAAGATTAGCTGAACATGGAATCGATACCACTGATGCATTAATAAATTTTACAGCTGATAAATTATGGGAATCCGCAAAAGAAGCTTACTTAATTGGAAAGCAATTAGGCAATAAGGTAATATTGATGGGCACTTCAACCGGAGGAACTTTGGCATTACAATTAGCTGCAGTTTATCCTGATATTGCAGGAATTATTTTATTATCGCCAAATATTGCTATCAACGATCCCAATGCATGGTTATTAAATGACCAATGGGGATTACAATTAGCAAGATTATTTAAACAATCTAAGTTTAATATTATTCCTTACGATTCGCCTGATTATAAAAAATATTGGAATGATAGATATCGTTTAGAAGCCACTGTTCAATTAGAAGAATTATTAGAAACTACAATGAATGCAAATACATTCGCCAAAATAAAACAACCAGCACTCACTTTATATTATTATCGAGATGAAAAAAATCAAGATAATGTAGTAAAAGTTTCTGCCATCAAAGACATGTTTGCAGAATTAGGAACTGCAGATACAAAAAAGAAAATGATACCAATACCAAATGCAGGAAATCATGTGTTAGGTTCTCCAATTGTTTCAAAAGATATTATCACGCCTCAAAAAGAGATTGCTTCGTTTTTAACATCAATCATGCAATTAAAAGCAATTAATTAGTTTAGTATACGCTCAAAAACTAAATTCTCTTATCTTCACTTTTCAATAAAACGATTGATATGCCCCGCAGCAAAATTGCAGGTATTGGAATGTATGTTCCTGAAAAAGTTTTTACAAATAACGACCTGCTGAAATACATGGATACTAGCGATGAATGGATCCAGGAAAGAACCGGAATAAAAGAAAGAAGATATGCGCATCGCACGGAAGAAACTACCACAACGATGGCTGTTGAAGCAGCAAAGATTGCCATTGAAAGAGCTGGCATTACTGCACAAGATGTGGATTTTATAGTGTTCGCAACATTATCACCAGATTATTATTTTCCAGGTTGCGGTGTGTTAGTGCAACGCGAATTGAAGATGAAAGAAATTGGTGCTTTGGATGTTCGAAATCAATGTAGCGGATTTGTATATGCCCTTAGTGTGGCTGATCAGTTTATACAAACAGGCACTTATAAAAATATTTTAGTGATTGGTGCAGAGAAACATTCATTCGGTTTAGATTTTTCTACAAGAGGAAGAAATGTTACTGTAATTTTTGGCGATGGTGCCGGTGCGGTGATTCTTCAGCCAACACAAGAAAAAGATCGTGGTATATTAAGTACACATTTGCATAGCGATGGTGATAGTGCGGAAATTTTAGCGATGCATAATCCGGGTACACATGCAAATCATTGGGCCGAAAAAAATTATGCTGCCTATGATGAAGCAGAAATTGGACAACTTTGTTTTAGTCATGCAATGATCGATCAGGGTCAAATGTTTCCAACAATGGATGGTCCATCGGTATTTAAAAAAGCAATTGTAAAATTTCCTGAAGTGATTATGGAAGCATTGCATAAAAATGGTTACGAACTTTCGGATTTAAATATGCTTATTCCGCATCAGGCAAATTTGCGAATATCACAATTCGTTCAGCAAAAATTAAAATTAAGAGACGACCAGGTTTACAATAATATTCAGAAATACGGAAACACAACAGCAGCTTCAGTTCCAATTGCTTTATGCGAAGCATGGCAAGAAGGAAAAATTAAAGAAGGTGATTTAGTTTGTCTTGCTGCATTTGGAAGTGGTTTCACTTGGGCCAGTGCTTTGTTAAAGTGGTAATTAAAATTGTTTGTTAGAATATATTTGACGTTGAAAGTAATTAGTGATGGAAAGAAAAATAATTTATTTAATTAATCCTATTTCGGGCACTTCTAAAAAAGAAGGGATAAAAAAATTAATTGAAAGGGAAACGACTGCCAGAGAAATTCCATTTGAAATATTAGCAACAGACATAACAGGAGATTATGATTTTTTAAAAGAAAAAATTGTTTCAGAAAAGTTTACTGATATTGTAATTATTGGTGGCGATGGAACAGTAAATCAAGTTACCAATGCATTGCGTGGTTTGCCTGTAACCTTTGGCATCATTCCTTTTGGATCGGGTAACGGTTTGGCATTTGCGGCTGGCATTCCAAAAAAATCAGCAGCTGCGTTATCAATTATTTTTTCGGGAAAAGCTAATTTGGTTGATGCATTTTATATCAATCAACATTATTCCTGTATGTTAAGTGGATTAGGTTTCGATGCACAGGTGGCACATAATTTTGCTGCAAAAAATACACGCGGTTTATTTACTTACACGCAGGAAAGTTTAATTAATTTTTTTAAAGCGCATCCTTATCAGTTTGAAGTTAGTTTGAATGATCTTTCTTTTTTTACGGATGCTTTTGCAATTAGTATTGCCAATAGTAATCAGTTTGGAAATAATTTAACCATTGCTCCACAGGCCAACTTGAATGATGGTTTACTCGATATTGTTATCATTCAAAAAATGAGTAAGGCTAAATTGCCTTTTGCTTTATTACAGCAATTACGTGGCAATAATAAGTTGAAAGAATTGGTTGATGATATGGGCAAAAAAAATGTTTTATATTTTCAAACAGCTTCTTTAAAAATTAAAAATTTAAAATATGCACCGCTGCATATTGATGGCGAACCACGAGAAACTGCCGAAGAATTTACTATTGAAATTTTGAAAGACGCGTTTAATTTATTGCAGCCTTAATTTGGTTGTTAAGATTTATTTCTTCGATCTTAATAAATAAAAATTCGAGATCAACGCTAACAATAAAAGCATTCCAAACAACTGATGCAATTGTGCCAGCCATTCGAATACACCAAAATGTCCTAACACAATTTTCGGGCTATTTAATATTGCAAAAATTCCAAGCACAACCTGTATCGCAACAAAAATAAATGGCCAATGTTTTGCATTGTTAAATGAATTTGTTTTGTGTTTGATTGTTTTACTCCACCAAAATAAAATCAAAATAAAAATGATGTAAGCCAACGTACGATGAATGAAATGTATGTTGATGATATTGAACAAAAGGTCGTTACTAATATTATTTCCAAAAAATTGTTTTGGAATAATCATGCCGTTAATATCAGGCCAAGTTGGTGCGGCAATTGCGCCTTTTATACCCGCCATAAACGCACCATAAAATAATTGAACAACAAGTAGCACAATAATTACAACTGTAAATTTTTTTAATCTTGCATCAACAATAAAATCTCTTTGCGGTACAACTAATTTCAATCCAAAAATTAATGCATAACAAATCAACACCATTGCCGAAACAAAATGAATAGCCAATCGAATATGATTTACATAAACATTTTCATCATTCAATCCACTCTTAACCATTATCCAACCAATGGCACCTTGAGCTGCTCCTAATAAAAATAAAATCACCAATGGCATGATCATCCATTGTTTAAAATATTTTTTTATGATGAAATAAATAAAAGGAATTAAAAAAACGATGCTTATCAATCTTGCCCACAATCGATGAAACCATTCCCAGAAAAAAATAAATTTAAAATCGGTAACAGTAAAGTGATGATTGATGTATTTGTATTGCGCAATTTGTTGGTATTGTTCAAATGCTTTCTGCCATTGTGTTTCATTTAATGGCGGCAAGGTTCCTACAATAGGTTTCCATTCGGTTATAGATAATCCCGATCCGGTTAATCTTGTAATTCCGCCCAATAAAACTTGAATGATGAGCATGGCCACACCAAAAAAAATCCAGTTGGCAACAATTTTTGTTGAACGAACTTCAGTCATAAACTTTTATTCAAATTTCAACAAAGATATTGCCACAACAGTTTTAAAAAACAGTTTGTAATAATTCGTGTAATTCGATGAAATTCGTGTAAGAAGAATGCCATTATTAAAACCATATTTTCAAACTGAATTAATTGAAGCCGGCTGCGATGAAGCCGGTCGTGGTTGTTATGCCGGTCCTGTATTTGCTGCTGCAGTTATTTTGCCAAAAAATTTTTATCATCCTTTATTAAATGACAGTAAACAGGTAAAAGAAATTCATAGAAATGAATTAAGAAAAGTAATTGAAGAAAATGCAATTTCTTTTGCGGTAGGAATGATTTCGCATCAAGAAATAGATCAGATCAATATTTTAAAAGCATCTTTTAAAGCAATGCATCTGGCAATCGAAAAATTAAAACCACAACCGAAATTTTTATTGATTGATGGAAATCGTTTCACAGCATATAAAAAAATAAAACATCAATGTATCATTAAAGGGGATGCAACTTATGCAAACATTGCAGCAGCAAGCATTTTGGCGAAAACATATCGTGATGAATTTATGATGAAGTTGCACAAAAAATTTCCTCAATACAATTGGCAAAAAAATAAAGGTTACGGCACATTAGAACATCGTAAAGCCATTGAAGAGTTTGGTTTATGCAAGTATCACAGAAAGAGTTTTAATATTTTACCTAATCAGATGAAATTATTCTAACCATTCGCCAACACCTTGGCGTATTACTTCGTATTCATCTTTTGTACAATCAATAATTGTTGAAGGAATCATACCACCAATACCACCATCAACAACAATATCAACAAGGTTTTTAAAATTTTCGTACATCAATTCAGGATCGGTATATTCTTCAATCATTTCTCCCGGCATAGAAGCACTTAAAATGGGATGACCTAATTCCTTTAAAATTGTTCTTGAAATATTGTTTGCTGGAACACGAAGACCAATCGTACTTTTTTTGCTTTGCAATAATCTTGGCACTTCTTTACTAGCGGGTAAAATAAAAGTAAAAGGACCTGGTAAATAATTTTTAAGTATCCGATACAATGGTGTTGAAATGCTTTTTGTGTATTTACTCAAATCACTTAAATCGTAACAAATAAAACTGAGCTGCGTTTTATGGTAGTCGATATTTTTAATTCGTGCAATTTTTTCAATTGCTTTTATTTGAAAAATATCACAACCCAAACCATAAATAGTATCGGTAGGATAAATAATTATACCGCCATCTTTTAAACATTCAACGATGGTTTTAATATTTCGTGGATTGGGATTAGTTGGATGAACTTGCAATAACATAATTAAATACAAATTACGAAATAAGAAATGGATGAAACACTTATAAAAAAATGACGGCAACCAAATTGGCCACCGTCTTGTTTGCTTTTTTTAAAAAAGCAAAACCCCCTATTTTAAATTATTTTAATTTCCTTTAAAAACAGCGACTAGAAAGCCGCTGTGCATTGCATTAATAACCCCCAAGTGAAAAACGCATTGAGAAAAACACCATGTATTAATATGTAAAAATAGCAGGGGATATTTTACCAAACAACGGGAAAAACACCCTTTTTTATACGGGAAATTTCCCGTACCCCCCCATAAAACAAAAATGCCACTCTGAAACAGAATGGCATCTTTAAAATTGATGAATTATTTTTTATGCTATATCCCAAACTTCATTACCACGAAGCAGTTTATCTAAATTTCCTTTTCCTTTTGAAGCAATTACTTCTTCAATTTGTAAGGCCATAACTTCTTCATAACATGGTCTTTCTGTTTCATAGAAAACACCAAATGGACGTGGTAAATGATTTGCCTTTCTTGGATCATCAAACATTCTAACCAATATCTGAGCTTTATAAAAATCTTTATCATCATGGATCCAAAGATCATCGGCACTAACACCATTTCCTAATTCAACAACAACCGGTGTAAATCCATCTAACTTGATCCCTTTGTTTTTATTTGTACCAAAGATTAGTGGTTGACCGCTTTCCAAGAATAATGTTTCTTCTAGTTTTGATCCCTTTTCGGTAAATATTTCAAAAGCTCCATCATTAAAAATGCTGCAGTTTTGATATATTTCAACAAACGAAGTTCCTTTATGCTGATTGGCACGAGTTAATGTTTGTTGTAAATGTTTTGGATCTCTGTCCATGCTGCGTGCAACAAATGTCGCATCGGCACCCATAGCTAATGCCAATGGATTAAATGGATGATCGATACTTCCGTAAGGAGATGTTTTTGTAAGTTTATGTTCTTCAGAAGTAGGTGAATATTGACCCTTTGTTAAACCATAGATTTGGTTATTGAACAAAAGAACGTTCACATCAAAATTTCTGCGAAGCAAATGAATGGTATGATTACCACCAATACTTAAACTATCTCCATCGCCTGTAACAATCCAAACACTTAATTCGGGTCTCGCTGCTTTTAAACCACTTGCGATGGCAGTTGCGCGACCATGAATTGAATGCATTCCGAATGTGTTCATGTAATATGGGAAACGGCTGCTACAACCAATACCAGAAATAACTACTACATCTTCTTTTGGAACGCCAATTGTTGGCATAATTTTTTGAACTTGGGCAAGAATTGAATAATCTCCGCAACCCGGGCACCAGCGAACTTCATTATCGTTGGCAAAATCTTTAGCGGTGAGAGTCGGTGCTGTTAATGTTTCACTCATAACTTATATATTCCGGCAAATTTATTTCATTATCACACACCGAACAAGAAATATTGTATCCTATCGAATTTATTAACGCTTCTCTTTATTTTTTTAGCCAACCTCAAACTAAAAATCATATTCACAGGCAATTGTTTTTCGTTTGTCATTTTATTCATATTGTAATAAGGGAATTTGTATTTTGAGGATTCAATTAATTTTTATGAAAAAAATATTACTGGGTTCTTCATTTGTTTTCTTCGCCGTTTTTCTTTTTGCCCAAACGACTAAAGAAAAAATTAAAGTGACTGATTTGCTGAATATAAAAGCAATTAACGGCGTTACTTTAAACAACGATGGAAGCAAAACTGCATTTACAGTTACTTCGATTGAAACCGATGCCGAAAATAAAGGCGAGTATAAATATGTGAATCAAATTTATGTTGTGCCTACTGATGGTTCATCATCACCAAAACAATTAACCACAACAAAAGATGGTTCGTCGCAAGCAGCTTGGAGCCCGGATGGTAAACAAATAGCTTTTGTAAGAATTGCTGAAGGAAAACCACAAATATTTTTATTATCGATGGATGGTGGCGAAGCCATTCAACTTACAAAATATAAATATGGTGCAGGTTCGCCAAAATGGACAAGCGATGGTAAACGAATTATTTTTTCGTCAAACATTTCATTGAAAGATCTTTTGAAAGATTCTGTTTTAAATCCTAAAAAAGAAATTCCAAAATGGCCTTACGAAAAACCCGGTTTTGATAAAAATGAAAATTTAAAAACGAATTCAGCAAAAGCTGATGCCGATGGAAACATCGAAGAAATAAGAGCTTACTTAGAGAATAACGAAAAAGAAAAAAAGGCTAAAGTGCTTACCAAGCTTCAGTTTCAGGAAGAATCAACTACATCGAACGAAATAAATTTTAATCATTTTTTTATTGTTGATACAAAACAAAATGCAAATCCCGTTGAATTAACACACGGCTTTTATCGGTACAACTCAATCGATTTTACACCCGATGGAAAACAATTAATTATTTCGGGAGATATTGATTCAACCGAACATCCCGATCGTTCCTTAGAAAATGAAATTTTTATTGCTGATGCCGATGGAAATAATCTTCATTTATTATTAGGTGCAAATGGAAAACGTTATGGAAGTCCTTCACTTTCTCCTTCAGGAAAATGGTTAGCATTTCAATCAGGTCTAACATCTTTTGTTGATGTTCCTGTTTTAAATATCATGCCGTTGAATGGTTCTTCAAAAGATATCATCACAATCAATTTAGACAGAAACAAAGGCAATTTAATTTGGAGCAGCGATGAAAAATATTTGTACACCTCAGCGCAAAGTAATGGCGGTGCGCCTATTTATAAAATTAATCTACAAACAAAAAAAGTTGAACGTTTATCTGATTATGATTTTGGTGTAAATAGTTTTGATCTAAAAAATAATACCATTGTTTATTCAAAAACTGAAGCATCAAATCCGTTTGAATTATTTGTTGCCGATGCTGAAATGAAAAATGCAAAGCGCATCAGCAGTTTTAATTTCGATTGGTTACAATCAAAACAATTATCATCTCCCGAAAAACATTCATTCACCAATAACAAAGGTTTGACCGTTGAATATTGGGTGATGAAACCAATTAACTATGAAAGCGGAAAAAAATATCCCTTGTTGTTAGACATTCACGGCGGTCCATCTGCCATGTGGGGGCCCGGCGAAAACAGCATGTGGCATGAGTTTCAATACTTCTGTGCAAAAGGTTACGGTGTTGTTTATTGCAATCCTCGTGGCAGCGGTGGTTATGGTGCAGAATTTTTGCGCGCAAATATTAATGACTGGGGAACCGGGCCAACAAGCGATGTTATTGCTGCATTAGATAAAACTGTTGCAGAAGGTTGGGCCGATACAAGTAAATTAGTTGTCAGCGGTGGATCTTATGCAGGTTATTTAGTGAGTTGGATTGTTGGACACGATCATCGTTTTAAAGCAGCTTGCTCGCAACGCGGTGTGTACGATCTCAATACTTTTTTTGGTGAAGGAAATGCATGGCGTTTGGTACCAAATTATTTTGGTGGTTATCCATGGGAAGAAAAAGCAAAAGCAATTTTGCAAAGAGAATCGCCCATTAGTTATGTTGAAAACATCACAACACCATATATTATTTTTCATGGCGAAAATGATTTAAGAACAGGAACTATTCAAGGCGAAATGTTGTATAAAAGTTTAAAAGTTTTAGGAAGACCTGTTGAATATGTTCGTCATCCCGGAGCTACACACGAAATAACAAGAAGTGGAAATAATCGGCAACGCATCGATCAAATGCTGCGCACTTACGAATTTTTTGAAAGATGGTTAAATAAATAATTTATTATTCATAAATAAAAAAGCAACTCGTTATTAAGTTGCTTTTTTATTTTGTTACGGACTTTCGTATTTCAATGATTCTTTAGTTGCGTCGCACACTTCAACAACAAAACAATCTTCAACAATTTATCTTTTTACATCCTTCAACCAATCATTCAATCCACTTACAATTTGTTTTGCAACCATTGCGGGAAACTTTGAATCAATAATTCTTTTTTCATCTTCTTCATTACTTAAAAATCCAATTTCCAATAAACAATTAATAAAATCGGTTGGTGCATTTAATCCAAAATTAAAACTACCAACATTTCCAAATTCATCCATTCTAATATTTTGCATTCGCTTTAAAATGCTTTGTGACAAAGGCCTGAAGCCAATATGTTTATAATAAGTGCTGCTGCCTTTTACCAAAACATTGTTCGAAGAATTTAAATGCAAACTGATCAACACATCCGGGTTTTCTTGTTGCAAGAACAACACTCTATCTTTAATATCAAAAGTTGTATCAACTTTTCTGGTCATCACCACATTCACTTTTTGTTTGCGTAATAATTTTTCTAATTCTTTTGCAAATTTTAAAGTGAGTAATTTTTCAGAAGCAGTTGTTTTATTTCCGCCTGTACCGGAATTGGTTCCACCATGACCGGCATCAATCGCAATCTTTAAATTTTTTAGCGTTAATAAAGATGGTTGGCGTTTAATTTTTATTACTAATTTTTTTTCATTGTAACCAACGCTATAACCCCAGTGCTGTTGGTGTTGTAAATCAATGGTAACTCTTAAAATATCATCTTCAACTTGATTATAATAAACATTTTTTATTTCTTTCAACGATGAAAGTTGAGTGATCCAATTGGTATTACTTTGAACACCATAAATATCAAAAACAATTTTAGAAGGATTTACTTCCATCCAACTTTTATACGGAAGTTTTTCATCCAAACTAATTGATAAAATATCATAACAACTATCAGTTCCCTGTGCCTTCCATGAATTAGTTAAATAAAACGGTTTCTCTTTTATTGTTGAATCTCTTTTGATGTAAACTTTATCAATAAAAGCAGTATGATTTTTTGAAAGTTGCAGCACATACATTGCTTTGGTGCTGTCGATTATTTTAAAGACAATGTTAGTATCAACATAACCCATTTTAGCGCCACCTAATCTGTCATCACCTAATCCATAAGATAATGACGGCAACTTTCCTGTTGATCTTCCTAACCAATATTGGGGCACATCTTGCGCCATTAAATGAAGCGAAATAATTGTGCAAGCAATTAGAGTTATCTTCTTCATACTATGAAAGTAATAAAAAACATTTTGATTATACACACATAAAAAAAGGGAAGCAAAAATTAATTTCTTCCCTCTTTTCAATCCTTTTTTATAAGACTAATCGTATCGTTTAATTTTAGTGAACCAAAAATCTCTGTAGCTAATTCCGATTGTAAACTGAACATAATTTTCTTTAACTAATCCGTTTGAAATTGTTCCTCTACGGCCAACTTCTAACGCCGTCATTATAGATAGTCCTTTTAAAGAATTAAATCCTGCACCAATCGATCCGCCTACATCATTTATTTGTTGGGTATTCAATATCACATAAGAGTTGTTATAAAATAATCCTGATTGTAAATAATATTTTTCAAAAATAAAATCTCTGTATTTTACTTTTTTAGAAAACTCAAATCCTACACTGTAACGATCGCTGTTTGTTAATGTATAACCAACACCTGAATAATTTAAATTACTCCAAGACTGGTGACTATAATCTGTTGCAAACGTAAATTTATCTTTAAGAATAAAAGACAAGCCTGAAGCATACGAATATGGTAATTTAAAATATTCGCTTAAATAATTAGTGTTTGAATAAACCGTAGAAACACCTTCTTGAACCAACAAACTTTGAGTGCTTCTGATTTTTGTTTGAAAAGATCCTGTAGCACCAAAACCTAATTTTAATGTAGACGATAATTTTTTATGGTACTGTAATCCAAATTTAAAATATGGATTATTGTAATAAATATTTTTAGTAGTCACCAACAAACTATCTATTAGACCTGAAGCAAGAGATTCTTTTTGTTGCATGTGACCAAATAAAAATGCAGTGTGAACACCAACAGAAAGATTTTTATTAATTGCCAGACTGTTAGCAAAATAAATTTGATTTATTCCACCAGAACCTTCATAATACGCATTGGTTGAATATGGTGTTCCTAAAACAGTTTTAGGTGCGTAAAAAGAATAATTTGAATTGCTATAAGGCAATAATCCTAAACTTGCTGTCCAACGTTTCTTTACTTTAATTGCTATTGCAATTTTTTTGGGTTGCAAATCAGAAGAAGTATTATTACTGCTTTGTGAAATTAAATTTCCTGTATAGTTGCTGGTTTTATATCTCATAGATATTTCAGCATGAAACCAGTGATCGTCTAAATTAGAATAGGAAGCCGGATTAGAATGATATAAAAATCTATTGGACGATAAACTTATTCCGGTGTTAGCCATACCCGAAGACCTGTCGAAATAACTTGATTCTATATCACCAATTCCTAAAATAGAATATGGTGAAGTATTATTTTGAGCATGAACAGAAATTACTGCGGCAAAGAATAACGATATAAATAAAATAATTTTTTTCATGTTGATCTATGTGTTATTGCACGGCTGCGTAATAAATTTGTAATTCTACTTTGCCTAAAATATTTCCATTATTTCCAATGATCATTCTGTTAAAACTTGTCTCAAAAGAATTACTTGGAGGCGAAACTAATATACCATTATGGCTACCTAAATAATAGGCAACATTACTATTTAACAACGCTTTGAAATATGCTGTTAAATCATAACTGTAATTTGTATTTAATCCATTCAAATAATCAATCGTCAAGTTTCCATATTGTGCTGCTGCAGATCCATTTGCACTTTGTGCTGAGATATCATTACCAATAATATTTGCTGCGGTGCTTGTTACAGATAATCTTAATTGCGGAGGTAACGAGTAAAAATTATATGAATTCTGAATTGGTCTGATAATTAATCTTGCATTCATCAATTTAACAAAACTGGGCAATTGTTTTATATCGAATAAACTTGGAAAAGTAATTTTTATCATTGATCCGGTAACAGCTTGCAAATAACTTTTATTATTAGTTGTTTCGGATGCAATTTCTCTGTTAACAGAATTAATTCCTGCTAATGGCGTTCCTGTTCTATCAACTGTTATATTATTATACTGATGAGATGAATTGCCTACAGTAAAATCAACATGTTCGTTAGTTACAAACATTCCAAATTTTCTATAATGCAAACGCATGATAACACTATCCTTAAAGCCAATAACCAAATTACTTAATGCCGGACTGCTTATTCTTAAGCCATTAAAATATTGTAAAAAATTCACTGCGTTCTGAACATCAATATCATTCGAATTCTTCAGTTTATTATATAATTCAAGACCTAAATTATCTTTTAGTCTAATCGCCAAAGTATCGGTACGAGCAGGATAAATAATAAATGTTCCTGTGCCCAAAGTATTATTAGTAATTATTGGTGTTGTATTAACATTGTATAACGATGTTCCATTATTAGGCGGCGTAATTAATTGAGATAATCGATCAACATTAATTTGAATTGTCTTTGTGGTATCACCATAATAATTTCCCTTTTGTAATTTAATAATTAATGAAAGAGAATCAAAGATGGTATTATCGTATGGAGAAACACCGGTTCCGCTATTATCTTTAACATAAGGTGGTGGAGCTAATTCCAAATAACATTGAGCTGAAGTTTTCCCAAATAAAGGATCAGTATAGCCACCAGTTAAACCAACAGCTTTACCAGATGTAATAAAAGAGTCAATATAAACCGTTGAAACTTTTGGAGCAAAAGTATCAACCATCACAATTTGTGTGTTGGTTATATTAATTAATTCTTGCCCAAATTGGATATCCGGCTTTGTACAAGATGCGAAAAAAAATACTGTAGCAGATAACAGCAATATCGGAAATAAATTTTTAGTCATTCGTTACAAAGCCCTATTTAAAATGATGAATCGCAGTTTTAGAGCACGCAATAATAGAAATGGTGGCTGTTAGAAAAGTGTTACGATGGATAAGTAATACACTAACACCTACCAGTTATATCATTTTGTCTGCAAACACAAAGAACAAATATATATTCAATTTTCTTTGGTATATCAAAGAATAAAATTTTATTTTGCCAAAAAACATTGGCAGACAAAAACGCATAGTTTATCTTTAAAAAGCTACTGAAAATCCATTTTAACGATTTAGCGTTAAGCCCGCCAAATAATTTCATTCAAAATTTCTAAGATGAAGCACTTGAAAAATCTATTCTTTCTTTCTGCAAGTATTGTTTTATTTATGGTTTCTTGCTCTCAATCTGCCACTTCACCATTAACAAGCGGCAACTGGGTACAACGCTTTCAAATTGGCGGCTGGCCAAGAAATGGAGCGGTTTCTTTCGTTATTGGAGATACTGGATATATTGCTGCCGGATACAATTCTAGTAATGACTCTTGTCTTTCTGATCTATGGCAATTTGATCCTGTAAAAAATAACTGGACTCAAAAAGCTTATTTGCCTGGCACTGCAAGACACTCTGGTGTTGGATTTTCTATAGGCACAAAAGGATACCTTGCTACGGGTTATAATCCAAAAACAACTCCGCAATATTT
The DNA here is from genome assembly GCA_903870685.1 of uncultured Chitinophagaceae bacterium. Taxonomy (GTDB): domain Bacteria; phylum Bacteroidota; class Bacteroidia; order Chitinophagales; family Chitinophagaceae; genus CAIQDX01. Next base: position 30,323 of record CAIQDX010000004.1, on the reverse strand, counting down.
TCAGGATACCTGGGAATATAATCCCGCTACAAACGGCTGGATACAAAAAGCAAGTTTGCCGGATATTCAAGGACCAGGAACTGGTGCTAGATATGATGCTGTTGCTTTTACAATTGGCAGTAATGGATATGTTGGTACAGGCTACAACGGTAGTTGGTTAAAAGATTTTTGGAAATTAGATCCTGTTGCAAATACTTGGACAGCGATAACAAATATTCCGGGAAATAAACGTTCTGGTTCAGTTGCGTTTACTACATTTAATGATACTACTGCTTATATTGTTACCGGAACAAATAATGGTACTGAATTGCATGATTTTTGGAGTTATAATCCAACTTCAGGCTGGCACCAATTAAGAGATATTGCAAATACCAGTGCAGATAGTTATGATGATGATTATACTGATATTATTAGGGACCATGCTGTTGCTCTTGTTATGCAAAATGTTGGTGTATGGAAAGCATACATTGCTACCGGACAAAATGGATCTGCTACAAGTAAAACTTGGGAATACGATTTTGCTACAGACCTTTGGTCAAGAAAAACTTCGTACGAGCGTTCAGCAAGACAAGGTGCTGTTGGTTGGAGTTTTATAAATTTAAAAAGAGGATTTATAGGTACAGGAAAAAGTGGCACTTTATCGTTTGATGATTATGACGAATGGATGCCTGCGGATACTTACAATGCAAATGATTAAAAAAAATTGGGTCTATATTGTTTTTGCTTTTGCAATTATTGTATTTATTATTTCAAATATTTACAATAATAAACATGCTGATAAAAGTAAAGTTGAATTAAAAGTAAAAACATATAAAACCGATATTGGATGGGGCTATGATATAACAGCAAATGATACATCATTGATACATCAGAATATCATACCAGGAGTTGCCGGTAGAAAAGGATTTGCTACAAAAGAAGATGCAGAAAAAATTGGCAATCTTGTTATCGAGAAAATAAAAAATAAGAAACTTCCTTCCATTACTTTACAAGAGTTGGATAGTTTTAAAATAACAAAGTAATTTCAAAAAAAACTCTTAGCAAATGCTAAGAGTTTTTTTCTATAATGCTGTCCAGTCCTTGTTTATAAGCATTACCAATTGGAATGGTATGGTGCCCGATACTTATTTCATTTCTGCTTATTGTATCAACTTGGCCAACTGCAATAATGTAAGATCGATGAACTCGTATAAAATTATCTTCCGGTAATTTTGTTTCAAATTCTTTTAAGTTTTGTAAAGTTGTTAAAGGCGATGTTTTCCCTTTTAAAAATATCTGTGTATAATCTCTCAACCCCGATAAAAACAATATATCAGAAAGATTAATTCGAATCAGTTTATATTCTGATTTTATAAACAGATATGTTCTTTTATTTTTTTCTGGATTCACAGTTCGCATAAATGTGCAACACTTTTTTCAAAAATAATTATTTACATTCTTTATCGAATGTACACTGTTAATTTATACAAATAAAAAAGCCTTCAAAAGCAATTGCATTTTGAAAGCTTTAATTATTTTATTATTGTTTAAAAACAGTATTTGTTTTCTGCCAACATTTTATCTGCCACTCTTCTTCTGGCATCTTTTGTGTTAAATGGTTCTACTTTGGTAAAACGTTTTAATCCAATATGCATCATACGCAATTCATCGCCATCTGCAAAACTGTTTAGCGCATCTTTACCTGCTTTATTAATTTTATCGGCAGCATCATATAAATAAGTGCGCATCATATCAATTTGCACTGAAGTAGCTGCCTCGCCTTGTTTTTCCACCAACTTCATTACACGCAATAAAGCACTTTCGGCATGATAAGTTTCAATTGACATATCAGCAATATTCATCAATATTTCCTGTTCTTTATCTAATTGCATCATCAATTTTTGAACAGCTGCTCCGGCAACAATTAAAATGGCTTTCTTGAAATTAGTGATGTATTTTTTTTCTTTTGCAAATGCACCTTCATCTTCATTATTAAAATCCGGAATACTCATTAATTCTTTTTGAACAGCCATTGCAGGAGTCATTAAATCTAATTTTCCTTTCATGGCACGTTTTAAAACCATATCAACAGTTAATAAGCGGTTGATTTCATTTGTTCCTTCGTAAATTCTGTTGATACGTGAATCTCTGTATGCTTTACTAATTATATATTCATCGCTGAAACCGTTGCCACCATGCACTTGTACACCTTCATCAACCACATAGTCTAACACTTCACTTCCAAATACTTTCATGATAGCACATTCAATTGCATATTCTTCAGCTGCACCTAACAATGCTTTTTCTTTTGATTCGCCTGCTTTTTCTAATGCAATTTCTTTATCATCGATCCATTTTGCTGCGCGATATAATCCAGTTTCAGATACCCAAATTTTAATTGCCATTTCTGCCAACTTATGTTTGATAGCTCCAAACTTTGCGATAGGCATTTTAAATTGTTCGCGGGTTGCTGCGTATTGAACTGTTGTTGTTGTTGCACGTTTACTTCCGCCTAAAACTGCTGCACATAATTTTAAACGACCAATATTTAAAATATTGAATGCGATAATATGACCTTTACCAATTTCGCCTAAAACATTTTCAACAGGAACTTTACAATCCTGAAAATATAATTGAACTGTTGAAGAACCTTTTATACCCATTTTATGTTCTTCGGGACCTTGTGTAAATCCTTCAAAACCTCTTTCGATTATAAACGCAGTAAACTTATCGCCATCAATTTTTGCAAACACTGTATAAACATCTGCAAAGCCTCCATTCGTGATCCAGCATTTTTGTCCATTCAATAAATAATGTTTTCCATCATCACTCAACTTTGCACTTGATTTTGCACCCAATGCATCGCTACCGCTATTTGGTTCTGTTAAACCATAAGCACCTTTCCATTCGCCACTGGCCAACTTTGGAATATATTTTTGTTTTTGTTCTTCTGTACCAAAATACAAAATGGGTAATGTACCAATACCGGTATGAGCCGAAACTGCAACAGAAAAAGAATGACCGCCGCCTAAGCCTTCGCTAACAATATTTGCTGTTACAAAATCTTTTCCCAATCCACCATACTCTTCTTGAATAGAACTGCCAAGCAATCCTTGATCACCGGCTTTTTTTAATAATGATGGCATTAATCCTGGTTCTAATTTATCAACTCTATCAACTACAGGAAGAACTTCGGTGTCTAAAAATTGCAGACACATATCCATCACCATTTTTTGTTCTTCATCAAAATCTTCCGGAATAAAAGTTTCGAAAGGATTGCTTTCTTTAATTAACCATTCGCCACCTTTCAGTGCGTTGGTTTGTTGTGCTGTTGCTGACATGACAAGAAAATTTATTAGTTAAAAATTTTTATTTAAGATTATCGTACACTTGTTGAAATACTTTTTTTACTGTTTCAATCTCATCTTTTAAAACACCTGTTAATGCTTCATTCATAGTTTGATTTGCAAGATCAATTGTGCGCTGCTGTAAATCTTTTGCAGCATCAGTTAAACAAACTAAATTGATCCTTCTATCTGATTTTGATGCTGTTCGTTTAACTAATTTTTGTTTTTCCAGATTATCTATCAATCTTGTAATACTTGGCTTGTCTCTGAAAGTCCTGTTACATAATTCCTGCTGACTCAAACAATCTTCTTTCCATAAATGATATAAAATACTCCATTGTTCAATTGTGATCTCTAAACCGGCCTGACGAAAATTTTTTTGCAATCTTCGCGCCACAGCAGTTGATGCCATTCCATTGATGACACTATAAAGTTCTCCTCGTTTAAATTGGTTGTTTGGCATATAGTTAGTTATGCAACTAATTTCAAAATTGGTGTATCTTTATCAAATTACCAAGTATTCGTTCATTAATTTTTCGTAAGATTGATTTTAAAAGATTTGGAAGCCCAGTTCGTCAAATACAAAAACTCAAACATCAGCTACCGCAGATACGGCGTGGGTAAGAAGCTTTTATTTTGTTTTCATGGCTATGGAGAAGATGCAGAGTCGTTTGCTTTTTTAGAAACAATCTTGGGCAAAAACTTTGATATAATAGCGCTTGATTTTCCATTTCATGGTTTAACAGATTGGAAAGATGAATTGTTATTTACAGACACTGATTTAATTAATATCATTGATCTTATCGCTTCATCCACTCAAAAAATAAGCATCCTCGGCTACAGCATGGGCGGCAGAATAGCGTTGCATTTGCTGCAAACCAATCCACAGAAAATCGAACAATTGGTTTTGGTTGCTCCCGATGGTTTTCATCATAATATTTGGCATAAAATTTCAACACAAACTTTTATTGGCAATAAAATTTTTGCTTTCACAATGAAGCATCCTTTATGGATGTTTGCTTTAATGAAACTATTTTATAAATTGAATCTTTTTAATAAAAGCATTTTCAATTTTGTACATTATTATTTAGATGATGAGAATTCAAGATGGATGTTGTACAAAAGATGGACTACCATGAGAAGATTTCATCCCAATCTTCATTTATTAAAAATGATAATACAGAAAAATAAAATCCCCATCGGGTTATTGTTTGGCAAATTTGATCGGGTTATTTTAACAAAACATGGTTTGACATTTCAAAGAAGTCTTGAAAATTTTGTTGAAGTAAAAGAAATCGAAGCCGGTCATCAACTTCTGAAATTAAAATATGCAAAAGAAATTACTGATTTGTTTCGCAGTTAATTTATTTACTTTGCTTCAATGTGGTTAAATATTTATTTATTGATTACGGTTGCATTATTTATTCCGTATGCAACAATTATTTTATTGTATAGAAAATGGTTTATAAAATTAAAGCCATTTGTGATCCCGGAAGTTTTTGAATCTAAAATTCATTTCTCAATTATTATTCCTGCAAGAAATGAAGAGAAGAATATTATTCCTTGTTTGCAATCCATTTTCAATCAAAACTTTTCGCAAAATTTATTTGAAGTGATTGTGATAGACGATCACTCAACAGATGCAACAACAAATCTGGTTAAAAAATTTCAACAACAATATCAGAATATAAAATTGATTTGTTTGGAAGATGAATTAGATGGTAAAAAATTAAATTCGTACAAGAAAAAAGCTATCGAAAAAGGAATTGAAATTTCTAAGGGTGATTGGATAATTACAACAGATGCCGATTGCATTGTTACAAAAGATTGGCTTCTTTCTTTTGCGGCTATCATTCAAAAAGAAGAGCCTGTTTTTGTCGCAGCACCAGTGGCTTTCAGCAATGACCGTACTATACTTTCAACTTTTCAAAATCTTGATTTTATATGTTTGCAAGGAATAACTGCAGCTTCAGTTTCAGCGGGATTTCATAGTATGTGTAACGGCGCAAATCTCGCTTATAAAAAATCTACTTTTTATGAAGTGGATGGTTTTAATGGCATTGATGCAATAGCAAGTGGCGATGATATGATGCTGATGAATAAAATCAAACAAAAATTTCCATCGCAAATGGCATTTTTATTTTCTAAAAATGCCATTGTTACAACACATCCAATGCCGGACTGGAAAAGTTTTTTAAATCAAAGAATTCGTTGGGCAAGTAAAGCAGATCAATTAAAAGATAAAAATATTTTTGGAGTTCTTGTATTGGTTTATTTTTTGAATTTACTTTTATTTCTTATGCCACTACTCGCATTTTTTAAACCAGCCATTTTATTAATTTGGCTGCTATTTTTATTATTGAAAAGTGTAGTTGAGTTTTTGTTTTTATTACCTGTAGGAAATTTTTTTGGACAATCTTTTATATCAATTCCTTTCTTTCAGCCAATGCATATTATGTATACAGTAATCGCCGGATGGTTTGGAAAATTTGGCAAATACCACTGGAAAGGAAGACAAGTAAAATAACAATGATAATAATTTAAAGATAAAAATTATGCTTGTTGTGTTTCTTTATCTTCCGGCCACCATGCATAAATAATCAAGAAAATCATTGCTAATAAAACAAACGGAAAAAAGAAAAAGTTTTTCATAACTAAGGCTTTAGAATTTTATGACAATTTACGAAGCAATAAGTTTAAAGCTTGTAGTTGTATTGATTACAATAACTTAGCCTATGTTGCCCAAGGTTACTTGCATTCGGTAAAAAAGAATCTAAAGTCGGTAAAGGTTTTCGAAATAGGGAAAGAGCCAAATAACTCTGGAGAGCCTTAAAACGTTTGATGCTATTGATTCTTTTTCTTCTTTTAATTTTTCTTGTAAAAGGAATATAGTTCCTAAACTAAGCCAAAAAAGGCTTCCGATTTTGTCGGTTTCAATCAAATCGCTTAAAAAAATAACTGTTCCAATCATTACCAAAACAATTCCTGTTGTCATTGAAATTGTTCTGTAAAAATTATTATGCAGTTGATGATATAATTGCTGTGTTTTTAAAATCATCCCAAAAAATAATGCAGAAAATAAAATCAATCCAATTATACCTTGTTCTAAAGCCGTGAGCAAAAAATAATTATGAACCGATGACTGATCGGGGTTCTTACTTACCCATGTTTTAAACTGATTTCGAGTAAAAGTTTTATAATTATTATAAAAATTATTTGGGCCAAAACCCGAAATTGGTCTTTCTGCAATCATATTTGCTGCAGCTATCCAACGATAAAAACGTTCGGCATTTGAAACATCCTTTAAGGTAACCGTTGCTTGCAAATGCTCACTGAAATCTGTATGAAAAATAGTGTGTTGATAATCCGGCTCAAACTTTAAATAATTGTTATTGTAGGATAACCATGCTGTCGATGATAAACAAAAAACTATTAGTCCGATTAAAATTATTTTCATTTTTTTATAATGAATAAATATTCCTGCAAGTATGCCAAGAATCAGTGCAAACCATGCTCCTCTTGAATACGAAAATATTAAACCTGCTATTCCAATCACTATTCCGACATTAATTAATTTAGAACTGAACTGATTATTTGGTGTTAGTTTTCTTACACACCAAAGTACCGCCAACAGGCAAACCAACATGGCGGAATAATTTACATGATTTCTGAAAAATGGATCGAGCACTTGTTTAATTCCTTCGAAAGAAAAATTATAAAATAAATGCCGGATCAATGCTTGTATCACCACAAGTAGCATTGGCAATAATAATAACAAAGCAATTTTTTTAAAATCATTTTGTGATTTGATAATTATTTGCGGCAATAAAACAAATGGAATAACATACCAAATTTTTGCAAGGAGAAACTTGATCGAAAGAACGGAATCAACAGAAAAAAAACAACAAACAAATATCCAAATCAAATGAAGCACTAATAAAAAAAACAAAGATTTATTTAAGATCGTTTTAGGAAATAATGCCGGTCTATAAATCAACTTCACAATAAAAATCCCTGTTAACAAAATTAATAATGGCTCATCGGGAAAATCTAATCCCAAAGAATCGGTAACCATTAATTCTGTTGATAATGGTAAAAAAATAATCATCAACCAGAACAAATGTTCGGTAAAAGAAATAGTGTAATTAAAAATAACCGGAATCAAAATCCATGCGAAAGGAATTAATAGCCACAAAAAATTTTGAAAAGCAATAGCTAATATCAAACTGATAATAAACATCAGTGATGCGGTTACAAACAATAAATCATATCGCTTTAAAAAAAGCATTTTTAATTTGTTTGTTTCCTTTCAAAAATTAAAGTGGCAATAATTGCAAACAAGATACTTGCAAACAAAACGATCAATAAATCAATTATGAAAATTGGTTTATCAGCAGAAGCAGATGTTGTTGCTTTTTCAACGATATACAATGCCGGTGGTGTAGATGCAATGGCCAGCTTAATTTCGTTGGCCGATTTTTGATATTGCTTCATTTGCTCAAGTACTGACTGGCGTTGACTTTCGAGCATTTCATTTTTAAAAGACTTGGAATTAATTGAAAGACTATCTGAAATTTTTTGATATTGACTTTCCAATTCGTTAATTGATTTATTTAACTGATTCAGGTTATTTTGATAAACTTGCTTCCACATATCCTGTTCAGTTTCCTGAATGATATCAATCATACGGTTTGCAATATTTTTCGAAAGATCATTGTCTTTTGTCCAAACAACAATCTTTAGCTGATTAAATTCTGTTTTATTTATTTCAATATCTTTTTGCAAAAGTTTAATCGTTCTTTTCCTTTTAATACTTATACTATCGCCTTTTGTTTTATAATAATCAGTCAATTTAAATTCATCGATCAACTGATAATAAACTGTATCTAATTTTGCAATACCAATTAATGTTTCTGTATCATCGCCGTTTCCTAAAAAAGAATAAAGACTTTGAATGTTGTTGTTGAATAATCGCGCTTTATCAGCTAATACAGGACTTGCAGGAATAACAACTGTTGTTGAACGAAAATATTTAGGTACAATAAAAAGTGTGATAAGTGCTATTATCAAAGAGGCGATGACAAAAATAAAAATCGATTTCCATCTTTTTTGCAAAACAGAAATCACATCAATTAAATTAAATGAAGTTGAAGGCATCTTTATGAAAATAAAATGAATAATTAAAACTTACATCCCATCGGTTACAACAACATTGCGGCTGTAGCTTTCATCTAAAGAAATAAAAGTTTCTGTTCGTTCAATACCTTTTATGTTTTGTAATTTATCATGTAAAACATGACGCAATTGCTGAATGTCTTTACAAACAATTTCAGCAAACATGCTGTAATTACCGGTAGTGTAATTCAACCGTACAATTTCAGGAATCTTTTTTAATTCTTTTGCAACTGAATCGTATAAAGAACTTTTTTCTAAATAAATTCCAATAAAAGCAATCACATCATAACCCAAAGCTTTTAAATCAACTGCTAATTTCCTACATTTGACCACTTTTTGTTCTTCTAATTTTTTGATGCGAACATGAATTGTTCCGCCGGAAACAAATAATTTCTTGCCTAAATCGGCATAAGAGATCTCTGCATTTTCCATCATCTCCTGGATGATTTGAAAATCAAGTTTGTCAAGATTTAATTTTGAAGCCATTTTCTTATCGGTTTTTAAATAATATTCAATATTACTAAATATAAATTGAATATTATCGATAAATTAGAAATTTTATTTAAAAACTATTCAATAATCAGGTCAATAGTCTAATTTTGTTCTATCAACAAGAATTAAAAGTTCTTTATACTGTGGGGTGATGAAACTTTTGGCAGACATGCCCTCTCGTCTCGGGGGTGAGGAATCCAGGATAAACGTAGCATAGAGCCTTTCGCAAGAAAGACCGGGGTTGACCACCGCGACTTTGTACTACAGCTAACTTCCTCGTGTAGGTTCGACTCCTACCCCTACAGCTTTCTTATTTCGGTGTTTTAAAGCCAGTGCTGTTTCTACAGCGTTGGCTGTTTTTTTGGGCGACACTAAACATCTCACAACATTCTAATGTAGATCTTAGTCTTTTTTCTTTGCAGGCGCTAATAGCTTTCCTTTCATTTTAGTTGAACTTGTATCATCAGCAATCCATACTCTAGAATGAACAGTCATCTTAGCAGTGTCTGAAGATTTAGTTGACCCAATTTTTGTTTGAGTCTTAGTTGTGCTTTGGGCAAATGTGCTCAATGAAATTAATGTCAGTAAAAATGCGAGTGTTTTTTTCATTTTATAATTTTAGTGAATATAATTGAATTTATTCACGGCAGCCTTTTTACTTACTGCTTCCTCATTTCTGTGTTTTAAAAAAGCAAGTGATGTTTTTACAGTGTGGTTATTTATATTACTGACGTCTACATTACATTTGTCGCCACATGGGACATAAAAAATTAATTCGCTTCGAAGCCATAAAAAATTTCTCCAATGTTTTAGAACATCCGCAATGGATGAAAGAGAAATGGAAAGAGTATTTTAAAAATGATCATCCTATCACACTCGAGCTAGCTTGCGGCAAAGGAGAATATGCTGTTGGCTTAGGGAAATTATTTCCCGAGAGAAATTTTATTGGTATTGATATAAAGGGTAATCGTATTTGGCGTGGCGCAAAAACCGCCCTGGATGAAGGTTTGAACAATGTTGCTTTTGTTCGTACCATCATAGATCAGATAACCGATCATTTTGGAAAAGATGAAGTAAGCGAAATATGGATCACATTCCCCGATCCCCAATTGCGTTTATCAAAAGCAAAAAAACGTTTAACACACCCCAAGTTTTTACGATTGTACCAACAGATATTGGTTCCAAATGGCTTTATTAATTTAAAGACCGATAGTCCCGATCTATATCAATTTACAAAAACTGTTATAAACTTATTTCAATTAGAATTGTTACATGATTCAGATGATGTTTATTCGGCCTCTGAAATTTCAAAGGAACTCTCTATCAAAACTTATTACGAGAGTTTAGATATTGCAAAAAGTAACCGCATTCATTATTTGCAATTCAGACTGAATAAAAATCTGCCGATCGAAAATGATGAAATCTTAAAACAATTGATCAGTGAACAATCCATTAATTGAAGGAGTTGATTTTTATTATACCAATAACTTATTAGTATTTACTGAACAATACCATATCGAAAAAGGCTATTGTTGCGGACTTGGCTGCAGACATTGTCCTTATGATTTCGAAAATGTACCTGAACAAAAACCCGATGAAATACTAAAGCCTTTTACTTCTGAAGATGGGTTAAATAAAATCTGATAACTTTATTGAAATATTTCATCCATTGCCTTCAAAAAAAATATCTACTAAAAAAACGCTTCCAACAATTAAAAAAGAAAGTTCTTTTTTCGAAGATGTGTATGATGTGGTGCGTCAAATTCCAAAGGGCCGTGTTACTTCTTACGGCGCTATTGCTGCTTATCTGGGAACAAAGATGAGTGCAAGAATGGTTGGTTGGGCAATGAATGGTGCACATAGTATTCATCCAAAAGTTCCAGCACATCGTGTTGTAAATAGAAATGGAATGCTTAGTGGTAGAGCACATTTTGCAACCCCAACATTAATGCAGGAATTATTGGAAAAAGAAAAGATCAAAATAAAAGACGACATCATCATTGATTTTGAAAAAAAATTCTGGGACCCCGCAAAAGAATTAGCGTTATAAAATACTTGCATGAGTGATCTAAAAGCCATCATCAACGGAAGCATCGTAAACAAAGCAGATGCAGTGCTGCATATTAATGATTTGTCCATCGAAAGAGCTTATGCTGTGTTTGATTATTTTAAAACTGTGAATCGTGTTCCAATTTTTTGGGATGATAATTTAGACAGATTTTTTTATTCGGCTCAATCAATGCGTTTACAAATTGATTACAGCAGAGAACAAATAAAAGATTTGATCCTGCAGTTAATGAATGAAAATAATATTGCCGATTCGGGAATCAAACTTTTACTAACAGGCGGTTATTCGCAGGATGGTTATAGCATTGCAAAATCTAATTTAATTATCACGCAACAAATACAAAAACGAAATGAAGCCGCAGAAAAAAATGGTCTGCGATTAGTTACTTACGAGCATCAGCGACAATTGCCTGCTGTTAAAACAATTGATTATTTAATGGGCATTCTCACACAACCATATGCAAAAGAAAAAAATGCGGATGATGTTTTGTTTAAACAAAACAGTTTTATAACCGAAAGTCCGCGTTCTAATATTTTTATTGTTACAAAAGATGAAACAATAATAACGCCAGAAAAAAATATTCTATATGGCATTACCAGAAAACATGTTCTTAAAATTGCAGCAGAACAATTTAAAACTCTAACACAAGATGTAACAATTGATGATTTATATAATGCCAAAGAAGTTTTTATAACAAGCACTTCAAAAAATATAACTCCCATCTCATCGGTTGATGAAATAAGTTTTTGTTCAGTACCTGGAAATATTACCAAGCAACTTCAATTGCAATTGAATAAGATTATCTACGGATAAAATATAATTATCGATAATACGGGCTAATCATCAAATACACCACCGGCCCTGTTACTGCAACATAGAACCATAAAGGCCATGTATATTTTGCGAGTTTTTTATGTGCATCAAATTCGGCGGTTAATGCACGGTAAGCAGTAAATAAAATAAAAGGTAAAATAATAGCCGCTAAAAAAATATGCGTAAAGAGAATGATGAGATAAATAATTTTTATGGTTCCCGTTCCGCCAAACTTTGTTTCGCCTGCCAGTAAATGATGGGCAATATAACTCACTAAAAAAATAACCGATAATATCAATGCAGCAAACATTAATTTTTTGTGCAGGAGGTAATTTTTATTCTTCACTGCAATTAATGCTGCTACTAATAAAACTGCAATGATGGAATTAATAATTGCATTGGCCGTTGCAAACACATGCACATTAAAACCAAGATCGAGATTTAATTTAAACTTGCTTAACAACACCACCGCTGCAAAAACAACAAAAGAAAAAATACCGATTAAAATTTTTGCCTGCGAATCGTTTTTTTTAATGCTTGCCTGTAACATGTTGGTTTATTAGTTTAGTTGTTTATTGGTTGGTTTTGCTCGCAGCTCATAGCTCTTGGCTCGCAGCTTAATACTATCCATTTATTTTTCGTCTGGCAGATAAATACAACGCAAAAATAATTACGAGTATCACAATAATTAACCACAGCCATTTTAAACTAATGATCTCTGTAAACAAAGCGCTGGGTTGCTTTTTATCTTTCTCTAACATCAGCAAACCAATATCTCTTGCCAATTGTTTTAAGGATGTGCTGTCTCTATCAAGGCCATCGTAATAACCACGAACAATCATATCTCTGTCAATCAAAACAAAACGGCTGGTATGTACAAAATCGGGATTGATGGGTTCGGTGCTGAATTTATCAACCTTCAATTCTTCAAATGCAAATCGATAAATTGAATCTCTGTTTCCGGTTAACATCCAGTAATTATCGGGATTAACATTAAATCGATCGGCATAATTTTTTATAACAGGAACAGAATCTCTTTCCGGATCAATGCTCATCGAAACAAACTGTACAATCGAAGTGTCTATTTTATTTCTAACATCGCCACCTTTTATAAACGATTGCTGCAACTTAACCATGTTGTGTGTTAGCGACGGACAAATACTTCGGCAACTTGTAAAAAAGAAATCGAGTACTATTATTTTTCCCTGCTTGCTGTAGAGATTAACTGTATCTCCTAATTGATTAATTAATTTTATGTCGGAAGTTTTATGCCAGATGCTATCCTGCTTTTGCTTACCATCTTTAATGGTTGTGATAACGCTATCCAATAAAAATTTTCTCGGCATAACAACAGCTTCGTCACTCGCCACTTGTAAAACGAGATAACATAATAACGGCAGTAAAACTGCGATCATCAATGCCAACAATGCTTTTTTTGTCATAAAATATTTTAATAAAAAAACCATCGCCACTGAGCGATGGTTGATATACGTTTATTGAAAAGAAAACATCAAATCAAAATTAATCCACCGCTTTTTTCTTTTCATCTGTTTTAATTTCTTTTGCTTCTTCTTTCTTTTCAGCTTTTGTAGTGCTTAATTCTTTTTTATACGGATCGTATGTATTTTTTAAATTCTTGAAAGAATTGCCATCGTATAAAAATGAAAAAATAAACCAAAAGAAAATAAATAACGGAACAACGATGGTCATAATTAAATTCTTTACTTCATGCTTTAAATGCATGAAATAACCAACGATATAAAAGGCTTTCGACAACATTAAAATAACAATTGCTCCTTTAATAGCTAATCGTAAACGTTGATTTTCCATTCCCATCATTGCGAAACCTAAAGCCAATTCTATGATGGTTAATACGGTTAAAATAATGGTAACTCTTATTACTTCTTTTTTTCCGCCTTCATGATGTTCTGCAACTGCTGTATGTTCCATGTTAGATTATTAAAATAAGGTGATGAATTTTTTTAGATCAGATAAAAACAGGTAAATACAAATACCCAAACAAGATCTACAAAGTGCCAGTATAATCCTGCTTTCTCGATCATCAAATAATGACCGCGTTTTTCGAATGTATCAGTCAATGTCATGATCAACATAATAATGTTTATGATAACACCACTAAAAACGTGAAAGCCATGGAAGCCTGTGATGGTAAAAAAGAAATTAGTAAAGTTTGTTGTAGATGCTGTTCCATCTGCATTCAGAAAAGGATTCCTTCCCCACCAAGCACCTTCATGAAATAAATGATTCCATTCCCAAGCCTGGCAACTTAAGAAAGCTGCGCCACCAATAATGGTCAATATTAAATTAATTACAACTGCATTCTTTTTCATTTGCTGACCGGCCTGCACTGCTAATACCATTGTTACAGAACTGATGATCAAAATAAAAGTCATGATACTTACAAACACCAATGGTGCATTTGCATTTTCGCTTGCAAACGGATACGATTTAAAAACTTCGTTTGGATTAGGCCATCCGTTTGTTGCAAAACGTGTTGTTCCGTATGCAATCAAAAAAGCACCAAAAGTGAAAGCATCACTCATTAAAAAATACCACATCATTAATTTACCATACTCTACTTTGAAGGGACTTTTACCTCCGCTCCATAATTTTTCCGGTACCGCTGTTGTTGTTGTAGACATAGTTTTAGTTAGGTTATGTTCGCAAATTTATTGGTATCACATCAAAATAAAACAAATTCATGTAAAAAAATCAACTCATTATCTGATCCACATAAAAAATATGAATAAATATATCCAAAGCACATCTACAAAATGCCAGTAGGTACTGATCATTTCAATCGTCACAATATTTATACTATTTTTTTTATCGTTTAAAGAACTAATTGAAATAAATAAAATACCAATCACACCGGCTAAAACATGCAACACATGAAATCCAACAATTACACCAAGAAAAGATGCAGCAGGATTACTACCGGAACCAAATAATTGTATGCCATGATCTTTTAATTCAGAAAAACCAAACAATTGCATTGCACAAAATACAAGTCCTAAAAAAGCAGTAACTATTATGAATGATTTGTATTTATTTATTTCGTTTGATTTAATTTTTTTTAAAGCAAGATGAACAGTAATGCTGCTTAAAATAATTATTAATGTTGAGAACCAAAATACTTTAGGCAAATCAAAATCTAACCATTTGCTTTGATTGCGTTTAACAATATAAGCACTGGTAAATGCTGCAAACATCATGCAGATGCTGCCTATTGCTGCCCACAAAAAAAATTTATGTGAGTGAATTCTTTTTGTTTCGTTTGATCCCACGATTGTCATTATCACTTTTTATTTTTTGTTATCAACTTTTGTTCTTTGCTCAACTCCAGTTGCGTCGCACACTTCAACTACAACGCAACATGCAGCTTATCTGCCAACAACGCCAATAAAACTATCGGCAAATAAATATAACTACTGAACATTACTCTTCTGGCAGCTTTTACATCCATCTCTCTGTATAATCTTATACATTGAAATACCATAAATAAATTACATGCAATTACGATCCACATACTTACTTGTCCGGTCATTCCAAAATAATATGGCAATATGCCAACAGGTATCATTAACACGCTGTACATGATTGCTTGCAGTGCTGTAAATTTTGTGGGTCCTTTATCGCTTGGCAATAATTTAAAACCAACTTTAGTATAATCACTATGAGCCACCCATGCAATTGCCCAAAAATGCGGGAACTGCCATAAGAACTGAATGCCAAATAATATCCATCCACCTGTCCAACTAATTGGTTGATTATAAAAACCTGCAAGCCATCCAATCAAACAGGGCAATGCACCGGGAAAACCACCAATTAAAACTGCAACAGAATTTATAGTTTTTAAGGGTGTATAGATGTATGCATAAATAAATAAACTGAATGCAGAAACTAATGCAGATGATAAATTAAAAAAATACCACATCATCAAAACACCAATCACACCGGCGATTAAAGCAAAAATATATGCTTCACGTTGACTCATTCTTCCATCAGCAACAGGCCGCATTTTAGTGCGTTTCATTTGTGCATCAGTATCTTTTTCTACCGCCTGATTAATGGCATTGGCACTTCCTGCAACCAACATTCCTGCAATAAATAAAAGTAAAATCATCTTTAAATTATAACCATTATCCGGTGCTAATAAAAAACATATCACACAAGAAAATACAACAGTGAAACTCAAAGTGAATTTCATCAGTTGAAAATAATCTTTCACTTTCGCAACAATTGCAAAAGATAAAGAAGCTGATGTGTTAATTGTTTTTGCCATTTATTTTTTTATCAAATCATTCGATCCGAAAAACAATGCCCCGAAAATTTATCAGGGCATTTGAATTATTTATTTATGCTGATGATTTCGCACAATGTTTTTTAATGATGACTTTCTTCTTCTCCAACCGGTGTTGTTTGAGGAATAAAATCTTGTCCATCTTTTCCATAATCATAAGGCCAACGATACACTTCAGGAATTTCTCCAGGCCAGTTTCCATGACCGGGACGAAGTGGTGTTGTCCATTCCAAAGTATTCGATTGCCAAGGATTTAATGATGTAACTTTTCTTCCTTTAAAAATTGAATAGAAGAAATTAAACAAGAATAACAATTGTGTTGCAAATACGATCATTGCAACAGTGCTTATGAATCTGTTCAGATCAGCAAATTGTTTAAAGCTTTCCCAGTTGCTGTAATCATAGTAACGACGCGGCATTCCCGCTAAACCTTCATAGTGCATTGGCCAGAAAATTAAATAAGCACCGGCAATAGTTATCCAAAAATGTATATAACCTAAAGTGTTATTTAAATGTTTACCATACATTTTAGGATACCAATGATAAATGCCTGCAAACATTCCAAACATAGATGCAACACCCATTACAATATGGAAGTGTGCAATAACAAAATATGTATCGTGCAAATGAATATCTAATGCAGAGTTACCTAACCAAATACCCGTTAATCCACCAGAAATAAATAAACTTACAAAACCAATGGCGAACATCATTCCAGGAGTGAAACGAATATTTCCTCTCCATAAAGTAGTTAACCAGTTAAATACTTTAATTGCAGATGGAACCGCAATTAACAAAGTAAGCAAAACGAAAATAGAACCAAGGAATGGATTCAATCCTGTAACAAACATATGATGCGCCCAAACTAAAAATGCAAGAATAGCAATGGAGAATAATGATCCGATCATTGCCATATAACCAAAGATTGGTTTACGTGAATTGACTGATAATATTTCACTCACCATTCCCATGGCAGGTAATAAAATAATATACACTTCAGGATGACCTAAGAACCAAAATAAATGTTGAAATAAAATAGCACTACCACCTTCGTTTGGTAAAGCACCAACACCGTTTACAAAAATATCAGAGAGATAAAAACTCGTTCCAAAATTTCTATCAAAAATTAATAATATAAATCCTGATAATAAAACAGGGAATGATAACACACCTAAAACAGCAGTGAAAAATAATGCCCAAATAGTTAATGGCAATCTCGTCATGCTCATTCCTTTGGTGCGCATGTTTAAAATAGTAACAATATAATTTAAACCGCCTAATAAAGATGAAACAACAAATAAAGCCATTGCAATGATCCACAAATCCATACCTGTCTTAGATCCCGGAGATGCGCTGCCCAATGCACTTAACGGAGGATAAGCAGTCCAACCACCACTAAATGGTCCTGTTTCAACAAACATGGAAGAAAGCATGATGCAACTTGCTGCAAAGAAAAACCAATAAGAAAGCATATTCATAAATGGCGATGCCATATCTCTTGCGCCAACTTGTAATGGAATTAAAAAGTTTGCAAACGTTCCACTTAATCCTGCGGTTAATACAAAGAAAACTAAAACAGTTCCGTGTGTTGTAACCAAAGCATAATAAGCTTCAGGAGTGATTTGTCCGTCTTTCACCCACCACTTTCCTAATATATCTTCTAACCATGAAAAATGCGAATCAGGATAGCCTAATTGTAAGCGAAACAATACGCTCATCAATCCGCCTAAAACAGCCCAAACCATTCCTGTGATGAGGAATTGTTTTGCAATCATTTTATGATCCTGACTGAACACATATTTAGTAATAAATGTTTCATGATGATGTTCATGATTTGTGTCATGCGAATCATGTGAATGAAGATTTGCTTCGTTACTCATATTTAATCTTTGTTCAAATAAAAATTTATAAATACAACAAACAATAATTCTATCGAATGATTTTTAATTTTTTGCTATCGTTTTTGCTGTGCTATCGGTCTTAGGAGCATTAGGATCTTTATCCGGAAAACTTTGTAAGTACAATGGTTTTTGTTTTGCTAGCCATAAATCATAATCTTCCTGTTCAACAACTTCAATAACACCTTTCATTGAATAATGACCATTGCCGCACATTTGATCGCAACTTATTTCGTATTGGAAATTTTCGTTGCCTGTGATCTTTTTCATTTCAGCAGTGGTAAATTTTGGTGTAAACCACATGGTAGTTGGAATGCCTGGAACAGCATCCATCTTTAAACGAAACTGAGATAAACCAACATCATGTATCACATCACGTGAACCGATAATTAATTTTACAGGTTTACCTTTTACAACATACATGGTTTGTTCGGTAACAATATCATCATGCGATGCAGGATCGTCTTTTAAATTTAATGTTGCATTATCACTCCAGATTAATCCTAAAGAATTCGAAGCAGGATCTATGTTTTTATAATATTTTTTTCCAAATTGATTATCACTTCCCGGATATCGATATATCCATCCAAATTGTTTTCCTGTAACTTCTACAACCATTGCGTCTTTTGGCGCATCGCTTGTAAAATAATACCAGTTACGCAAACCAAAAATCACCAGGCCTGTTAAAACAATGGCTGGTACAGCGGTCCATAAAAATTCTAATTTATTGCTATGAGCGAAATAAAAAACTTTGCGTTTATCATCTTCCTGATATTTATAAACAAACCAGAATAATAATATTTGAGTGATGATAAAAACAATTCCTGTAATTGCCAATGTGATCCATAACATCGAATCAACTCTTTCACCTTGTACACTTGCAGATGAATGTGCCAATAATGTTTTACTAAATAATAAATCATTGCAATACCAAACACCGATCAAGCCAACTATTAAAAAGCTTATCATTAAGAAGCCATTTACTTTATTGGCATTCTTTCGATTTTGTTCTTCGCCTTTTAATATTCCTACGTATTCGCTTGCTTTCGATATTTGAAAGATGATGAGAAAGACAAGAATGATTACTGCTATTGTTAGATAAATTGTCATGTTGTTAGGTTTGCTTAATAAGTAACAATAAAAACTTGTAAAGATTATGTGTGATGAATAATACTTTCTTTTAAGAATGGATGATATTTTACGATCAAAGGTTTTTTAGCCAAAGCTTTTGCAACAAATAATATCATCAATCCAACAAATAAACTAAGAATGCCAAAGTCTAACCAGCCTAATGTTACATGTTCTTTGCTGATGCTTCCCATTACCATTTGATAAAAATCTATCCAGTGCCCAAAGATGATTAACACTGCCATAAATGTTACCAGTGTATAATTTCTTTTAGTTGAACGCTTCATTAAAATTAATAAGGGACAAATAAAATTAATGATCAGGTTTAAGAAGAAAATTCCTTTGTATACACCTTGCACTCTGTGTTTGAAATACAATGTTTCTTCGGGTTGATTTGAATACCAGATCAACATGTATTGAGAGAACCATAAGTAAGTCCAGAAGATAGAAAATGCAAACATGAATTTTCCAAGATCATGTAGATGTTCTTCATTGGTATATTCTAAATATCCTTTGTTCTTCATATAAATGACCCATAATGCAATTAAGCTCATACCACTAACAAATGAACTTGCAAAAGTGTACCAACTATACATGGTGCTGTACCAATGAGCATCTAAACTCATTAACCATAACCATGGAACAGTTGATCCAACAGTTAATGCAAACCATACTGTAAACATGGCTGCTCTTACTGTATTTCTCCAAATAAATGATGGACCGGTTTCGCCGTTGAATGCAGCAACATCTGCTTCATTGCTTAATTGTCTCATTCTCCATCCTAACAAACTCCAAAGACCAACAGCTAATAAAGTCCAGATGGTAAAAAATTTCACATTTAAAAATCCTGATTTACCTTTTAATATTTCATCGCTTGCAACTGCATTTGTATCTAACCAATGATAAATATGATGATTGCCGGAAAAAACTACATACAATAAAACAACAACTGTTATTGAACCAAAGATTGGAACCATTGTAGAAATAGCTTCCGGAATTCTACGAAAAGATTGTTGCCATCCGCCCATTGCTAATGTTGTGATACAAATAAAAAACATACTTGCATTAGTAACCAATGTCCAGAAAATTGTATTGTACATGATGGTACCAATAAACACAGCCTGCTCTTCTTCAGTTCCTCTTCCTTTGGTAATAAAACCAACGATTAAAGCCAGCAAACCCACGCCAATCAGGGCATATGACCAAGTCTTTAGTTTTGCAGGAATTTCAAATTGTTCTTTAATAGATGACATGTTAATCTTTTATATCAGTTGTAAAAAGGTAATTAATTTTTGGCAGTAGCATTGGCAACAGCAACAGGTGCTTTACCTTCTGCTTGTTTCAACTTAATATATTTTATGATCTGCCAACGTTGTTTTCGATTTAATTGCGATGCATAACTTCCCATCAAATTCTTTCCATACATCACCGAATAAAACATTTGTCCTTCCGGCATTGCTTCGTATTTAGCATCACCAACTAATGTAGCAGGCTTTGCAGCAAATGGTCCTTCGCCGCCTTTATACAACGGACCATTGCCATCTAATTTTGCACCGTGACAAATACCACAATTTATTAAATACAATCTTTCGGTTTCTGTGTATTCTGATTTCGATAAAGAATCAACAGGGCCTTTTATTTTTTTTGATGCAAAATAATTTGTTGTATCGCCTGCAGCATCTTTTGCTAATGGGAAAGGAAATTCTTCACCACGTGCAATGGTTCCCGGAACAGGAAGATTGGTATAATTAATACCGGCATCTTTTAAATTACTATGGTCGGCATAGGTTTCATAAGCACGGCTGTAAGCCATATCTGGTATGTAAACATTACTGGGCTTGCGTTGTACATCATTGCAACTTATGATTGATGCAACAGTAACTATTAACGCTATAATAAATAATTTCTTCATCGTCATTCAATTCTTATTAATTAAGCAGCAACAATTTTATTTTGAAAAGGAACTTGGTCTTTATCATATCTTCCTAACCACCAACCTTCTTCAGCAATTTGTACATCAGTTTCAACTGCACCTGCATTTGATAAAAATGCTTTCAAATCTTCAACATTTGTTTTATCTGTTGTTTCAATCACCATCACAAATAAATCATCTGTTGCTCTTGCATGAAAATGATGTTTTTTTATGAAGGGTGATAATTGACATAAATAACAAAATGTAAGAACCATACCAACTGCAGCAAATAAAACTGTCAATTCAAAAATGATCGGTATCCATGCAGGCAATGCAAAATGTGGTTTACCGCCAATGTTTAAAGGCCAGTCGTAAGTTAATATCCAACTGATAAAACTTAATGCTGTTGTTGTACCTGTAATACCATAAATAAAACCGGCTGTATGTAAACTTGTTTCGCGTAATCCCATTTCATGATCTAAGCCATGCACCGCAAATGGTGTATACACATCATGAATTTTATATCCTGCTGTGCGTACTTTTTTCACTGCAGGAAATAAAGTTGCTTCATCATCAAAACAACCAACTACGAATTTCTTTTTTGCCATATCAATCTTCCCTTTCAGGAATTTATTGTTAAGAAATAATCTTTATTAATTAATTCGCTCCATCGTTTTCAACAATAGTATGTCCATGTCCACTATGAGCAAAAACCTCTGCAGGAACATGTTCCAAATGACCCATCTTGCCTTTATAACTTTCACCTGTTGTCTTCAATACATATTTAATTTCAGCGATAGCAATAACAGGAAAATATTTTGCAAACAAGAAGAAGCATGTAAAGAATAATCCGAATGTTCCTAAGTAAAATCCTATTTCCCAAATAGAAGGACTATAATAAACAGACCATGCAGAAGGAAGGTAATCCCGATACAATGATGTAACGATAATTACAAAACGTTCGAACCACATACCAATATTTACGATCACACTCATAAAGAATGTAACAAATAAATTTCTTCTCATTTTACGGAACCAGAATATTTGCGGACTTAAAACATTGCACGCCATCATTCCCCAATAACTCCATCCATAAGGACTAAATAAATTTGCACGACTATACCAAAAAGTATATCCTTCATATTTATTTTGACTATACCAACCCATGAATAATTCTGTTAAATAAGCAACACCAACTATCGATCCCGTTAAAACAATTACTTTATTCATTGCTTCAATGTGACCCATGGTAATGTAATCTTCCATTCCAAAAACTTTTCTGATAATTACCATCAATGATTGCACCATTGCAAATCCCGAGAAGATCGCACCGGCAACAAAGTATGGTGGGAAGATGGTTGTATGCCAACCCGGAACAACAGATGTAGCAAAGTCGAATGATACAATTGTATGTACCGATAATACCAACGGAGTTGATAAACCCGCTAACACCAATGATAATGATTCATGTCTTTGCCAATGTTTTGTAGAACCCGTCCAACCAAATGATGCAACACCATATAAATGCTTACGCAGTTTGGTTTTTGCACGATCACGAACTGTTGCCAGATCAGGTAATAAACCACTATACCAGAATAATAATGAAACAGTAAAATAAGTTGATATTGCAAACACATCCCACAACAATGGCGAATTAAAATTCACCCATAAAGGACCACGAGTATTTGCATAAGGTAATACGAAGAATGCCATCCATACACGACCCATATGCCAAATAGGAAATTGTCCGGCACACATCACCGCAAAAATTGTCATCGCTTCTGCAGCACGGTTTACACCTGTTCTCCATCCTTGACGGAATAATAATAAGATCGCAGAAATTAAAGTACCGGCATGACCAATACCTACCCACCACACAAAGTTGGTGATATCCCAACCCCATCCAATTGTTTTATTTAAGTTCCACTGACCAATACCATAAGTAACATCTCTGTAAATGGAATAAATACCAAACAACAATAATGCTACTGCAATGTAAAAGCCAATATACCAAAGTTTACTTGGCTTAGCTTCGATAGGGCGAACAATATCTTCCGTTACATCGTGATAGGTTTTTGTACCATACACCAACGGTTCTCTTAGCTGTGATTCGTACTTTAAATGCATCTGGTTTGCTTATTTAAAACCGGTTTTATCCGATTGAAATATTTTATTTTTTTTCTGCTGGTTCTGCTTTTTTATCTTCTTTCTTGTCATCTTTCAACCACTCATCTTTTTCTTCACTATCAAGGTTTCTAACTTTTGCCAAATAATTCACGTTTGGTAAAACATGCAATTGTTCTAACGAATAGAAAGTACGTAAAGCATTTTCTGTTCTTGCAATTGTTATTGCACTGTGTTGATTATTTGCATTACCAAAAACAATGGCATCAGTTGGACAAGATTGCTGACATGCAGTTTTAATATCACTATCAAGTAATGGCCTGCTTTCTTTCTTCGCTTTTAATTTTCCTTCTTGTAAACGTTGAACACAGAAAGAACATTTTTCAATCACACCACGAGAACGAACAGTAACATCAGGATTTAATACCATCCGTGTTAAGTCATCGTTCATATTCAAAACAACATCATTTACAATTCCAACTTGATTATCAGGGAAACTATCAGCACCTGTATAATCAGCCCAGTTAAAACGACGCACTTTATAAGGACAGTTGTTGGCACAATATCTTGTACCGATACAACGATTATAAGTCATTTGATTTAATCCTTCGCTGCTGTGATTTGTTGCTGCAACAGGACAAACATTTTCGCAAGGAGCATTATCACAATGCTGACACATCATTGGTTGAAAAACAACTTTTGGATTTTCTAGATCGCCGGTATAATAACGATCAATGCGCAACCAATGCATATCGTGAAAACGCAATACTTCAGGTTTGCCAACTACAGATACATTATTTTCTGCATGACAAGCTACAACGCAGGCTGCACAACCGGTACAAGAGTTTAAGTCAACACTCATTCCCCAATGAATACCTGGTTTATCATAATATGGATAGATGGTTCCGTTCTTCTCGAAATCTTTTAAACCACCATAAGGAGCTAACTCTTTATCTCTGTCTTCAAGAATTCCATTTGGCTCTTTTTTAAAGTCGGCCAAAGTCAATTCTTTCATTATTTCTGTACGATTACCTTGAGCAGTATTATATTGTCCGTGTGTTTGTGTTAATGCAACTTTATACAAATCATCTGTCAATTCAACTGTAACATCAGCAACAGAAAAATTTATTGTTCCGGCATTTAAACTTGAAAATCCAAAAACATTTTTTCCGGTATCTTCTGCAGATTTTCCAATTTCTTTTGTACGACCGTAACCAATTGCAATACCAATTGTATTTGCTTCAGTACCCGGAATAATTAATGCAGGTAATGAAACTGATTTTCCATTCACTGTTACTTTAACAACTTTCTTTGGAGGTTGTACTTCGTAAGCATCTGCCTGACCATTATTAGTTAAATCGATCTTTAATAAATCTTTTGCCAAAGCAGGAGAAACAATAACATAGTTATCCCAAGTTGCTCTTGTAACCGGATCGGGTAATTCTTGTAACCAAGGGTTTGATGCACCATTTACGCCAACACTTATTTTTTCGTATAACACTAATTCAAACTTGCCACCCTTCTTCGCAGAACCAATGGCAGCAGTAGCTGCAGCAATTGCACTGCTATTAAATGTTGCTGAAGAAAAAGAAGTTGCTGAAGGATTAATCACACCATCCTGCAAAACTTTATTCCATCCATTTTCGCCACCAACCTTATTACCCCAATATGTTTTTAAATAAGTAACATAATCAGAAGTTGAACCACTCCATTTCAATAAACTATCCTGCCATTGACGCGTTTTAAATAACGGTGCAATGGTTGGTTGAAGAAAAGAAAAATGTCCTGTCTTCACTTCTGCATCACCCCAACTTTCTAAATAATGATGATCGGGAATTACATATTTACAAAGCTGCGTGGTTTCATCATTTTTTGGATTGAATGAAACTGTAACAGCAACTTTTTTCAGGCCGGTTTTAAATTTATCGGCATCAAACCAAGTGTAAGCAGGATTAGCACCATAAATCAATAATGCACCAACATTACCCGCGTTCATATCATCAACTAATTTTGCAAAATCAGCATCAATACCCTGACGTGTATTATAAGTAGTTGACCAATCAATTGTTTTACCATTTGATTGTAAGGCTTCATTAATTGCGTTCACAATAATTTGAACATTCACATCATTACTTCCACTAACTACCAAAGCCTCGCCTTTGTGATCTGCTAAAATTTTTGCAGTTTTAGTGATTTGATTTTTTAATTTGGGATCACTAACAGAAACTGTCTGTCCGTTAATTGCATTCAATAAACCCAATGCAACTGCACCTGCTTCTGATGGACGATGTAAATATCTTTCATCAGCATTTGAACCTGTTAAACTTGCCACACTTTCAAAATGAATGTGTTTGCTCATCTCAGGTTTCTTCTCATTTATCTTTTTTCCTTTTGCATATTGTTTTGCAAATTCAATCGGACTTAACCATGTGCCCAAAAAATCTGCACTTAAACTCACAATAACTTTTGCATTATCGAAACGATAAGAAGGAATAACTTTTTTACCGAATGTAGCTTCATTAGCTAATAAAATACCACTGTATGAAACTGCATTATACACTACATGTTTTACCGTATTATATTTTGCAGAAATTTCACCAAGTATTGCTTTTGTAGAAGGCGATGTAATGCTATCTGTAAGAATAACAACATTTAAACTTTTCGCCAATAACGCTTCGCCAACCGCTTTATCAATTGCTTCGAATGTTACTTCTTTTGCATCGGCTCCAACTCCAATTGTCGGGAAACGTAATCTTGCAGTATCATATAAATCTAAAACCGAAGCCTGCACTCTTGCAGATGTTCCGCCACCTGTAACAGGGCTTAATTCATTGCCTTCAATTTTAATGGGACGACCATCTCTCACTTTCGCTAAAATGCTTACCACATCACCATCTTGTACATATGTAGTGGCATAATAATTAGACACGCCGGGAACAATATCCTCTGGTTTATTTACAAAAGGAATTGCTTTTTTTACAGGTGTTTCGCAACTTGCTGCAAGTGCCGCTGCCGCAGTACTGAAACCTAAATATTTTAAGAAATCTCTGCGTGGAGTTGCTGATTCTAAGAAGCCTTTATCATTAGCTTCAACAGGTAATTCTTCTGCGAATTCATCTTTAGCCGATTGCTGATAAGCTTCAGAATTATTTAATTCTCCAAAACTTTGCCAATACTTTTTCTCGCTCATAGTTTATGTTGATTGATTGCTTTATTAAGAGCAATTTTCAATTTAAATTAATAGTGACATTTTTGACATTCAGTTCCACCAATCTTTTCTACAGTAATTCCTTTCGCACTGTCGATTTTTCCATTCTTCAAATCTTCATGATATTTTTCATAGATACTGTAGAAACCGTTTTCTTTAAACTGCACTTTTGTTTCTCTGTGACAGTTAATACACCAACCCATACTTAAATCAGCAAATTGTTTTACTTCATCCATGTTAGTGATTTCACCATGACATGTTTGACATTGTACTTTACCGGCTTTAATATGTTGTGAGTGATTAAAGTAAACGTGATCAGGAAGATTATGAATTTTAACCCATTCAATAGGTTTTGCTTGAGAAGGATCCCAAGGCTTACCAGGAGTGAATCCTGCGTATTCGTATAATTTTTTTATTTGAGCAGTTCCATCAACTTCGGCTCCTTCTTCGGTATAAAATTTTGGTCCTTTATACTCATTGATCGCCATATGGCAATTCATACAAACATTCAATGAAGGAATACTTGCATGTTTGCTATCCTGTGCTCCACCGTGACAATACAAACAGTTAACTTGATTGATACCGGCATGTACTTTATGAGAATACATGATCGGTTGTTCTGGCTGATAGTTTTTGTTACGACCCAATCCTATGGCACCTTTTGTTGTAAAATAACCGCCTACTAAAAAGAGTACGATTGTCACGAATGCTATGTAAGCTTTGTTCTTCCAAAAAGGAACAGGCTCTGGATAAGCTTCCCCATCTTTATCAGCAGATAGTTTTCTTAAATTACTATTAACCTGCATCAAAGTAAATGCGATGATGGCAAGAATTAAAGTAAGAATGCCAAATAATAAAGTGCTGTCGCCTTCAGGTGCAGGAGTATTTGCACCGACTGTTGGTGCAGCAGCAGGTTTCCAATCTTTAATGTATTTTAAAATGGCTCCAATTTCAGCATCAGTTAAATTAGGAAAAAGATTCATGGGAACTTTGCCAAATTCATTGTACAAATTGTTCGCATAAGCATCCCCTGTTTTCAGGAATGCCTGATTGTTTTTGATCCACGAATACAATTTTTTTTGATCAGGCCATCTATCCTGAACACCTAATAATGCAGGTCCTGTAAGTCTTTTATCAATAGCGTGACAAGCAGCGCAGTTTTGAGAAAAGAGGGCTTTACCATCTTGTGCTTTCGCTATATTGCCGAAAGAAAAGCTCAGGAAAATAATTGTACTGAGTATTATAGTCTTGGTTGTACTTCTGTGAGATATCATATCACAATCTATTATCTATTGTTCTTAGTGAAGAAAAAATACCATGAACGCCTGCAAAAATAGGGGAGTACAAGCATAATAATTCAATGTGAAAAAAATTTTTTTAGCCTTATCTGGCTTGGTTTTTAGATGACGAATACGATTTCTTCATTTTTTTATCATTGTTTTGTAAGCAATTTCTTATTACAATACGCGGTTTTTAAGAAGAACCATTTAAATAAATATTGAAGTCATCTTTGAAAAAGATATTTTCAGAGTTCATACCAATCGTAAAATCAAATAATTTGAGTGTCAAAAAACATATAGCCATCTTCGCTTCAGGAACCGGAACCAATGCAAGAAAAATTATAGATCATTTCAAAAATCACAGCGATATAAAGATTGCATTGATCGTTTCTAATAAACCCGATGCCGGTGTTTTAAAAATCGCAAAAGAGTTTCAGATACCCAATTTAATTATTGAGAAAGAAAAATTTTTTCGTGGAGATGCATATTTAAGCGAATTAAAATCTGCCCAAATTAATTTTATTGTCTTGGCCGGATTTTTATGGAAAATACCATCTGCATTAATTGCAGCCTATCCAAATAAAATCATAAATATTCATCCGGCATTATTACCAAAATATGGTGGCAAAGGAATGTACGGACATTTTGTTCACGAAGCTGTTATCCAATCAAAAGAAAAAGAAAGTGGAATTACTATTCATTATGTGGATGATAAATACGATCATGGTTCCATCATCTTTCAAACAACTTGTCCGGTTTTAATTAATGATACCGGAGATGATTTAGCAAATCGAATTCATGTTTTGGAACATGAACATTTTGCAAAAATCATTGAAGAATGTTTGCAGAAATAAACTATGTACTGATAAAAATTATAATTGGATCTATCCCGGAATTCGAGAAATATATTTTTCTATTTCTTTGATCTGATCCAATACCTGCTTGGTTTTTGGCTTACATGCTTTTGCTTTTCTAAAGAAATCCTTCGCCGCTCTGAATTCTCTTTTATTCATAAAAATCTGGCACATACTTAAATATGCAACGGCTTCACTTTCTTTATCGGAAATTCCCAAACGAATGGCTGCACGCACATAACCTTCGGCTTGTTTTAAATCGCCTTTTTGCATGGACATCATTCCTAATTGTAATTTATTGGCGCTTTCAGCTTCAGGCATCGGAGAACCTAAAGATGAACTTTTCTTTAAATGTTTTTCGGCAGTATCAAAATCCTGTTCCATCATAGAAAGGTTTCCCTTGATAGTATAATATGTAGAACGAACAGGTGTATACAGCAAACCCGGAAACCAAACTGATTCCAATATTTTCTTTACTTCTTCTACTCTGCCTTGTTCCATCGGTTCCTGAATTAAACGAAGTGGGCCAATAAAAAAATGACTGAACAATCCAATTACGGCAATAAAATATAAAATGAAAGAAGGCCAAAAACCGGATACAACATTTACAGTGACAGCAAAAACAATTGCCAGTAAACTCAACCAAAAACGATATTTAATAATTATGTTGTAAAACTTCATAGTATTGTTTTGAGGGCAGCAAAGATAAGGTAAACAAAAACAGATTTTTTTGAATTGCAAACTAAATCTGTTTCAGCTATTTTTGTTGCCATGTTTTTTGGTCCCGTAGTTCAATGGATAGAATAGGAGTTTCCTATTTTTTATACATTCAACAAAAAAAACAGTTTTGATAGGATATAAACTGGATAAGGATTTGGTTGAAAATGATGAATATTTGAAATTATATAATTGTATTATTTGTGTAGCAAACTGTGCAGCAGAATTGTTTTTTTGAATATTATTCGTCCCATAGTTTAATGGATAAAACAAGCGTTTCCTAAACGCTGGATACAAGTTCGATTCTTGTTGGGACGACTTTAAGCCACTCCAAAATTGGGGTGGTTTTTTTATATATTCCAACTATCAGAAAATCTCTGTAATGCCACATCAGAAAACTTGCTTGGAAATTGATTGATATAGTTCTGTGTTATTTCAATTGAGGAATGTGAAAGTGCATGGGATATTTCCTCAACCGTAGAACCCGAACTCAACATATAGTACGCGAACGAATGTCTGCTAACGTGGCTGGTCAACTTACTAATTCCAATATCCTTTGCAATTCTTTTCAACCGACTATTATAGGTACATCTTGCTCGGTGCAGTTTATATAATTGTGTTTCTGTTAGAACTCTTTTATCAATGATTTTGATATTATTGAAATCTTCATTCTTCAAATAATCAAATACTAATCCACTTGGTTTTGAACCCATGATGCCACACATTGTTTCTGCAATGTTCTTTTCAATCTGTTTTATTACTGCGCTAATAATTTTTATTCTGCTTGAATTATCAGCCGTCTTATCTTCTTTGAGATACTTTATCAAATTATGAAGGTCTTCCACATTTAATTCCCCCAGTCCTTTCTTTGAATTAATCACAATGAACTCATCCAATTCGGTTTGGTTCAATTCATAATTACCAAGTGTATTTTGTTCTATTGCTTGGATGTATTCTTGAGGATAAAAGTGCGCTAACATTTTGCAGGACTTATATCCAAATGG
>CAIQDX010000003.1 GCA_903870685.1 uncultured Chitinophagaceae bacterium | reverse complement strand
TAGATAACCCCCTGCTATCTAAATGAAAAAAATGCCCTGCGAAATATCGGGGCATTTTTAGTTTATGTTTCAAGCAATAGAATAAGTATGATGCATTGTTGCGTCGTTCCAAAGAAATCCCTTTGGGACACTCATGTACTGTTAAATCTCTATTCTAAAATCTTTTCATAATAACTAGGCTCTTCATCTGTTGAAACAGCAATAATAACGAGCCTAAACTTTTTCGCTTTGTCGTTATTATAAAATTTTATTTTAGATTTTTCATTTGCAGAATCTGATGTTATAATACCGCTCCAATAAAGTAACTCCCGTGAATCTGTTTTTAATTTTGTAAGATCAATGTTTGAATAATCAGGAGATCTAAACGTTTCCTGATGTTCGTATCCGCGTAATTCTCCATTGTTTAAAGGCTTTGCTTTATATAACATTTCTCCACCTCGTTTTAAATAAATAAATACTTGGTGTGAATCTCCACGTCCTTGTATTTTTACCATTGCCACATCATCAATTGATGTCCCATCTATCAAAAAGAGCATAGTTCTATCTACTTTAAACTCATCAATATAATAAGATATTTTTCCACTTTTTTCATCCTTTGGGTCAAAAGACGGGATCCTGCCCCGTAACCAAAAATGCAGATTGCTGCCTGTTGATCCATCTTGTTTTTCATTTATAAAATCATAAATAACTTCTCTTGGATTATAAAATCTGCCCGAACTTAATTTCTCATCCAATAATTGAGTAAGCGTTCTTGTTTTTGTTTGTACGCTCACATCTTTAAGCTTATGAAATTTTGTACTAAAGCTTGTGTCGCTTTTAATTCTTTCTTCGTTTTTCTTTTGTTCTTTAGGGGATATAACTGTTTCGGTATTTGGTGCTAAAAAGTAACCTGTAACAGGCAATGCCTTCTCGTATTTCATGTAATTTTCTTGAGCGGAAAATTCTATTTTTACAGATTCATAATTCAGTTTCTTATTTGATAATTGATAACTGGCTTTTGCAATTCCATCAAACAACAAACCATCTAGTAAAAATTTTCCTTCTGCATTTGTTTTCGCCTGAACTAACTGTCTCGAAGAGTCGGGCATAAATAGTATCAGGTTTATCATTTCATTCGGTAAAATATTTTTTTTGTAATAGACTGTTGCTTCATAAGAAATATAATTATCCTTTGGAAATTTTATAACAGGAAATTTGTTCGAAAGAATTTTCTGCCAATTAAAACGTTCCCATTTTTCTGTAATTAATAAAGCATCCAAAGCTTTTTTATTTTCAGTGGAACTAAAATAATTTTCAGCATCCTGAATATTATTTGAAAAATCAGAACTCAACCAAACACTGCTGATAATATTATTTCGTACAAATGGATTGTTTGCAGTTTCGTCTAAAACCATTGCGCAATAAGCTTTTCCTGAATCTACATTCAAACTAAATTCATTTACTGCTTTCGGTTTATTGTTCAGTAATAATGAATCAATAATTGGTTTTGTTTTCGTTTCGGGATAAAGAAAACAAAGTCTTTCAGTTGCAACATTATAGCTATTATCGAAAACAGTTAAACGTAAAACGCCTTTCAACATTTGTGCGGTTGAAAAAGAGTGAATGAAAGTTGAATCGTTATTTTTTATAGTTGCTCTATAAACTATGTTATTATCTATTGTGCCAACTAACTTGTATGTTTCATGAGAAGACATGTTGTTGAAATCAACTTTGTATTCCAATATCGAGTCTTGTTGATTTACGCTAAGATTTACTCCTGATGATAAAACAGGCGGTAATGAAATTGTTTTTGCTTGTCCATTATTATCTTCAATAAAAAGCTTGTAATTCTTTTCTTTATTGGGAATGAGTCCAAACTGTGCTACATTTTTATCAAGTGATTGGAATGAAATTATTTTTTCTAATGGATTCAAACTATCAATCAAATATCCATGCCAGTTTTGCGGTAGGTCGCCATTTGAAAATAGGCGAACAGCAATATTAGAAGGTTTGTTGTCTAAAAGATTTCCACCTTCAACAAACGCTGATGCACTCCATGTTTGATTAGTTGTTTTTAGTTTAAGTTTTGAGCCTGGATTATAAATAGGAATGGGATGTATATATTGAAAATCTTCGCTAAAATTGAGCATCCAATTGGTATAAGCCCTGATAAAATAGACGCCTTCGCTAATTGTATCTGGCATTGATAAGTTTCCTTCAGCAATACCTTTAAATAATGGAATTATTTTTTTAGATACAATATTTTTATTGCTGTTATAAACCTCTACATAAAGGTTTGTAGAAATATCAGATAAATAATAACCCGAAAAAACAAATCCTTTAAACCAAATAATTTCTCCGGCAACATAATCACTTTGGTTATAAGCGATGTAGATTTTTTCTTGCGGATATTTTTCATTTAAAATTTTCATTGCAGAATCAATTCTATCCTGAGCAAGCGAAGCCAAACTTAAAAATGTATAAAGTAAAACTATCAGCTTTTTTGAGTGATGAACTAATCGTTCTGGAAAAGCGATAAGCAATTTAAACATAGGCTTGTTTTAATATTTGAAGATACAGGCTGAAAATTTATTATGTAAAATGATTTTTACTTACATATAGTAAAAGCCGCAAAGATGATACCAAGATATTTTAAGTATGATAATTCTTGTTTATTAGGAATCATATTTTAATAACTTTTCCATTTGCTCCTCTTCATTTAGCTTTACAAAAAACATTCTTTATGAGAAAAATTATTGTGCTCATTCTTTCCATCATTACCATTGCTGCACAATCTCAAACTTTAAAAGAGATAGAAGATAAAAGAATAAAATTACCCAATGGCTGGAGTTTAACACCAGTAGGGAAAAGTATAGATCTTGGCGATCTGCCATTAAACATTGCAGTTAGTAAAAGCAAGAAATTAATTGCTGTTACCAATAACGGACAAAGCGAACAAACGATTCAGTTGATTGATGCTGCCAAAGAAATTGAATTGGATAATATCGTTATTGCTAAAAGTTGGTACGGATTAAAATTTAGTGCCGATGAAAAATATTTATATGCAAGCGGAGGTAACGATAATTTGATAATGCAATATGCTATCGTCAATAATAAATTAAAAATTAATGATAGTATTGTTTTGGGTAAACATTGGCCCGAAAAGATTTCACCAACTGGAATTGAAATTGATGATGCTAAACAAATTCTCTATGTTGTTACTAAAGAAAACAACAGTTTATATATCGTTGATCTGAAAACAAAAAGCTCGATCAATAAAATTGCATTGGGTGCAGAAGCTTATTCCTGCTTGCTTTCAGCCGATAAAAAAATATTGTACATCAGTTCATGGGGCGGCGATAAGGTTTTATTGTTCGATATTGCTAATAATAAAATTGCAAATGAAATTGCTGTTGGCGATAACCCCAATGAAATGTTTTTAAATAAAAATGGAAAGTATTTATTTGTTGCTAATGCTAATGATAATTCAGTTTCGGTTATTGATGTGGCTCACCAAAAAGTAATTGAAACATTAAATGCGGCCTTATATCCAAATGCACCAAGCGGTTCAACAAGCAATGCTGTTGCACTAAGTGAAAATGAAAAGACATTATACATTGCCAATGCCGATAATAATTGTTTAAGTGTTTTTGATGTAAGTGTTCCGGGCAAGAGTGTTTCAAAAGGATTTATTCCGGTAGGTTGGTATCCAACCAATGTAAAAGTAATTGGTAAGAAAATTTTTGTAAGCAATGGCAAAGGATTTACGTCAAAGGCAAATCCAAAAGGACCAAGTCCTTACAACTCAAGACAGGCAGTTATTTATCAGCAAGGTGATCCGCATAGAACTCAAGATGTTGAATACATAGGTGGATTATTTACCGGCACTTTAAGTATTATTGATGTTCCTTCAGAAAAACAATTAGGCATTTTTTCTCAGGCTGTTTATCATAACACACCTTATTCAAAGAAAATCGAATTGAATGCATCAGGCGAAAAAGGAAATCCTATTCCAATGAAAGTTGGTGATGCCTCACCTATAAAACATATTTTTTACATCATAAAAGAAAACAGAACATTCGATCAGGTGTTGAGTGATGTAAAAGGTGGCAATGGAGATACCAGTTTATTATTGTTTGGCGAAAAAATCACGCCTAATCTTCATTCCATTGTAAACAATTTTGTTTTGTTGGATAATTTTTATTGCGATGCAGAAGTGAGTGCCGACGGGCATGAATGGAGCATGGGTGCTTACGCAACGGATTATATGGAAAAGACCTGGCCAACAAGTTATGGCGGTCGTGGTGGTAATTATGATGGCGAAGGATTACGTGCCATTGCAAATAATAAAAATGGATTTATCTGGGATAATTGTAAAAGAAATAATGTTAGTTTCAGAACCTATGGCGAGTTTGCAGATAATTCAGGCAAACCAAGTATTTCTGTTTTGCGTGGAAATACTTGTCCTTATTACACGGGATGGAATTTAGATGTTAGAGATACAACAAGATTTTCGCAATGGAAAAGAGAGTTCGATTCTTTACTTGTAAAAAATGCAGTGCCTCAATTTAATACCATGCGTTTTGGAAATGATCACACGGAAGGATTGCGTAAAAATAAACCAACACCATATGCTTACGTTGCCGATAATGATTTGGCGGTTGGATTATTTATAGAATATTTAAGTAAGAGTTCTATCTGGAAGGAGAGTGCCGTTTTTATTTTGGAAGATGATGCTCAAAATGGTCCGGACCATGTTGATGCACATAGAAGTACTGCATATGTAATCAGTCCATATGTAAAAAGAAATTATGTTGATCATTCTATGTATTCAACTTCATCTGTCTTAAGAACGATAGAATTAATTCTCGGTATGCCGCCAATGACGCAATACGATGCGGCTGCAAACCCCATGTGGCAAAGCTTTACAGCTAGTGCAAATTTTTCTTCGTTCAATCATTTACCTGCCAATGTTGATTTGAATGAAAAGAATGGTCAAAATAAAATGGCAGCAGTAAGCGAAAAATTTAATTGGAATAAAGAAGATGCAGTGCCTGATCTAGTGTTCAATGAAATCTTATGGCAAGGAATAAAAGGAACAAGTTCTCCAGCACCATCAAGAGCTGCATTTGTAAAGTTGAATAAGAAAAATAAAAAAGATGATGACTAAAATATTCTAAGTTTTAAGCAACATCTTCACCGGTTGATGCGATCCAAAGTTTAAACCAATCTTCTCTAGATAAATGAATATTGTTGGCTTCTTTTGCCTGCAATAAACGATCAACTTTTGTTGTGCCAACAACAGGAATAATTCCGGAAGGATGCGTTAATAACCATGCCACTAAAATTTGATTTACGCCGGTGTGATATTTTTCTGCAAGCTCAAACGCAGTGGCAGTAATGCTTCTGAAGCGGGGATGACTTTCGTCTGTAAACATGCCACCACCTAATGGCGACCATGCCATTGGAATAATTTTATGTTGTAAGCAATTATCTAATGTACCATCAATGAAAGAGGTTAAATGGATGATCGATATTTCAACTTGATTATAATCTATTGAAATATATTTTCGTAATGCTTCTGTTTGATGCGGCAAAAAATTAGATACACCAAACTGTTTTATTTTCCCTTGCTCTTTTAAAATTGTAATGGCTTCTGCAACTTCGGTTGGATTTAATAAAGGATCAGGACGATGAATAAATAAAATATCCAAATAATCAGTTCCGAAATTTTTTAATGATCTTTCAGTTGATTGAATAATATGTTTTGCAGAAGTGTTGTACGATTTTATTTGATGATGCGGACGATTTTCGTTTAGCATTTGAATACCGCATTTAGAAATGAGCTGCATTTGTAAACGTAGCGCCGGTGCTTGTTTCAGCGCATTGCCAAATTCTTCTTCAGTAGTATAATCTCCGTAAATATCAGCATGATCAAATGATGTTATACCATGTTGCAAACAAGCATCGATCATTTTTCTGTATTCGGCTGTTGAATAGTTAGCACCCCATTTTCCCCAACGCATACAACCCGCAATCGGTGATGATAAGTTTAGCATCTTTAATTATTTTGAATAATAAAATTAGTCAAAATTTCATGGCTCAGGTTCCTGCTGACTTAAACAATGCCAACTACCCAATCCCCAAATAA
Source organism: uncultured Chitinophagaceae bacterium (assembly GCA_903870685.1). Taxonomy (GTDB): domain Bacteria; phylum Bacteroidota; class Bacteroidia; order Chitinophagales; family Chitinophagaceae; genus CAIQDX01. The sequence continues at coordinate 1,561 of CAIQDX010000003.1, read as the reverse complement.
CATCTGTAGAATTAATACCAATTACTTTTCTGTTTGGAAAACATTGTTGAATAATGTTGAGAGCACGTTCATCATTGGCATCATTAAAAATAGGTACTGCAACAATAGCATTGGCAATATAAAAATTTGCATAAGATGCAGGCAGGCGTTGATCTTCCCAAATAACTTCTTTTGCCGGCATGGGCAATTCAATAATATTTAATTGTTTGCCGTTTAATAATCGCATTTGTTGCAACTGTTTTAAATTATGTTGCAGTAAAGGGTAATTTTCGTCATTTATATTTTCTTCAACAGTTGCTAAAACTGTGTCTTCATTTACAAAACGAACGGTATCATCAATATGACCGTCTGTATCATCTCCAATAATTCCTTCATCAACCCAAAGTATTTGATCAACACCATAAAAATTTTGTAAATAATTTTCTATTTGTGATTGATTGAGATTTGGATTTCTGTTCTTATTTAACAAACATGCAGTTGATGTAATTAATGTTCCGTTGCCATTAAAATCAACCGAACCACCTTCCATAATTATTCCGGGATGATAAACAGGTAAGTTTAATTTTTCACCAATCAATGTTGGAATAACATCATCCAGATCATAAGGCGGATATTTATTTCCCCAGGCATTATAATTCCAGTCAACAATTACTTTTTTCTTTTCTTTTTTATGAATTAAAAATGCAGGACCATGATCTCTGCACCATGCATCGTTGGTAGGATGAAAGTAAAATTCGATTTTATTAATATCAACATCATGTTCTTTCAGATGCTTTGTGGCAAAGGATTTCATCGCTTCATCAACAATATTGATACAAACTTTCTCACCACCTGTCAATGCTTTTATAAATTGACAATAAGGATCATAAACCGTATGAATTTTTCCGGGCCAGCTTGCTTCTTTATGCGGCCAGCTTAACCATGTTGCAGTATGTTTGTGCCATTCGGCTGGAAAATAATAACCGAGTTGTTTAGGAGTCAGACCCCCAGCCCCTGAAGGGGAGTGATGTAAACTTTTATTAAGCAAATTCATTTAATTGATTTAATCGTTTCAATGGAAACTATAATTTATTCCCCTTTAGGGGATAGGGGTTACTCGTCTATAAATCTTTTCGTAATCGGCTCGTACGAATCAATTCTTCTGTCGCGTAAAAAAGGCCAGTGTGTTCTGTAATAATCAGTTTTTTTCAGATCAATTTCAATCACTTCCGTTTCTTCTTTATCATGTGATGCCTTGAAAATTAATGAACCAAATGGATTGGATACAAATGATCCGCCCCAGAATTTCATCCCAGCTTCTTCACCAACACGATTCACTGAAACAACATGCACACCATTGGCAACAGCATGACTGCGTTGAATGGTTTGCCATGCATTGTATTGTTCTGTGTTGGTTGCTTCATCCTGTGTTTTAGCCCAACCAATTGCTGTTGGATAAAATAAAATATCGGCACCCATTAATGCTGTAATGCGTGCTGCTTCCGGATACCATTGATCCCAGCAAATTAACACACCCAACTTTGCATATTTTGTTTCAAAAACTTTATAACCCAAATCACCC
>CAIQDX010000002.1 GCA_903870685.1 uncultured Chitinophagaceae bacterium | reverse complement strand
AGGCGAAAACAAGTTGGGAAATCACTAAAGATGGCTCACCTTATCAATCTCAGGACGGCAGTTTCGGTTCATTTACGCCAACATCCAATGGCTATTATACGATCACTTTTAATGCCAGCTGTAACGGAATAAAATGTCCGCCATGTACATATACTTTTGTTGTTGATGATTGCCAAAGTTGTACATGTGGCAAATGGGATGTTATCAGTGTACAAAATGCAGCAGGAAGAGTATTAAAATATGATTGCGGCAGTAAAATACAATGGAGTTGTAATCAGCCATTTAATTTTTCAACAACGTATCAATGTTTACCTGAAAGTAAAACATGTCAGGCGAAAACAAGTTGGGAGATCAGACAAGGAGATGTGTTAATTAAAACAGGCAATTCATCAAATAATATTAATGATGCATTTACGCCAATAGCGAATGGAATATATAGTATCACATTAAATGCAGAATGTAATGGAATAAAATGTCCGCCATGTACGTATACAATTGTTGTTGATGATTGTAAGCTATCATTATGCAGTTGCAGCTTCAATCCTTACTTCGAGTATAAACTTAATAATGGAAAAACAATACCAATAAATCCTGTTTGTGGTGATGTTATTAATTTGCCTTTCGGAAATTATTCAGCAGTTATTGTTCCCAATTTTCAGTGTAAAGATAAATCCGGAAATTATTGCAAAGGCGCTATCCAAAATGTGACCATTACTAAACCGGATAATAACATTCAATCATTAACGGCATTGGATTATGCTTATACGTTTACGTTACCCGGAACATACCAATACACTTTATCAGCTATTTGTGATGGGAAAAAATGCGAGTGCAATTTCAAAGTAGTGATTGCTACAGATACTGCTTCATGTAAATGTGGTAATTGGAAAAGTAGCTATGTTCAATATCAAAGCACTGCTACGCCTACGTCTCCGGCTAAACAGGGAACAGTAAATTGCAATGATAGTATCAGCTTGCCTAAAGGCACTTATATATTTACTGCTCCGGATTATAACTGTAGTTCCAGTTCCTGCATTACTTATGACTGGACTTTTGTAACACCATACCGTGGCCAATTTACCCAAAGCGGAATCAATGCCCTTCCTCTTGATTTTAATAATGGGTATTACGGTGGGTATGGAGTTTATAATATATATATCACTGCAAAATGCGGAAATAAAGTTTGTGGGACCTGTAATTTTAAAGTAGTAGTAAATAAAAATGCTTCAACAGGCAATGGTACTGCAAAAAAAATAGCATTCTCATGGAAATCAGATTATCATGTAAATAGAATTGATATTTTAGAATTTTTTCGAACTAAAGAATTAATCATTAGAAAAGGAGAATATAAGTATGACTATTCAACAAATCCTTATGGAGATGTAATACAACCATTAGCAATTCCAATAAAAGATAATGGGGTAGAGAAAGAAGGAATTATGGTTGATGTTGATTGTTCTGATGAAACGTGCAAGAAACCTGGAGAAGCCTGTTATGGCTCCATTAGTGGAGTTAAAAACTGCCTTATTAAGCCTGTTATAAAAAATGGATTCATTGTAGAAATCATTCTTTCTTTTAGAAATAATGATCTGCAAAATACAAATACAGGTAATCCGGGTATTCAACCAAATAATAGAAATTGGATCGCAGGTGATACAAGCAGCACTAAGGTGAAATTAAGTGGCGATGGTACTAATAACAATTCAAAATCAAAAACGATTACAAGAACGTGGATCGCTGATGATACTTCTTCAACAAAAACAATAACAAGAAATTGGATTGCAGACGATACAAGCAGCACTAAGGTGAAATTAAGTGGCGATGGTACTAATAATAATTCGAAATCAAAAACGATTACAAGAACGTGGATCGCTGATGATACTTCTTCAACAAAAACAATAACCAGAAATTGGATTGCAGACGATACCAGTAGTACTAAGGTGAAAGCAAGTAGCAGCAGTAGTTCTATTAATAGAAATTGGATTGCACCAGATACAAGCAGCACTAAGATTAATCATACTGGAAATCCATCTACTGGCAATGTGACTGAACATATCAGTATTAATTTTGATGACATGAAATCAAAACAAAGTTCAGTGGCATGCGATTGTGCTAAAGATAAATATGTGGTTGCACAAGTAAATTCTATCGGTTATAAAATCAGATGCGGAGAAACAAAGCTGTTTGATTTAGGAACAGTCATCCATTTTATTCCTCAAAATATCTGTAATCCTGCAAATTGT
>CAIQDX010000001.1 GCA_903870685.1 uncultured Chitinophagaceae bacterium | reverse complement strand
TAATCAGGCCATGTTGACAAGTGATCTTTATAATTTTAAAGATAATTTCAAATGCTTTTTTCGGGATACCACTTTAAAAAAATATTTCAATCTTTTTATTGATAAAAAAGTAATTCTTACTGCTCTATTAGATTGCTGTTATAGTGGTAATATGGATATGGCAAGCAACAACACAAATGATCTGCCATCAGCCCAAAACAAATCTGTTGATTTAGATCATCTGATGTATATCTTAACTAAAAATGCTAATGATCCGCAAAAACTTATTGATAGTATTTCGGGTGTATCAGCTAATAATTCATCAGACAATTCTTTTAACTCGCTATTGCATAACACGCTTAATAATTATGATTCAGTTGAATTAGTAAGAAACAAATCAGCGCTATTTGCACAACGAATAGTTATTTCAGATAATGATAAAATTGTACGACCAGTTACCCGACAAAACTCAAAATATCTTTTTATATCGGCAGCAACAGATATGCAAGAAGGTCAGGACATACCTGATAAGAATAAAAATTACCACGGCTTATTTACTAACTCAATTATTAGTGTATTTAATCAGAATCCTGCATCCATAACGGTAGATGAAGTATTTAATAAAATCAATTTAGAAATGAAAAGTTATATACAGGATAATAAAAAAAATGTAAATGGTTTGCATGATCAGAATCCGCAAAAACATTTAGACCCATCCAGAAATAAAACAAATTTATTTGGCGTGAAATTAACTGCTACACTCAGGTGATTAATTAAAATTGCTTATTAAGTTTATTCATCTTAAAAACAAAATGACCACCTTTATCTAAGCCGGTAATTCTTTGGTATTGTAATCTTTCTCCGCTTTCAACATTATATTTATTCTTGAAATCATTTAGCAGTTGTTCAGTTGATATATAAGGTTCTGAATTATTTTGAAGTGCCTTCGTAAACTCTTTAATGAAAAGACTGCTATCGGGCACCGGCTTATCTTTTGTACTGGCAACTAGCTTCCTGCTTTTTGATTCATATGCTTCTTCAAAAGGTTCCGGTTTATCATGTACCGGAACAACACTTTGCAATAATATTCCGGCATAACAAGCATCTACAATAAATAAAATATGCTTTGCTTTAGAATCTCTGATCGAATTTAGCAAATCATAATTGCTGATAAAAGTATTTTCATTGTATACTCCATTTATTTGTTCAATACTCGCATCAACCGGTATCAAAAAGCCTTCTTTTGTTTTATCGTCGTGAATGATCTCTAAACCATGGCCTGCATAGAAAATTAAAAGGTTATCGTTTTCATTTATTCTGCTTTTCCTTTGATAAATTTTTTCCATGATATTTTCTCTGTCTGCATTCATCAATGTATCGATATTCTCTGGTGGAAAACTGTATTTATTCACTAAAACATTATACATATTGTGTAGATCATTAACAGTGCCGGGCAAATGTTTTTTATCGTCGGGAAGAAGTTTGTAATTGCTTTCAGCAATTAAAATTGCATAGAAACCGGCTTTTTCCAAAGATGGATAAATTGGAGTTTGAACAATCATGGCGGAATTGTTTTGATTAGCTTTTGCAGTTATCTGAAAAGTTTTTGTGCCTTTATTACCACTATTATCAAAAGCAACAAATGAGAAAGTATTGATGCCCGGAACAATAGTTTGAACTGTTTCAAAGTATCCATGCTCTTCTATTTTCAAAGGAACATCATTCAATAAAATTTTATTAATTCCACCAGGATCGAAAGCCTGTCCTCTTATATGCAATTTTGTATCAGCAGTTTTATCCGCTTCAACGCCAATGTCTCTGCTAGCAGATAAGATAGGTTCAATAATTTCAATGATTGGAGCAGTAGTATCCTTTTGTATGATACTGCGTTTTGATTTCTCAAGTTCATTATTTATGTGTTGAAGAGCAACTGTAACGTCGGGCTGCATCTTGTTAATAGATAACGCATCGGCATAAATTTGTTTAGCTTCCTGATTACGATTTAGTTTCTCTAAAACATATCCTTTCAGTACTAGCACAGAAGCAATAGAAGTAAGTTTGTTGTTTTGAAATTGCTTGTTTTTTATTTTATTATGATACAAGTCTTCTGCATCATTCAAACTTTTTAATGCAGCTTCATAATTATTTATGTAAATAAATGCAGATATGCTTTCGGCATATTTGCTGAAAAATTTCCAACTGTCGAGATCGATCTTCGCTGAAATATTTTTAGCTAGACAGAGGTTGTAATATTTTGTTGCGTCCGAAAAATTGTGCAAACGTGCTAATGGTTCAATAATTTGAATGATGGATGGTGTGTTATTTGTATCAATTGAAATGGCTTTCTTAAAATCCTTAATTGATAATGTATAGTTGCCAATATTTTTATAAGCGATGCCACGTTCCACATAAGCTTCAGAAAATAATATATCGAGATTGATGGCTTTATCAAAATTATCTATTGCAAGATTATATTGTTTTGTGCTCATCAATTTTTCAGCTTCTGCATAAAACAGCTTAGCATTTTGCGCTTTACTGAAAATAAAACACAGAATAAGTATCATTGAAATAAGCCCTCTTCTTAAAAATAAGTTTATTGTCATAAGGTTTTATTATTTGTGATTCAGGTCAATAAAAAAACAAACTAATTCATCTTCCGCAGCATTCGTACTGAAGTTAATGATATTGTTGCTGAAGCTAATTCTTTTAAGAGGTATAATTTGTTTATCGAATTGTTTGGAAATGGATTGATACATGTTGGATTGTGTGTTTGAAATATTTTCTTTCAAATCATAAAAATCGATAGCTGATTTGCTGTATAAAACACAAATCTTATCTTTTCCTGAATTTTTCCCAAACTTAAAATGTAAACTGTCAAAAGGAAAATAAACTGTTGCATTTGTTGAATTGATGGCTGCACTTACATTATCGGCATAAGGAAATAATTTCGAAACTTTCTTTTTATCATCTACCGAAAAGATATATACAAAAGCAGGGGCATTGGTCGTAAACTTTATTTTGAATTTTGTATCGGCAGAATAATTCTCTTTCAATGTATAATTACAAAAACTTATTTTGTTGTTCTCAGTAGAACTTGAATTAATATCGTTTCTAACTACCGGCATAGAATCAATATCATTTCCGTAATCATTCACTATTATAAAACTCAGTTTCCCTTTTAATTGTGGTTGCGTTGCGCTATTTGATGCACTGCCATCATACACTTCTTTATCCATCAATTCAAGAGCATACGTTCCATATGTTTTCAATTGCTGATAAGTGATCCAAAAAAAACCTTGATTTCCCCAGCCCGTTCCCCAACTATTCATCACTTCAAAAGCACCACCTAATTTCTTATTATCATATCCAACAATGCAAAGTGCATGGTTTCCT